>CAIXXM010000072.1 GCA_903923395.1 uncultured Acidobacteriia bacterium
AAGATCTGCAGGCCCAGTGTTGCGCCATGCCGCACCGTGGTCTCCACCGAGTTATTCGTAATTACTCCACAGACAACGCAGGTCTGGCTGTCAAGGCTTTGCAGATACACCCGTAGACTGGTGCGCGTAAATGCGCTGCCTGTATCTTTGGCAACAACATATTCCCCCGGCTGCAGCTCAAAGCCGTTGAGGAACTCATTTCCCGGCTGGCCGGGGCGATAAGTGGAAGCGGGCTCCACCGAATCGTGCTTTATATGCACCAAGGGCCAACGGCGCGCCCGCCAGGCAGCTAACAACTCCAGTGCCGCTGCTTCTGCCCCTGGATTGTTTCTTGCACCATCTTTCGCCCAGACAGGAGCCTCAATTGCCCGCTGCATGTCGATAATTAACAGCACTGTCGTATCCGGCAATGTCATAATCGAAGATTATCCCGCGCGGGACCTAACCCGCGTGTGATATGCCGCACTGTTTGCACTTATGCCTATTCGCAGCATGACCGGATTTGCCCGTGTTGCCAGGCCCGCCGCTGGCGGGGAACTGACATTGAGCATCAAGACCGTCAACCACAAAGGTCTGGACATGCATTTCCACATGCCGCCGGAGTTCGACGGCGTGGAACCGGCGCTGCGAACGCAAGTCAGGAAGCGTCTGGTGCGCGGACACGTGCAAGTGCAAGTCTTCTTCAAACGGAACACAGACAATGGCGGCGCACTGGCAGTGAATCACACTGTCCTCCATGGCTGGCTGACCGCATTCCGGGAAGCAGCGGACGCGTTCGGCCTCGACAGTAAACCCGATCTCAACCAGGCACTCCGTATCCCGGGTATTTTTGAGAGCCGCGCCAATGGTCTGGTGGCCGATGCAACGCTGGAAGCGGACGTCCTCTCCGCGGCAAAACAGGCTTTGGACGCGCTCGAAGAATTTCGCGTGCGGGAAGGCCTGGCAATTGAGAGCGAACTCAAATCCAGAACGGCTTCCATCCGGAAACTGGTTCGCGAAATGGAAGAGATCCGGGCGAAGGCCATTCCCTACTTCCAGCAGCGGCTCAGGGAGCGCCTTTCTGACCTGCTGGGCGGCTATCAGGTAGAGCCCGCACGCCTTACCCAGGAAGCTGCCATTCTGGCGGACCGCAGTGACATCAGCGAAGAACTGGTCCGGTTGAAAACGCACGCAGGCCAGGTGGATGATCTTATCGCAGCGGCGGGCGAGACCGGCAAGAAACTCGATTTCCTGCTGCAGGAAATGAACCGGGAAGCGAACACGATCCTCTCGAAGACGAACGGCCTGGGAGAGCCGGGGCTGCGCATGACAGATCTCGCCCTGGAAGCGAAAGCCGAAATCGACCGCATTCGCGAGCAGGCGCTGAACGTCGAATGATCCGCCCTGTCTTCATCATCTCCGCACCTTCCGGCTCTGGCAAATCGACTCTGGTGGGACGCCTCATGGCCGAAATCAAAGACCTGACATTTTCTGTTTCCTACACAACGCGCAAACCGCGCGGGCAGGAAAAAGAGGGCGAGGCTTACCATTTCATCGACCGTGCGGACTTCGAGCACCGCCTGAGTGACAGTGAATTCCTGGAGCATGCCGAAGTGTTTGGCAACTATTACGGCACCCACGTCAGTGCGCTTGCCAAGGCACAGGCTGAGGGCAAGGATCTCGTGCTGGATATTGACGTCCAGGGCGCGGCGCAGTTGAAAGAGCGCATCCCGGATGCCGTCAGCATCTTCGTCCTCGCTCCCTCGCGCGAGATGCTCGAACAGCGTTTGCGCATGCGCAGTCAGGATTCTGAAGAGGTGATTCAGCGCCGTTTGCATGACGCGATCGCGGAGATTCAGAACTACGACGCCTACGACTACGTCATCGTGAATGATGATCTGGAGGAGGCGGCAGAAACCTTGAAGTCGATTGTGCGGGCGGAACGCGTCAAGCGCTTCCGGGTGGAAAGCAAGATCCGCCCAATACTGGAAACCTTCGGCGAATCCAAAGCCTGAATAACTAACCAGCGCCATTTCCGGCCATTTCACAAACACCAGCCCCGCGTTCGCAATTCCGTGAGATAAGCTAACGTTTCATGGCCAAGAAAATACGTTGGGGTATCCTGGGCGTCGCAAAGATTGCCACTGTTAAAGTCATTCCCGCAATGCAGCAGGGGGCGCTGTGCGAAATTGCTGCTATTGCATCACGCTCCGCTGAAAAGGCCCGTGATGCCGCGGAGGAATTGGGCATTCCCAAGGCCTATGCCAGCTATGAAGCGCTGCTCAACGATCCGGACATCGACGCGATCTATAATCCGCTGCCGAACCACATGCACGTCGAATGGTCGGCCAAAGCCGCTAAGGCGGGAAAGCACGTCCTTTGTGAGAAGCCGATTGGCCTCAGCGCTTCGGAGACCAAGCACCTCATCGATGTGCGGAACAAGACCGGCGTGAAGATGGGGGAAGCGTTCATGGTCCGTGTGCACCCGCAGTGGCTGCGGGCCCGGGAGATCGCGCGTTCCGGCGAAATTGGTGACCTGCGGGTCATTTCGGGCTACTTCAGCTATAACAACCGCAAGCCGGACAATATCCGCAACATTCCAGAGTACGGCGGGGGGGCGCTTATGGATATCGGCTGCTATCCCATCAACGTATCCCGCTGGATCTTTGGCGAAGAGCCGACCAAGGTGAATGCGCTGATTGAGCGCGATCCGGAGTTCGGCACTGACCGGCTGACCTCGGCGATGCTGCGTTTCAAATCAGGCCAGGCGACTTTCAGTTGCAGCACGCAACTCGTGCCGTATCAGAAGATACACATCTTTGGGACGAAGGGCCGTGTGGAACTGGAAATCCCGTTCAACGCTCCGCCAGATGCACCGACGAATATCTTTGTGCACACAGACACCATGCGTACGCAGACTTTTCCCGCGGTGGATCAATATACGCTGCAGGGCGACGCCTTCGCGCGGGCCATTCTGGAGAACACGGAAGTCCCTGTGCCTCTAGAAGATGCGCTGAAAAACATGGCAGTGATCGAGGCCATCTTCCGCTCCGGCCAGTCACATCACTGGGAAGACCCGGCGGACTTCGACTAGAGATGCAACGCCGTCACTTTCTCAAAGCGGCAACCGCAGCAGGTCTCGCAGCAGGGCTGCCTGCCGTTGCCGCGCCACCGTCCAACAAGCGGGAGTTGATGCTGTCGTGGCTCGCCGGGCAGGGTCCCGCGGGGTATACACCGGCAGCGTTCTTTTTGCATTTCGGAGACCCGTACAAGTCGGGGTTACCCGCGGCCCGCCGCCATCTGGAATTCTTCCACCATACTGGCATGGACTTCCTGAAAATCCAATTCGAGCAGACCTACACACGCATGGACTTTCTGCAGAAGCCGGCGGATTGGAGCAAGCTGAAGCTCGCCAAACTCGACTTCTACGAACCGCTGCTCCAAACGGTGCGCGAATTAGTCCGCTGAAAAGAACAATTCGCTCATCCTCATGACCCTCTATTCGCCCTTCATGTGCGCGGGACACTGTGCCACGGCACCTGTCTTGAAGCAGCATCTTGAGGAGAATCCAGAAGCGGTGAAGAAGGGAATGGAGATCCTGGTCGAGAGCCAGTTGATCTTCGTGCGCGCTTGTATCCAGGCGGGGATAGATGGCTTTTACGCGTCCACACAGGGCGGTGAGGCCAATCACTTCTCAGACACGAAGATCTTTTCGCAGTACATCAAGCCTTACGACCTCATCGCGATGAGGGAAGCGGCGAAGCTTCCGTTCAACATTCTTCATGTGTGCGATTATGTGGCTCCCTATGGCAACTATGACGCCTATTACGACTATCCGGGGCACGTGATCAACGCGAATGTGAAGTTGCGGGAGGGCAGCATTGCAGCCGGAGAGATCGCCAGGAGATTCCGGCGCCCGTTCATGGGTGGCATGGACCGGCACGGGATTATCGGCAAGGGCACGCCCGCGCAGATTGAGGCTGAGGTCCGGCAGGTGGTGAGGCAGGCGGGCGATCACTTCATTTTGGGTGCTGATTGCACAGTGGAAGCGACTACGAACTGGGATTCACTGCAGCGGGCGATTGCTGTGGCACACGGCGGGGCTGCATAAAAAAGGCCGCTGCGAGAGTAGAACACTCCCGCAGCGGCCAATTCTTGAGACGCGAACGTCCCGATTATTCTTCGGCTTCGCCGCCTTCGCGCTGGGCCTTGAGGCGTTCTTCCTTGCGCTTGGCACGCTCTTCGGCACGCTTCACGAGTTCCGAACCGACGAGTTCGAGCATCGCAAGTTCCGCGCCATCGCCCTTGCGGTGTCCGAGCTTGGTGATGCGGGTGTAGCCGCCGTTGCGGGTCCCAAAGCGGGCACCGAGGGTGTCAAACAACTTCTTCACCGACGCGGGCGTGGTGAGGAAAGCTGCTGCCTGCCGACGGGTGTGCAGGGTATCCCGCTTGGCCAGGGTAATCATCTGCTCAACGATGGGCTGAATCGCCTTGGCCTTGGGGACAGTGGTGATCACGCGCTCCACTTCAATCACGCTCGTGGTGAGGTTCTTGAAGAGGCTGTTGCGCGAGCCGATGTCGCGCTTGAGTTTTACATTTCCGAATCTATGTCTCATTGCTTACTTTCCTCAGGCCAATCTCGATGCCGATTTGAGGACGGTTTCTGTTTAGAAATCGTCGTCGGCGGTTTCTTCTGCCATACCGGGCGCTGACGGAGCAGCGGCGACCAAACGGCCCTGCGCATCCGGCTTCATTCCCAGGCCGAGACCCATACCCTGCAGGATCTCTTTGATTTCGTTGAGTGACTTGCGACCGAAGTTCTTCGTACGCAGCATTTCCGATTCCGACTTCTGCACCAATTCGCCGATGGTCTGAATGCCGGCGTTCTTGAGGCAGTTGTAGGAGCGGACGGAGAGTTCGAGTTCTTCGACCGAGCGATTGAGCTGGTCGCTGATGCGGTCCATGGAACGCTCGGCGGGCTCTTCCTGCGCTTCGGGGAGTTCTTCGAAGTTGATGAAGATCGTCATGTGATCTTTCAACAGCTTCGCGGCATAACCGATAGCGTCCTGGGGGGAGATCGCGGCGTTGGTCCAAACTTCAAGGGTCAGCTTGTCGTAATCGGTCATCTGGCCGAGACGGGCTGCTTCCACGGTGAAGTTGACTTTGCGGACGGGCGAGTGAACCGAGTCGATGGGGATATAACCGAGAGCCAGGTCTTCGTCGAAGTTCTTATCGGCGCTGACGTAGCCGCGTCCCGTCTTGAGGCGCATCTCGATATCGAGGCGGCCGCCTTCGCTCACGGTGGCGATGTGGAGGTTACGGTCAAGGACTTCGACGTCGGCGTCGGTCTGGATCTGGCCAGAGAAAACTTCACCGGCCTGGTCGGCCACGATGCGAACGGTTTTGACGCCCTCGCTCATCAGTTTGAAGGGAACCTGCTTCAGGTTCAGGATGATATCGGTGGCATCTTCGACCACACCGGGGATGGGGCTGAACTCATGGTCCACGCCTTCGATCCGGATGGCCGTGATGGCGGCGCCTTCGATGCTCGAAAGCAGCACGCGGCGCAGCGAGTTACCGATGGTGGTGCCAAATCCACGCTGGAACGGCTGGGCCGTGAACTGGCCGTACCGTTCGGTGAGGGTCTCGGTGTTTGCCACCAGACGCTTCGGTTTTTGAAATCCCTTAAACATTCGTTGTTTGCTCCAAATCTTCGGTGCAGCTTTTTCTCAATCCGCGTACACCGGTCACTAACAGGTTCTCTGCGGTATTACAGGGAGATACGCGGCCGGACAGAGAGACCGGCCGCGATTCTTACGGCTTACTTGCTGTACAGTTCGACGATCAGTTGTTCGTTGATCGGAATCTGGGTCAACTCGTCACGCCGGGGGTTGGAGATGATCCGGCCCTTGAGGTTTTCCTTGTCGACATCCATCCAGCTCGGGCTGGGCGCGTGGGCCGTGGCGTCACGGCTGCTCAGGATGGCGGCATTGGTCTTGCTGGATTCGCGAATGGTGATCTCATCACCGATCTTCACGACGAAAGACGGGATGTTGACCTTGCGGCCATTGACCTGCACATGACCGTGACGAACGATCTGGCGGGCTTGGGAACGGCTGGCACCGAGACCCATGCGGTAGATGACGTTGTCGAGACGGCGTTCGAGGGAGGCGAGGAGGTTTTCACCCGCAATACCCTTCATGTGAACAGCCTTCTCGAACGTGTTGCGGAACTGGGTTTCCAGAACGCCGTAGATGCGGCGGACCTTCTGCTTTTCGCGCAGTTGGAGACCATAGCCGACGATCTTTGCCTTGCGGTCCTTGCCATGCTGGCCGGGAACAAAGTTACGCTTTTCGATCGCGCACTTTGCCGAGTGGCAGCGCTCACCCTTCAAAAACAGCTTCATGCCCTCGCGCCGGCAGAGGCGGCACACGGGGCCAATATAACGTGCCAAGTAAATCTCCTTGAACAAACGTGCGGTTTACGTCCGGCTGTTCCGGACTTCATCCCGCTACAAACAAAGAATCGCGGAGAGCTTCCGCCCTCCGCAAAACCAGAGAAACCAGATCAGACGCGGCGGCGCTTGGGAGCGCGACATCCGTTGTGCGGGATCGCCGTGGTGTCCTTGATCAGGCGGACATCGAGACCAGCGGTGGCCAAAGCGCGGACCGCGGATTCACGGCCGGAGCCGGGACCGCTAACTCGAACTTCAACCGAACGCAGACCAACTTCGGACGCCTTGTTGGCGGCCGTCATGGCTGCCTGCTGCGCTGCGAACGGGGTACCCTTGCGGGAACCACGGAAACCAAGAGAACCAGCGCTCGACCACGATACGGTGTTGCCGTCCGGATCCGCGATGGTGACAATCGTGTTGTTGAAGGTGGCCTGGATATGAACCACGCCATTGTGTACGACGCGTTTCTCCTTCTTTTTGACGACCTTCTTCTTCGAGGGCTTGCCTGCTGCTTTCGCCATTACTTCGTCGCTTTCTTCTTACCGGTCACAGTGCCCTTGCGCGGGCCCTTGCGTGTACGGGCGTTGGTGTGCGTCCGCTGGCCGCGCACAGGGAGGCTCCGGCGGTGACGCAGTCCGCGGTAGGAAGCCATTTCAATGTGGCGCTTGATGTTCAGCGACACTTCCTTGCGCAAATCGCCTTCGACCGAGCCCTCTTCTTCGAGGATCTGACGGATGTGGTTGACTTCTTCCTCCGTCATGTCGGCGATCTTCTTGTTCGGGTCGATACCCGTGCGGTGCAGAAGGCTTTTCGCGCGCGTCCGCCCAATCCCGTAGATATATGTAAGGCCGATCTCAGCCCGCTTCCGCGGCGGAAGGTCGACACCAGCAATACGTGCCATGTTTTCCTATATCCTCTTCTAGCCCTGACGCTGCTTGTGCTTCGGGTTCGAGCAAATGACCCGCACCACACCTTCGCGGTGGATCAGCTTGCACTTTTCACAAATCTTCTTCACTGACGCGCGAACTTTCATTTTCTTACCTAATTCCCAAGCTTCTTCAAAATCCGTCCCCTGGTCAGGTCGCGTTCTGCGAACTCAACCTCAACCCGGTCGCCCGGCAGAAGCCGGACCCAATTGCGTTCCGCAGCGCCCGCCCCATGGGCAAGTACCTTGGACTGGTTTCCCAGTTCGAGCCGAAACAACAGGCCCGGTAACTCCTCAAGAACTACCGCTTCCACTACCGCCAAGAAGCCTTCCTCCTGAAGTCCGCTCGAAACCCCGATTAAGGGCGGGTTAGCACCCAATTAAGGGCGGGTTAGCACCCAGGGGCCCTCAGCGGTTACCGCCACACAGTGTTCAAAGTGGGCCGAGTAGCTCCCGTCCTTCGCCACCGCTGTCCAGCGGTCCTTCAAAACCTTTGCCTCAGGCTTGCCGGCATTTACCATCGGTTCGATAGCTAATACCATGCCCTCCCGCAGCCGCGGATTTTCATTCCGCTTGTCCACGTAATTCGGTACCTGCGGCTCTTCGTGCAGCTGCGTCCCGATTCCGTGACCCACATACTCCCGTACGATTGAAAAACCGTGGCGCACCACATGCTCTTCCACCGTCCCGCAGATATCGAAGAGACGCCCACCTTCGCGAACCTTGTCAATCGCAAGTTCCAGGCTGTCCCGGGTCACCTGCATCAACTTCTTCGTCTGCTCACTTACTTCACCCACGCCAACCGTCAGCGCGGAATCACCAAAATATCCGTTGAGTGACACGCCCGTATCGATCGAGACGATGTCCCCACTCTTTAAAATCCGCTTCGGGTTGGGCATACCATGAACGATTTCCTCATTCACGGACGTGCAAAGCACGTACTTATACCGCTCCCCGGCCGCAGGCACGTAATAATTCTGAAAGGCTGGTTTCGCACCGGCATCTTTCATCATCTTCACGGCCGCCACTTCCAAGTCCCAGGTAGAGATACCTTCCTGGACCATGGCACCCAGCGACTGCAGGATCTCGTAGACCAGCAGACCGCTCTTGCGCATCTTTTCGAGCTCAGACCTGCTCTTGCGAACGATCATATGCGCTCTCCAGACACTCCCAAATCCCCAAACCCCAGAGCGTTCATGCGCCCCTGGATTTCCTCGAAAACCGCTTCCGGCTTCCGCGAACTCGCGTTCACGTGATACATCCTCTCGGAAGCACCTTCGAAGTACTGCAAGAGTGGTTGCGTCAAACGCTCATACTCTTCCAGTCTCGCACGCACCACATCTTCCCTGTCATCCTCACGAATAACAAGGATTTCACCATCCAGATCGCAAATGCCATCTTTGAGGGAAGGCCGGGACGAGGCGTTGTACAGCGTGCCACATTTTGGGCACACACGTCTCCCGGTGAGCCGCGAGATAATCACATTGTAATCTACCACGAGGTGAATTACCACCTCTTCCGTTCCAACACGGCGCAACATGGCCATTAAGACCTCTGCCTGCCCGCTGGTCCGGGGATATCCATCCAGGATATAACCGCGCCTGCAATCCGGCTGCGCGATCCGATCCTCCACCAATTTGTTCACCAGCTCATCAGATACCAGCTGGCCCGATTTCATAATGCGGGAGATCGAAATACCGATTTCGGTCCCGCGCCGCATCTGGTCCCGTAACATATCTCCCGTGGAGATCTGTGGGATTCCCAGCCATTCCACCAAGAACTTGGACTGTGTCCCCTTCCCTGACCCCGGTGACCCAAACAGGATCAATGCCAAGCGGGGTCTATCAATATCGCCCTGTTGCCCCATTACGCTGAACTGCGTCGGCCCCGGATACGCCCGGCACGGGGAGTGAAACCCTCGTAATGACGCATGATCAACTGTGCCTCGATCTGATTGACGGTATCCATTGCAACGCCGACAACGATCAGGAGACTGGTGCCACCGAAGTAGAACTGCACGTTCAAGCCTTCGAGGATGAACCGCGGGAAGAACTTATCAATGAAGTTACCGATCAGCGGCAGGTGCTGCAAGTGGATACCCGAGATCATCACGTCAGGAATCAGGCAGAGGATGCTCAGATACAGGCCGCCGACGACTGTAATCTTCGTCAAAATATTGTTCATGTAGTCGGCTGTATTCCGGCCTGGGCGAATGCCAGGGATAAAACCGCCGTACTTACGCATGTTGTCTGCCGCTTCGTTCGGGTTGAAGATGATCGAAACGTAGAAGAAGCAGAAGAAGATGATCAGTGCCACAAAGAGCAAAATGTACAAGGGCTCGCCGTGTGCAATCGTACGCAGAAGATCGCTCGCCCAGCGGCTGCTCTTGATGATCGGGAAATTTGCAATCGTCTGCGGAAATGCCAGGATCGACGAAGCGAAGATAACCGGAATCACACCGCCCGCATTCACCTTGAGCGGCATGTGTGTGGACTGTCCACCCATCACCCGCCGGCCAACTACCCGCTTGGCATACTGCACAGGAATCCGGCGCTCGCCGCGTTCGACCAGTACGATGAAGGCGACTACCGCTATCATCATCGCAAGGATAACGACCAGAGTGATCGGCGTCCATTCCTTGGTGACGAATACGTTGTTGTAGATATTGCCGATCGCGCCAGGCAGACCGACCACGATGCCGGTGAAGATGATGAGTGACATCCCGTTACCGATACCGCGCTCTGTAATCTGCTCACCGAGCCACATGATGAAGGCAGTTCCGGTAGTTAGCGATAGCATCGTGAGGATCACGAAGCCGAAGCCGGGGTTGATAACGATATTCCCTTCCATCGCCTGCAATCCAGTCGCAATACCAAACGATTGAGCCATCGCCAGACCCACCGTCAGGAACCGGGTCCATTGGGTAATCTTGCGGCGCCCGAGTTCTCCTTCCTTCTGCATCTTTTCGAGCGTAGGCACGACGACCGTCAGCAACTGAAGGATAATCGACGCCGTGATGTACGGCATGATGCCCAGTGCAAAGATCGTCAGGCGCTTGATGTTGCCGCCCGCGAACATGTCAAAGAAGCCGAAGATAGAACCGGCATTGCGGGAGAAGAATTCTTCCCAGCGCACCAGGTTGATTCCCGGCGTAGGCACGTGGCCCCCCAGCCGGTAAACGGCCAGGAGACCAAGCGTAAACAGGAACCGCTTCCGGAGTTCCGGAACGCGGAAGATATTGCCGAGCGCTTCAAACAACTTCACGGAGATTCAGCTCTTTCCGGACTGCTTAAGCAGCAGCCCCGATAACCTTGACCGTACCGCCGGCCTTCGCAATCTTCTCAGCCGCAGACTTGGAGAAGATGTGGGCCTCGACCGTAATTGCGCGGGTAATTTCGCCCGTACCGAGGATCTTCAAGCCATCACCAATCTTCTTGATGATGTTGAGTTCCACGAGACGGTCCACGTTGAAGGTATCGCCGGGCAGCTTCTCCAGGGTCTTCAAGTTCACAATTGCGAATTCCTTCTTGAAGATGTTTGTGAAGCCACGCTTCGGCAGACGGCGGTGAAGGGGCATCTGGCCGCCTTCAAACCCGCGCATGATGCTGTAGCCGGAAATGGAGCGGGCACCCTTGTGACCGCGGGTCGACGTTTTGCCGCGCCCGGAACCCATACCACGGCCGATCCGCTTTTTGCGGTGTTTCTGGCCCTCTGGCGGTCGAATATCACTGAGATTCATCGAAGAGTCCTTCTATTAGTCAACGAGCGAGAGCAGGTGCGGAATTTTCAACACACACCCGCGGAAAGACGGCGTATCGGGCCGCTCCACCACCTGGTTGATCTTCTTCAGACCCAGGCTCCGAACAATTACTTTGTGCTTTTCCGGTGTGCAGATCGGGCTGCGCACCAGCTTGATCTTGATCATCTTCTGGTCAGACATTACATCTTCTCCACGGTCAGACCGCGCATCTCAGCAACGGCGCTCTTGTCGCGCAGTTGTTCGAGAGCATTGATCGTCGCCTTCACCACATTGTGGGGATTGTGGCTGCCGATCGACTTGGTGAGAACGTTCGGAATGCCGCAGGCCTGCACAACCGCGCGCACCGGACCGCCGGCGATCACGCCGGTACCATCCGGAGCGGGCTTCAACAGCACCAATCCAGCGCCGAACTTGCCCAGAACCTGATGCGGAATCGTGTGTTCGAGAAGGTGGATGCGGCGAAGATTCTTCTTGGCCGACTCAATTCCCTTCCGGATCGCCGAAGGAACTTCCTTCGCCTTGCCGACACCGAAACCAACCACACGGGCCTGCGCATCACCCACCACCACAAGCGCGGAGAAGCTCATGTTCTTACCGCCCTTGACCACCTTCGTCACGCGGTTGATCGCGACGACATTTTCCTTCAGATTCAACGACTGGGGATCAACCCTCTTCACCGTAACGGCTGCCATTAGAACTCCAGACCCGCTTCCCGCGCCGCGTCCGCCAGCGCTTTCACGCGGCCATGATACTGATAGCCGCCCCGGTCAAAAACCACTGCCTTGATGCCCTGCTCGATCGCGCGTTCGGCAACCTTCTTGCCGATTTCCTTCGCGGCGGCGACATTCCCGCCGGCACCAATGCCACCCTTTTCGGTGGAGGAAGCCGCAACGATGGTCACGCCCTTGTTGTCGTCGATGACCTGGGCGTAGATGTGGGCAACGCTCCGGAAGATGGCCAGCCGCGGACGAGCCGTGGTGCCCTTCAACTTTTTCCGGATCCGCGTATGAATCCGTTCCCGGATTTCCTTCTTGTTGATTTTGCGGAACACTACTTCTTACCTCCGGTCGCGCCAGACTTGCCGACCTTCTTGCGCAGCACTTCGCCCGTGTAACGGACGCCCTTGTTCTTATAGGGATCGGGCTTGCGCAGCGAACGGATGTTCGCGGCAACTTGCCCCAGCATCTGACGGTCGTAACCGGTCAGAACCAAATGCGTTTGTTTATCGATCTTCAGATCGATGCCATCCGGCAGCAGGAATTCGATCGGATGCGAATATCCAAGAGTGAAGGTGGCAAGTTTGCCCTTCACATCGGCACGATAGCCGATACCGACGATGTCGAGTTCTCTCGTGAAGCCGGTCGAAACGCCAACTACCGCGTTCGAGGCCAGCGCCCGAGTCAACCCGTGCAGCGCGGCATATTCGTCCGAGTCGCGGAGGATCTCCAGCTTCCCGTCGTTCTGCTGAACGCGGATCCCGGCGGGAATTGGAACTTCCAATTTGCCCTTCGGGCCCTGCACTTTCAAGTTCTCGCCGATTTCGACCTTTACCCCTGCGGGTACGGGAATCGGCTTCTTTCCTACTCGTGACATTGTCGTTGTCTCTTCGTTCGAATCAAATCTAAAACGCTTACCAGATGCGGCAAAGAAGTTCGCCGCCCACACCCTGCTTGCGTGCTGTCTTGCCGGTCATTACACCGGCGGGCGTCGTCAGAATGTTGATACCCAGGCCACCCTGCACCTGAGGAATATCTGTCTTACCCACGTAATGCCTGCAGCCGGGACGGGACACACGCTCAATCGCCGTAATCACCGGGCTGTTGTCGATGGCATATTTCAAGTAGATCTTGATGACCTTCTTGACACCCTCCTCAGCAACCTTGTAATTGGCAATGTAACCCTCTTCTTTGAGGATTCGCGCAATCTCCGTCTTCAGCTTCGAGGCTGGTACGTCCACTTTCGGATGCCGCGCCGCCATGGCATTGCGCACCCGAGTTAGCATATCTGCGATAGGATCACTAGTCACTCGCCGTACCTCCTTTCCTGTTCCTTACCAACTGGCCTTCGTCACACCGGGGATCTCACCGTTCAACGCCAACTGGCGGAAGCAGAGACGGCATACGCCGTACTTACGGAGGAAGGCCCGGGGCCGCCCACACCGCCAGCAGCGGTTGCGGTGACGGCATTGCAGCTTCGGCGTTTTCTTCTTCTTCGCCTCTGCCAGCTTGATGTCTTTTGCGATCTTTGCCTGTGTAGCCATCTAGGTTTCTCTTGTCTCCTGCCGCGTTACTGCCGGAACGGCATCCCCATCGCCTTCAAGAGCGACAGGCACTCGGCGTCTGTTTCCGCCGTGGTCGTGATTGAGATGTTCATACCCTTGGTCTTTTCGATCTTCGAGTAATCAATCTCAGGGAAAATCAACTGGTCTTTGAGGCCGAGCGTATAGTTCCCGCGTCCGTCAAACGCCTTGTTCGAGACGCCGCGGAAATCGCGGACGCGCGCCAGGGAGATGTTCATCAGACGATCCAAAAATTCAAACATACGGTCGCCGCGCAGGGTGACCATGCAGCCGATCGGCATGTTCTCACGAAGCTTAAAAGCCGCGATGGACTTCTTCGCCTTCGTGATCACCGGCTTCTGGCCGGCAATCGCACCGAGTTCATTCACCGCACCGTCCATGAGCTTCGCATTCTGCGTCGCTTCACCGAGGCCGATGTTGATGGTGACCTTTTCGATCTTCGGCACAGCCATGACGTTCTTGTAGCCGAACTCCTGGGTGAGCGCCGGAATCACGGTCTTTAAATAGTGTTCTCTAAGTCTCGCTGCCATTTGCCCTTACCTACTTCTTGTCCAGGGTCGAACCGCACTTGCGGCAGATCCGTGTGCGGCGGGTCTTTCCGCCCGCAACCTGCTCCACCGAATGGGCAATCCGAACCGGACCACACTTGGAGCAAACGATCATGAGATTCGAAACCGCGATGGCCGCTTCCTGTTCGGCAATGCCGCCCTTGATCTGGCGCTGCGGGTTCGGCTTCACATGCTTCTTGATCATGTTCACGTTCTCAACGAGAACACGGCCCTTCTCCGCCACGATTTCCAGAACACGGCCTTCCTTGCCCTTGTCCTTGCCAGCGATTACCTTCACGGTATCGTTCTTCTTCAACTGAATACGAACCGGCTTTTCAGCACTCTTCGCAACACCAGGCATATTAGATCACCTCCGGAGCAAGCGATACGATCTTCATGTAGCGCTTGTCGCGCAGTTCACGGGCCACGGGCCCGAACACGCGGGTTCCAATCGGCTCACCGATGTCATTGATCAGCACGGCGGCGTTTGAATCGAACCGGATGTAGCTGCCGTCCTTGCGACGGGCTTCCTTCCGCATCCGTACGATCACGCAACGCACAACCTTGCCCTTCTTAATATTCGAATCCGGCGCAGCTTCCTTCACCGCAGCCGTCACTACATCTCCGAGACCGGCCCGGAGCCCGAGGTCGCCACCGCGCGGCAAAATGCACGACAAACGCCGTGCGCCGCTGTTATCGGCAACCTCCAGGATAGTTCTCATCCCGATCATGGTTTTGCTCCCTATATTCCTTTCGAGCGGTTCCCGTTATGCCTTAACGTCGAGGTCTTTGGGCTGCAGTGCCCCCACCAGCGCAGAACGGCGAACCACTTCCGCCAGCTTCCAGCGCTTCAGCTTGCTCATCGGGCGGCATTCGATAATCCGAACCACATCGCCCACCTGAGCCGTCTGCTCCTCGTCGTGAGCATAAAACTTCTTGTGCTTGGTGATAATGCGCTTGTAGAGCGGGTGCGGCACGCGGCGGCTCACCTGGACCACGATGGTCTTTTCCATCTTGGTCGAGAGCACTTCGCCCACCTTCTCGGTTTTGTGGCTAGGCACGCCATCCACAACTGTCGCCACAACCGGGGTCTGGACTGTGTTCTTTTCCGCCATTATTTCGCCGTCCCTTCTTGACCAACGCTGGCTAATTCCCGCTGACGGAGATAAGTGAGAAGCCGGGCGCGATCCTTACGAATCTCGCGGACCTTCCGCACACCTTCCGTCTGGCCCATCGACATCTGAAACTTCAGCCGGAAAGCCTGCTCTTCCATTTCCCGCAGCTTGGTCTGCATTTCAGCGGGATCGAGCCCCCGCAGCTTGTCTTTCTTCATGTCAGCCCTTTGCCTCAGCACTTGCCCCGCGCGTCCAGCTCTTTCAAAGCGCCGCCGGGACAGTTTGCAATCAAAACTTCTGCTATTCCACCGTTTCCCGCTGCACGAACTTCGTGGTCAACGGGATTTTGTGGGCCGCGAGACGCATCGCCGCCTGGGCGACGTCGGGAGCAACTCCCTCAATCTCAAACAAAATCTTGCCCGGACGGATCACTGCCACCCATTCTTCCGGAGCACCCTTACCCTTACCCATACGGGTTTCAGCGGGCTTTTTGGTGATCGGCTTATCCGGGAACAACCGGATCCACACCTTGCCACCGCGCTTGATGTAACGGGTCATCGCGATACGTGCGGCTTCAATCTGCCGCGCCGTGATCCAGCCACATTCCATGGCCTTCAGCGCGTATTCGCCGAACGCGATCGAAGAACCGCGCCAAGCTTTACCCGTCATACGGCCCCGCTGTACTTTGCGGTATTTAACTTTCTTGGGCATCAACATATGTCAGATCTCCTCGTGCCCCAATCCTTATTCCGCAGCCGGCGCTTCGCCGGTGCCATCGCCATCCTGCTTCCATGTCGGAGCCACAGGAGCCATCAACGGGGGAAGAATTGGTCCACCCGAACGCTGCGGCTGTTGAGCCGGTGCGGCCTGCACAGCAGCTACAGGTTCCCCAACGGCGCGTTCACCACGATCAGCAAACTGCCGATCAGAAGCTTGACGGTCGCCACCCTGCCGATCACCACCAGGACGATCACCACCAGGACGGGGTCCACGGCGGTCACGGTCACGGCCACCACGATCGCGATCACGCTCGTTGCGGCGGGGCTCACCGTCACCAATACCACCGGTGCGCTTGCCACCAGGGAGAATTTC
This sequence comes from uncultured Acidobacteriia bacterium, assembly GCA_903923395.1. Taxonomy (GTDB): domain Bacteria; phylum Acidobacteriota; class Terriglobia; order Bryobacterales; family Bryobacteraceae; genus BOG-234. The sequence goes on from CAIXXM010000072.1 coordinate 16,173, forward strand.
ACCCTTGTACAACCACGCCTTCACGCCGATCACACCGTAGGTTGTGTGAGCTTCCGAGAAGCCATAGTCGATGTCGGCACGCAGCGTGTGCAGCGGCAACTGACCCTGCAGATACCATTCCGAACGCGCGATTTCCGCACCATTCAGACGGCCCGAAACGCGAACCTTGATCCCCTTGCAACCGAAACGCAGGGCACTGTCCACAGCCTTGCGCATCGCGCGGCGGAAAGCCACGCGCTTTTCCAGCTGCAGTGCAATCGATTCCGAAACCAGCTGCGCGTCGAGCTCGGGCTTATGCACTTCCTGGATATCGATGAAGACTTCCCGCTTCGTCGACTTCGCCAGAGACTGTTTCAGCTTTTCAATTTCAGCGCCCTTGCGGCCGATGATGATACCAGGACGGGAAGTCCGGATCGTCACACGGAGCTTATTGCCGGGACGGTCCACTTCCACCGAGCTGACACCGGCGGCCTTCAGCTGTTTGCGCAGACCTTCCTTCAGTTCCAGGTCTTCCTGCAGCAGCTGGGCGTAATTACCCTTCGAGAACCAGCGTGACCGCCAGGGCTTGTTGAAGCCAAGCCGGAAGCCGTATGGATGTACTTTCTGACCCATTCTGTTTTTCCTTGACGCCCGTTACAGCTAGGCTTTCTCCGCCACTTTGACCACAATGTGCGACATACGACGCTGGTACCGGTAGGCACGGCCCATCGGAGCCGGCCGGACCCGCTTCATCCGAGGACCTTCATTCACATAGGCCTCGCTGACATACAGGTTGTCCACATCCACGTTTTCGTCCTGGTTCTGGGCGTTGGCGATCGCCGACTTCAGAACTTTTTCCACCGCCGGCGCAATCCGCTTATTCACGGTACGCAGCGTAACCACCGCTGCCTCAGCCTTCTGGCCGCGGATCAAGTCCACCACCAACCGGGCTTTCTGCGCCGAAACCCGGAGATATCGAGCTTCTGCTCTTGCTTCCATCGCTAGAATCCTCTTCTCCCGTTCCCTATGACTTCGAAGACTTTTCGTTCGTCTTCGCCACATGTCCCTTGAACGTGCGGGTCGGCGAAAATTCGCCCAGTTTTGCCCCCACCATGTTTTCGGTGATGTAGACGGGAATGAACTTCTTCCCGTTGTGCACCGCAATGGTGTGGCCCACGAATTCAGGCAAAATAGTCGAACGGCGTGACCAGGTCTTTACGACCTTCTTTTCGCCTTTCGCATTCAGCGCGTCGAGCTTTTCCTCGAGATGCGCGTCTACAAACGGTCCTTTTTTTACGGAGCGGCCCATGGGTTACTTGCTCCTCCGTTTCACAATAAATTTGTCCGTACGCTTGTTGTTGCGGGTCTTGAAGCCGCGTGTCGGCTGGCCCCAGGGCGTCACAGGATGACGGCCACCGGAGGTCTTGCCTTCACCACCACCATGCGGGTGATCGACAGGGTTCATCGAAACGCCGCGGTTATGCGGAGCCCGGCCGAGCCAGCGGCTGCGTCCAGCTTTACCGAGCGCCTGGTTTTCATGATCGGAGTTGCTAACCACGCCAACCGTCGCCATGCAATCGCTCGAAACCCGGCGGGTTTCGCCCGAAGGCAGCTTCAACAGTGCCACACCGCCTTCGCGGCTAACCAGTTGGGCTTGCGTGCCGGCAGAACGGGCCATCTGTGCGCCCTTGCCAACCTTCAACTCAATGTTGTGCACCACGGTACCGGCAGGGATGTTCTTCAGCGGCAATGCATTGCCAACCAGGATGTCGGCTTGCGGTCCACTCTGCACGGTCATCCCGACCTTCAGGCCTTCGGGCGCAATGATGTAGCGCTTTTCGCCATCAATGTAGTGGAGCAGTGCGATGCGTGCCGTACGGTTCGGATCATACTCGATCGCGGCAACCTTCGCAGGAACGCCCGTTTTGTCCCGCTTGAAATCAATAACGCGGTACGACTGCTTGTGACCACCGGATATGAACCGGCTCGTCACGCGCCCCGTATTATTACGACCGCCGGACTTCGTGATCTTCTCGACGAGGGATTTCTCCGGCGTCTGCTTTGTGATGTCCTCGCGCGTCACCACCGTCATGTAACGGCGGCTCGGGGTAAAGGGGGTAAATTTCTTGATTCCCATTGTTATTGTCCGTTTCGCCCGTTAGACTTCCGCGAATTCCGGGACTTTCTGTCCGGCCACGAGCTTCACATAGGCCTTCTTCCAGTCCGAACGATAGCCGGCAAACTTACCCCGGCGCCGCAATTTGCCTTCGAAATTCGCCGTGCGAACTTCTTCCACCTTCACGTTGAACAACTTCTCAACGGCCTGCTTCACCTGAATCTTGTTGGCGTCCGCGTGGACTTCGAAGCACAGCGTGCGCTCTTCATCCTTCTTGGTGACGCCCTTTTCAGTGACGAGCGGGCGCTTCAGAACATCATGGACCGTCATGACTAGCTCGCCGCCTCCGTATTCGCTGTAGTGGCTGACTTCGGTGCCGACTTGGCGAGCGTTTCGCTCAACTTCGTCGCAGCAGCCTGGGTCAGGAACACCTTCTTCGCTCCAAGCAAGTGGTAGGGGTGAACTTCATGACTCTTCACGAGTTCCACACCTTCCAGATTGCGGCTGGAAAGTTCCAAGTTCCGGTTTTCCACCGCTTCCACTAACAACACTTTGTTCGGCGAGCCGAGCTTGGCGAGGGTGAGCTTGAAGTTCTTGCTCTTGTGATCGTTCAGATCGAAGGCTGAGATGATCGACAGCTGGCCGTCGCGAAGCTTCACAGAAAGAGCCGAACGGAGTGCACCCAGGGCCATCTTCTTCGGCAGACGATAACTGTAATCGCGCGGTTGAGGTCCATGGACCGTGCCGCCATGACGCCAGATCGGGCTGCGAACCGAACCCATACGGGCGCGGCCAGTTCCCTTCTGCTTCCAGAGCTTTTTGCCGGAACCTTCGACTTCACCACGGCCCTTGGTCGCGTGAGTGCCAGCGCGCTTGCCCGCCAGATAATGCCGGACCGCTTCATAAAGGAGGGCTTCGTTGACTTTTGCGCCAAACACCGCGTCAGAAAGTTCGACTTCGCCGACCTTCGAATTATTGAGATCTAAAACATCTACCTTGGGCATGATTACCTCTTCGCCCTCCGGACAACCACATAGCTGCCGTTGGGGCCCGGAACAGCGCCCTTCACTACAAGCACGTTGTCCTCGGTGTCCACATCAATGATTTCCAGGTTGCGAACCGTGACCTGTTCGTTGCCCATGTGTCCGCCCATGCGCATGCCGGGGACAACACGGGACGGGAAGCTCGAAGCACCGATCGAACCGGGAGCCCGGTGATGCATGGAGCCGTGGGAGTCTTCGCCGCCGCCGAACTTGTGACGCTTCACAACGCCCGCGAATCCGCGGCCCTTGGAAACACCGATCACGTCGACCTTATCTTTCACTTTGAAGTCGCTCACCAGAACCTGATCGCCAGCCTTCAGATCACCCTGCGAGGGGTAACCCTTATCGAGGCGGAATTCCTTGAGGAACTTCGCACCCTCCGTGCCAGCCTTCTTCAGGTGACCGGTGGCCGGCTTGTTGATCCGCTTCGGCTTCACAAATTCGAGCAATCCGAGCTGGACGGCATCATAGCCATCGGTAGCTGGAGTCTTCCGCTGCACAACCGCACAAGGGCCAGCCTTGAGCAAGGTCACGGGGACCACCTGCCCATCCGGCCGGAACACCTGAGTCATGCCTATCTTTTTGCCAAGAATTCCTGGACTCATCTTCAACCTCAGGGAGACGGCTCACTTTCGCTCCGCCGGCGCTCCCGATCCTTCATCTCTTGCCGGCCCGGTGCCGGCTTACCTGAAACTTACTGCTTTCCGAACGCTTTGATTTCCACGTCGACACCAGCCGGCAGGTCGAGTTTCATCAGGGCATCCACCGTTTGCTGCGTCGGCTCGAGAATATCGAGCAAGCGCCGGTGAGTCCGGATTTCAAACTGTTCCCGTGACTTCTTGTCCACGTGGGGCGAACGGAGCACTGTCGTCCGCGAGGTCGACGTCGGCAAGGGAATGGGACCAGCCACGCTGGCCCCCGTCCGTTTTGCCGTATCCACAATCTCGCTCGTCGATTGATCGAGCACACGATGATCGTATGCTTTCAACCGGATACGAATGCGATCTTTTAGAGCCATCTCTTCACTCAGTCTTCCTTACAATCTTGTTAGGTGAGAATTTCTGCCACAGTGCCGGCGCCGACCGTACGGCCGCCTTCACGGATAGCGAACCGCAGACCCTTGTCCATGGCGACCGGAGTGATCAATTCCACCGACAACTGCACGTTGTCACCGGGCATCACCATTTCCACGCCTTCCGGCAGCTGCGCCACACCCGTCACGTCTGTCGTGCGGAAGTAGAACTGCGGACGGTAGCCCTTGAAGAACGGAGTATGACGTCCGCCTTCTTCTTTCGACAACACGTAAACTTCGCCCTTGAACTTGGCGTGCGGCTTGATCGAACCCGGCTTCGCAATCACCTGGCCGCGTTCCACATCTTCCTTCGCCACACCACGGAGCAGCAGACCAACGTTGTCGCCAGCGCGACCTTCATCGAGCAACTTCTTGAACATTTCGACGCCGGTCACAACCGTCTTCGAAGTGTCCTTGAAGCCGACGATTTCCATTTCCTCGCCAACCTTGCACATGCCCTGTTCGATACGGCCCGTCACCACCGTGCCGCGGCCCTGAATCGAGAAGATGTCTTCGATCGGCATCAGGAACGGACGGTCAATCAGGCGCTCGGGAACAGGAATGTACTTGTCCACCGCATCCATCAGTTCGTCGATCTTCGCTTCCCACTGGGGTTCGCCATTCAGCGCGCCCAGAGCGGAAACACGGCACACCGGCAGATCGTCGCCCGGGAACTTGTAGCTCGAAAGCAGTTCGCGGACTTCCATCTCAACCAGTTCCAGCAGCTCAGCGTCGTCCACCATGTCGACCTTGTTCAGGGCAACCACGATGTACGGCACACCAACTTGGCGGGCCAGCAGAATGTGTTCGCGGGTCTGGGGCATCGGGCCGTCAGTCGCCGCCACCACCAGGATCGCGCCGTCCATCTGCGCCGCACCGGTGATCATGTTCTTGATGTAGTCAGCGTGACCCGGGCAGTCCACGTGTGCGTAGTGCCGGTTCGGAGTCTCGTACTCCACGTGCGACGCCGCAATCGTAATACCGCGTGCCTTTTCTTCCGGCGCGTTGTCGATCGAATCGAACGAACGGAACGACACCTTCGGATTGTGCCGGCTCAGCACCTTCGTGATTGCCGCCGTCAGGGTCGTCTTGCCGTGATCGATGTGTCCGATCGTCCCAATATTGACGTGCGGTTTACTGCGGTCAAATTTTTCTTTCGCCATGAACCCGAATCTCCTTCAATCACACTTGCGAATACGCTTGGTGGAAACTACTCCGCTGAACTCTTGCCCTGCTGGCGGCTGATCACTTCTTCGGCCACGTTCTTGGGTACTTCTTCGTACCGTGAGAAGTGCATGGTGAAGCTGCCGCGTCCCTGCGTCGAGGAACGGAGCACCGTCGCATAGCCGAACATTTCAGACAACGGGACACTCGCCTTCACGACTGTCGTTCCGCCCATGGATTCCGTACCTTCCAGGCGACCGCGACGGCTGATGAGATAGCCATTGACGGGCCCCATGTATTCTTCCGGAACCACCACTTCCACTGCCATCACCGGCTCCAGCAGAACCGGCTTCGCCTTGCGTGCCGCTTCCTTAAAGCAGATGGAGGAGCAAATCTTGAACGCCATTTCCGAAGAGTCAACGTCATGGTACGCGCCGTCGAACAGCGTCACCTTGATATCAACCAGCGGGAAGCCAGCGAGTACGCCGCCTTCAAGCGATTCGAGAACACCCTTTTCAACGGCCGGGACGTATTCCTTCGGAACCGTGCCACCGACAACGTCGTTTTCAAACTTGTAACCTTCGCCCGGAATCGGTTCCACGCGGAGCTTGGTGCGGGCATACTGACCCGAGCCACCGGTCTGCTTCTTGTGCGTGTAATCGTATTCGGCGGTCTGGCGGATGGTTTCGCGGTACGCCACCTGGGGCTTGCCGACGTTGGCCACCACACCGAATTCGCGCATCATGCGGTCCACAATGATTTCCAAGTGGAGTTCGCCCATGCCGGAGAGGATGGTTTGACCGGTTTCCGGATCGGTCGCAACACGGAAGGTTGGATCTTCCTGGGCCAGCTTGTTGATCGCCATGCCCATCTTTTCCTGATCGGCCTTGGTCTTTGGCTCAACGGCCAACTGAATCACAGGCGTCGGGAAGTCAATGCGTTCGAGAACAACCGGATCTTTTTCGTCGCAGATCGTGTCGCCGGTCGAAACAGTCTTGAGACCCACAGCCGCGCAGATATCGCCAGCCATAATCTCTTGAATGTCTTCGCGCTTGTTGGCATGCATCCGGAGCAAACGTCCGACGCGTTCCTTGCGGCCCTTGGCAACGTTGTAGATCGACTCACCGGCAGACATCTTGCCCGAATAAACCCGGAAGAACGCCAACTGGCCGGAGAACGGGTCCGTCATGATCTTGAAGACCAGAGCGGCGAAGGGTTCGTCATCGGAGGAGTTGCGGATGACCTTGACTTCAGGATCGTCAACGGACTGACCCTGCACCGGAGGAATATCAAGCGGGCTGGGCAGATAGTCGACAACGGCGTCGAGCATCGTCTGCACGCCTTTGTTCTTGAAGGCCGAACCACAAATCACCGGGAAGAAGTTCATGGCGATAACCGCTTTGCGGATGCCAGCGCGGAGCTCAGCGACCGTAACTTCCCCACCGTTGACGTACTTCTCAAAGAGAACTTCGTCGTTTTCCGAAACCGCTTCGATCATCTGCTCGCGGTACTGCTGGGCCTTTTCGAGATAGTCGGCGGGAATATCGACCACGTCGAACTTCGCGCCCAGAGTTTCGTCGCGCCACAGAACTGCTTTCATTTCAACGAGATCAATGATCCCCTTGAACTGATCTTCCGCACCCACCGGGATCTGAATCGGCACCGGACGTGCTTTCAGACGGTCCACGATGGTATCTACAGCGCGGTAGAAATCCGCACCGATACGGTCCATCTTGTTGATGAAGCAGATACGGGGGACGCGGTACTTGTCCGCCTGACGCCAAACCGTTTCCGATTGGGGCTGCACACCAGCCACCGCATCAAACACAGCAACCGCACCGTCCAACACGCGAAGGGAACGTTCCACTTCGGCCGTGAAGTCCACGTGACCAGGGGTGTCAATGATGTTGATCTGCATATCCCGCCAGCTGCAAGTAGTCGCAGCAGACGTGATCGTGATTCCGCGTTCCTGCTCCTGCTCCATCCAATCCATGGTGGCGGTGCCTTCATGGACTTCGCCGATCTTGTGGGAACGGCCCGTGTAATACAGGATGCGCTCGGTCGTGGTGGTCTTACCGGCATCGATGTGAGCAGCGATGCCGATGTTTCTCATCTTCTCTAGGGGTATGGTGCGTGGCATGGAAATCTATTCGGTTTCTGTTGTCACTACCAGCGATAATGCGCGAAGGCTTTGTTGGCTTCCGCCATACGATGCACATCGTCGCGCTTCTTGATCGCCCCGCCGCGCAGATTCGCAGCGTCATTCAACTCATTGGCGAGCTTGTCCGCCATGCCCTTATCGGCACGGTTCCGCGCGTTGCTTACAATCCAGCGGATCGCCAGAGACGTCCGGCGAACCTGGGGAACCTCAATCGGCACCTGATAGTTGGCACCACCGACCCGGCGGGTCTTGACTTCGAGCAGGGGCTTGGCGTTCTCCACAGCCTTCTTGAAGAGCTTGATCGCCTCTTCCCCGCCGCCCTTTTCTTCGAGCTTCGTCATGGCCGAGTAAAACAGCTTCTGTGCGGTGGCCTTCTTGCCGTCCCACATCATCGAGCAGATAAACTTCTCCGCGAGTGTCGATCCATACACGGGATCGGCAATAATCTCCCGGCTGTCAGCGCGTCTCCGTCGTGGCATCTTCTACCTTGATCCTCTAAAAATCGTCTACTTCTTTTTCTTGGTTGCTGCCGCTGCGCCTGCTGCGGTCTGCTTCGGACGCTTGGCGCCGTACTTCGACCGGCTCTGCTTCCGGTTGGCCACGCCAGCCGTATCCAGAGCGCCGCGCACCACGTGGTAACGAACACCGGGAAGATCCTTCACACGGCCACCGCGGATCAGCACAATCGAGTGCTCCTGCAGGTTGTGACCCACGCCCGGGATGTACGTCGTGACTTCAATTCCGTTGGTCAGCCGGACACGGGCAACCTTCCGGAGAGCCGAGTTCGGCTTCTTCGGGGTCGAGGTGTACACACGGGTGCAGACTCCACGCTTCTGCGGACAGCTCTGAAGAGCAGGGCTCGCAGTTTTCCAAGCGGGCGCTTTCCGCCCTTTTCGCACAAGTTGATTAAATGTCGGCACTAACGTTCCTTACGTCGCGGATATAATCTCGCGAAATCTCGCTAATCGCACATGCGCTCATCCGCTTGCAAGTCACGCTTTTTCAAGCGTTTCCCGCCTGCGGTGAAGCAACAACTGAACTGCGTCGGTTGATAAGCGGCTCGAATTACGCCGCCGAGGCTTAGGACAGGCCCATATCCACTGAACAAAGCATCAGGTCAGAACTCAAACCTGCGTCTGTCCGAAACAGCGGGACCTCGCACCGGCCGGACCCCCGACGCCGGGGGCGGTAGCCGGTAGCTCACAAACAAGCTACAGCCAAACTTTTACAGGATATCCAATGTTCTAATCGTATGTCAACTTGATGTGAACAACGACGCCAACATTCGTGCACACGGGAGTGCGTCACGCGAGTTTCCCCTGCTTTGTAACAGTATCTATGTAGATTGGTATTGGCGTCAAGCGTGCCAAGAAGATTCGTTCCCGGAGCCGCAGGAGTAGCGGATCATTCGCAGTTGAAAGCTGTGATCAGATCAGCTGGCAGCTGTTCAAAGAAATCGTCTGCCAAACCAAATCCGTCCCAAAGGCCGAACACAGTTGTTTCAGAAGCCTCCTCGACTCAAGGCTTTGCGTCCTCTATGTTGCCCAACGACATAACTGGAACATATCATCCTGCCGGGTCGCTACTCTGTGGGTCCGCCAAATGAGTGGACACCAAGCAACCGCTCGCCAGCGCCCGAGGCTTCGAATTTCCCGTGTGTTACCGAACCGTGCCCGCGAGTTGCTTCCCCGTGGTCTTCCCATCCAAGTCCGGCAACAGCGCGGTCAGAATCCCGATGGCCGGCAGGAACGAACAAATCTGGTAAACGTACGCGATCCCGGAGTGATCCGCCAGCTTCCCCAACAGCGCTGCCCCGATTCCCCCCATCCCGAAGGCCAGTCCAAAGAAGACGCCGGAGATCATCCCTACCTGCCCTGGCACCAACTCCTGCGCATAAACGACAATTGCGGAGAACGCCGAAGCGATCACGAGTCCGATCAACACACTCAGTACCCTGGTCCAGAAGAGATTGGCATGTGGCAGGGCCAGAGTGAAGGGCAGCACGCCCAGGATAGAGATCCACAGGACGCGCTTGCGCCCGATGCGATCACCAATGGGTCCTCCGAACAGTGTTCCGGCAGCGGTTGAGCCAAGGAACAGGAAAAGCAGCAATTGGGCATCCTGGACGGACAGGTGGAACTTATCGATGAGAAAGAAAGTGTAATAGCTGGAAATCCCGGCCAGGTAGAAGTACTTCGAAAAGACAAGCAGCCCCAGGACCGTCAGCCCCAGCAGCACCTTTGCGCGCGACAAGCCACTCGCCGGGTGCGCCTTTCTGGCCTGCTTTTCCGCTAGATGTGCCTGGTACCACCCGCCGACTCTCCACAACAAATACATCGCAAGCAGCGCGGCCAAAGAGAACCAAGCAAGACTTCCCTGCCCTCCCGGCACGACAATAAACGCAGCAAGCAATGGCCCCATCGCCGACCCCGCCGTGCCGCCCAGCTGATAGATCGACTGCGCCATACCGAATTGCCCGCCGGAGGACAACCGGGCCACCCGCGAAGATTCCGGGTGAAATATGCTCGACCCCATGCCGACGAATGCCGCCGCCAGGAGCAGTAATGCGTAAGTTGGTGCCACCGAAAGCATCAGCAATCCGGTCAAGGTAATCCCCATGCCGGCAACCAGCGAATACGGCATCGGCTTGCGGTCGGTATAAAGGCCGACAAAGGGTTGCAGGATGGAGGCCGTCAGCTGGTAGGTCAGTGTGATCAGTCCCAGTTGGGCGAAATCCAGATGGAACGAAGTCTTGAGAATGGGGTAGACCGCTGAGATCAGGCTTTGGACCAGATCATTCAGCAGATGGCAAATGCTCACGAACAGCAGAATTCGAAACGCTGTATCCCGCTCACTTCGCGGCAGCACTGGACTTGACAACAACAGGAAACCCTTTCTCGATCCAACCCTCAAACCCGCCTTCGAGCGGGCGGACACGCGTAATTCCCATCCTCTTCAACGAGAGCGCCGCACGGGCGCTCGAAGCTTCGTTTGGTCACGAACAGTAGAGAATAATGTCCTGATCGAAGGGCAACTGCAGGCGTTGCGACTCCAGTTCAGCGGGCCGGTAGTGCAGGGCTCCGGGCAAAATCTCATTTCCTTCTTCCAGTTCGTGACGCAGATCAATGATGACGAGTGGCTCGCCACGGTCCATCATGGCTTTGACTTCTTCGGCAGCGATGCGGGAAATGCGCAGTTTGCGGAGGAAGGACCAGCGCTGCCAATATTTCCAGATCAGCCAGGACAGCAGCGGCACGCACACCGCAACACCGAGCCACTTCCCGGTGCCCATGACCCGGTCCGCCAGTCTTTCCAATTCCCCGCCGAACAGCCAGCCCGTCATAAGGTAGGACGCGGCCCAGATCAAACTTCCAGCAATATCAAAGAAGAGGAAGCGCCCAAAGTGCATGCGGATCACACCGGCGAGCGGCGGCGCCACGGTGCTCAGGCCCGGGATGTACTTGGCGTAGAGCAGTGTGGCGGCACCGCGCTTGGCGAAGACCTCTTCCGTCTTGCGGACGCAGGAATCCGGTTCGAGCGACACCTTGCAAAGGAGCTTCAAGACCTTCGCGCCTTTGATGCGTCCCAGCCAATACCAGGGAATGTCGCCTGCAAGGCAGCCAGCCGCGCCAACTGCAATGGCCATGCCGATCGAGAGCCGGCCTGTCGCCGCCAATGCTCCTGCCGCGAGAAGTACCGGCACACAGGGAATCGGCAACCCCAACTGCTCTGCCAGGACCGCGCCGAACACGAAGGCGTACCTGTGGGCCAGCAGTAAGGCTAACAGTTGCCGCATATCACTGGTGTAGCATCCCCGGATCAGTGGCCAGAGCCACACGCACTGCCCATGGCCCAAAATTTACGGCCCGCGAACCGAACCCGCAGGATGGAAGGGGATGGCAACACACGCCAACCCCAGAAGTTGCGCCGCTTGCCCGGAAGATTCTTAAAAAATGTAAGGAAACTTGCAGTGGACCGGAATAAACCGTTATGCTTCGTTTATATTCTGGTTGGGAAAGTGCTTGGGGTTCTCTGCAGGGGTGTGGAGACGGGTCGTAAAGGGATTCATCGTAAATGTGCGGAATCGCGGGATTTACCCATTGTCATCAAACACTTGACGAATCCGTCATCCGGCGGATGACGCACACGCTTGTGCACCGGGGCCCCGATCAGCAGGGCGTCTATTACAGCCCGCTGACCGCACTGGGGGCAGTGCGCCTCCAAGTGATTGATCTCGACGGCGGCGAACAGCCGATCCGTGACGACCCGAGTCAAACCGTCATCGTCTATAACGGCGAAATCTTCAATTTCCGCGAGATCCGCGCCGAACTCGAATCACGCGGACACCGCTTCCGTTCCGATTGCGACACTGAGGTGGCACTGCGCGCCTTCCTCGAATGGGATACGGCCTGTTTCGAACGGTTCCGTGGCATGTTTGCCATCGCCCTCTGGTCGAATCAGACGCGCCGCCTGGTGCTTGCGCGTGACCGGATGGGAATCAAACCCCTCTACATCCACCGCCACGGCCGCGACCTGGTTTTTGGCTCCGAACTCAAGGCCCTGTTCGAACATCCTTCGGTAAACCGCGAGTTGGATGCCGCCGGACTGCAGATGTTTCTCTCGTACAACTATGTACCCGGGCGGCGGACGATGGTGCGGGGAATCGAAAAACTTGCCGCAGGCTGCTTCCTCGAATGGCAGGATGGCTTGTCCAAAGTCACGCCCTATTGGAAACTGCAGTTCGCACCGGACAAATCGATCAGCCTGCAGGACGCCACAGGGCAATTGGATTCCCTGCTTCGCGGTGCCGTGAAGGAACAGTTGGTTTCCGATGTCCCGCTGGGGATCTGGTCCAGTGGTGGACTCGATTCTTCCACGCTGCTGCACTATGCCGCGGAACAATCCCCGCGGGCTGTAAAGACTTTTTCCATTGGCTTCCAGGAACGGTCCTGCGATGAGCGCGAGTATTTCCGCCAGATCGCCGATGTTTATGGCACCGAGCACCACGAATTTGAGCTGCGGGCCGAGGATGAACTCGAATCGACGATTCGGGACTTCGCCTATTTCTCAGACGAGCCGGGTGCGGATTCCGGGGCGCTGCCTGTGTGGTTTCTTTCAAAGATGAGCCGCAAGCACGTAACCGTGGCGCTTTCCGGCGAAGGCGGCGACGAACTGTTTGGCGGCTATTTGACCTACAAAGCAGATCAGCTAAGCCGGCCGCTTCGCACCATGCCTAGAATTTTCCGTAAGGCAGCGCTCCGCACGGCAAACCGCCTCCTTCCTGTGTCGGATGCCAAGATCGGATTTGAATACAAGCTCAAACGCTGGCTCGAAGGTTCGCTGCTCCATCCCGATGAGGCGCACATGTTCTGGAACGGCACCTTTTCCGTGGAACAGAAGAAGAACCTGCTCGGCGGACGGAACGGACACCACCCGAGGGATCTGTACAACACCATTCCGGATAGTGATGCAATCGGCGCGCTGAACCGGTACATGATGCTGGACCAGCAGTATTCTCTGCCGGATAACTTGCTCTACAAAGTGGACCGGATGAGCATGGCGCATTCTCTTGAGGTGCGTCCTCCTCTACTTGATCACCGCATTGTGGAGTTTGCCGCCAGACTTCCGCAGAACTATAAAATGCGGCTGAATCAGCAGAAGTATATTCTAAAGCGCACGATGCGGGGGAAGCTGCCTGATGTGATTCTGGACCGCAAGAAGAGCGGCCTGGACATCCCGGCCCATGACTGGTTCCGGGGTCCACTGCTGCCGTTGCTGCGCGATACGCTGAGCCATGATGCGGTCCGCCGTACAGGAATTTTCGATCCCCGTGAAACCGATCTCCTCATCCGGAATCACAAAGAGAGACGAGTGAACGCCGGCTATCACCTATGGGGACTCCTGACTTTATTTCTGTGGATCAAACGCTGGAACATCGACACCACTCCTCTTCTGGAGCAAACAGCGGAGATGCCCCGGGAATTGCTCGCCGCTGCGAGCTGATTGTCGTCCTCTTCGCGGCCGTAATTTATCTCACCTCGCTCATCAGTCCGCCAAATTTGATGGACGATGTTGACGCCGTGCAGGCGCAGATCGCGCGCAACATGGTCACCTCCGGCGACTGGGTCACAGCCCGGCTGGATGGTGTGAAGTATCTCGAAAAGTCGCCGCTGAAGTACTGGATGATCGGGGCCTGCTTCAAGGTCTTCGGGCCCTATGACTGGGCCGCGCGGATTCCCATTTCGATCTCTGCCATCGTGCTTTGCTGGCTCGTGACCAGGGTGACGCGACGGTATCTTGGTGACACAGCAGGTCTCTATGCGGGCTTAAGTCTGGCCGTGGCAGCCGGGCTTTGGCTCTTCACGCGCATTTTAATTCCAGACGTTGTGCTGACGCTCACCATCGGTGCCGCGCTGTTCAGTTTGCTGCGTGCGCTTGAACCAGCGGAAGTACAGCCCAGGCGGTGGGCACTGGGTTTCTGGGCCGGCATCGGTACCGGCATGCTGCTCAAGGGCTTGATCGCAGCGGTGTTCCCCGTTGGCACCGCCGGCTTGTTCCTGCTGGCCACAGGAGCCTGGCGCTCCCCCGACACCTGGAAGAAGCTGAACATCCTGCAGGGCACCGGACTTGCCCTGCTCATCGCCGCCCCCTGGCACATCGCAGCCACACTGGCCAATCCGCCCTACTTTGACTTCACCATGCACAGCGAGTCCGGCAGTTACCGCGGATTCTTCTGGTTTTACTTCTTCAACGAACACATTCTGCGCTTCCTGAATCTGCGCTACCCGCGGGATTACAACACGGTTCCCAGGCACCTGTTTTGGCTGTTCCACTTTGCCTGGTTCTTCCCGTTCAGCGCCTTCTTCATCCGCGCGTTCCGGTTGACGTTCCGGGGGGAAGATCCAGCCTCGCGTTTGCGGCTGCTGTGCCTTTGCTGGATCACCGTGGTGATGGGCTTCTTTTCTCTTTCCACGACGCAGGAGTATTACTCCATGCCGGCTTATCCAGCATTTGCGATCCTGCTGGGTTCGTCGATGGCTGCGTCCGGCCGCCGCAGTTGGACTCTTTCCATCAAGACAGTGGCGACAGTCTGCGGCCTGGCCGCCATTGCCTGCTTCACACTGTTATTCCTCAGCCGGGCCTATCCCACCCCCGGGGATATTTCACAGGCGCTGGCGCACAACCCGGGACTCTACACGCTTTCTCTGGGCCATATGGGTGATCTCACCATCGCCTCATTCGCCTACCTGCGGCTGCCTCTGGCGCTGGCCGGCATCGCATTCCTCTGTGGCGCACTGGGCGGCTGGCTTTGGACCCGGCAGCGTGCGGTGCTCAGCTTCGCCGTCATGATGGTGCTGTTCTACCAGGCGGCGCGACTGGCACTCATCGCCTTTGACCCGTATCTCGGCTCACGCGCTCTTGCCGAAGCGCTGAACAAAGCACCGGAAGGCGGCTTCATCCTGGATGACGCCTACTACGAGATGTCTTCCATCTTCTTCTACACCAACCGCACGGGCTATTTGCTCAATGGACGCTTCAACAATCTGGAGTACGGCTCCTATGCTCCGGGCGCACCGAAAGTGTTCATCGATGACGCTGGCTTCAGCGAACGCTGGAACGGTCCGCAAAGGTGGTACGTGGCTTCCGAAGATGAAAAGCTGGCACATTTGCAGAAGCTGGCCACGGTTCATCCACTGCACAAAGTGGTCAGCGCCGGGGGCAAGACGCTGTACGTCAATCTTCCTTGACGAAGTTACTTCCGCAGATAGGAATCATCTCCGTCAATCCAGTCCTGCCGCGCGGGTGTGAAGGTATCCACGGCAACGGTATCTTCCAGAGCCTCGGCACTATGCGGCACAGACGGCGGGATCACCAGCACATCACCATCCCGCAGAATGACTTCCTGTTCACCATCCGCACCCGGATACTTGAACAGTAATGCTCCCGTGGTCACCTGTACGGTTTGCGCATTGCTGTGGACGTGGGTAGGCACGAACGCCCCTTTGGCCAGAAACAGCCGCGCGATGGTCATCTCAGGCGTGTGAATCACCCAGCGGCTCAGCAGGTCATTCATCTTTTCTTCGGGGACTTCGCCCCAGTTGTAACGGGTCATCGAACAACATCATACATTCCTTCTGAAAATTCCTCTTGCCATGCGTCCGAACAACTGCTACAAATTGTAGCGTGACATTACGTAGCAATAAAATACGCAGTGCCTTCAGCGACCTGGAACAGGCCGTGATGGAGATCATCTGGAAGCACCCCGGGGCCACCGCAGATCTTGTCCGGGAGAAGCTCGCACCGGAGCGGACACTCAAGGAATCCACCGTGCGCACGCTGCT
Organism: uncultured Acidobacteriia bacterium; assembly: GCA_903923395.1. Lineage (GTDB taxonomy): Bacteria > Acidobacteriota > Terriglobia > Bryobacterales > Bryobacteraceae > BOG-234. The sequence continues at coordinate 32,050 of CAIXXM010000072.1, forward strand.
CAGCCGCCTGGAAGACAAGGGGCATCTCACGCACAAAGTAGACGGCCGGACCTACCGTTATGATGCCGTCGAAGCACCGCAAACCCTGGCGCTGCGGGCCGTCAGGCAGATCATCGACCGGTTCTGTGCAGGTTCGGCGGAACAACTTGTTTCCGGCATGGTCGCGAAAGAAATCATTGACGCGGAAACCCTGAAGCGGCTGATGGAACAAATCGAGAAAGAAGAGGGAGATAAAAAGTGATGCATACGAACATGATGCTGGCGGACGCTTCAATCCGGGATGCCGCGGCAGGAATTGCCGCCGGGCTTCTTGCTCTGGTGCTGCGTAAGCGCTACCCAATCCTGGAAAGGAACTTGTGGATCATGGTGCTGGGCGGGATGCTGCTGATGCCCGCCTTGCAGAGCTTCCTGCCGCATCCGCACATTCCTGTCCCCGGACTGAACACGCCCCAGGCTGCCTATACGGCGCCGCTGCGGTTGGCTCCTGCCCCCGTAGGGAGTGTGGTGATTCCAGGCGTGGGAACGGCGCGGATAACGGTTGGCGGCCAGCCTGCTGACTTGCCGTTCTGGTCCTTGGGGAGCGCCGCCGTTGCGTGCTACCTCGTGATCGTTGCAATCTTTCTGTTCCGCCTCATCTGGGGACTGCGTATGACCCGGGCTGCGCTGGCCTCTGCCAAGCCAGTCACAGGCGAACCGGGCATCCGTTCGGAAATGAGTACGGGCGCCGAACTGGAAGCAGCGGTGCTTGAATCCGCTCAGGTGAACACGCCGCTCACAGCCGGGCTTGTCAATACCGTGATTTGTCTTCCCACTGCGTGGAGGCAATGGAGTGCCGCGAAGCTCCGGCTGGTCCTGGCGCATGAGCGGTCTCATGTGCGCCACCGCGATAACTGGGTGCTGTTTGCAGCGGCGATCAACCGTTCGATTTTCTGGTTCCATCCGCTGGCGTGGTGGCTCGAACGTCGTTTGGCCGCGCTGGCGGAGGAAATTGCCGATGACGCCGCTGCCGGCAACGCACAAAGCGCCCCGGAGTACGCGCGGGTGCTGGTCGAGATCTGTCAGGAAAGAATGGGCGGTCCGGGCCGGCTGGTGTGGCAGGGTGCCGCCATGGGTGCATCACGGAATTTCGAAAACCGTGTGCAGCGGATCCTCCGTGGCGGTGGCGTACGGGAGTTGAGACGGAGCGCCGCGCCTGTCCTTTCCTTCCTCACAGGGGTTGTCCTCATATTTCTGGCGGCGGTTCAATTGCAACCCAGGGCGCTGGCGCAGAACCAAATCATTCACGTTGGTTCGAAAATCCCAGACTCGGTTTATACCTTCGGGCATTTCCAGCTTTTGGAGTCGCGCCCCGCGGATATTAACGCAGAGGAGGCGGTGCGTCTGGAGGCAGCGCTCGCCGCAGACCCCGAAAACGAGTCGAGCCGCCGGAAGCTTACGGAGTATTACCTCAGGAATGGCAAGGCGCAGCAGCATGCCGAGCTCGTTCTATGGATGATTGATCACCATCCCGAAGCGGCATTCCACATCTTCGTTACGTCCTCACTGCAGCGCGACGGCAGTTCCAACTATGAGGCAGGTCTTGCCAAATGGCGCGCACAACTGGCGGCCCGCCCCAATGACACGGCTGTAATTGCGAACGCGGCCCGGGAACTGTATAGTTCGAATTTCGCGGAAGCTCTTGCTCTGTTGAAACGGGGGATGGAGTTGCAGCCGGACCGGTTCGAACTAATGCTTGCGACCGCCTACGCGCATGCTCTGCAAACCCGTGCACTGCCCAAATCGAGCCTTCAGACATCGATCACGCAACCCCTGGTTGTCGCGATCGTGGATAACGACCTCAACAACTCCAGCAACGCGAAACTGCTGCGGGAGGTGGCAAAACAATTGGCTCCCATGGTGAGAATCGCCGAACGAAATCCGCGGGCAGCAGACTTGGCATTGCTGGGGAAGCAGTCGGCGCAGCTACTGGACCGCGCCCGTGCACTGGACCCCGCAGGAGAACCGGTCAAAGCAGTTCCGCAAACATTCGCGGTGGTGCCGGACCTCTCCGTTCCGGCGGACACCACACTGACAGTCACCTCAAAGGAGCCTGGTTATCCCGAGTTGGCATTGAAAGCAAAGGTGCAGGGAAAGCTCCGCTTCCGGGTAGCAGCGGGCGCAGATGGGTTGCCGCAGAACATCCAGTTGGTCTCCGGGCATCCACTGCTGGTGCAAGCAGGGATGGAGTTGCTGCGGAAGCAGACTTTTTCGAAGCAACAAGCCACGGTCGACGTCGTCTACTTACTGGAATCGAAATAGAAGCAACAAGGGGCTGCCGCGCCCGTCATCCGGGGACGTGTCATACAATTTGGTTTCCAGATGAAAGGTATTGTCCTAGCGGGAGGAACCGGCAGCCGCCTCTTTCCCTTAACCAAAATCACCAATAAGCACCTGCTCCCTATCTACGACAAGCCGATGATCTATTACCCCATCCAAACGCTTGTGGAAGCGGGGATTCAGGACATCATGGTGGTCACGGGCGGCAAAAATTCCGGTGACTTCCTGCGGCTTCTTGCGAATGGCAAGCAGTTTGGGCTCAAGCATATCGCCTACACGTACCAGGAAGGCGAAGGCGGCATCGCGGAGGCACTGCAACTCTGTGAACACTTCGCGGATGGCGACCGCATCTGTGTTGTGCTGGGCGACAACATCATTGAAAAGAGCATCGCCAAGGCGGTGCAAGAGTTCGAACAACAACCAAGCGGTGCGCGCATCCTCGTGAAAGAGGTCCACGATGCGGGCCGATTCGGCGTTGCCGAATTTGACGGCGACCGGATTATCGGCATTGAAGAAAAGCCCCAGAAGCCAAAATCGAATTTCGCCGTCACCGGCATCTACATGTACGATGAGAGCGTCTTCGAAAAGATCTCAACGTGCCAGCCATCGAGCCGGGGCGAGTTGGAAATCACGGATGTCAATAATGCCTACATTCGGGAAGGCAACATGACATGGTCTGCACTGGACGGCTGGTGGACCGATGCCGGAACATTTGAATCATTGCTGCGGGCTGCCAACCTGGTGGCCAAAACGTCGCAAGGAGTAGCGGCATGATCGCGCCGGAAACCGAAATCCCCACCTGTGAAAAAGGAATCGGCGATGTAATTCTGAGCCCCGAATCCCCCAAGCTGATCGATGGCGTGAAGATTGCGCCGGTCGCGCTTTGGCCGGATGACCGCGGGTACTTTCTGGAAGTCCAACGCCTCGGGTTGGGACTGGCAGCCAACTTCCCCAAAGAATCCTCGCAAATCTCGGCCGCGTTGAATTATCCCGGCATCATCAAAGCCTTTCACATCCACAAGTTTCAGACTGACTGCTGGACACCGGCAATGAACATGCTGCAGGTGGCGCTGGTGGACCTTCGCAAGAACTCGCCGACCTTCGGACGCCGGAACACGCTCTACGTTGGGAATCTGCGGCCCTGGCAATTACTGATCCCGCCGGGAGTGGCGCATGGCTACAAAGTGGTGGGGACCGGCCCCTCGATGCTGATTTATATGACGGACCGCTTCTACGATCCTTCCGACGAGGGCCGCATTCCTTATAACGACCCCAAGATCAACTACGACTGGGAACTCCAGCACAAATAGTGTGCGCGCTGCTCTGGATTCCACACCGCTGACGCTCACTTCGGGAGGCCTCGCCCGCTATGTGACGGAACTGCACCGGGCTTTGACTCTTGCCTTTCCTGAAGACACCTTTACTCTGCTCACGGATCAAGACCGTCAGCTTTCCGGCCTGCACAAACGCTGGTGGCTTTATGGTTTGCCGCGCCTTCTGCGCGAATCCGGTGTTCAGGTCTTTCATGGCACCAACTTTGAAGTGCCGTATCTGGGACGGACACCGAGTGTGATGACTGTGCACGACCTTTCGCCTTGGAAGAATCCCGAATGGCACTCGAACGCCCGCCGCGTGCGGCGCAGAACGCCACTACTATTGAATCTGGGCCGCGCACGCCGCATCCTTACACCCAGCGAAGCGGTTCGGCGTGAGGTTATTTCACATTTCCGACAGAGCCCGGAAAAAGTGCACGCCGTACCTCTCGCTGCCGCAGATTTCTTCCGGCCTGTGGATGTCCCGCCCGTCCACCCGAGGCCATTCTTCCTCTTCACTGGTACCCTGGAGCCGCGTAAGAATGTCACTGGGCTCATCGAAGCATGGCAGCAGGCTCAAACCGGGATCGACCTGATCCTGGCAGGGCGCCGCCGCGCGGACGCTCCGTCACTAACGGCCATGGCCGGTCTGCATTTTGCGGGTGAGGTTCCAGACGAACAACTGGCCGCACTCTATTCCCAGGCGCTTGCCTTCGTCTATCCAACGTTTTATGAAGGCTTCGGGCTCCCCGTGCTGGAAGCCATGCAATGCGGCTGTCCGGTGATCACATCACAGGACTCCGCCGTCCAGGAGGTTTCCAAAGGGGCGGCCATTCATGCCGGTTCGACCGCGGAACTCGCCAATGCGCTGCGGCAAACTGCCGCGGATGCCAATCTCCGCCGCGCGATGCGGGAGGCTGGCTTGCTTCGGGCACGGGCCTTCTCCTGGCAGGAAACTGCCCGCCAAACCAGAGCTGTTTATGAACTGGCGGTCCGCCATTGAGACCAGCCGTGCTCATGCTTTCGGCCGAACGCCCTTATCCGCTGCATGGCGGAGGTGCCTACCGGACCGCTTCCCTGCTGCACTACTTCGCCCAGTTCGCTGACATTGATCTAATTCTGCTGGCGGAAGACGCACATGAAGCACCGGTGCCCGCGGGCATCCTCCGGTCACAGCATGTCATTACTCTGCCGAAACACATCAAGACCATCGGCGAACGCTACAAACGCAATATTGCCAGGGCCATCCGCGGTGTTCCCCCGCTGATTGACCGTCTCGCCGGGCAGGAAGCGGAGATCAAACGCCTGCTGGCGGGCAAGCACTATGACCTGGCAATCGTGGAACATTTCTGGTGCGCCCCTTACCTGGAAACCCTAAAGCCGTACTGCGGGGAAACGGTCCTTGATTTGCATAATGTGGAATCAGTGCTACACCGTTCGTGCGCCAAAATTGACACGCCGTTGATTGCTCTGGGCCAACTGCGTTTCGCGGCTGCGGCTGAAAAACTGGAGAAACAATGGCTGCCCGGGTATTCCAGGGTGATGGTGACATCGGAAGCGGATGCACTCCGCGTGCAGGAGCTCGCCCCCGGCGCAAGGACCATTGTGTATCCGAATGCCCTGCCTTGTAGAGAAAAGCCGCAGGTGCCGGAGAAACCGCTCATCGTCTTTGCGGCAAACTTTGAATACCATCCGAATATCGATGCGGTGCGGTTCCTGGCGGACGAAATCTGGCCGCTGGTGCGTGAAAAGCACCCAGAACTGACGCTGCGTCTGGTCGGCCGGGGGAACAAGTTTGTCCGTCATCTGATTACGGATACGACCGGGATTGAGTTCAGCGGCCCCATCCCGGATACTTTGCCCGAAGTGGCCGCTGCCACCGCCGTGGTTGCTCCCCTGCGGGCTGGCAGCGGGACACGCATCAAGATTCTTGAAGCATGGGCTGCGGGCCGGGCGGTGATTGCCACGCCCCTGGCGGCGGAAGGGCTGGAGGCCAGAGACGGAAGTAATATCCTGCTTGGTTCCGCAGCGGGCGAAGTGGCGCTCCAACTCTGCCGCGCTGTGGAAGACAGGCATCTGCGTGAACGCCTGGGCAGTGCCGGACGTCATCTTTTCGAAGACCGCTACTCTTGGCCCGCCGCGTGGCGCAATCTCTCTGTTTACAACAACTTTGCAAATCGGCCGACCGCTGACGGATATACTGGAATAATCTAATGAGATTTGCCGTCGACGCTCATGCAATCGGCAGACATTTAACGGGGAACGAAGTGTACGTAAGGAGCCTCCTGGAGGCCTTTGCGGCGATCGACCAGGATTCCGAATTTGTAGCCTACGTTTCGGCGTCCGGGGCAGAACACCAAATCCCTGCACGATTCCGCGTGCGCACGGTTGCCTCGAATCCCTATGCCCGCCTGGGCTGGGATTTAGCCCGTTTGGTCCGACAGGACAAGCCGGATCTGGTACACGTGCAATACACTGCTCCGCTGCTGACAGCGGTACCTGTCGTGACGACGGTCCATGATGTGAGTTTCCTGGAGCATCCTGAATTCTTCACCGTGAGCCGCCGAACGCAACTCAGGCTCACCGTGGCCCGGACCGTGCGAAGCGCGGCGAAGATCCTCACCGTCAGTGAGTTCTCCCGCGATTCCATCCTGCGCGCGTATGACATTCCGCCTGACAAGGTGCGCGTGGTGCCGAACGCAGCGAGCCCGGTTTTCCGTCCCATTGGGCGGGAGAAGGCGAAGAAAGCCGTCGCGGGGACTCTCGGGTTCGAACAGCCTTTCGTCCTCTGTGTGGGTGATATGGTGCCGCGCAAGAACCAGACCGGGTTGATTGAGGCGTTCTCGAGGCTCGTCAGGAACAATCCACAGTTTCCGCATCACCTTGTTCTGACCGGTAATCTCAACTGGAACACTCCCCGCGTGAAAGAGGCTGCGGCTGCTTCGGGAATTGCTTCCCGCATCCACTTCACCGGCTTCGTGCCGGACGGGGACTTGCTGAACCTCTACAACGCGTGCGAGTGCTTCGTCTTCCCGAGTCTCTATGAGGGTTTCGGCATGCCGATCCTGGAAGCGATGGCCTGCGGCAAAGCCGTGCTCTGCTCCAACACTTCCGCCATGCCTGAAGTGGCTGACGGAGCCGGTCTGCTGTTCAACCCGCATGCACCCGCCGACATGGAGCGCGCCATGCGCGATGTGCTCATCGACGCTGAACTGCGCGGGCGTATGGAACGGCTGGGGCTGCAACGGGCCAGCCTGTTCAGTTGGCAGAAGAGCGCACGGGCCACGCTGGATGCGTACCGGGAGGCCGTTGCCGCGCCAATTCAGCTCCACACGAAAGTCCGCACGGCTGTTCCCGTGCATGATCGGAAACAATGAACCGGCTGTTGCTTCTCCTCCTGGTGCCTCTGGTATTTGCCCCGGCTGCGGATAATGCCGGCTTTCCCTTCACCGATGAACAGCTCACTTACTCCATCAATTGGCCCAGTGGACTAAGTTTGGGCGAAGGGAAACTTAACTCGCGCCACACCGGTGAAGGCTGGGACCTGGAACTTACACTGGATGCCGCCATTCCCGGTTATGCGGTGAAAGACAGTTATAAGTCGCGCGCCACGGCAGCAATGTGTTCCAGTTATTTCGCCCGGAATTCCCTGCACGGCAAGAAGAAAGTGGATGAAACAACCAGCGTGGATTTTGGCAAGAAAGTAGCCACCCGTGCCACCGCTGGCGGAGGCAAGACCGACATCCCCCTGACCGAATGCCTGAAAGATGCCCTCTCCTATCTGTTTTGGTGCCGCCGTGAACTGGGGCAAGGCCGTGTTCCTTCCGCCCAGCCCGTGCTGTTCGGCGCGCTTTACCAGGCCGATTTTCAGTATGCGGGCGAAGCGCAGATCGCGGTGAATGACAAGCCAACGAAAACCGATAAATTGCTCTGCCATTTGAAAGGTCCGGCATCGGATATCAAGTTCGAGATGTACGTCGCGCGTGATGCTGCCCGGACGCCTCTCGTCTTCCGTGTTCCCCTTCCCATGGGAACTTTTTCCATGGAGATTGTCCGCTAACTGTGCCGCTGAAAATAGCCTATTTCTCGCCCATGCCGCCATCGAAGAGCGGTATCGCGGATTACTCAGAAGCCTTGCTGGAAGACCTGCGCGGCTTCGCAGAAGTCGAAGTGTTTTCGAGCGCCGGCCAAACCTTCGACCCTTCCCGGTTCGACGCCGCCGTCTATCATATCGGCAACAACGTTTATCACGACTTTGTCTATGAGACGGCGCTCCGGGTACCCGGAATCGTCGTCATGCATGAGGCAAACCTGCACCACCTGCTGGCCGATATCACCATCAAGCGTGATAACTGGGATGCCTATGTGGCGGAGTGTGAGTACAACGGAGGCCCGGAAGCGCTGGCTTTCGCGAAGCGTGTTCGCGCACTCGAAGTGGGTCCGGATTACGAAGGCCTGCCCATGACGCGCCGTTTGTATCAGGCTTCGAAAGGCGTGATTGTCCACTCTGCGTTCATGGTGGAAGAAGTGCGGCGGCAGGGCTTCACCGGACCGGTGGCACAGATCCCGCACGGTGCCTGGATTCCTCAAACGCGCCGCCAGGATATCCGCTGCCTGCTGGGTGTGGATGAAGCAACGCCGCTGATTGGTGCGTTCGGTTACATCAAGCCCTATAAACGGATTGCGGAAAGTCTGCGCGCCCTGCGCCGGATGGTTCGTTTGGACCCCCGTGTGCGGATGATTCTGGTGGGCGAACCTCATCCGGATTTCCCTGTGCAGGAACTGGTGAAAACTCTCGGACTGGAAGAACACGTCAGGATCATAGGATTCGTCCCGATTCACGAATTTGTGGACTATATGAGCGCCTGCGACATCATTCTGAACCTTCGCTATCCCACGGTTGGCGAAACTTCCGGCAGTCTGCTGCGGGCTCTGGGTTTGGGCCGCGCTGTGATGGTGAGTGACATCGGCAGCTTCTCTGAACTACCGGATGAGATCTGTCTCAAAGTACCCATCGGACCGGAAGAAGAAGATCTTATCTTCGAATTTCTCAATGTTCTGGTATCGCGTCCGGATCTGGCGCAGGCCATGGGATCCCGCGCGAAGGCTTGGGTGGAACGCGAGTGCAACTGGCGCTCCGTGGCACAACGGTATGTGCAGTTTCTGAGCGGGCTGACAGCATGATCGACGCTGATTACATCCGCGGGTGGACAGCCGCCGACGCACACGGCTATGTGGAGCAACACCATACCCGGCTGGTCAAGACACTGGAGATTACGCCTCCGGGTGATGCCTCAAAAGCCGTGCTCGAGATGGGTGCTTACATGCAAATCACCCCGGCATTGCATTTCAAGCTTGGTTATGGCCGAGTGCGCGGCTGTTACTACGGCACTCTGGGCACGGTGGATCATAAGGCGATTGAGTCGGTGAACGGCGAGCATTTCGAGTGCGACATTGATCATTTTGACGCGGAAAAAGATATCTTCCCCTACGATGATCAGTCCTTCGATACGGTAATCTGTGGCGAACTGCTGGAACACCTTTTCGAAGACCCGATGCATATGATGTTTGAGATCAACCGGATTCTCAAACCAGGCGGGCATCTGGTCTTAACCACGCCAAATATCGGATCACTCCGCGGACTTGCCGCTGTGCTACAGGGCTATCATCCCGGCTTCTTCCCCGCATATACTTACCCGCGCGAGAAGAATGAAGATGCCGCACCCCGGCATAACCGCGAATACATGCCGATGGAGATACAGCATCTTTTCACCGATGCCGGCTTCAGCACGGAACTGATCACCACCGGCGAATTTGCCGAATTGCCGCACCCGGAATACGCCTGGGTGCAACATCTTCTCGAAAGATACCAACTCCCGCGCGACTTACGCGGAGACGGTATCTATGCGGTAGGCAGCAAAACAGGCGCACCCCGGAAGCGCTGGCCGGAGTGGCTCTATCAATGAACGTTGCGTTCGGGGACATCTCCGCCACACTGGACGGAGGCGTTTTGACAGTCACCGGAAGCCTGAAATCGGAAGGAATGCCTGCCGGCAACTTCTATCTCGGACACCATCTGTTTGATGTCCCGACGGGTACCCTGGTGGTGGATGGTGCACGCAGCCCCGTGGAACCCCGCTTTACGCTGCATGCCGCTGTCCCTGAAGAGCCGGGCACTTACGAAGTCTACTTCTCAGTCATGGAAGAACATGTGGCCTGGTTCTATGAACAGGGCTGGCAGTTCGTCCTCGCAGAAATAGAAGTAAGTGACAGTGGTGTTCCCGCACTGCGAAGCTGCAAGGTCACGACGATGGATGAAGTACACCGCCGCCGGACCGCACGAAGCATGGAACGGGCACTTACCGTACCGCTGCAATCCATCTGGAAGAATAGACGGCTGATCCAAACACTGGTGAAACGTGACATTCTGGGACGCTACCGTGGCTCTTTCGGAGGCGCTTTGTGGGCGCTGTTGAATCCGCTGCTATTGATGTTGACTTACTTTGTGGTCTTCGGTGTGATCCTGCAATCCAAGTTCACGGGAGATCCATCGCGCGAAGGCTTCGTTCTCTATTTCCTGGCAGGAATGGTACCCTGGCTCGCCTTCAGTGAGGCTGCCGGACGTGCGCCCAACCAAATGCTGGAGCACCGGACCTTTATCAAGAAGCTGGTCTTCCCGGTGGAGATCCTGCCGGTCAACTTAGTTGTTTCCGGTCTGGTGACGCAACTTCTCGGCATGACGATCTTACTCTCAGCGCTGGCACTGATTCGGGGGCACTTACCGTGGACCGTCGTCTACCTGCCGCTGTTGCTCATCCCCCAGATATTAATAACGTCGGGTATCACGTGGTTTCTCTCCGCTCTGGGTGTCTTCATGCGGGATCTCGCTCAAATCAATGGCTTCCTGCTGACACTCTGGTTCTTCATGACTCCCATCTGCTACGAGGAACGCCAGATTCCCGGTGCGCTGCATACTGTTTTCAGCAAAAATCCAATGTACATTCTGGTCCGCGCTTACCGTGCTGTGCTGTTGGAGGGGAAGTCGCCGGACTGGATTGCACTGGGTGCGCTGATGCTCTTCAGCACCGTTCTATTTGTCGCCGGACATGCCTGGTTTTACAAGCTGCGTAAGTCATTTGCAGACTTGATCTGAACGGCACGAAACCTGCAGTGCGGCATCCTATACTGCTTTTATGTATCTGCGTCCCGCTCTGATTCCGCTCGCGACACTGGCCATCACTCTTCTCTCCGCGCAATCCAAGGCACCTGTGCAGCCGAAAGACTTCGCGCAGTGGGAATCAATCCCGGCCTTCGGCAATCCGGTTTCCCTCTCGCCGGACGGGAAATGGCTGGCCACGCAGATCAACCACTCCAGCCGCGACAATGAGTTGCGCTTCACACGCATTGCCGACGGCACGGTCAAGACGATTCCGTTCGCGGTGCAGCCAGCCTTTTCATCAGATTCCCAATGGGCGGCATACAGCATCGGCTACTCCGAAGCGGCCACGGAGAAGGCACGCAAAGATAAGAAGCCTCTACAATCCAAACTTGGCCTGATTCACCTGACGGATGGCACGCTCACCGTGCTTGACGCGATGGAATCCTCTGCCTTCAGCCCGGACGCGCAGTTCCTCGCATGGCGGAAATACCCTGCCAAAAAGGAAGACAACCCCGAAGCGGACGAAGCGATTCCGGGGGCAACTCTGGTGCTCCGCGCGCTCTCCACCGGGAAGGATACATCGTTCGGCAACGTTGCGGAATTTGCCTGGCAGGATCAACCGAAGACATCGCATCTGCTCGCCCTCACCGTCCATACGGAAGACAAAGCCGGTAACGCCGTGGAGTTATATGATCCAGTCACCGGGACACTCCGCATCCTGGATTCCGGGTCCTCCACTTACTCCGGCCTCACGTGGCAGAAAACGTCAGCGAACCTGGCGGTGCTCCGTTCTGTCAATGATCCGAAACATCAGGGCCCTGGCTACACGCCGCTGGCTTGGATCAACATCAACCAGCCAGGAGGCAAGGCGCTGACTTATACGGATACCGTCCCGGTGGATATGAGGATTGTCAGTTACCGGAAGCCTGTGTGGGCCGATGGCGGCGAAACGATCTTTGTCGGCGTGGGTAAGTGGAAGCCAAAAGCGCCGGAGGCCAGGAAGGGTGACGCTGCCAAGGAAGAAGATGAGCCCGCCACTGTGGATGTTTGGCATTGGCGCGATGCCCAGGTCATGCCGCGTCAAAAGCTCAGTGCGAAGAATGATGCCCAGAAGAGTATGCTGGCTGCCTGGCACCTTGGCCCGAATCAACTCGTCGTGCTGGGTAAATCGCTTACTGAGCAAATTGCGCCGGTCAAAGGGGGCAAACTTGCACTTGTTTCAGACTGGACAGCTTATACGCTCGAACGGAGCATTGGCCGGCCGACCGCGGATATCTCGCTCATTGACACAAGCACCGCGGCCCGGGTCAAGTTGAAGGATCATCTCTTCGAAGATCCGTATCTTTCCGTCAGCCCTGGCGGCCAATATGCAATCTTTCTGGAGAACGATCACTACTGGTCGATCAACCTCCAAACCCGCGCTGTTACGAATCTGACCAAGGCGTTGAAGACCAGCTTCGTCGATAAAGAATCTGACCAGACTGTGGCACAGAAGCCTCCCTTCGGCGTGGCCGGGTGGATGGTGAATGACAGCGCGGTCTTGCTCTATGACCAGTTCGATCTCTGGCAGATCGCCCCGGATGGTTCTTCCGCCAAAAAGCTGACTGACGGTGCCACAGGTGAAACGCGCCATCGGTATCTGAAGTTACGACCTGACGAAGAAGCCATAGACCCCGCGAAGCCGTACTATCTAAGTATCTTCGGGAAGTGGACGAAGAAATCCGGCTTCGCAGTGATGAATGGTGGCACGGAACAACATCTGCTCTACACAGACCACAACGTAAGCCGCTTTACGAAGGCAAAGGAAGCGGACACGATTGCTTATGTTTCTGAGTCCTTTGTGGATTCCCCGAGTGTGATCGCTAATGGAAAGCCAGTTCTCACCACCAATCCCAATCAAGTGAATTATGCCTGGGGGCACGAAGAAATCGTCGAATATAAGAACGCAAAGGGAGAACGGCTGCAGGGTGCGTTGTATTATCCAGCGGGCTATGTCCCCGGCAAGCAATATCCTTTGATCGTCTACATGTATGAGAAGTTGTCAGACAACGTGCATCACTATGTGGCGCCGTCGGAGAGGGATTACTACAACACAAGCGTATTCACAGCGAACGGATATGCGGTCCTGCAGCCGGATATCGTGTTCCGGCCGCGGGAACCAGGCTTGTCCGTGCAGGATTGTGTCACGGCCGCGGCAAAAAGGGTGATCGCCATGGGGGTTGCCGATCCCCGCAAGATTGGCGTGGTGGGCCACTCCTGGGGTGGTTTCGACGCCTCATTCCTCGCCACCCACTCTGACCTCTTCGCCGCCGCCGTTGCAGGCGCACCGATTACGGATCTGGTGAGTAATTATGGAAACCACCACTGGTCCAGCGGCATTGCGGAAACCGATCATATTGAAACCGGCCAGCAGCGTATGGAGGTGCCGCTTTATGAAGACCTGCATGCTTATATCAGGAACTCTGCGATCTTCAACGTCCAGAACATGAAGGTACCTCTGATGATTGAAGTTGGCGATGCGGATGGTACGGTCTTTTTCCACCAGGGCGTGGAACTCTACAACATAGCTCGGCGCGCAAAAAAGAACGTAGTGCTGCTGGTGTATGCCGCGGAGGATCACGGACTGCGCAAGAAAGCGGATCAGATCGATTACCAGCACCGCATCCTTACATGGTTTGGCCACTACTTGAAGGGGGAAACGGCACCGGCCTGGATCACGGAGGGCGAGTCATATCTTACCCGCCAGGATGCTTTGAAGGCGGCGGGAGGCAAGTAACCGGCGGAAGTTCTTCCGCGACAAAGAGCGTCTCCAGTTAAACTGTAGTTTGTCCATGGAATCGTTGGTAATGATCGGCAATGGTATGGCCGGTGTGGCTTGTCTGGAGAATATCCTCAAGCTTCCGAATGATCTCGATATCACTGTCTTCGGAGATGAGACGTATCCGAACTACAACCGCATCATGTTATCCAGTGTTCTTGCGGGGGAGCGCGAGGCCGACAACTTAACCATCAACGGGATCGACTGGTATCAGAAGAACAGAATCGGTCTCCGTCTTGGCGTCCGGATCACCGCGATTGACCGCAAGAAGCGGATCATCCGGGGTGACGACGGCTCAGTAACGGAATACGACAAGCTCATCATTGCGACGGGTTCGAGCCCGGTGATACCGGCGATTGAAGGCATCGGCAAGAGCAATGTCTTCACGTTCCGAACCCTGGATGACACGCGCGGCATGATTGCTGCTGCCCGCGAGGGTGCCAGGGCAGTGGTCATTGGCGGCGGCATTCTGGGTCTGGAAGCAGCCCGCGGACTGCAGTTGCGGGGATGTGAAGTCACGGTTGTCCAATTGAAAGACTCTTTGATGAACCGCCAGCTTGACGCAACGGCGAGCGGACATCTTCGGGACAAAATTGAACAACTGGGTATCCAGGTCCTGGCGGGCCGCACCGCTGCGGCAATTCAGGGTGATAACACGGCAACGGCACTTACCTTCACCAATGGGGAAGTCATTCCCGCGGATATCATCATCATCGCGGCCGGTATTCAGCCGAATGCGTGGCTTGGCAGAGATGCGGGTCTGGCATGCAACCGCGGGATCATTGTGAACGGCCATATGCAGACCTCCGATCCCCGCATCTATGCGCTTGGAGAATGCACGGAATTCAACGGGGAGACCTGGGGCCTGATCGCACCGCTGCATGAGCAAGGCCGGGTTCTGGCCGCAGTGATCACGGGCCACCCGACTGAACCATTCCAATCCAGCGCTGCGGCGGCGAAACTCAAGATTACCGGCCTGGATGTTTTTTCCGCCGGCGAGTACTTGGAATCCGAAGGTACCGGGGTCGTCAAATATGAAGACGCGCCACTGGGTATTTACAAGAAACTCCTGATCCGTAATAACCGGCTCGTAGGAGTTGTACTCGTGGGCGATGACTCTGACTCCAGCCGCTACATGAACTGGTTCAGGAACAACACTGATCTGCTTGTGCGGCGCAAGAACCTTCTCTTCCCGGAACCGGTTTCAGACAGAGGAGAGGTAGTCGCGGAAATTGCGGATGCAGAGACCGTCTGTGGCTGCCTCGGTGTAACCAAGGCCCAGATTATCCAGGCTATCCATGAGAAGGGCGTCAATAGTCTGGTTCGCTTGAAGGAGACCACACGGGCTTCCACCGGGTGCGGCAGTTGCACTGGCACATGCCAGAGTCTGCTCAAAGCCGTGGCCCCGGATTTCGAAGCGGACGGAAACCGTGTTCTTTGTCAGTGTGTGCCTTACTCAGACGATCATCTACGCGGGATGATACGCACGCAACGGCTGCGGTCTGTCCAGGAGGTTCTCGATATCTATGGTGATGGCCAGGGCTGCGAGGTCTGTAAGCCGGCTCTCAGTTATCTTGTCGATGTGGTCTGGGCCGGGGATCATAACGAGGACCCCTCCGCGCGCTTCATCAACGACCGTGTGCATGCCAACATCCAGAAGGACGGCACCTTCTCCGTCATTCCCCGGATTCGCGGCGGAGTTACTTCACCAGTGCAACTTCGTAAGATCGCCGAGGTCGCCGAAAAGTATAACGTCCGGATGGTGAAGATAACCGGCAGCCAGCGGATTGATCTGCTCGGCGTGCAGAAGCAGGATCTTCCGAAGATATGGGAGGACCTGGGGATGCCCTCCGGCCAGGCCTACACCAAGGGCGTTCGAATGGTCAAGACCTGCGTAGGTACGCAGTTCTGCCGTTTTGGCGTGAAGGATGCGATTGCGGCGGGCATAGAACTCGAGAAGCGCTTTGAGAATCTCTACACGCCACACAAGACGAAAATGGCGGTGGCTGGCTGCCCGAGAAACTGCTCTGAAGCCACGGTGAAGGATATCGGTCTGGTTGGGCAGGAAGGCAGCTGGCAAGTTGTGGTTGGAGGTGCTGCCGGCAAGAGCGTGCGCAAGGCTGATCTGCTGGTTACCGTCGTCAGCACGGAGGAAGCCCTGGAAGCTGCTGCGCTGTTCTTCCAGTATTACCGTGAAAATGCTAACTATCTGGAACGCAGCTATGACTTTGTGCAGCGTCTCGGGATGGAGAAGATTCGCAAAGACACGGTCTACGCGCAGCCACCCGTCCGTAAAGGCCTGCTGCAACGGCTCCAGAAAGCGAAGATGCTTGCGAAGGATGCATGGCTGGATCGCTACGACAAATCTCACAGGGGACAATTTGTCCAGATTGAACCCGCGGGGCGGCTGCAATGAGCTGGGTCCGCATCACAGGTACGGCGAGCTTCCCGCTGCGACAGGGGCGCAAGGTTGTAATTCAGGAACACGAACTCGCAGTCTTCAATTTAGGCAACGGCAAGTATGCGGCAGTCGACAACGCCTGTCCCCACCGGGGCGGGCCTCTGTGTGATGGCATCGTGACCGGCGATACAGTGGTCTGCCCGCTGCACGGATGGAAGACAGACCTTGAGACAGGTCATGTTGTAAAGCCGGATATCTGCGTCAGAACCCTGCGTTATGAAGTACAGGTGGAAGACGGCATGCTCAGTATCAAGCTTCCAGCGGCGGCATCGCTATACTGACCACTTAGCCTATTTTTATGACCGGAGTTCACATCCGGGGCGGTGGTATCGCTGCCCTGTGCGCGCAGCACCTGCTCACGCAGGCCGGCATCCCTACGCTGCTGGAGTCGAAGGACAGACCGCGCCTGCCCGCCATCCTTCTAAGTGACGCAGCGCTTCACCTGCTTCGCGACGTCTTTGGCAAACCCGCACTCTTCCAGGACCTTGCGCCACTTACTACCCGCGTGGTGGCCTGGCACCGGAATGAACCGCCGGTCGAACTCCCGCACCGGGCGATTGTGGTTTCAGAAGAGCAACTCCTTAGTGCATTGGCATCGGATTCCGTGCCTCCGCTGGACCCGCCAGACTGGAACATTTACGCAGCGCGCCCGCAGAACGTTACCGAACTGCAGTTCGGTACGCGCCGCGCCGCAGCTGCATTGGTCCAACTCACTGCGGACGCCCCATTGCAGGCGTTTTGGATTGAAGCTCTTCCGCAGGGATGGCTCTTCCTTATCCCCAGAGCTGACCGCACTGGCTGGATGCTTTCGGTTGGCGTACCCGAACTGAGGGACAGTAAACTCATCGCGCCGCTGGTGCAGAGCAAACTGGAGGATGCCGGCACCTTCCCCGCCTATCCCCGCTTGCTGGAAAGTCTGCACGGCGAACGCTGGCTGGCATGCGGTACGGCTGCAATGGCATTTGATCCTATCTGCGGTGACGGCACGGCCAATGCGGTCCGGGAGGCGATATTGGCCGCGGCAGTCCTGCGCGCCATCCACCGGGGACTACCGGCGGGTCCACTGCTCGAACACTACACCAGCCGCCTGCTCTCCGGCTTCGCCAGGCACTTAGTCTTCACGCGCGACTTCTACTTATCCGGAGAGCGCGGTAACTGGTGGGTGAACGAACTCGATGGACTGCAAAGCGGGCTGGCCTGGTGCCGTGCGCAACTCGGCGCGGTTCCCGAATATAACTTCCGCCTTGATGGCTTTGATCTTTATCCGATCAACCAATGACACCGATCCCCCATTGGAAGGCGTACCGGCGGCTGGGTGTCTATCTACGCCCTTACATCGCCCGGCTTTGCTTTGTCATCCTCATCAGCCTGGCATCCACGGCGCTCGGCCTGGCACAGCCTTACATTTCGAAACTCCTGATCGATAAGGCGCTGCTGGAAAAAGACTTCCATGCGCTGCTGGTCATCTCCGGACTGATGTTCGCAGCCGTCGTTTTCGGCTTTGCGTTGAACATACTCTCCAGCTACCGCTATGTGAAGCTCTCCGCCGCGATGTTATTTGACATGCGGCTCGCTCTCTTCCGGCACCTGCAGACGCTCTCACCGCGCTTCTATGCCACGTTCCGCACGGGTGATTTGATGTCCCGGCTCAACAATGATGTTGGTGAGGTGCAACGTGTTGCTGCCGATACGCTGCTATCCGTGCTGAGCAACGTTGTATTCCTGATCGGCAGCGTCGCGATGATGCTCTGGCTGAACTGGAAACTATTCTTCGTCAGCGTGTTGCTGCTGCCTCTCAGCACGATCCTCTTTCTGCGGTACCAGAAGCGGCTTACCCTGCTTACCAAGACGCTCCGCGAGCGGGCCGCGGGACTTGGCAGCTTCATCGTCGATTCCATACTCGGCATGCGGGCGATCGTTTCACTCGACGCGCAGGAGCATGAGGCCAAGCGCTTCAAGAAACGGAATGACGAGTTCATTGAAACCATGCTGAGTGTGCAGTTGGCGTCCTTTTTATCGGGCGCTCTGCCGGGAACCATCTTAAGTGCCGCGACTGCGCTTGTTTTCCTTTACGGCGGTTATGAAGTCTTCGAAGGCACCATCACGATTGGTACGCTGGTCGCCTTCATGGCCTACCACACCCGGCTCTTATCTCCACTGCAAAACCTGATGAGCCTCACTGCCGGACTGGCATCCGCCCGCGTGTCGCTGGGACGGATCTTTGAGTTATTCGATACTCCCGCGGAAGTCCAGCCGCCTGCAGTTGCACTTACTCTTGCTCTGAAACCGCACACCATCACGCTGGACCATGTTTCCCTCACACATGGACGCAACCCAATCCTGAAAGATATCTCACTGACAATACCCGCCGGCAGTTTCTGCGCATTGCTCGGCCCGAGCGGCGCCGGTAAATCCACCCTCGCCGACTTGCTGGTGCGCTTTCTCAACGCGGACTCTGGCTCTATCCTGATCGACGGGCTGGATATCCGCCAGATACCCCTCGGCACTCTGCGCCGCGAGATCCTGCTTGTGGAGCAATCGCCCTATCTCTTCAATGCAACCCTCGCGGAAAATATCCTTTACGCCCACCCATCTGCAACACGCGAAGCCATGATGGAAGCGGCCCGCGATGCCGGACTCGAACACTTCATCTCCACTCTGCCCGATGGCTACGAGACACAAACCGGCGAACGAGGCCTCAGCCTTTCCGTGGGAGAACGCCAGCGCATCACCCTCGCGCGGGCGCTCCTCCGGAAGCCCAACGTTTTGATCCTTGATGAGCCAACTTCCGCTCTCGATTCCGACACGGAACAACTCATCGCCGTGAACCTCCGGCGCGTTATGCAGGGCCGGACTCTCATCGTAATCACTCACCGCCCGGCTCTCGCCGCCTTGGCCGACTTCACCGTCACCCTCAGAGATGGGAGAATCGAGACAGTATGATTTCCACGCCGCTCGATCAGGATTCGATATATCCACTGCCCTTCCCCGGCAAGCTGGGACGCGGTTTGCGCATTGCAGTCATTGACAGTGGCGTCAATCCCCGTCATCCCCACATACAGCGCCTGGATGGTGGAGTTTTCATTGATCCGGAGGGTAAGATCACTGCGGGAGAGTACCTTGACACGCTGGGCCATGGTACTGCGGTGATGGCTGCCATTCAGGAGAAAGCACCAGAGGCACAGTATTTTGCAGTAAAGCTCTTTGACACTGCTCTGCGCGCGAAAACCAGCGCATTGTTACAAGGTATCCGGTGGGCCATCGATAACTCCATGGACCTGGTGAATCTCAGTCTCGGCACGCGGAATATGCTTCGCCGCGATCACTTTCAGACACTGGTCAACTTAGCGGCCATGAAAGGGATCACCTTAGTCGCAGCGCATGATGCCGACGGTCAACCCTGCCTCCCCGGCTGTCTCGAAGGCGTCCTCGGTGTCACGCTCGATTGGGACTGCCCCCGTAACCGGTATCACGCGGCCAATGGACTCTTCCAGGCTTCCGGCTACCCCCGGCCGATTCCCGGCTATCCACAGGAGCGAAATCTTCACGGCATCAGTTTTGCTGTGGCGAATATGACTGGACTCGCCGCGCGGGCCGCAGAAGGATTAGCAGAAAGAAAACCAATGACGATCCGCCAGGCGCTGCTGGATAACCCGACACTGGACCAGTAAGTTCAATACCGCATCAACGCCATAAACCCGAAGTCCATATGGAACTGCTGGTGGCAATGAAACAGACTCGGGCCTGCCTGCTCCGCTAGAAAATCCGCCTCCACCTTGCTCTTTGGCGGCACCATGATCACATCTTTGAAAACACCTGAAGTCTCACGGCCCACAAAGTTTGTAATCTCCAAAGTATGCCGGTGCAGGTGCACAGGATGCGCCATGTCCGTCCGGTTATCGAACACCATGCGGTTTCGCACACCAGGCTTGGCACGGATCACATCTGTGTTGGGATAACTCTTGCCGTTGATCGCCCATAAGTTCCCGTCAGAACGCGGCTCAATCACGATTGGAATCGTATTCTCCGCAGCGGGGGCTTTCTCTGTCTTCCCGAACTTCAAGTAATCGAATGTCTTTGCGGACGGAGCCTTCCAGACAGCACGGCCTTTGGCCAGCGCGTACTCAACGACAATCCCCGCTCCCGCCTTGCGCTGTTTGTCGTCAGTCTCACCCAACACCCAAATACCGGGATTCTTCATCTCCACGATGGCATCAACCCTTTCGCCGGGAGCCAGATCGAGCACCTCAGCCGTACCGGGTACAGCTACCGGATTACCATCCAGGGCGATCACCTTGAACACGTGACCGGACAAAGCCAACTGGTGCGGCATGGTAGCACTCGCATTCACGATACGGAACAGGACTCTCTGGCCAGGCTTGACACGCACGGGAGTTCCAAAGCCCAACATCCTGCCATTAATGGAGTAAGACTTGTAACTCACGTCCATTGCCATATCGGAATCGAAGGAAGGTTCCCACTCATGCAGTAACAGCGGCACTTCTTTGTCATATCTCGCCGGATCAGACTTCGGCTCAATAATCACCATCCCGAACTGACCGGTATAAGCACCGTGTTTCAGATCATGGCCGGCCATAGCATGCGTGTGATACCAGCGCGTGCCAGAGGGTCCCGGGGTAAAGGTATAGATACGGCTGTCTTTTCCCTGTATCATCGGCGTGCCTTCCTCGTGCGCGCCATCTACGTTTGGAGGGATGTGGAACCCATGCCAGTGCAGCATTTCCGGGGTTGTGGTTTCGTTGACCACTTTGACGGAAACCTCACGGCCTTCCTTCATGCGCAGCAGCGGACCAGGCACAGTGTCGTTATAGGCCAGGGTCTGCACCACCTTGCCCTTGGCGATCTCCGCCTTCACTTCACTGATCTTGATGGTGATGTCTGCCTTCGCCTGAGCCTGCGCGAAGGGCGCCAGGGCGAAGAGTCCCAGTGCTTCTCTGCGGCTTAATACCTTTGAATCCATTTGACGATGTCCCCGATGACTTCAGGAGCAACATTTCCAGCGAGACGATACTCCGCCGGGTTGCCCTGACCCTTGCCCGCAATAAATAAGTGGTTCAGTGCCGGGTAAGTGGAGAACTCCACGTCCTTCTTCCCGGATAACACTGTCCGCCAGCGGTCAAGATCCTTCATGGTGACCTGTACATCACGCTGCCCCTGCAGGAAATACATTGGCAGTGTAAGTTTCTTCGCTTCCGTGGCTGGATCATAGCCCTTCAAATCCAGCAAATACTCATTCGGCAATCCGAGCACGATCAGAGGATTATTCTTGCCCGGACCCAAGGCCTTCACCTTGCCGACCTCTTCCTGCAATGCCTGGAACCGCTCCCGCTCTTCGTGCCCGCCTCCGTTATGCAATTCCAGCATGTACGCGTTCTGGTCAAGAACAACATCCTCAATGGGACGCGCATTGCCCGCAAGAACAACAGCCCCGGCGAGTTTCCCGTCTTCCTTCGCAATGCGCGGCATAGCATATCCACCGAGGCTGTGGGCGATCACAAATACCCTTTTCGGATTCACTTCGGGCTGCTTCCGAAGTAACGTTGCTGCGAGTACAGCATCCTCAACGGTCTCCTGCCTGAGCGTATAAGCGGTAGAACTCATCGCAGGACCGTGCGCTTTTGACCTCTTGTCGTATCGCAACACGACGATATTCCGTGAGGCTAAACCTTCCGCAATATCTTTGAAGATCCGGTTCGAGTAAAGAGTCTCATCCCGGTCATTCGGACCCGGACCGTGAACCAGCACAACTGCCGCAAACGGACCCTTGCCATTCGGAATAGTCAGTGTCCCCGGTAACTGCCATTGCTGAGCACCGAAAGTGACTTCGCGCTCATGGAAAGTCTCAGGCTTGCTATACGCCGGCCGCACCCAGATGGGTGGCAATGGCGCACCCTCGGGACGGAAATACAGGCCGCCGACCTTGCCCTCTGCCGTAATTGTGAACTGAACGTTCACCGTTACTTTGGAGAACTTGACTGGATAACTCAGCAGAGTATCCGTACCGGACTTAGCCGATACGGGGGCCTGAACGCTTTCCAGTTTGCCAAAGCCTTCCACTTCCGGCGTTACCCGGTCACGGAAGAAGGCGGGCGTCAATTTTTCTTTCGCCGCGGGTGTGAGCAACTGGATCAGTTCGGCATGCTTCCCCGCCAGTAACAAATCCAACCCGCGCCGCCCCACCACCTCAGGGGCTTCCGCCGCCAGCAGTAACAAGCCCGCCAGCAACCCGGGAACAACAGCCCTAATCGACAATCACCAGTCCAGCCATCGTGATGTCATTATTGAGGTCCCAGGTCCGCTCATACTTCAGCGTCGCAGCATCATAAACTTCGATCTCGAAGCTCGCCCCGTAGATATACAGCTTCTTGGTATCCGCGGACATGCCGAAGCTGAAGCGCGACTTACAGGAGAACTCTGCCGTACTTACGATCTTCGAAGTACCCATGTTGATGTGCCAGAATTCACAGCGCTTGTTCCCAAGGTTTCCACTTGAAACCACGGTGAATGCATCTTTCGAATCCTTAGTGACCTGCAAGCCGGACATTGCTGTTGGCGATGGGCCCACCGGAATGAACTCACTCTTCCGCGTGGCAAGATCAAACTTCGCGATGCCAAAGACCCGGTTATGAACGTAAGGATCTGAGAAGTTGAACAGGGAAACGTACTTGCCCGGCTCGCGGATGGAATCCAACTGTCCGCCGAAACCAACGTTTTCCATACCAGGAAGATCAGGCTTCGAGAGATCAATGCGCTCCACCACTTTGAAATCCGTGGTATCGAGAATCACCACGTTGCTGCGGAACTGATAGAGATACTTGCCGTCCGGAGAAATCTCAAAGCCACCCCGGCCAAACCCGCCACCACTGGCTTCTTCCTCTTTCGCGACGTCAAAGGTCTTGGCAATCTTCTGCTGCTCCAGGTCAATGACCGTGTACTTCGCCTTGCCGACCTCATAGTGATCCACCAGCTTCGTAAGTTCCGTCGTCATGGTGTAGAAGAACTTACCCGTTGGATCAGGCGTGCCGCCATTCATGCGGTAGTGCTTGGTCGGCGTGTTGAGCACAAAGTGATTGATCACCTTGCGCGTCGCCACATCGATCACTTCTATCCCGCTGTGGTCGTTCGTTGTCACATAAATGAGCTTGCGGTCCATGGACATGCGCAAGCTGGTCGGCAGACCAGTGGTCAGTTGGATTCGCTCGACCACCTGCCCTTTATCTTCATCGAAAACCAACACGGAACTCGGGTAGGCCCCCATATACAGGAGCGCCGCCTGAGCCGGAATCGCCGCAAGCGCAGCCGCAAAAAGACTACAAAGCCTCATTCGTCCAATCCTCTAATTTGAAAGGTTCGCGCGCCTGTACAGGCGCGCGTTCACAGGGGCAGAACTGTCTTCAGTCTCTACGGATATACCAGGTCCAGCTTGCGCCAGTCTTTGGTAGCCACGGCGCACTTGCTCGCCCAATCCGGATAGTTATTCAAGTGGTCTGGAACCTGCGCGGGCCAGAAGCACGTGACATAGCAGTCATAGATATCGCGCTCCACGGGCTGACACAGACCGGCCGTGCCGCCGCCCGAATCCACTTCCCAACCCGGCGAAAATGACAGCGCGCATCCCATAGGGACATGCGGGCGGGCACCCGGGTTCTGCAAGGCAACCACATCTTCATCGAGCGAGGCCACGAACTGGTCGATTCGCTTCGCTTTCCGGTTCAACGGACGCATGTGTTTCATAAAGCTTTCCTCTCAGCAAACTGTTCCAAAAAGGCAGGATTCTTCGCACTTACCGTGCCATATATCTTCAAGCAGGTCTCCGTCCACTCGCGGATCCAATCGCAGTAGTGGAGGTTCGGGTGCCCGGTGTCGCCGTAGCGAACATAGGCTTCGTGGTGACATCCTCCCGCACAGAGCGGGCGGGCGAAGCAGGTATGGCAATCATACTTCGTGTTGATATGCCCCCGGCCGAGGAAGTCCTGTTGCTTTTCCTTGTCCATGCCGGTCGAGATATGACCCAGCACATGCGTATCGGAATCCACAAACCGGTGGCAGGGTGCGATATCACCGGACGGCCCCACGCCAACCAGGCCCAGGCCGGCACCGCAGGGATGTGACTTATTCACCCCTTGATACAGCTCAGCCATCGTATCGCTGACGTTCGAGAATCCATGCATCTCACCGCGAAGCGCATATTCCAGCCACTCGTCCGCCAGGATATGGAACTGCTTCAGCACTCCGTGCATGCCCGGCTCATTAATCGCATACAAACGGTCCGGCGAAGTAGTTACTGGTGCAAAGCCAATCTCATGGAAGCCCAGCTCATCCTTCAAGTGGCGATAGATCCGGACCACATCGGTTACACCATTGGTCAGCGTCACACGGCATGTGATCGGCCGCGTCTTATGATTCGCAATCAACGCCCTTACACGCGGTGCGATGATGTCATAGCTGCCCTTGCCGTTCGCAAACACCCGTAACTTGTCATGCAACTCCGGCGGACCGTCCATACTGACCGTCACACCAATTTTGTTCTCCGAGAGGAACTCCACAATTTGCGGAGTCAGCAGCGTTGCATTAGTTGTCAGGCTGAAGTCGATACTGCGGCCCTGTGCTGCCGCAGTCTCATTGGCATAAGTCACCACCTGCTTCAGCAACGGGAAGTTCATGAGCGTTTCGCCGCCGAAGAACGTGACATGGACTGTCTCGCGCTCACCCGATGAGGCCAACAAATAATCGATACTCTGCTTGGCCGTCTCATAATCCATGAACTTCGGCTTGCCCTCAGGTGTCGCCACCTTGTCTTCGCCGAACTCATAGCAATACTGACAGGACAGATTGCACTGGTTAGTCAGATTGAGGACCAGCGTCATCAAAGGGAAATCGGCAGGCGGTTCCGCAACCGGCTCCGGCTTCGTATCCGCCGAGATGATGGCGCGGGACATATGCAGTTCATGCACAATCTCCTCGGCATCACCAATCGAGTAGCCCTTTTCCGTTAATGCCGCCACCAGCTGGTCATGAGGCATTCCCTGCTTGACCAGATCCAGCACAAGACGGGAAGTCTCATCCAACTGGAAGATCGCCCCTGCCGGGACTAAGTAGAGAAACGTTTCCCCTGCTGCGTCGAATTCCTTGAATTCACCGGGCGTGTAGACCCGGGCTTCCGTAGCCGTCACTTTTCCACCTCAGGCTGATCCCACTTGATATAAGTCGGCACAGTTACCACCAGGTAGCTCTTCGCTGTCAGGGGCTTGCCGTCTTTGTCCTTCAAATCTTTCGCCTTGGCCACAATCCACACATCCCCGTAATTGTTCCGGCTGAACTTGCGCTCGGGGTTG
Source organism: uncultured Acidobacteriia bacterium (assembly GCA_903923395.1). Taxonomy (GTDB): domain Bacteria; phylum Acidobacteriota; class Terriglobia; order Bryobacterales; family Bryobacteraceae; genus BOG-234. The sequence continues at coordinate 57,473 of CAIXXM010000072.1, forward strand.
GGGCCGTCAGATGCCGGTGTAAACAGGGCAGTGGGGCTGAGATAGCCCACAAAGTCTTTGTCGTCATCCCCGTACACCGAAAGGAACTCTTCCACGGACCAAGTTACTTCCACCGGACCAAGTTCAATATCGTCAGCCGTGTGCGCCTTGCCATCCGCTCCGCGGTGATAGGCCATGACCTCAAACTGCTGATAGCCCTTGGGATGCACCTCACTGCCCAGACGGGCTAAAGAAGTTTCGGGTAATACGCGGATGTAATCGATCTTGTCGTAAACCGCCAGTGCTCCAGGCAGAATCGCCCGGCCTGCCATTACATCGCGCTTCCCGCTGGCGGCCTTGGCGTCCACATCGATTTCCACGACCATTTCGCCCGCGGAATGCGAGACAATCTGCTTGACCTTCACGCCTGCGCCGAAATCCAAGTCTGCTGCTTTGATATCTGCAGGAACATGATCCCCGTAGATCTTGACCTTCGCCGTTGTACCGGCCTTCACAGACATACGGTCCAACATGGTCAGGTGAGTTTCCGCACTAACCCGCGTCAGAGTAACATCCAGGCCGAACTCCTGGTATTCGCCCCAGAACCAGCGGCCTTCCGCGCTCGATTGATCCGGATTGAACCACATGGCCTCGCGCATCATGTGCGCCGAGTCATCGGGCTTCATGTCGGCCGGCGGTTTTGTGGCATTTTCATTTCTGCCGCGCCAGGAGTAACCGGCATAGACCAGACCCGTACCGGTGCGGCTCAGTACAGAGCCGTCCGTGACTGAGGTCAGGGTTGCTTTTGTCTTGAACTCATCGGCGGCAGCGCCCTGCGTGATTTCCAGTGTTCCGGAGTAATCCCCTTTGCCCGGCAAGTGTGCCTTCACCAGCCATGTTCCCGCCAGCTTCGGCGCTTTCATGCGGGTGCTCCAGGTTCCCCACTCCGGCGTATGCAGGGCAGCTGCATTACCCAGGAATTCCAATGCCACTTCCAACGGTTCCTGCGTTGGAGCCGCAGCAGCGCCCGCGGCAGCCGTAGCCGCGCCGCGGCCCGCTCCACCACCGGCTCCACCGCCGCCACCCATACCGGACCGCCGGAAATGCGTTTCAGCCTGCGCATACAGGGCCACGTGCAAGTTAGCCAGCAAACGCCAATCATTCTTCGACCGGCGCCAGCTCATTGGCCTGCCCATCGCGTGGCAGGTAGTGCAAGCACCGCGCACGGAATCATTCGGGATATTCGTTTCGTCAATCAGCCTGTGTTCGGGAATGTACATCACCGGCTTGGCCTCTTCCGGTGCCAGCCCGTGATAAGTCGCCAGATACTTCACAACTGACCGCGCCTCGTCTGGAGTGATCGTCAAGCCATTTAGCCGCACCATGCGCTTCAGCGCCTCAGACCAGCCTTCTGGTGTTGCACGTTCCCAGGAAATGCGGGACAGATTCCCTTTGTCATCCTTCGCATGGCAGGTGCCGCACTTCTTGATGACCAGCGCATCGGTAACCGGAATACCTTCCTCCGTCTCCACATTCGCCGGTGCAGCGCCGGACGCAGCACGCCCCGCGCCTCTCTGGGCATATGCCGCCGGCAGTGTACACATCACCGCCGCAGCGAAAACAATGGCTCCGAATCTCTTCAACGAATTCCCCTCCATCCAGTTCCGCATGTCCATTAAAAAGTCAGTCTACCGCTCAATTGCAACGCCCGGGGGCCTGAGCCTTCCGCGCTCTGCATTGTTGTGATGGTACCGAATGAGCTCGTTCCAAGAGTCAGCGACGGAGTGCCGTAGTTCGGGTGGTTGAAGGCATTGGATGCCGCCACGCCAACCCGCAATTTCACCCGCTCCTTATAAGCCAGCGTACGGAACAGAGAAAGTGACACTGCTTTGGTTCCCGGACCCTGCACCGCACCCACCGGCGAATTGCCGAACCGGCCAATGTTGTTCGCCGGGATCGCAAATGCCGCAGCATTCACCCAGTTCGTGGTGCTCTGGTTCGCCGGCACGACATTCGCGCCGGACACGATATCCGCACGGCCGTTGCCGATCAAGTTCACGAAGTTCGTACCGGAAGGATCAGCGCCGCTCGCGACCACAGTGAGAAACGGACCGCTCTGAAACAGAGCCACGCCAGCCAGTTCCCAACCGCCCGCCAGCTGATTCACGATCTTGCTCCCCGTATGCGAGAACGGCGATTCATACAGGAAGGTGGTCTGGAAGCGGTTGCGCCGCGTAAAGGCCACGTTGCCGTAATCCAGAGCCGGATGGAACCGGTCCGTAATCGTGCCGCCGCCCGAGCCTGCAAACGCACTCGGCGCGTACCCGCCGATGTCTGACAGGTTCTTTGCAAAGTTGTAGCTCGCCTGGAACTGCAATCCCTTCGACATGCGTTTGTTGATAGACGCCGTGAACGCCTGATAGTTACTCATGCCGCCATTCGTTTCCTCGATGATTTGCTGGAAAAGCGGGAAGGGCGCGGATTTTGTAGCAACACTAAAACCAGCTGTATTTGCAGGGACTTCATTCGGGTTATCAGTCAACCCTAAGTCCGAACCATGACTCCCGTCATACGAAAGTCTTACGCCAGTTTGAAAACCAAGATCGCGTTCCAAGGTCAAGTTCCACTGCTGCACATATGGATCTTTGTAGTGCAGTGCGTTCGACAAATCGAAGACCTGCGACCCCGGTTGCGCCAGATTCGAGGGGAAGGGATACGGGAAGGTCAACTGCGGTTTGCCGCCAACAATGCTGTTCGTAAAGCCAGCAACATCGCTGGCTTCCACCGCCCAGGAGGACAGCAACAGATTGCCGAGTTGCGCTTCGATAAAGCGCCCATAACCACCGCGGATTACGGTCTTCCCGTCGGCCGTCGCCCGCCATGCGAAGCCGATGCGTGGCGCGAAGTCAGCCTTCGCCGAGTAGCGCAAGCTCTGGGGAATTCCCGCCTGACTTGCCGTAAGGATCGGTGTTGGCGCAATCGACTGCGCGAAGGCCGGATTGATCAGCGAATAGCCCTTGTCCGGCACCACCACCGCTCCATGCACCGTAACACCATTCACCACGTTGTAGACGTCCGGCAGTAAGTTCGCCGTGTTGGAGTTATGATCCTGGAACATCGGATGATATTCCCACCGCATACCGTAATTGATCGTCAGGCGGTTCGTCACCTTGAAATCATCCTGTACGTAGAATGCGTAGCTGGCCCCGTAACCATTGGTGTCCGGGTTCAAGACAGTGGAAAGAGTGTCCGAATCCGGTATGCCCAACAGGAATGCTCCGTAAGCATTGCCAATCAGGGAACTGGTGACAGAATTATTGAACGTATAGGAGCCCAGCCGCTGACTTGCGAACACGTTCGTATAGAGCGCCTTGAGATACCGGTAATCACCACCGAACTTGATGGTATGCTTGCCCTTGGTCATCGTCAGGTTGTCCAGGACCTGCCAGGTGCTGGTCTGCGAGATCGATGAGGCACCGCCGCCCGTGCTTTGGAACCCTGAGATCTTGAAGTTGGGAACTGCATTTCCGGCAGGAGGTGCCTGCGGCAAGTAAGACGTCAAGCCAAGCAGGTTCGCCATATCAGTAGCAAGAACCCCATAACTTGTCGAAGCATTTGAACTCGTCATGCCCGCCCGGATTTCATTCACAAAGTGTGACCCGATTACCCAGTTATGAGCAATCGTCACCCCTTTGTCTTTCTCAGGCTTGGTGAATCCGCCGAGCAGAGCAGAGCCCGTAGGCGTCGTCTGCGCCAGCTTGGATTTGTATGTGAACCGGACGAAGACGTTCTGGTTCGATGTGATCTTCTGGTCACCGCGAACGTCCCCCTGGTTGCTCGAAATCGGGGTGGGGAAGTTCGTTACGAAATTGTTGGCAATGGCGGTGGGGCTTCCGTTATTGGGCGTGGGATAGAGATACTTCAGTGCACCCAGAGACAACGGAGCTATCCGGCTCACGGGAATCTGATTTCCCACAAATGGGGAGCCGTTTGTCGGGTCGAGCACCGCTTTTGAATATGCGGATAAATCGCCGCTCCGAAGAGCCAGCGACGGTACGCTCTCGGTCAAGACCTGCTGACTCGGCAAGCGAAGCCCCTCGTAGGTGCCAAAGAAGAAGGTCTTGTCTTTCCCGTTGTAGATCTTGGGCAGCATCAACGGACCACCCACATAGCCGCCAAAGTCATTCATATCCAGTTTGGGAACGGTCGCGCTGAATGTGTTGCGCGCATTGAACGCCGTGTTCTGATTATTCTCAAACAAGCCGCCGTGTAATTTATTCGTTCCGCTCTTTGAGATCGTAGTAATATCGCTGATCCCGCCGAACTCGGCGCTGTTGTTGATTTCGCTGACCCGGATCTCTGCGATGGCATCGAAAGAAGGAAATAACTCCGAGATAGGCGCGCTGTTTCTGGGACTCATCGAGCTGATGCCGTCGATGGTCACCGATAACATACTCGGCTTCGACCCCGCTACGGATAAGTTCCCGCTGTTGTCCACCACAACACCAGGCTGCGTCGTGAGCGTTGAAAAAGCACTGGTGGAACCGCCCGCTCTGGACCCAATCGCCACAGGAAGATCCGTCAACTCCCTGCCGAGTTTCGTCTCCGCAATGTTGGATACTTCGGTACTGATCGGTGCTTCCATCACCGTGCTTACACTTACACTGCTTGTCTGTGAGGCCAGCGGCAGTTTGCCATCAATACGCACCGTTTCACGCGACGTCAACTCCACAGCCTTGTAAATCAATTCCTGGAACCCGGGGGCCTGCATGGTCACTTCATAAGTGCCAGGCTCCATATTCACCAGGCTGTATTCGCCCTTTCCGTCCGTCAACACGGACCGCGTCGTGGACGTGGCAGTGTTCGTCGCCGTCACCTTGCAAGCCGCTACGAGCGACCCGGAAGGATCATGCACGGTTCCCACGAAGGTTCCAAATGTGGATTGTGCCCGGCCTGCTGCCGGAAGAAGAAGACAGACTGTAAGACAGGCGGCCTGCAGGAATCGCGTAATACCGTTGTAAGTGAATACCATGCTGAACCCTCACGAAATCTGAACTGTTATTTCCCGAAGAAATTACTTGAGTGATTTGCGCTAACTGTCCAGGACTGGGGACAAGACTAAGACGGGTGTGTGACAGCTGCCAGTCAAGCTTGCAGCAACAACGTTGTTCAATAAGAATCACACGCCGGCTCGAAATATGTCAATGGTACTCGGGATAATCTTAATTCGATTTTGGAACCTTCCCGGCACGCTCTACGATAATTACATCCAGCGGACCTTTTCTCTTCTCCAGCCGCAACCCCAATTGCTGTTGTACGGCCGTAAACAGGTCTGGCTTTTCCCCTGGCTCCTTACTGTCTTCCGGTGTCCATTCCAGGTCGATTTCATACTTCCCCCGCAACCCGGTTTCATCCACCACGATATCTTTTTCAAAACGGGATAACCCCACAGCCAGCCGCTGCAACGGCATTGCTTTCCCGTGCACACGGCCTTTCAAGATCGAATTGGGAGCGACCGTATCACTGGGAACGTTCACTAACTTAGAGCCGCCCTTGCTCAATGTAAGCGCAAGGTAAGACATAACCCGCTTCTCTGTGTGAGTAATCACATCCAGACGTTCCGCGAGCAACCGCCGCAACATCACGCGGAGCTGCGCCTCATCTGTGTCGTTTTGGGCCTGCGCGACAATGTCGAACCGGATGGCCTTCGAAGTAATCCAATCCGGGCCCTGTAACTGCCGGTCAGAAACCAGCCCGTAAGCATATCGCAGACAATCGCTGAGAGACGCATTCGTGAGGGTTAAACGCCCATGCACGGCTGTGCCCAGATTGATCTGGATTAGATCTTGCGCTGGTGGTGGCGATACTTTCAATGTGGCGACTTCAAACTCCTGCGCCAGCCCGGACAGACTGCACAGGAACAGAAGTGCCACTGCCCTCATCCTGCAAGTGACCCCGCGCCTTCGGGCTCCACAGAACGCACTTCCCCGGCACCCTCGCCGGCTTCCACCACAAACACGGAGGCCTCAATGCCCCAGCGTTCGCTATAGCGGTTCACGATTTCGCGCGTGAAACTCGCCACATACTCCGTTGCCACCAGATTGACCGTACATCCGCCGAAGCCGCCGCCCGTCATACGTGCTCCGATGCAACCGGGAATCTCCATGGCTGCCTCCGCCAGGAAATCTACCTCGGCGCACGTAATTTCGTAGTCGTGCTGCATGCTGCGGTGCGAATCCACAAACAGCATGCCCATCTCGCGCAAATTGCCCCGAGCCGCCGCGTTGACGAATAACTCCACGCGCATCGTGTCAGTGACAATGTGCCGCGCCCGCCGCATCACAAGCTCAGGCATCGGGATGTCGGCCAGGTGCTGCAGCGTAACATCGCGCAGACTCTGCACCTCAGGGTGCCAGTGTTGCACCGCCGCCACCGCCATTGCGCATTCAGAAACCCGGTCACGATACGCCGAATTCCCCAGCTCGTGCTTCACCTTCGAATTCACCACCACCACAGACACGCCTTCCGGGAGTTGCACCACCCGGTGTTCCAGCGTGCGGCAGTCAATCTGCACCGCCGCACCGCGTTCGCCAAAGACCGAAACGTACTGGTCCATGATTCCGCACGGCATGCCGACGAATTCATTCTCCGCGGCCCGGCAGAGCTTGGCCAGTTCCACCTTGTCGATCGCCCGTCCGCCGAGCAGCGCCAGTGCGGACGCAACCTCCAGTGCCGCCGACGAACTCAACCCGGACCCCTCCGGCACATCACTGCGGATCTTCAATAAGCACGGCGCAATCGAATAGCCGCGGCGGATGAGTTGCTGCGCCACACCGATCACGTAATCCGACCAGTGCTTCCGCGGTTGCGCGCCGGCCAGTTCCTCCACCGCCCAGCTCAACTCCTCCGGCTTTTGTTCGGAGAGCAGATGCAAGCGGCCATCGCCCCGGCGGTGCACTTCCACATAAGTCGCCAAATTCAAAGCGATCGGCAATACATACCCGAGGTTGTAATCGGTATGTTCCCCGATCAGGTTCACCCGGCCCGGTGCCCGGAAAGTCCGCACGAAACTCACCGGTTCCGCCACGCAAGAACCAGCAGGAACGCACCGAACACCAGCATCGCCACACCGGCCCAAAGATTGACGTTCAACTCCGTCAACAGTGCCCGCTCAGACTGCATCGCCACCAGCACCAGCCCGGTGATCGCAAAAAACAATCCCGATGGCAGCCGTAAATCCAACTGTTTTTCTTCCATGTCTTATCCCCGATTTACGCAAACACGAAATTCAACCCGATCAGCACCACCACGACCACCAGCGCCAGCGGCACCGGGCGCTGATACCAGGCCACACCCTCGTCGCGCGGCACGTCCGTCAACCCATACACCAAACCACGCAGGCTCGATTCCGAATGCGCCGTAGTCGCCAGACTCACTAGAATGGACACCACGAAACACGCCGACCAGGCAATAATCGCAATCCAGAAATTCTGCGCCATCTGTGAGGGAAACTCATACATATTCCCCAGCACGCCGCCCTTGTGCTCGGCAACCGTCAAACACCAGGTCAACGCAGCGGATACCGTCCCGCTTACCAGGCCCCAGAAAGCGCCATGCCCGGTCGTCCGCTTCCAGAACATACCCAGCAGGAAGGTTGCAAACAGCGGCGCATTTACAAACCCGAATACCAGTTGCAGGAAGTCCATGATGTTATTGAAGTAAGTGGCCAGATAGGCGGTAAGGATCGAAAGCAGCGTCCCGACAATCGTGGTCACCCGGGCCACATTGAGATAGTGCGCATCACTCGCATTCTTCTTGATATAACCCTGGTAGATGTCATAAGTGAACACCGTGTTGAACGCCGTCACGTTACCGGCCATGCCGCTCATGAATGACGCCATCAGCGCCGTCAGCCCCACGCCCAGCATGCCGCTCGGATAGAACTGCGCCATCATCGTCGTCAGCGCCTGGTCATAGTCATAACTGTCGCCCTTCACCGGCAGCGCATAACCTGCACCGGCCTTCGTCAGCGCCAGCGCCGCAATGCCCGGCAGAATGACGATGAACGGCATAATCATCTTCGGGAAGGCCGCCAGCAGGGGTGTGCGCCGTGCTGCGGACATCGAATCCGCCGCCATCGCCCGCTGCACCACCAGGAAATCCGTGCACCAGTAGCCGAAGCTCAACACGAAACCCAGCCCCGCCACCAGTCCGAAGACTTCCACACCCATCGGATTCGCCTGCGCCGACCCCACGTTCGACCACGCATGCGTCATCACCGGCGCCAGCTTCTGCTGTATTCCGCCCCAGCCCCCGGCCTTGATCACCGCCACAATGGAGAGCGGCGCAAAACCCAGCACAATCAGGAAGAACTGCAGGACCTCGTTGTAGATCGCAGACCGCAGCCCGCCCAGATACGTATACGCCAGCACAATCAGCGCCGATGCGATCACGGACGTGTCGAAGCTCCAGCCCAGGATCAACTGCAGCATCCTGCCGAGCGCATACATCGAGATGCCACTCGAAAACAGCGTCATGATCGCGAACGAAATCGCATTCAACCCGCGCGTCTTCTCATCGAACCGCAGCTTCAAATACTCCGGTACGCTGCGCGCCTTTGAGCCGTAGTAGAACGGCATCATGAACACGCCGATAAACAACATCGCCGGCACCGCGCCCACCCAATAGAAATGGCTCGTCATGATGCCGTATTTCGCACCGGACGCGCACATGCCAACCACTTCCTGCGCCCCCAGATTCGCCGCCAGAAAGGCCAGGCTGGTGATCCAAACCGGCACGTGATGGCCTGCGGTGAGGAAGTCCCCTGCGGAAGTCACGGCCTTCCTGAGCTTCCAGCCGATGGCGATCACAAAACAGAAATACAAACCGAGAATGGCGTAGTCGACTGTGGCGAGTTTCAAACGTGGTTCCTCAAAGTGGAGCGTAGAAGCAAGCTCACAGACTATCGAACTTTACAGACCGATTTCCACTTCATTGGAAATCAGCCCCAATTCGCACCGCACGCGGGCGGTGTATGTGCGCCGGCGCTGCAGTTGATAGAGGAGTGAGAGCGGCAAGTCGGTCTCTACGAACTTGCCCGCCTTGATGGTGACTTTGTTCTTCGCCTTGGCCAGCGCCTGCTTGCGGGACAATTCCGCGTACTGGTTGGGAGTCGCGTCCATCTCCACGGTGTAGAAGCCCATCCAGTCCGTTAGGAGTAAAACGCGGTCTTCGGTACCGAGGTTCTTTAAGGCAATCGAAAGATCCGGTGGCTGGCTCTTGTCATCGGACGGCGCGGCAAACACGCTTAGAGCCAGGCCCTCGTGCGCGGGACCCCACGTCCGCAGCGCATCACTGATCCTTGGTTCGTTTGCATCGTGCACCGCGAAACCCAGCAGGCCCATCCACTTCCAGAAAGTTGCCATCATAAGCAACTTCTATTTCAACAGACGATGCAAATTATTCGCCGTAGTGAAAACGCGCCTGCAGAAACTCCATCCGATCCGCATACACTCTGTAAACCAGCCTGTGCTCACCAGTCAGACGCCTTGACCACGCGCCGCTGAGCGCAAATTTCAACGGCTCAGGCTTGCCAATACCTTCAAACGGATTTCGAATTACATCCTCAATGATCGTGAGCAGCCGTAGCGCTAATTTCCTATCGTTGGCCACCCAGAACCGGAGATCCTCCCGGAACTCCACGCCAAAGACAGCGTAGCGCTCACTCCGCGTCAAGACCGATTTCCCGGCGAAGTTGCTCGAGAGTAGATGGAGCGTTTTCCCTGGCATCTGCCCGCCGCAATGCATTCTGCAACCGCCGCGCATTGACAGGACTGCTCAACAGATGTGCCGTCTCTAGAATCCCCGCCAGTTCGTCCGCGGGAATCAGCGCGATGTCCCGGCCCTTCCTTCGGCGAATCACGAAAACTTCGTTATCAGAATCCGACTTGGCCAATACTGACGCCAAGTTCTGCCTAAGATTGCTGTAGCTGGTTTCGATTGGCATACCCATAACGTACAGCATTTCTGTACATTCACCACAACTACTGCGCCAGCCGACCCAAAATAATCCCCAATGGCGCATCCACCCCAGGCACTGGATGACAATCCCGCTTCGCCGTCTGCCACAAGCGCTCCGCCAGATCCAAATCGCCCTCCGCCGCCGCCAGTTGACGCCCTGCTGGCACACGTCCGCTCACCCGCTGCGCAGCATCCTGCAACAGCGCTCCTTCCGCCGCACATCCCCCGACTGCCTTCGCCGTCTGCTCCAGCACCGCCCTACTCCGGCGCAACTTCTCTTCCGGGCCCAGCCCGCGTACTGTCGGATCTTCAGCAAACAGCGCATCCAGCGTCGCCAGCATCTGCGCTACCCCCGGCCCGGTACGCCCCTGCTCCACCACAGCGCGCAGTTCCCGCGCCGCCACCCGGTAATTCCCCCTTGCAAACTCTGCCTTGCCCCAGCCTTCCCGCGCCTCCAAATTCTCCGGATCATCCCGCAGAATGCCGCGATACAACTCCAGCGCCCGGCCCGGCGCATCGGCCGCCAGAAACAGTCCACCCAGCCGCAAACGCTCCTCCACGCTCGAAACCTGATCCTGCACCGCCAGCAATTCCGCCAACAGATCCGCTTTCATCCCGGTACCAGCCAGCAGCTCAATCAGCTCAAACCGGGCCGCCAGCCGCTTCGCTGCCGCATCTTTGCCCCAGCGCCCATACACCGCGCGGTGGAAGTACGAAATCCCTTCTTCCAGGCGCCCCTGCCGCACCAGGACCCGCCCCAGCAGCAGATTCGCCATGCCATCCATCGAATCGCCCTGCAGCAACGACTCCAGTTCTCCAGCCGCATCCCCTGCACGACCCGCCGCCAGTTGCGCCTCCGCCAGACGCCTGCGATACTCCCGGTTCGTACGCTCCTCCGCCACCGCCTCTTCCAGCTTCTTCACCGCCCCCGGGCCATCGCCCGCAGCCAGCAGCCGCGCCCCCGCCCCGGCCAGTTGTGCCGCGCGCGACCCAGTTTCTTCCCGCTCCACTTTCGCCAGGAAAACGTCGAAAACAAACAGCCCCGCCATCACACACAACACCAGCCCGAAGGCACCTACAAACGACCGCCCGCCCTGCGCCGTCACGCCTCCACCTCCAGCCCGTAGGCCCGCAGCGCATCCCCCAGCAGCACCACGCCCAGCACTTCCCCCGAATGCGAACGGCTTACCACTGCCAGCACCTTGCAACGCGCCGTCCCGAACCGCTCCAGCGCCGCACTCAAACTGTGATCCGGATGCAAATGCGGTATTCCCTGCCCTACACCACCCGCCGCTGGCAGCAACTCTTCCAGCCGTCGATCCTCCCCCGCAACAACGGCCAGTTCCCCTTCCCGCAACAGGCCCACCAAACCTGCTCCGCGCAACACAGGCACCGCATCCACACCTGTCTCCCGCAACCAGCGCAGCGCACCGCCCGCCGCTGCCCCCGCCAACAATTCCTCCGGCACAGGACGCATCACATCGCCCACCTCCCGGCTCTCCCCCGCCGCGCGCACCGGTAGGTGAACCCCGTCCTGCGCCGCCAGCGCTTCATAAATCGGCTGCTCCTGCAGTTGCCGCGAGATGAAGTACGAGATCAAATTCGCAATCATCAACGGGACAATGATCGTGTAATCCCGCGTGATCTCGAAGATCATGATCACAGACGTCATCGGGCTCCGGATAATCCCCGCGAACGCCGCCCCCATCCCCACCAGCGCATACGCCCCCGCGCCAGCCGTCCATGCCGGAAACAACCCGTGCGCCACGCCACCCACCGCCGCGCCCGTCATCGCGCCAATGAACAAACTCGGCCCGAAAACCCCGCCCGCATTTCCAGACGAATAGCAGACCGTCGTCGCCACCAGTTTCAACAAGCCCAGCGCCACCACGGTTTGCAGCACAATCTCCCCGTTCAGCACCCGTTCCACTTCGCCATAGCCAACACCCAGCACTTCCGGCACGAAGTACCCCAGCAACCCAACTGTTAAACCGCCCACAGCGGGCTGCAGCCAGACACTCCACTTCGGCAACTTCCGGAACAACAGCCGCAACCACAGCAGCGTCTTCACAAAGACTGCGGACACCACCCCGCCCGCCAGCCCCAGCACGGCGTACACCAGCGCTTCCGCCGGATGCACCAGCCGGTATCCCGCCACATGAAACAACGGGTCATCGCCCAGAATCAGGTGCAACACCATCCACGAAGTCGCCGCGCTGATGACTACACTGCCCAGCACCGCCGCGTGCAAATCCCCCAGAATCTCCTCAAGCGAAAACAGCACCGCCGCAATTGGAGTATTGAAGGCCGCCGCCAGCGCCGCCGCACATCCCGCCGGCACAATGGCCCGCACCATCTTCGGACCCAGCCCCAAATTCCGTGCCACCACGGACGCGATTCCCGCCCCGATATGCACTGACGGACCCTCACGACCCAGCGCAATCCCGCTCGCCAGTGACGTGGAACAGCAGAAGAACTTCCCCACCACCGTCCGCAGCCCAATCCGCCCGTCTTCAATGAAAATCGCCGCTTTCGTCTGCGGAATCCCGCTGCCCCTCGCGCCCGGGAAATAGCGCCACAGCAGATACCCTGACCCCGTCGCGCCCAGCACAGGCATCAACAGCCGTTTCCACCCGGGCCCGCCCGGCGGATAGAGCCGTGCTGCCAGCCGTCCCGTCAGCAGAATGAACGCCACCACCACCAGCCCCACCAGCGCACCCAGCACCAGACTCAGCAACAGCGTCATCTGCGCTTCATTCCGCCGCAGCCGTTCAATCCTTCGACCCACCGCCGATCGCATAGAAAACAAAGCTTGATCCAAACCCAATTATCAGGAAACCGACCCTCCCCTGTCTCTACAGTCCTTTTCCTGCAATCCTCCGGCAAACACCCGATAGCCGATTTCTGTCGGAGACCATACAGTCAGAGCATGATCAAGTCCTTGCTTCCCGCTGTCGCCATCTTCTGCCTCCTGCAGGGCTGCGCGAAGAAGGTCGCCGCCGTCAAACCGCAGCCACCTTCCCAAACACCCGTCGCACAAGCCACGCCCGCACCGAAACCCGCCGCATCCGTGCCGGAACGCCGCCCCGCCGCTCCCATCCAAACCGCCGCGGCCAAGCCCTCCAACATGCCGGACCAGGCGACCCGCAACCGCATCCAAGACCTTCTCAACCGCATCCAGGACGCCTACTTCGACTACAACACCGCCAACATCCGCTCTGACGCCCAAAACGCCCTCCACGCCGACGCACAAGCCCTCGCCGAAATCCTCAAGCAATTCCCCGATTACAAACTCACCATTGAAGGCTACTGCGATGAACGCGGCTCAGAGGAATACAACGTCGGCCTCGGCGAAGCCCGCGCCCAGAGAGCCAAACAATATCTTGTCGATAACGGCATCCCTTCCCCCCAGCTCAAAACCGTCAGCTACGGCAAAATGAAACCCGTTTGCACAGAACACGATGAAGGCTGCTGGCAAAAGAACCGCCGCATCCACATCACCCAAGCCCAAAGCTAAAGGACTCACAAAATGAAAGCCGCCCTTCTAGCCCTCGCCTTCCTGCTGCCCGCCGCCGCACAGGAAACGCCCCGCGAATACTCCGGCCTTTGGCAGGCCCAGAGTGATACCAGCCTCGAGATGAACGTGGAAAAATCCGGGGACACCGTCCACGTCACCGAACGACACGCTGCGAAGGTCAAATCCGAATACACTTGCAAACTCGGCGGCGGTGAATGCGTCTTCCAACTCGACGGCCACAAGGCCAAGATCGCGCTCTGGATCAATGGCCCCTACCTCGTGGAAATGCGGACCAAAGGGGAAGCTGTCACGAAACGCCGCCTCATGCTGAAGGACGATAAGACCCTGCAACTCGAAGTCATGCCCGTCTTCCCGCAAGGCAAGAAGGATGTCATTCTCTTCACACGGCTGAAATGACTGCCGGTACGTCCTCCTCCGGCAAACGCTATCCTGATCCCAAAGCCCCCGTGCGACTTCGAATCTGGCCCGTCCTTCTTCTCGGCTACAGCGCGCTGCTGCTGCTGATCGCTTTCTCCAGCTGTTGCGCGCTGAAATATTTGCCGTCAGAAAATGCAATAGCGACCAGCAGAAAGAATGTTGCGCCACAAGCAACAGGAATCTCCCGTAGTCTGGCGGTTATTTCCTCGAATAGTTCAATTTCACTGCTATCAGGTCAACAGTGGCGGCAGAATTGCTCGCCACTGAATTGTCGCGACCTATCACCACGCGGGCGAGAGAACCAGGACTGCAACCGGTCATCGATAGCGCTCCAGTTGTCGCGGGCTGGATTGTGTATTGCGTCGACGAAACAGCCACAGCACCTGTGGTGGCGTACGAATTCACGCTGAGCGGGGTTGCCCCGGTGCCAAACGTAGTTCCAGA
>CAIXXM010000073.1 GCA_903923395.1 uncultured Acidobacteriia bacterium
ACGCGGTTGGTAGCCGCGTGTCCAACATCACAACTGATTGTGACTGTTTATTCCAGACATCGGAATACTCACCATTCTGCGTGAAGCACTCCACTAGCAGCTTGTTGAAAAATGTGGCGAGATTACCGCTCCCTCGCGGTCGTTCGTATATTTCAACAAGCTCCTAGCCAAGAATCCCCTTCACCACTTCGCCGTAGACATCCGTCAAGCGGAAATCCCGCCCCGCATAGCGATACGTCAACTGCGTGTGATCCAGGCCAAGCGCGTAGAGCATGGTCGCATGCAGATCATGGATCGACACCCGGTTCTCCACCGCTTTGAAACCAAAGTCATCGGTGGCACCGTAGGCCAAACCGCCACGGAAGCCGCCGCCAGCCACCCACATGGTGAAACCGTAGGGGTTGTGGTCGCGCCCGCTGCCGCTCTCTGACACCGGAGTCCGGCCGAACTCGCCGCCCCAGACCACGATGGTGTCGTCGAGCAGCCCATGCTGCTTCAGATCCTGAATCAACGCCGCCGCGGCCTGGTCCATGGAAGGGCAGTGCTTGATGTAGTTCTGCTGCAGATCTTTGTGATCGTCCCACCCTTCATTGCTCACGTGCACGAAGCGCACCCCGCGCTCCACCAGACGGCGCGCCAGCAGGCAGCCATTGGCGAACGGACCCTTGCCGTACAGATCGCGGATATGCTGCGGTTCTTTCCGGATATCGAAGGCATCCATCGCTTCGAACTGCATCCGGTAGGCCGATTCCATGCTCTTGATGCGGCCGTTCAGATACTCATCCGCACCGAAGTTATTGCTGTAATCCTTGTTCAGTTCCTGCAGCAAATCCAGTTGCCGGCGCTGTTCCTTCGCGTCGACATACTTATTCTGCAGGTTGGGAATCATCTTCTCCGGAGCCGTCTCGGAGTCATTGAACGGAGTCCCCTGGTGTTCGGCCGGCAGGAACCCCGCGCGTGTGGCGGAACCACCGAGGCCTGCCGCGTTGCCCGAATCCAGCGCCACGAACGAGGGCAGATTCTGGTTCTCCGTCCCCAGGCCATAAGACACCCAGGAGCCGAGAGAAGGCCGGTTCAGCAGGATCGTGCCTGTGTGATACAGACTGCGGCTTGGCGTATGCGTCGGGTTGAAGGAATACATCGAACGCACCACGCAGATGTTATCGATCACGCCGCCTGTCTTCGCCACCATCTCACTGCATTCAATGCCGCTCTGTCCGTACTTCTTGAACTGAAATGGCGAGGGCAGCAGGCCACCGGTCTGGCGCTCCGTCCGGAGGTCCGTCGAATCCGGGCGCTGGCCTTCGAACTTGGTCAGCAGCGGCTTGGGGTCAAACATGTCCACATGGGAGGGGCCGCCGCCCAGAAACAGGCTGATCACATGCTTGGCCTTGCCGGGCGTGCGCGTGCCGGCATACTTGCCCAGCGTGGCCGCTTGCGCCTCACCGCCGAGCATCGCCGAGAGACCCACCGTGCCCAGTGCGCCGAAGAGCGACTGAATCATTTCACGACGCGAATACGGATGGATCATGGCCAGAAAATCTCCTCATTGGTGGAAAGCAAAATTTGCGCGTATTCATCCACTTTGCCCGTACTCAGGAAGCTCACGCCAAGATCCAGTTCCTTCGCGCCGGGGTCGCGCGAGAGCACTTTCCGGTAAAGCAATTTCACGCGTGCGGTGTCGTCAGCCTCGTCCGCAACACTCTTCGCCAGCGCCGCGGATTCTTCATGCATGAACGCCGAGTTCATCACGAAGAACTGCTGCAGAGCATTCGTTGTCAGATCGCGCCCGCCGCTGGTCTGCATGGGGTCGGGGAAGTCGTAAGTCTTCAACAGTCCGGCCAGGCGTCCCCGGCTGACACGTCCATAAACGGTGCGGCGGACATTGGTGGCCGAATCCACATCATCGGAAGGGCCATACATGGTGCTGTCCAGTCTTCCAGTTGCCCGCAGCAGAGTGTCGCGGTAGCTTTCTATATCCAGGCGGCGGGGATTCATCCGCCAGACCATGGTGTTCAGGATGTCCAGCTTTTCACCATCCGCGCGTGGCTTGCTCGATTGGCGGTAGGCGGCGGAGAGCATAATCTCCCTGTGCAGCCACTTCAAAGACCAGCCGTGCGAAATAAAGCGCGCCGCCAGATCATCCAGCAGTTTGGGGTCAGCAGGCTTTTCGCCCTGCACACCGAAATCACTGGGCGTGGCGACGAGCGGCCGCCCGAAGTGCCAATCCCAAACCCGGTTCACAATCACGCGCGCGGTGAGCGGTGCGGCATCCGTGAAGATCTTGTTGGCCAGTTCCAGCCGGCCTGATCCTTTGGTGAATACGTTGTCGCCATTGGATACAACGGACAGGAAGTGGCGCGGTACCACAGGGCCGGGCGTTGCCACGTTGCCGTGCAGCAACACAGGAACATCCCGCGCCTCGCCCGCCTTGTAATTGATGAAAGTGTAATGCGCATCTGAGCCGTCGATGTATTGGGCAGCGTCATAGACACCGTTGAGGAACGGCTCGGTGGAACTTCCATTGCGGCGGCGGTTCTGCGCGGGCGGGGCAGGAGCGCCGGGGACCTTTGGCGGCGGATAAGTCCAATACTTCTCGATGTTTTCGACCAGCTTGGGATACTGCGCGCGCAAGCCTTCCATCTCCGACTGCAGGACTTTGATCTCTTCCTTCCACTTGGCCACACGCTGTTCGGAACCCTCCACCGTGGAGGCTTCCCCCGTCAGCAGGTTGGCGGAGTAACGCAGATCAAACAGGCGGTTCACCACCCAGACGTAGCGCGCTTCCACTTTCGGGTCGACGTCAAACAGGGGCCGCTCCGTCCGCATGGTGGAAGCGAAGACGCCAACCAGACCGTAGTAGTCTTTGGTGGGAATCGGGTCAAATTTATGGTCATGGCAGCGGGCGCAAGCTACCGTCATCGCCATCACACCGCGGGTCACGGCGTCCACACGCTCATCCCAGTCATCGGTCAGGAAGCCGCCGATCACATCCGCGGATAGCCGCTGATCTTTGTGATAAACCGGGGCCGCACCCAGATAGCCGAGCGCCCGGAAGTCTTCGCGCGGCGTGCCGGGGATCAGGTCCGCCGCCATTTGCAGCTTGATGAACTTGTCGTAAGGCACATCTTTGTTCATCGCCTCAATGATCCAGTCGCGGTAGCGCCAGGCGTAAGGATACGGCGGATTCGTGGCTTCTGATGTCGGATTGTCTTCCCCGAAGCGGGCGACATCCATCCAGTGGCGGCCCCAGCGCTCTCCATATTGCGGGGAGGCAAGCAGCTTGTCGACCAGTGTCTCCCAAGCTTTCGGGGAGTTATCGTTGGCGACGGCCTCGACTTCTTCGTAGGTCGGCTTATAGCCCGCAAGGTCGACGTAGGCCCGCCGTACGAGCGTCCGCTTATCAGCCTGCGGCGAGGGCTTCAACTGCCTGGACTCCATTTTGGCCAGCAAGAACGAATCAATCTTCGTCTTGGCCCAGCTCTTGTCCTTTGTCCGGGGAGCAGGAACCTCATTCACCGGCTGGAAGGCCCACCACGCGCGGCCAGCTTCCACGGACATTCCCTTCAGCGCACTGGACGTTGTCGCCGCGTCGCTCCGTGGATCTTTCGCGCCGGAGGCAATCCATTGCCGGAAGTCAGCAACAATATTGTCTGGAAGCTTGCCCGAAGGTGGCATCTGCAGCGAGCCATCTTCATAGGTGAGTGCCGTGAGCAGGCGGCTCTCCTGCGGTTTGCCTGCAGTGACGACCGTCGCCGTGCCTGCTTTGGTATCCAAAACCAGGCCACCCATCGGCGCTTTGAGCTTCGATGAGTGGCATCCGTAGCATTTTTCAACAAGCACCGGACGGATCTTCGCTTCGAAGAAAGCCGCGTCAGTGGCCTGCGCCGAAACGCAGGTGCCTGCCAACAGGAAAGCGCCCAAAAGCCGCACAGGCGCGAGGGCCGCGGGCAATCCTGACCAGAAACCGCAGCGTTCATTCGGCCCGAAGACGTCCGTTGTGCGGCGGGTCATCAAAAGCCGCACAGGCGCGAGGGCCGCGGGCAATCCTGACCAGAAACCGCAGCGCTCATTCGGCCCGAAGGCGTCCGTTGTGCGGCGGTACCTGAAGAGTCTCGGCTGCATGGGAGTGAATAGAACTCCCAGTTTAAGCGATTCCCCTCTTTACGGTTCACCTACGATTGCAATGTTGAGATTCTCTGAAGTATCCGTGGCGGTGCCCCACACCACATTCGTGCCCCACACCACATTGGTACCCCAAACGACGTTGGTTCCCCAAACCACATTGGTGCCCCACACTACGTTCGTACCCCAAACCACATTCGTCCCCCACACGACATTGCTGCCCCAAACCACGTTGGCGGCACCGATGCCCTGCAGCGTCACCGCCCCGTTGCTGAACGTTGCCACGGGAGACAGCGCGTTGCCGGAAGCCCAGTCATTGTTGGCAAGTGCGGCCGCCAGATCCAGATACCCGGCACCAACCGTGAAGATGTCGTAGTAGCTGGTGTAAGCGGCATGCGTGACCGGGTCCACCGCGGTACTGCTGGTGGGGAAGCTCTTGCCTGCGCTCTTCATCAGCCGGGACTTCACCTGGTCCGGGCAGAGCCACGGCGTCTTCGACAGAAGTATGGCGGCGGCTCCACTTGTAATTGCGGCGGCCATGCTGGTGCCGCTCAGAACATACTCATTGGTTGTAACTTGATTTTGAGGATAGAGCTTCAGCAGTGTGGCTCCCGCCATCATGGTCGAAACCACCTTGTTGCCGGGGGCGACAAGGTCTGGCTTCACGAAATGGTCAAATGCTGTGGGGCCCTTGGAACTGTAACTCGCGATCAGATCGTCGGACCGGGTTGCCGTACCCATATCTTTCATCGCACCCACTGTAATGACCCAGGGGTCATTGCCGGGTGCTGAGATCGTGCCGTAACCTTGTGTGCCGCCGCTGTTATTGCGGCCTTCGTTGCCTGCCGCGACGATGACGGTGATCCCATTCCACCAGGCTTCCTCTACCGCCAGGCAGAGCGGATCGAGCGCATAACTCCCCGCGACCTGGCGCCCCACAGAAAGGTTGATCACCTTGATGTTGTACTTTGATTGCAAATTGATTGCCTGGTTGATGGCCGCAATCACGCCGGCATCCGTGCCATTCCCGTTCTGATCCAGAACCTTCAGGTTGATCAGGTTCACGTTCGGCGCAATTCCCGTATAGACCGTCCCGTTGCCGTTGGATCCAATGAGCCCGGCAACATGTGTGCCATGACCGAATTGATCTGCCGGCGAGCCGCCCACGAAAGACTGCTGGTAGACGATACGGCTGCCCGTGCCATGGAACTGCGGGATATCAGAAATGCCGCTGTCAATCACGGCCACGCCAATGCCCGTTCCATCGTAGCCCTGAGTAACTGCGACATTTGCGTTAATCGCCTGTCCCGCGATCGACATCTTCCCCTGCAGTGAGCGGTTGGGCGCAATATAAGCGACATCAGGATCCTGCGCCAGTGTCTGCAAGTGTTTCGCGGAAATGGAGTAATGGCCAGCCTTGACTCTGTTCCACTTGCTGTGGACCGTGCCGCCGAGTGCCGCAACCTTCGCGTGGTGGCTATCCCCGGGGACAACCCTGTACTGGATAACTACTTCGACGTTTTCCGTGCCCTGCTTTGCTTTCAACTCGGGGGCGAGCTTATCCGTGCTCCCCCAAACCGCTGTCGCTACAACGAGCGCCAAGATCACTAATGCAGTAAATCTGGCCAGTACTGCAATCCGCCGCCTTGTGAAGAACGATGAAGTTAACATGTTAGTTCCATTTCAAGCCGTCCCGCTCCGGGAAAAGTCAGGTTGCGGCTTACAAACCGAGACTACAGAGGAACTCTCCTTTGTACAATCCGGCCAGTACCGAAAGGTTAATTAGCCAGTAGTTAGCGTTTGGGTAACACAACTCCCGTGAAGGACGGTCGTAACGGGCGCAAGCCGGGGAATTCAGGCCTTCCAGCCATGGAATGTGCCTGATTTGCTAACTAAGGTAAACTTTTCCCGCCGGAAAACGGGTAGGAGTAATGGAAGACTCACCCTCTTACCGTCACAGTGCGACTACCTTGTTCTCCTTGGTTAGCAGCAGGAGCACCGGTGTTCTATGCCATACTCCGTTTTGAAAGTCCTGACCGCAACCCGGCTGGACTCTCACGGAGCAATCATGGCCGAATTACTTGGATTTTCGAAAGCAGCAAAAGTGTACTGGACGCTTGTGGTGATGGCGGGCTTTGCCTGTCTTGCCAGCGCCTTCGCCTCCTGGAGCGTACAGGACGAGAAGCTGGTCCGCATCTTGTGCTACATGGTTGCTGGGGTCTTTGCCTCCGGCCTGAAAATCCGCTTGCCCGGTATTACAGGAACGCTTTCGATGAATTACATCGTCATCATCATGGCGATGCTCGACTTATCCCTGCCCGGTACTTTGCTGGTCGCTGTGGTTTGCACCATTGGCCAGTGCCTGATTCATGCCACCGCGAGGCCGAAGTGGTTTCAGGTTCTCTTCAGCGTGAACGGAATAGCAGTTCCTATCATGGCGGCACAGTACTGCCTCACTCTTCCTGCACTTCTGAATGTGGACCGCACAGGCTGCATCGCGCTGCTGGTTGCGTCACTGGTCTACTTTGTCATCAATACCTTCACTGTCGCGGGTATCATCGGCTGCTCCACCGGTACTTCGATCTATCAAACCTGGCGCAGTTCCTATCTTTGGACCTCTCCGCAGTATCTGGTCGGAGGCGGTATCGCCGGTGCGGCCCATTTCTTCAGTCAACATCTCGGCTGGCCGCTGCTGCTGATGGCCGCGCCGCCGTTGTATCTCGTCTACCGCTCTTACAGCCTCTATCTCGGCCGGATTGAAGAGCAGCAGAAGCATATCCTCGAAATGTCCCAGCTTCACCTGCGCACCATTGAGACACTGGCGCTTGCCATTGATGCGAAGGATGACACCACGGCTGCACATCTCCGCCGTGTACAGGTTTATGCCTCGGGAATTGGCAAAGAGTTGAACCTGTCCGCCTCAGACCTGCAGGCGCTGGAAGCCGCTGCGCTGCTCCATGATGTGGGTAAGCTTGCGGTGCCGGAATATATCATCTCCAAACCGGGCAAGCTGACAGAGGAAGAGTTCGAAAAGATGAAGGTCCACCCGATTGTGGGTGCCGAAATTCTGGAGCGCGTCGACTTCCCCTATCCCGTGGTTCCCATCGTCCGTTCGCACCATGAGCGCTATGACGGCACCGGTTATCCAGACGGCCTCAGTGGCGAACAAATCCCGCTCGGCGCGCGTATTCTCTCCGCGGTGGATTGTCTGGATGCGCTTGCTTCCGCCCGCCAGTACCGTCCGGCGATGCCTCTCGAAAAGGCCATGGAGATCGTGGCGGAGCAATCCGGCAAGGCCTTCGACCCCAAAGTGGTGGAAGTTTTGGAACGCCGCTTCCGTGAACTCGAATTGCGGGCCAAGGCCGAGACCGCCGATATCGTCAAACTCTCCTCCAATATCAAGATCGAGCGCGGTCATGCCCCGGCAACAGGCTTCGCGGAGCCTGAGGCCCTGCTGCCGCGCCGCGATCAGTCCAATGACTTCAGCCTTGCCATCTCCAGCGCACGGCGCGAGTTCCAGTTACTCATCGAAGTGACCAATGACCTCGGCAATTCGCTGAGCCTCGATGAAACCTTCGCTCTACTTGGTGTCCGTGTGAACCGTATCGTGGAGCATGATGCGATGGCGATCTATCTGGTGCAGGAAGGTAAGTTGATCCCGAGATGTGTCAAAGGGGAAAGCTACCGTCTCTTTAACTCTCTGGAGATACCGGTTGGCCAGGGCCTCTCCGGCTGGGTCGCGGAAAACAATCTTCCTATCCTGAATGGCAACCCTGCGGTGGAACCGGGCTATCTCAATGACCCCAGAATGGTAACTCCATTGCGCTCGGCACTCTCTGTTCCGCTCTGCTCCAGAGACCGTATCATCGGCGTACTGACTCTCTACAGTCTCCGCCCGGCTGCCTTTAGTCCCGACCACCGGCGTATCCTGCTTGCCATCGCACCCAAGGCCGGTCACGCAATAGAGAATTCACTCCGCTTCGAAATGGCGACCAATGCGGCCGATACCGATGAACTTACCGGACTCGTCAACGCGCGCTATCTCTTCGGCCACTTACATCAGGAAGTAGCCCGCAACCTGCGCAACGGCAGTTCCTTCGCGGTCATCCTCATCGATCTGGATGGTTTCAAGAAAGCCAATGACCAGTACGGTCACCTGGCGGGGAACAGGATCTTGCAGGCTGTCGCCTCAGGCCTGCGTCATAACTGCCGCGCGGGTGATGTCGCGGCAAGGCTCGGCGGGGATGAGTTTGTGATTGTGCTGCCGGATTCCCACAAACATGTGGAGAACACTCTGGCCCGGCTGGAAGGAATCATCCAAACGCTGCCGGTCGCGGCCAACTGCCCGGCGGAGATTACATTCAGTGCCGGCGTCTCCCGCTTCCCGGAAGACGGCACCGATGCGGAAACGCTGCTCGAAAAGGCCGACGAGCGGATGTATGAAGCCAAGCGCAGAAAGAAACTCTTCGTCGTGCCGCCCGTGGACCACGCAAGAGCAAAGCAAGTAGCCGCGGTGGCCAGCTAGTGGTCTGATTCACAAATTTAGTGGATTACTCAGGCCGTTCGTGCGCCATTCTGGCGCGCGTGCCCAGGAAATTGGATACCCTGGGTCGATCTGCATCTATCGCCTGAATGTTCGTGCGCCATTCTGGCGCGCGTGCCCCGGAAATCGGATACCCGGGGTCGACCTGCATCTATCGCTTGAATGTTCGTGCGCCATTCTGGCGCGCGTGCCCAGGAAATCGGATACCCTGAGTCGACCTGCATCTATCGCTTGAACGTTCGTGCGCCATTCTGGCGCGCGTGCCCAGGAAATCGGATACCCTGAGTCGACCTGCATCTATCGCTTGAACGCTCGTGTGCCATTCTGGCGCGCGTG
>CAIXXM010000074.1 GCA_903923395.1 uncultured Acidobacteriia bacterium
ATCGCCTTCGGGACGCCTTACCTGCCGACTTTCCTGCAGGGCGTGATCACAGAGTGCAGTTGGCTGATCGGAAGCGCGCTCAACGATTCCAACACCGGAATCTACCCGAGCTTCCGCACGGGGTTCTGCCACACGACGTCGAGCAACCAGAGTGACGCCAATACCCAGACCATCGTGAATACGAACCTGCTGGACGTCGCAGGTTTATCCAATCTGGTCTCGACACCTCAGCTCATCATCGCGGCCGCCCAGCTTCCTCGGGGCGTCCCAGGTGGACAGACCGGAATGCACTGGCACGATGGCTCGGCACTGATGCTGGAACCGCTGATCGCCTGGCCGACTTCCAGCACCGGAGGTGAACCGCTGATCCGAGGGCAGCTTTGGGATGCTGCTCTCATCCACGACACGTTCGCCGGCGACACCACCACCGCTTTCGACTCCCACAACTGGATTGGAATCACGGACACCGACAGCGGCGATCGCGCGACGTTGTTCATCGTGACGCCGTAAGCCATGGCCACGATCGTAGTCGAGAACTCCATCGCGGTTCCCGCCGGTTCGCTGACACAGTACGCGGCAACTATCGGGACGCTGACGAAGATCAGCGGCGTTCAGCACACGACGCCCGGCCGCTACCTGAGCAGGACCGCGAATGGTGCCGCCGGCGGGCTTCCGGTGGCGGGATTTCAGCGATTCGTTATCTTCGGCCCCGCGGCGTATTTCTTCTCCAGCTACGCGGAGCTTCAATACAATCCCCCGTCGCCCCCGGCCGCACCAGTCGGTGTGACTACGGAGTATTCCGCGACGATCGGGTCGCTGACGAAGATCAGCGGCGTTCAGCACACAACCCTCGGGTACTACCCTCATGCGTTCCGCAGCACGCTCGCCCCGGTACTTATGGGCCACTTCACCAAACCACTCAACGCCACCTGGCTGATATCGACGCCGGGTTCCACGCCCGCCGTTCAGCTTCCCGCCGGGATGACCGTCTCGGTCAGTTGCTAACGGCGCAGTTTCCGTACCAAATCCAAAACCAACGAGGTGTCAAATGAATGATCGCGACCAGCGATTGAAAGAAGTCGCGGGCATTGCCGCCGCGCTCGAAAAGCAGACCGGCTGCCCGGCCCGGTTGATGATCGCGCAGTGGGCGCTCGAATCCGAATGGGGAGCCAAGCCCGTTGGTCATTTTAACTTCTTCGGAATCAAGAAAGCTGCGCGGCACACCCAGTGCTGCACGGTGACGACCCACGAGTTCGTGAACGGGAAATCCGTCGTCCAGGATCTGGAATTCGCCGACTATGACTCGCTCGCCGCCTCCTGTGCCGATTACGCCTGGCTCATTACCGCGCGCCCTATAGGGCAGCGTGGGCGCAGTTTCAGCAGGGTCGCGACCTCACCGCTCTGATTGCCTCAGTCGCACGCGTCTACGCAACCGATCCGGGCTATGCGCACTTGGCCGAGGCTATCGCCGGCCAGGCGAATGTGGCCAAGGCACTCACCAGCGCGAAACCGACGGCATCCAGCTGTGTCGCGACTTGAGACCATGCTCAAATAGACAGCCAAGTACGGGCCTATATAAGTACTGAATTGACGATCAACCGGGCCTGTTCACTCGAACGCCCATAGCTTACGAGCGCTACATCCACGTCATAGTTCTTGTATATCTCCAATGCCCTCTGGATTGCCCCGGTAATCCAGATGTCCGGATTGCCAAACGCACCCCCACCAACGAACGTGAGAAACACTTTGTTACTGCCGGTCATGCGGGAATTCAATATGGTGGCACATATTGTTGCTTCATAGCTCGCCTCCAAAATTAGACGGGCGAAGCATTCCCAGAGATTCGCGGGATGTGAGCAATAAGCTACAGGCAATGCGGAGCAATATACCTGCGATACCACATGCCGGCAACCTCTGAGCGTCACCTGCGTATTTGACTGCAAACCAATCCGCAACAACTGTCGAAGCTCGTCACGCTCCGGTTCGCTTGATGCGCTGAGCCGTTCAGAAATCCGGCTCAGACCAATCCGCGTCGCCATTGCATAACCATTTCGCATCTCCCAGAGATCGCCGCCGGAGTTGCCCAACGCCATTCCGAGATCCGCGAGGCAGTCGATTTGATTCTTCGCTGTTTGACCGGTTTGCCCGTTGACCGCAGCAAAGTAGGTCCGGTAAATCGTTCCCGCTCCGGCTGCGATGGCACACGCCGGCCCCTGTGTCCGATCGTATTCATAGATTCCAACGCCATGCTCTGGAGTCTTGTTGGGCGAGACCATTTCAAGGAGGTTGAACTGGGACGCTACCTGAAACAGAGAACCGGCCAGCGACTCGTCTGCGTGGAGATCCTGGACGTCTGCTACCACTTCGCGGACGGAGAGTTTGGCGACGCCATTTATGTTTGAACCCACTCGCTTTCTCAACTCACCCAGCGACGGTGTTTCGAGAGCACCGCACATCATCACGGCTCCGTTGACGCTGGAGGTCAATACTTCGCCTTGAAGACTGAGATATCTCCGAACCTGCTCGTGAGAGTCTTCTCGGAAGCCCGTCAGCTTTTCAAACCACATTCACGCAATTCCTCCATCACTTTCATCCGGAATAATCCGACCCGATCACCAAGACGAACGATTGCACGTCGATCATGTTCTTAAGGCAAGCAGAAACAGCCGCGTGGTTTATTCCAGGGCTGCCGATCGGACAGCCTTGCAACTTCTGACGTAGTCTTCCTGCCCGGTAGTCTCAATGCTTCCCGGCCGGGCAGCGCGAATCCTGGCGATAGCGGCTTCTGGTGTATCGCCGAACTCCACAAGCAGACGTCCGGCGACCGTACCAGTTCGGCCCAACCCTCCAAGACAGTGCACCACGATCTTCCCTCCGGCCGCGAGAATGGCACGCAGCCTCAGTCCTGATTCGCCCCAAAGGCGCTCAAAGCGTTCGTCAGGAACGCCGACGTCCTTAATTGCAAGGTGATACCACTCCATGGCCATTACTCTGGTCTCGTCTCTGAGCATGCGAGCAGGGACGGCGACCTTATCCAATTCATGGCTTTCCATCAATGTGACTAGTGCAGTGGCACCGAAGGATTGAATCGCTTGCAAGTCGGTTCGAAGGTCCCGATTCCAGGCTCCGGCGTACAGGCCGGTGTGCTTCTTGCCGGGGCAGAAAGTTAGACCGATGATACCGCCATTCTCCCGAACGGCAACCTCATTGATTTGAAGGGGATGGGACTGGCTGGTCTTGGCCGTTGGCATACTACCCAGAATGTATCACGCTGAGGTGACGAGACAAGCGGTCCAAGCTTCCTGTGCTGATTATGCCCGGCCCATCACCCACGGCGTGCCCTATCAGGCAGCGTGGGATCATCATCGGCAGGTTCACGACCTCGGCGCCCTGATTGTGGCAAAATGTCGCCCGCCACTATGCGACCGACCCGGGTTATGCGTACCTCGCTGAGGCTATCGCCGTCCCAAGCGAATGTTTCGGAGGCCATTGGCGCGGCCAGTCAGGATCAACGGCGGGTCTGGTACTACACCAACGCGCGCAGGCGGTATCAGAACGTTACGAGGAAGTTCCCGCCGCGAGCGTTCACGGCTGGTTGATCGATTTATTGCCAGAGCGTCCTGCGACCGTTCTTGATGTCGGCGCTGGCAGTGGCCGCGATGCGGCTTGGTTATCGGATCTGAGCCTCTACAACAGCTGTTTTCGAACCGCCTCGGCCTTTTGGTGAATCAACGCCAGAATTCCTCATTCAGTCAAGAAAAGCGCGAACGGCTGAAACAACGGGAGCTTAAAGGGAAGTTTCAGACTGTGCAGGTGGAGCCTCAAGAACTCGCCAGCCTGAGTAAGCACTTGACTTACCTCGACGTTTTCTCGCGCCGGTCCTGCAGCCTCGCCTCCACGGCGAGACCATCACAACCGGCGGCTGTCGTCGTGGCCACTCCGTCATCCCTTCACCCCGATTGACTCGTTAGCGACTTTCGCGACGCCAATCAAAGTCTACATCCCGCGCCGTAACCAGCCGGAAGATCAGTAGCAACTCGTCGAAGTCTGCGCCTGTTGGGATCACGGAATTGCGCCGCTCATATCTCAAGCCCTCATCCGCCGGTCCGGGAAAAGTGCGAACTTCTAAACTTTCGAAAATCGATCTTCTTCTCGCCAGACAGGGAGATCACATCCGGAAGCCTGCACGACCGCAGATCGTCTTCTAAGACATCGACAGTGAAGATTCCGTTCGTTCTTCCGGGCGAAAGGTCGGAAATCCGGTAACCGGTGTGTGGAAAGGTGAAAGCCATCGCCACAGGGCAATTGAACGTCCCTGCCGCAACCTCGGCTGCGGGCAGGAAATCGATATCTGCGCTGATCACGATCGCAGCGTGGCAGGCTGACGGAGTGGGACGGCAGTTCTCCCGATGCTGCGGCGCCGTCTGGACGGCCGGTTATGGCTTTTCACCCACTCTTTGCAGGGCTGCGTCCGTCACAAGCGCGGTCGCCAGCATTACGTCGGTCTGCTTTTCTTCATGCATTCGCAGCTTCGGGCGGAAGGTCGTGGCTGTATTCGGGATAAGATCCCAGTTCAGCGCGATGCCGGAACGCGCAAGTCCTGCCAGTTCGTCGCGCTCAATGTAGAAGCGGTGAGTGCGGGGGCGGAATGTTCCGTGGACGATCTCAACTCGACCACCCGAATGGTAATGGACCGCGTCCAGCCACTGGTATTTGCGATCAATCCCATCCGGCTGTTGCGGCATATTCTCCGGAATGGTTGCGGTGAAGTACTTGACGGCACCGACGCCGCAGCCCCCGAACTCGCGCGGGTGACTGATGGACAGTCTCTTCACCAGCGCTTCCGCAAGCTTCTCAAAATCGCACCAGCATAGATCGTAATAACGCGATTCGCCCGTGCTCAGCGGAACGTAGAAGTTATAACCATCGATGTAGACATTGACCAGAGGCTTTGCCGGAGGTCGACCCGGCATGGCAGTAGAGGCAGGCATAGTCAGGCTCTCCGCACCTCTCCGCGAACGTCCATCGTCAGTGCCTGTTCCCGAACGCAATACAGGCCCGCGAAAGCGACTCGCGAACCGGTAACCCGCTCCCAGATACCTGCGTACAGCTTGACCTGATCGGCATAGATCTCGACAAGCTGCTCGCTCTTTGCAAGATCGGTTTTGTAGTCAACTATGTGCCAGCCATCTTCACACTGCAAAGCAATATCAATAATTCCCCGGGCGAGCCGGCGAGTCTCTCCTGGCACGATCGAGGAAACGGGAACCTCCACCAATCGGGCCGAAGCGCTGCGAACTGTTTCCCAGAAGCGCGACCTGCGAACCTGACTGATCGCTTCGACTGCCGGACCCAAATCGTGAGGATCGAACCCTTGTTCCGAGATCATCCAGCGGGCATAGGCTTCGAGATCATGCGCTGTCGAATCAAGATTTACAGCTGCATACTCAAGCAGCCCGTGGATCAACGTTCCCCAGTTGCGTCCCGATTGGCTCTCCTCTTCCGTTATATGACCCCAATCTCCGTGAGCCGCGAGACTGGAAACGGCAAAAGGCTCAAATCCGGGCATTTCCATCTGATGCCTCCTCGCGTTACGGCTGGCTGCCGCGGCATCCCGAGCGGCCTTCGACAAATCGGGCAAATCCGGAACCGCAGGCGGTGAAGTCTGCAGTATCTGGATGGACTCCTTGCCCGTCAAGCTCTCCGACAACTTCTGCCAGGGTTGAGACCCCTGGCGTGGCTTCTGCCACTCGCTGACGATCATCGTTTCCCGTGCCCGTGTCGCTGCAACATAGAGAAGGCGTAGTTCCTCGGCCTTCACGAATTCGAGTTCTGTTTCCTCGTGACTTCTCCATCCCCGGGGCTGCGCAATCACTTCGTCGTCCCACCCTACGCTTTTCGTGATTTTCAGATATCCCTGAGTCTGGTCTTCACTTCTAACAATTCGAACATCTGCTCTGATCACGGGCCCCGTAACCGGATCTGCCAGAAAGACCACCGGCGATTCCAGTCCCTTCGCTTTATGGATGTTCATCACCCGCACAGCCTGTCGGCGTCCGGGTTCGAGGACCGGCGCATCTGATTCATCAAGTTCAAGTGACTCCTCCAGTTCCGCAATGGCGTCCGCGAGCGTGGAGCCTGCTTCGCAGGACATGCGTATGGAGTCCAGCGCGAACAGCAGCTTACCGGCTTCGCCGCCTCCGGAAGACGCCGCGGCCGCGCGCGCCAACAGGCCGCTTTTTTCCAGAACGATTTCAATCGCCGCCCCCACCGGAAGCTTGCGGACCAGATTGCGCCATTCCTGCAATTCGCGAATCGCACTGCCAGCCCTGTCCGCCTCGTCGTTCACGGGGACAGAGAGCCGAAAGGCACCGCCATTCTTACGGAATCTGTAGAGTTCCGGATCGCTGAGACCGAAGCACGGTCCGCGAAGAACGCCCACCAGTGCAACCCCGTCGTCGGGATTCGCAAGGCTGCTGAGCAGCGTGATGAGACCCTGAACGTACTCGGACTCGAGAAGACCTCCGCGTCCGCCCACCTCGTACGGTATTCGAACCCTCTCGAGCGCATCCGCATAATGTCCCAGATTCTTCATCCGGCGGGTCAGGATCAGAAAGTCTCCGTAACCGCGGCGCCCGGCATTCACTTCTGTCTGGATGTAAGCAGCTATCGCTAGTGCATCCTGTTTGGGAACTTCTGCCTGTTTGCCTGTCACCGGCAGTGAAAGTGGAATGGGGCCGAGCGAGTTGGCAGCGTTGGGGTCCTTCGCGTCCAGTCTTGCGAATTCCGGCTGGTATAGAGTCGCGGGCGTGGGAGGATGAGTCGTGAAAATGCCGTTGACCCATTCGCACAGGTTGGGACCGGAGCGATAACAGGTTGTGAGCGATACGATGCGGCCTCCCGTGCCTTCGATCTTCACCTTTGCTTGCTGGTACATTTCAATATCGGCGCGCCTGAAGCGGTAGATCGATTGCTTGGGGTCACCCACCAGA
This sequence comes from uncultured Acidobacteriia bacterium, assembly GCA_903923395.1. Lineage (GTDB taxonomy): Bacteria > Acidobacteriota > Terriglobia > Bryobacterales > Bryobacteraceae > BOG-234. The sequence continues at coordinate 6,993 of CAIXXM010000074.1, forward strand.
AACAGCGAGCCGGGCCGCAGGGCCGAAGTCCGCCAGTCCGTACCCGCCCCATGCTCCGCTGCCAACAGAAAGAACAGTTCCAGCTGAAGTGGATCGGTATCCTGAAACTCATCAACAAACAGAAAGCGATATTTCTTTTGCAATGCCGCCCGCACGGTCAGGTCCTCGCGGACCATCCGTGACGCGAACAGCAGAAGATCCGTGAAGTTGATGAGCGCCTTCTTGCGGCGTTCGGTTGCCGCGGAATCGCGCGCTTCGAGAAGAAGGCGCAGTGTCGGACCGTAGAGGTACTCTCGCCATGCGAGAAGAAATGGCTCCGCGTAGTTGGCCTGGAACTCATCTACAAGCTCGCGGGCTTCAGGGCCTCGTCCTTCCCACCATTTCAAAACGATTCCTGTTTTCGCTTCCCACATTTTGAGCAGCTTCGCGAGAGCAGCGATCTGTCTCGGTGCCCTGCGATACATCGGAGCGAATTCCCGCATCTTCGCCAGAACTTTGCAGGTGTGCGGTGCCCCGTCCCGCGGCCTGAGCGACTGTAGTTTCCCCCAAAATCGATCAAGAGCCGCCCAGTATCCCGACGCCTCAGGACAAGCCGCCTCTCCCGCCGGAAACACGACATCGGGATACCGACAAACGGTCGAGAATGCTTCCTGCAGGTCAGCAATGTTCACGCCGGCATTTCGTAATGCCGCCAGGTCGGGAGAATCGTCTTTCCTGGCTTCCTCAATGAAGTCTCTCCACGCTGACCGGCGCAGAAGGTTGTCTTCCGCTTCCTCGATTTCCCGAAAGCCTGGTGCCAGTCCTGCCTCAACCGGCCGCTCACGCAGGAGTCTGGCGCAGAACGAATGAATGGTCCCGGCAAACATGCCTTCCATTCCACTAACCGCCGCCTGCAGGCGGACGAGGCGATCCCTGTCCTGTTCGCTCGCCAACTGTCTTTCCAGTTCCATCCGAAAGCGGCCCCGGAGTTCCGCCGCAGCCTTTCTTGTGAAGGTAACCGCAGCTATCTGATCTACTTGCGCCTTGCCCGAAGCAACCAGTGAAACCATTCGCCCCGCAAGGCTCTCGGTCTTGCCAGAACCCGCACCGGCCTCCACCAACAGGTTGATGTCAAGATCCGTTCGAATCGCGTGTCTGGCGGCCTGATCCGCCAGTGCAGTCCCGGCACTACCCATGCTTTTCCAAACTCCTCAGAGCCTCCAACCCGGGATGCGCCGAACTCCATTTCTGTTCGGCTGTTTCTTTCTCTCCGCTCTTGCAAACCTGACGACACTCGCAGAACCGGCAGCCACTGCCCTTTCCTCCACGAATGAAGACTCCGGCGGATATCGCGGTGGCGAGGTCTTTCAGCACTGGGCGTGCATCGAGCGAGCCCGGTTTCGACACCTGCTCCCCCCAGGCTTTTTCCGTTGAGTACCAATAGGTGCTCCGCGCAACATTGCTGCCGCCGCCCAGCAAGCGCTTCGCCGCCATACCGTACAGAGCATGCTGGAGCAGTGTTCCGCCGCCGAAGTTTGTTTCGTGTCCCTCGCGCCAGAGACGTCCCGTCTTGTAGTCGATGACCTCATACATCCCGTCACCAAGACGATCGATCCTGTCAATCCTGCCGCGGAGCCGTATCGATTCCCCGGGGCCTATCTCTATCTCGATCGCCTCATCACGGCTGAGGGGTTCATTGGGATCGGCTGTTCCCGCACCGAACCCAAACGGCACTTCCAGTGCCACGGGAGCGGATTCCGAGCGTTTGGACTCAAGTTCCAGGAAGAGACGTAAATCCTTTTCGATCTGGCTCTTTTCGGTCTCGAACACGAAATCCGAAGCCGGCGGTAACGTTTTACACAGCTCCGCGATGGCGTTGGTGGCAATCTGCCAGAGAGAATCCCAGTCTGTGGAGTGAGCTCTTCTGTTTGCGGTTCGGAGAGTGCGAAGAAAATCGCGATAGATATCGTGCAGCAAACTTCCCCGCGCCATCGGATCGAGCCATTTGCCGGGGTCCGGCTCATCGTCGTTCTGCGGCTCGACACCAAGACCTTTTTCGAGGAAGAAGCGGAACGGACATCTCGCGTACCCTTCGAGGCCGCTGGCGGATTGCCTTCGGTCCGGGTGCCGCGGGTCCAGGTCCGTCCCAGCTTCCGGCACCAGCCCGTCGTACTCGCTGAATTCTCCGCTGTTGCGCATCAGTTCCGCGTGGTAGCCGCGGCCGATTTCAGGGCGCAACGCCGAAAGAGCTGTCCGCGCCGCATCTCCTCCGCCGCGGGCACCGGCCAGCCACCAGTCGGTGTCGGTGAGCGATGTCTCGGTCTCGGCCGGTACGCAGGTCACCGGATCGCCCAGATATTCCGTCAGCTCGCAATGGCGCATTTCGGAATTGCGGTCGATCAATTTCCATGCGTGAAAGAACAGCCACGAAGGAAAGGTGTGCCTCCCACCACGCAGATCTCTCGACGAGTAACTCAGCGTGACCCGGCCATCCATTGAGGCAAGACGTTGCAGGATAGTCGAGACACCTTCCTGCACCGCAACAGTGCTCACCGCCAGCCGGTCCGGAGCGAGCGCGGATCGCTCTTCATCGAGCAACACAGGATCTTCTATCCCGGTCGGGAAAACAATGCCTTCTTCCAGGCCGAGAATGAAAGTAATCGGGCGCCCGGCGTAGCCAAGGCAGCCCAGAGGGGAAACATAGATTTTCCCCGGTCGGGGGCGATCTGCCCCCAGACGCATTCCGTCAAACGTACTCCGGATTAGGGAGAGTTGCTCCGATGGGGTCCTGCGGATATCTTTCAGGGGATCGAGATCGCGCAGCAATTCGGATGCGCTCGTTCGGGCGGCGCCGTCTTCCGGCGAACCAACATATACACGTTCCTCCAGAAAGGAGACGAGCGCACTGGTCAGTTTGCCCAGTTCGACCTTGCCATCGGCGCCGGGCACCGGAATGGTATCCAGAACGGTCTGAATCCAATCACCCAGAATTCGGGCTCCTTCCGCCTTCGACCGGTGTGAAGCCCGGGCAGCCTCATCAAGTTCATGATCCTGCTCCTTGCGAAGCGAGATCTCGCGAAGCGCGTTCAGCGCGTGCGCGTAGCCTTCACGTCCCGAACCGGCCTCTGACTGCCGGAGGATTCTTGCGGCCTTACCCGAACTGAGCGTTTCTTCCCCGGTGTCGAGCAGGCCTGCTTCGAACATCCGGCTCAGCCGCCGCGCGGAGAAACCGCTTTCGATCCAGTCGCAGAATCCAAGAAAGGCGCGAATCGGCCTGGTAAATGTCGCTGGCACGCCGGGTTCGAAAGTCATGGGAATGCCGAGACGAGCGGACTTTTCCCAAAGCAGTGGAATCTGTTCTCGGATTCCTGTGCAGATGATTTCGACGGAGTCCAGAGGCTCTCCCGATTGCTGGATTCGGCGCAGGACTTCCATAACTTCCGCTTCCCGGCCCGCCGCGTGGAAAAGCGACAGGCTGCCATCGGAGAACGGCAACGGGGCGTCGCCGGGATCCGAGACCCAGGCGAGCAGTTGCGAGTCTGCCGTCAGGATTTCGCGGGAATGTGGGTCGCCGATTTCTGCGGTGAGGCGTTTGCCGGGTAGGGAGTCCAGAAAAATCCGTTCTACATGGCAGGAATAAGCGCCTGGAAACTCCAGGATCTGACATTCCGATGTCATCGGAATTTTGTTGTTCCGCGCGGTGGCTTCGCGGTAAACGTCGGCCACGTCCGCAAGACGGTTCTCGTCCAGATGGTTTTCGTAAGACTCCAGAAGTGCCCGCAGTTCGCGGTGCTTCACGGGATTTGAGAAAGCGGCCGGAACAAGATCCATATGGGTAAGGCCGGCGAGCCGGAGATCGCGAACGGCGCGCCACAGTGCATCGCCCACCCCAGGTTGCTCCGCAATGTGACGGAAATACTCTCCGCCGGTTGGTCCGAGGTTGAGAAGCAACTGCAGGGTCAGAGCCGGGCCGATTCCGTCTTTAAGAAGCAATTTGCCTGCTGTCGAGAGGGCTGGTCCAGCGATTCGCAACGCCATGTCGGATGCGGTCTGAAATCGCAGGTTGGCCCACGCATAACCATCCAGCGCCAAACGGTCGGCAAGCGTCTTTCCGACTGCCGTCGCCGGCACGATGATCCACCGCGGCCGCGTAGGTTGCTCCTGAGTTAATCTGATCAGCTGCCGGTACAGTGCTTCCATGAAGATCTGCTTGAACCCTTTCTCCGACAGCGAAGTACGTGTTACAAGAAACTCAAAGATTATTATGCCCCCGTGAATCCCGTGAGTTCTGCAGGCGGTACATAACTCCCCAGACATCATGCAGGGCTGCCGCATATGGAGCACCCTCGGCACCCTGGTGGGCAGCAACCTCATTTTTGAAGTTGCTCCATTGCTGCTCCTCGGCCAGTTCTGCCAAAATCGGCACCCAAACACTCTTCGGCACGATCATCCGGTAGCGGTAATCGCGATCCGCCATCGTGACGATTTCAGCAGCGGCTATCGCGGGAAATTGATTACGAAGATTCTGCAGGTGATCTTTGCGGCGTCCCCGGATCATCACAGTCTCTTTGTCGAGTGATCCATCAGTCTTGCTCGCGCAGGCGACTGAATAAAATCCGTACCGAGTAAAAATCCACATCCGCTATACCTCGTTATTGTCTTGGTTCGGTTGCCGACCGTGTTTGGCTGGCGACCAGACGGTCGAACTCCGTCTTGAGCGCTGGATTCGGGGTGGCCAGCCCTTCCACGACCTGTTGGGCCCAGTCGAAGTACTCTGCCTTGCGTCGTTCGGTCCAATCGACCGGAGGGCTGCTGAGTATTGCACGCAGGTTCGAGATCTTGTCGGCGAGCTTGATAACTTGCGCCCGGGCCGATTTGTTTGGTGCATTCGCGATCTGAAGCCGTTTGCGTTCCTCTTTCGGCAACAATTTGTCGTCAGTCACCTCCACGACCAAATGAGCGACGTCAGTGCCGAAGCGTTCTCTTAATTCTTCTTCGGTCACACCTGCATCTTCGATGGTGTCGTGCAACAGGGCTGCGATTACAAGATCGGTATCCGGTTCGGGGTTGGCCGCGGAAACCAGTTCGGCGACCTCAATCAGGTGATTGACGTAAGGTTCAGCAGCGGCGCCTTTCCGTCGCTGTGTGGCGTGTTTCTCGGCCGCGAAAAGTGCGGCCGAAAGGACCCGCTGAACGGCATTCAGTTGTTCCATGTCTTCAATGTCCCTCTGGATCGCAATGCCACACAGGTGATCCAAAGCAAATTGCCGAAGTTCCGCTTCTGAGAACTTCACCAAGCCCCCAATCGGTCTTTGTCCTGTGTTTGGCTCGGTCGCCGCGGTATATTTCAGTCATATATTTATTTCCTTTGATTCGTTCTGTTTCTTTACCTGAGCGGATTCCGAGGCCCCCGGGAGTTCTCCGATACATCGCTGTTTCATTTCAGAACCGATACGGCACTCTCTATGGCAGCGGCGGTTTTGTGTCTGCGGTTGCGTGCGCAATCCAGTCTTCTGGTTTCGCGGTCCGGGCATCGAGACGGCTATAACGACGTTTGTACATCGCCACTTCCACTTCTTTGCGGCTTCCCTCGTTCCACTCCCGGCTTGCCGCCTCCCGAAGACGCGTGAGTTCAGCTGTAAGAATCGCACCGCTCGCCGCGTTCCTGGCGTATTTCGAAAATAACGGCAAGTCGTGATCGAGCCGTTTGATTGCCTCGGCATACCGCCCCTCGCGATTGAGGCGAACAATTCGACGAACAATGTACGCCTGCCAGACTTGCGCCACGGCTTCGGTTAACGAGGAGTCGTGCGGCTGCGCGTTGTTATCTTTGCCTTCAGCGAACTCAGCATCCACCAGCAAAGGATCGCCACCGTACACATCCTCTTGGCCTGGACGCCGCCACGTCGTGCGGACCCTAAAAGGGCACTTCGCGCCAACATCCCCGGCCGGAAACTTGATGCTGAAGATCGCATTTCGTGACGCGCCTGCGGCCAAAGATCCCAGGTTGCAGACGTACCGGTCGTCGTCGTGACTTAACGGAAACTCGTTCAGGCACTTGAGCCGCACGCCCGGAGCATGCTGGATAGTGACCGTTACGTTTTCCGCAGTAGTACGACGAATATCCTGCAGTTCCGCCGTTACCACCTCCACGATTTCGTGGGGTCTTGCGGCACGATGGTGGGTGCCGCCGCCATGGACCGCGATTGCTTCGAGCGTTTCACTGTTGTAGTTGTCGCCGATGCCTACCGATGAGCTGAATAATCGACGCAATCCAAGTTGTTCAGCGTGCAGTGCCAGCGCGGCCGGATCAACGATGCCTTCGTTTGCATGACCATCCGAAAGGACAATGACCCGATGCTGTGATGCGCGTACGGACTCCATTCCCTGGGCGACGTGCTCAGTTCCGCGCAGCCAACCTGCCGAGAGGTTCGTGCACCCGTTCGCCTGAATCGTCCCGAGCGAATGAAGTGCGCGGGCACGGCCGGCGGATGTCATCGGCTCTGCGGTGACGTGATCCGTGACGTCGGAGTTGAACGACACCACTGAAAGGCGATCTTCATCTGACAAGCAGCCGATCATTCGCTGGGCGGCAGTCACGGCAAACCCTAGGGGCTCACCCTCCATGGATCCGGACGAATCCACTACGAGCGCAATGTTCAGCCCTAACGGCGCGGGCGGACGGTCGCCCCCGGGATCGGTAACACTCACAACGAGGTACCGAACAGAATCGCCCCGATACCAGATCTTCTCCCGATCAAACTTTGCTTCGATTCTCATTTCCTCTCCTTGTTTACGCCCCGCCCATCAAAAGGTCCCTCAGGTAATCCGCGATACGCTCCCAGCGGGAGAGTTGCTCTGCGGTTTGCGCTCCCCGGACTCGGATCTCGATATCCGGCGTGATGGGAATGGATACCCAAACTTCTCCGCGCGAACGACGTTGCGGCTTGTTTCCGGCAGTCAGTTGATCGAGCCGCACGAGAACGCTGTCCATCGGCGTCGGAGACTCGGCATCGGGAGCGGGCGGCGACTCGGGCTTCCCACTCTGCTTCAGGCTGCGGATGTAGTCCAAAGCAGACCCGGTTTTCGGCAAAGAACCGGGCTTTTGGGCAACGGCGCCCTCACTCGCCAACGATGTAAGTTCCGGCCCCGTGATGCTGAGCAAGCGTCGCCGGACTTCTGCCAGCGGCAGACCGCGGAAATCCTTCAATGCTCGGATCGCCTGCAGCCGGGTGACATGGTAGTCGGTGTAACGGGCTCCGCGCCCTCCGACTTCCGGCCCCCGAAGCAAATCTCGCTCGATATAGCTCCGGATCGTTCGGGGTTGCATATCGAGCAGTTCACCAAGTTCGGCGAGTGTTAATTCGCTCTCCACATACCCATTCTAAATATGACATGGCGAGTTGTCAAGTTTGCGGCGGAGGTTTTCATCGGACGCCTCGAACACTGGAGGTTCTTGTTGGAACGGAACTTGTTGAAGACGGTGGAACTCCACCGCCCGGAATGCGTAAAGAAAGCGGGCGTCGGTGCGCCACATTGTAATCTCGTGTAGGTAGCCCCACTTTTCACCGTAGACATTTTCCCCTGTGCGGATTGGGGTTTTGAAAAGGCAACGCTTATGAATCTGTCCGAAGAACTTGAGAAAATGCGCGACGCGTTTCTCAAACGCTGTGTCGATTTTAGAGATTTCCAGCAGGACCAGGGATACTATTTTGACGAGGAGCGCCGCTACAAAGACGCCCTCATCCTCAAGGCGAAAACGATCCTCGATGGTCCTGAAGGGGGCAAG
>CAIXXM010000075.1 GCA_903923395.1 uncultured Acidobacteriia bacterium
CAAGCTGCGACATGAGCCTCACGGTGAACGGGAACCTGTTCACCTGCGCCAGCGACAACGGCACCCAGCCTTTGATCAGCCGAGGCAGCAGCGCCGGCACCCGCCGCACCTTACACACCCAAGGTATTCAACGCTGAAGAGTTCGCTCTGATTTCGCGCATTGCGGAACTTATTATTCCCCAGACCGATACGCCAGGAGCCATAGCGGCAGGGGTTCCGCAATATATTGATGAAGCCGCCGGACGGAACCGGGACTTACTCAAGACTCTGCGCGAGGGACTTACTCTGTTGCAGACGGCAAAATTCGCCGCGATGCCAGAGAAAGGCCAGATTGCCATGCTGACTCCCTGGAGCGAAGCGGCGGATAAGGGACAAATCAGGACCGCCGGAGACCGTTTTTTCCGCACTGTGAAGAATCTCACAGCGGACGGCTATTACACGTCCTATGCGGGATTAGTGACGGAACTCGGCTACCAGGGCGGACAGGCGCTTGCCGCATTTCCCTCATGCGAATCGCCCGGAAAATAGGCCTGTTTTCCACGAACACCGGAATTCTGTTATTCTCGCGCCATGCGATTATTTCGAATTGCTGCGATTGCGGTGACGCTCACCCGCTTCGCAGCTGCGGATTTAACCCCGGACCAGAAAACCTCCGACTTCATGCAACTGGCGGCGCAATATGCCAAGAACTATGCGCCCTATGAATTGAAGCGTGACGTCTTCGGGTTTGACCTCTACAACATCACACCGTGGCTGACCCAGGTGAAGCTTTCGAAGAGCGATCTGGAATTTTACGATATCTGCACAAAATATGTGGCAAGCCTGCAGGACAGCCATGATGAGTTCACCATCCCGTCTTTCTTCGACGCCTGGCTGCACTTTGACGGGGACATCTACGACGGCAAGTTTCTCATCGATTACATTGACCGGAGCTATCTCTCCCGCACCAAGTTCCCTTTCACCACCGGTGACGAGTTAGTCTCGGTCGATGGTGTGGCCGTCGCGGATCTCATCCAGAGGTTTCAACCCTATGCCGTGAACGGCTCGAGCAACCCAGTGAGCCGCAACCGGCTGGCCGCAGCCACCATCACGGAACGCCAGCAACAGTGGTATCCCCTGTCTCCTCAAATTGGTGCCACAGCGGCCGTGACCGTGAAACTGGCCGCCACCGGAGCAACCAACACCTACAACGTACCCTGGGACACCATCGGAACTCCGGTAACCACGGCGGGAATTCTGCTGTCTCCGCAACTCCGTCTCCACACCGAACTCGCGCCGCACCGGATTCCCAGACCAACTCCGCTGCCCGGCCCGACTTTCTATCGGAAAGGATCGGACAGTGACAACCCTGAATACACCAACCCATGGGGCGTCCGCACGGCTTCCGATGCGCCAGCTGACGTTCCCGATCTGAAGCCTGCTTACACCAAGACGCTGACCGCGCTGAGCTACGGAGCGGCGCTGAAGCCAGCCACCGCCTTCACCAATGTCAGCGGACTGTTCCCGTTCAGCAACATCTTTCCGAACTGGAATCCCCCGAATGATTTCGTCATCCGTCTCGGCTTGAAGGTCTCGGACTATTTCCTTTCCGGTACATTTGGCGTGGGAACGTCCAAGGTGGGCTATATCCGGATTCCGACCATGGAGCCTACAAGCGAAACCGCGGCTCTCAAGCAGTTCGTAGCAGAGATCACTTACTTCCAGGCCAACACCGATGGACTGGTGATCGATGTGATGGCGAATGGCGGCGGCGACGGGTGCTACAGCCAGACGCTGGTCCAATATCTGACAACAAAAACCACGCGCGCCCTGGCCGCGGAGATCCGGGCAACACTCAACTGGCAGTTATCCTTCGATGAAGATATCTATTCCGCGCAGCTTGGTGGAGCGCCGAATTACTATGTCCAGTTGCTGCAGGCCTATGAGAACGATATCAAGACGGCGCTGACGCAAAACCGCGCACGCACCGGCAGCGAACCCATGTGCGGTGTCTCCTTCGATCTTCCCCCGGCAATGGATTCGAAAGGCAATCTGCTCAGTTATACGAAGCCAATCCTGCTGCTGACCGATAACTTCACACTCTCGGCGGCTGAACTCTTCACGATGATGCTGCAGGATGCCAAACGCGTCACCGTATTTGGAACGCGCACGGACGGCGGCGGCGGCAATGTGGTGGATTTCCTCAATGCCACAGCTTACTCGGAAGGCAACATACGCATCACCGAAAGCATCATCACCCGCGCTGCTCCAGTGCAGGTGCCGGGCTTCCCGCTGCTGAATTACTATGACGGCGTCGGGATTCAGCCTGACATCGTGCAGGACTACATGACCGCGGATAACCTCGCCAACGGCGGGGCCACGTTTGTGAAAGCCTTCAGCAGTGCCATCGGCGGCCTGATCACGAAAGCCAAGGGCCAGTAACAACCAGTGGTGCGGGCGCTTGCTTTATCCAGCGGCGCCCGCTACTCTGACGCTGATGAACCGGCGTCATTTCCTCTCCCTGCTGCCCGCTGGCGCTCTGACTCTCCGGGCACAAACCCCTCCGAAAATCTTGATTGCGGGCGCTGGCCTGGCCGGTCTCTGCTCTGCTTATGAACTCTCCCGGCAGGGCTTTCCAGTGACCGTGGTGGAGGCGCGCAACCGTCCCGGCGGCCGCGTGGAAACCTTGCGCGCGCCTTTTAGCGGAGGACTTTATGCCGAGGCCGGTGCCGCGCGGATTCCTGACACACACTACCTGACCCTCTACTATGCACGCCAGTTCGGCCTGCCACTGGAGCCCTTTGAGCAGCCCGGCATGCATCCGGTGAGTTACATGAACGGGCAACGTGTGGACCCCGCGAAATCCGATGAGCTCTCCGCAAAGTTCTATGACCCGGTGGTGGAAACACTCGGTCAACTGCCACTGGCTGGCAAATTCCCCGCTTCCCTCACGACTTATGACAAAGTCACCCTGGGCAAAGCCCTGGCAGCCAAAGGGGCAACACCGGAACAGATCAAGTTGATGTTACTGGGTTTTGACCCCGCTCACGGGTCCGCCGCGTGGTGGTTGCAGGAGGATATGGGGCTTTACCGCAAGAGCACTCTGCAGAGGGTTGTCGGCGGGAATGACAAGATCCCCTACGCCTTCGCCGAACGGATCAAGAACAACATCCTCTATGAGACCTTCGTCCGCGACGTGGAGCAGGATGAGAAGGGCGTCCGGATGATGGTGGAGGGCAAACAGGGCCGGCGCGTCCTGACAGGCGACCGTCTCATCATGGCGCTGCCGTTTACGATGGCGAAGTCCGTGATGAAGTCGGCGAAACTCTCCGCCGCAAAGCAGCAGTTAATGGAGCAGCAAGCCTATGATGCCGTGGTCAAGGTCTTCCTGCAAACCAGTTCGCGTTTCTGGTTGAAGCAGAAGCTTTCCGGCTTCGCGAATACGGACCTTCCCATTCAGCGGCTATGGGCCGGGACCGTGAATCCGGCCGTGCAAAAAGGACTCATCCATAGCTATCTCATGGGGCAGGACGCGCTGCGGCTGGAGAAGCTCAATGAAAAAGTGCAGTTGGAGGAGACGCTGCGCTACGGCTCGAAAGTCTTTCCGGAACTGGCCACTGCATACGAGCGCGGGACCGCCAAGGCCTGGCATGCTGATCCCTTCCAACTGGGCGCTTTCGCACAATTCAACCCCGGCGACATGGCCCGCCAGCTTCCGTTGAACGGCAAAATGGAGGGCAGAATCCACTTCGCCGGCGAGCATACATCGAATTGGACGGCCTGGATGCAGGGCGCTTTGGAGAGCGCTCACCGCGTGGTCTACGAAATCAACTCGCGTTTGTGATAAGTTGTCCGAAGGTCAAACAAATCATGTCCACCACCCGCCGCGAAATTATTTCCGCCTCAGCGCTGACGGCGCTTTCCTACTCCCGGGTCATGGGAGCAAACGACCGCGTTCAGATGGGTCTCATCGGCTGCGGTGACCGCGGCACCCATGTCATGCAACTTTTCCAGGCCAGCCAGCGCGTGGATGTGGTTGCACTTTGCGATGTTTACCCCGCGAAGATTGACGATGCGAAGACAAAGTCCAAGGCTTCCTCCGCGAAGGCTTACCACGAACACCAGGAACTCATCGCAAATAAGAGCGTGGACGTGACCTTGATCGCCACGCCGGATCACTGGCATTCCACGGTTGCCATTGATGCGCTGAATGCCAAGAAAGACGTCTATGTGGAAAAGCCGCTCACGCTGAAGATCGAAGAAGGTCCGGCGATCGTGAAGGCGGCCCGCGTGAATGAGCGGATTTGCCAGGTCGGTATGCAGCAGCGCAGCGGACGCCATTATCTGCAGGCCAAGGCGGAGTATCTGGATTCGGGCAAGCTCGGCAAGGTGCCTTTGTGCCGGACCTGGTGGCATGGCAATGGGTATCACCTGCGCAAGGCCCCGGCCTCTTTGCAGACCAAGCCTTCGAACCTCGATTGGTCGCGCTTTCTGGGTCCGGTGAAGTGGCGGGATTATGATCCGCAGCAGTATTTCAACTGGCGCGCCTATCTGGATTTCGGCGGCGGTCAGGTGACGGATCTTTTCACACACTGGATCGACGTGGTCCATATGTTCATGGGGCAGGATACGCCGGTTTCGGCTTCAGCTTCAGGCGGCGTTTATGCGTATAAGGACGGCCGCACGGCGCCGGATACGATCAACGTGCTGCTCGAATATCCCACACAGTTCACGGCAACGTTTGAGGCTACGCTGGTGCCGGGTATTACCGGCGCGGGCATTGAATTCTGCGGGACGGAAGGCAAGCTGTGGATTGACCGCAGCCGCTATGAGTTCACGCCCAAGGGCCGCGGGGCAACCCCTGTGGTGGTACCGGCGGAACCGGGCACACCGCCGCTGAATGACTCACTCACACAGTCTCACGTGAATAACTTCCTCGATTGCGTGAAGAGCCGGAAGTTACCGAACGGGGATGTCCTGATTGGTCACCGGTCGGCGCAGGCTTCGCATCTGGGTAATATCGCGTATATGCAGAAGCGGAAGATCGACTTCGACCCGCAGCGGGAAGAAATCCTGCCGTTTTAGTGGCAGCCAGATGATAAGACAACGGCCAGCGCTTCCCTTCCCGGGGTCGCGCTGGCCGTTCTAGTATTCGCGCTCCACGCCGTTATTCCAGTACTTATACATCTCCGCGGCGCTTGGCACCTTCACCGGACGTACCAGCCGGAAACCCAGCCACTGCGCATCGGTCAGATACCAGATACTTTTCGGCAACTGCGGGTCCTGCTGCTTCCAACTGGCATCGGAAGGCACGCGGGCACTGCAGCGGCACCCTTCGGGCGGATCATTCCAACTGCCACCGCGAACGGCGTGCGGATATGGCTTGGTCGCCTGCACCCAGGGCGAATCGACCACGCCGGCAGCGGCGGGATAAGGCCCATATTGATCCAGCGTCCACTCCATCACGTTGCCTAACATATCGAAGAGCCCGAACGGGTTTGCTTTCTTCGAAGCAACCTTCTGGTACTTACCGTTTGCGTTATCTCCGAACCAGGCGACTTCGGCCAGGTTGGCCGGTTCGCCGGAAGTGCCCGCTTTACAGGCATATTCCCACTCGGCTTCCGTCGGCAGCCGGTAGAATTCACCCGTCTTCGCGCTCAGCCATTCGGCGTACTTATTGGCAGCGTGCTGGGTCATGCTAATGGCCGGGAAGCTGGTGATGCCCATGCCGAAACTCATCTCCACATAGGGGCGTGTGGGACGGCTGATGGCATCGATAGCTCCATCCGCACCCAGCACTTCTCCGGCCTGCTTCGAGAACATAAAGAGCCGGTACTCATCCCAGGTCACTTCATGCGCCATCATCCAGAAGGGCTGAACGCGCACGCGCCGCACAGGCTCTTCATCTTTCCGTCCCGCGGTGCCCATGGAGAACTCTCCACCGGGAATCGCAGCCATTTCATAACTTATAGTGGTCCCGGGAATCGTCTTCTTATATGCTTCGAACTTACCGGAGAGCTGAATCCGCTTGGCGATCTCTTCGGCCAGCGCGAGATCATCTTTCTTCTTCGAGTTCGTACCCAGGACCACACCGGCGGGCCAGGGAGCATCGGCGCTGACCCAGGCCTTGAGATTCGCCGCATCCAGCTTTGGCCCGTTGGGCGGCATGGCACCGGATTCCACCACATCCAACACTGCGGCCGGCCCTGCTTGTTGAAAGGCAGCCGCGGAATCCAGGCGCACGCCTGAAGCCTGTTTGGTTGCCCCGTGACAGCTGATGCAGTTGGCTTCGAGCAGCGGGCGGATATCTTTGTTGAAATCCGCCCCAAAGCTCAAAGAGCCCCAAAGAAACACAGATAGACACAGATAGAAAGTCTGTGGTCTGGAGTTAGACAAACTTCTTCACCCCCGGCAGCGGCATAACTTGCGGCGGCAGACTTCCACCCCACTCCAGGTGATCCGGGAAGATCTTTTCCTGCGAGTTCAACGCTTCATCCCAAGTGATCTGCTGGCCGCTATAGGCAGCCATGCGGCCCATCATGGCGAGCATGGTGCTGGTGGCCATGCGCTCACCGTCATTGATGATCTTGCCCTTGCGGATCGCGGCAAACAGCGCGTCGTGCTCGGCCTGATACATGTCATACTTCTGGCCGGTGAAGGTCCACTTGGTCTGCCCTTCAATGCGGGGTTGCGGACCGCGTCCGATGGTACAGGTACCCTTGTCGCCGATGATGTAATCGGCGTTCTCGTTGTAGCAACCTTCAATCTGCCGGTTCGCCAGGAACGCGCGGATGTTACCGGGATAGAGGTAGTTCACTTCGAAGTGATCGAAGATATTGCCGCCTTCGGCGGGGATCTGGCGCCCGCCAACGCCCACGCAGCTGATCGGCGGCTTGTCTTTCATGGCCCAGGCGATCTTATCGGCGGAGTGCACGGCCTGTTCGACGATGCTGTCCCCGCAGAGCCACTGGAAGTTATACCAGTTGCGGATCTGCCATTCGACATCACTCATTCCCGCGGGACGCGTGGACGCCGGGGGCATCGGCTTCACGGGACTGGTGTAGTAAGTCGCGTAATACGCCATGATGTTGCCGATGGCGCCGCTGTGGATCTGGTCAAACGTGGCCATGATGTGGTTCGCATACCGCCAGCAGAAGCCAGCCACCAGATTCAGGTTCTTCGCCTTCGCCATCTTGACGGTTTCGAGCACGCTGCGCACACCCGGCGCATCCACAGCGATGGGCTTTTCGCAGAACACATGCTTGCCTGCCTCAATCACGGCGCGCAGGTGCGTGGGGCGGAAGCCCGGAGGCGTGGCGAGCAGCACCACATCGACATCACTGTGGATCAGCTTCTGAAAGGCATCCAGCCCAACAAACTGGTTGACCTTGGCCACTTTGACCTTGGCATCGGCCTTGTCTTTGGATGCCTTCCGCAAGGTGTCGAGGCTCTCATCGATCCGGCCCTGGTCAATATCCGCCACCGCGGTGAGGACCGTGTAGTCATCGGCCTTCAGCGCCTGGGCGGCGGCACCGGTGCCACGTCCGCCGCAGCCAACCAGGCCAACCTTGATGGCATCTCCTGCGGCGCCGCTCACCACAGCGGGGAAGGCGCTCACCAGGGCGCCGGCTTTCAGCAAATCTCTGCGCGATGAAAAATCCATGAGTAACAGCTTATCGGATATGATGGCTTCCGGTATGCACACCCGCAGACAATTTCTCGCAACCGCCGCCGCACTGCCCTTCGCGGCCACCGCAGCCCAGCGGAAAATCCGCAAGGCCATCATGTACGCCACCATTTCCATGGAGGGCTCAAGCGTCCTGCAGAAGTTCCAGGCCGTGAAAGCCGCGGGCTTCGATGGCGTGGAGCCCATGAGCCATATGAGCCAGTCTGAGGTGCTCGACGCGCTGCATGCCACCGGACTGCAAGCCGCCAGCGTCTGCGGCTCCCTGCACTGGAAGAACCCTCTGTCCGATCCCTCTGCCGAAGTGCGCAAGACGGGCCTCGAAGCCCTGCTGCAAACGCTGCGCGACGCGAAAGCTTACGGCGCCAGTTCGGTGCTGCTGGTCCCGGCGGTGGTCAACAAGAATGTCTCGTATGAAGAGGCCTGGACACGCTCCCAGGCGGAGATCCGCAAAGCTCTCCCGCTGGCCAAGGAACTCGGCGTGAAGATCGCCGTCGAGAATGTTTGGAACTTCTTCCTGCTGAGCCCGCTCGAAGCAAAACGCTACATTGACGAGTTCGAGAGCGCCTATATCGGCTGGCACCTGGACCTGGGCAACGTGGTCAATTACGGCTGGCCGGAACAATGGGTCCACATTCTGGGCAAGCGCGTGCTGAAGTTGCACATCAAGGAATACAGCCGGGCGAAGCGCGATAAAACAGGCCCCTATTCCGGCTTCAATGTGGGCTTCCTGGAAGGCGATAACAACTGGCCTGTGGTGATGAAGGCCCTGGACGATATCGGTTACCAGGGCTGGGGAATCGCCGAGCAACCCGGGGCGAACAGTCCTGAAGGACTCAAGATGCTCGCCACTGGCATGGATAAGATCTTCGCGAGTTAGCCGCACAGGCGCGAGGGACGCACCACAATCCCCGGGTAGAAACAGTACGGCATTGGCGGCCCGAAGGCGTCCGTTGTGCGGGCTAATCAGTAAATCCGGCGGTCGGCTTCGTCGATGGGCGCATCGTTAATGCTCGCGATGCGCTTCCGCATCAGTCCGTCATCATCGAATTCCCAAAGCTCATTGCCATAAGACCGGTACCACCGGCCAGCCTCGTCGTGCCATTCATATTCGAAGGTCACGGCCATGCGGTTTTCGCGGAAGCCCCAGAGGGTCTTCTTCAGTTTGTAGTCCAGCTCTTTGGCCCATTTGCGCCGGAGGAAGGCCTTGATCTCTTCCCTGCCCTGGAGGAACTCCGTGCGGTTCCTCCAGCTGCTGTCTTCGCTGTAAGCCAGAGCGATGCGTTCCGGGTCACGTGTGTTCCACGCATCCTCAGCCGCCTGCACCTTCGCCAGCGCCGTCTCCATGGTGAACGGGGGACGGAGGGGCGACATTAAGCGCTCACCTTCGGGAAATCAATCTCGGTCTGGACGGCATTGTTGAAGTAGTTAGTCAGAATGTTCAGCGCCACATGTCCGATGATCTCAGAAATCTGGCCATCCGTATAACCCGCGGCCCGCACGGCCTCAAACTCCTCCGCTGTGACCTTGCCGCGCCGGGCGATCAACTGCTGGGCGAATTGCAAACCGGCATGGGTCTTCTCATTCTCCGCGTCCCCGGCCCGGTTCCTGCACATCTCTTCGGCGTCGAGTTTCGCGACATGCTCTCCGAGATAGGTGTGCGCGGAAAGGCAGTATTCGCAGCCATTCTGCTGGGCCGTGAGCAGCGATAACTGTTCTCCGAAGCGCCCGCCGAGCGTGCCGTGTTTGAGCGCGCCGGAGAGGCTTAAATACCCTTCGAGTGCGGCCGGTGATGCCGCGATTGTCTTCATCAGATTCGGGATCACCCCGAGTTGCGCCTGAACGGCGTCCAAAAGCTGTTTCGTCTTGCCCGTGGTCTGGGCGGGGTCAATGGCAGGAATACGTTGCATGTTTGTTGCTCCTGCCCCCTTTGAGCTAACCATACCCATAAAAGATTCCGGTTAGTTTGATTTTTTTGCGCTTGCATCAAAAAGGCATAACCGTCAATCTATGACAATATGGTTAGCCCTGGATTTTACCTGGTCGGTAATGACCCTGCCATCGACTTCGCAAACACAGTGGACTCCCCTTCCGGGAATCCGGCAGGGGCGTTGGAGTGCTGGCGGGATGTTGTGGCCTTCCTGCAAGCCCTGGGAGCGCACGGGCCGCAGTCTGCGGCTGCCTCAATCGTTGAGGCGGTGAAAAGCGGGAGCAGGAGCGATTTTGAGAAGGTGCTGGCATTCCGGGCCGCTCTGCGCAACGCGCTCGCGACGCTCGAACAGGACCATGTGCCGGGACGCGCGGACGTGCAAGTCATCAATGAAATGCTCAAGCTGGATTCCGGCTGTGCGAAGCTGAGTGCCACGGGCGGCGAATGGAAACTCTCGCGCGAGCGTACCTTCAACGGTCCGCTGCGGGCGCTGATTCCGATTGCCTATGCCGCAGCGGAGTTGATTGCGATGGGTAAGGATTCCGCCGTACGAAAGTGCTCCAGTCCAACCTGCCTGATCTACTTCCGCGACCCCGCCAGACGGCGCCGCTGGTGTTCGATGGCCATCTGCGGCAACCGCGCAAAAGTGGCAGCGCATGCGCGCAGGCAGAAGGAGGCGTGAGTTACTGCCAAACTGGAGAGAAGAGTCGAAGACGAGTGATCGTCCTCGCGAGACTTTGAGAATGCTCTGCTGCTTCAATTGCATCCCAAGTCCCGGCGACGAACTCGCCAAGGCAACTGTTGTAGTCGGGGCCTTGTTTTGCGGTTGAACCCCGTCGGGGAGCAATTCGCGTGCGAATCTCCTTGAACCTCGACCGGCTCGCAAGTTCTACCAGGGTCCCCTTCGGATCGGAAAGTAGATCCGGTGATAACGGAACTTCTCTCACCGGTCGTCCGATGAACGCGGCAAAGTTGTTTGCGTCGGCAAGCAACCAGGACTCAACTTCCCTTACAGCGACACGGAATAAGAGATTAGGATGCTTGGGAACTTGAAGCCATTTGTTCATCAATGATATCGGACAAATATCGTCGTCGAGATCTGTTAGCACGATGAAAGGAATACTTGGCGCTGCGTTGTTCCATCCCGGCAGCGTGTGTTTAAGGTATCCAAGCCCGCCACGTCCGAACGTCCTGCCAACCGCGTATCCACCTACCAGTGACAGCAAACGTCTAAGTATGAGTTCGCTCAGTTCGTCTTCCACGGCTAACTGCACTGGGATCTTCGTCATGAGAATAAGTCAAGCTGGGAGAGGGTCTCTGGCTCAGTCCGGGGCAAGGCAGCATCGGCAACGCTAAGGCCCGCATCAAGAGCCCTACGGATCTGATCAATCCCAGAAGCCAGTTCCAATTTTGTCCCTTCCGGACCCGGAGTCAAAAGGACGACCTCCTCTCCACCAATTCCTTTATCTGATAACAAATCCCAACTATGCGTTGAGACAAGAATCTGCCTCTTCCGCTTACTTTGGATCTTATTGAAGAGGGACGGGAGCCTTCGCACAATTCCGGGATGAAGGGATAGTTCAGGCTCCTCCAGCAACAAAGGTGAGTCGCCATCCAGAAGCCCCCAAAATAAACCAATCATTCGCAATGTGCCATCCGAGAATTGGTCCTCGCGTTGCCGTCCTGCATTTGGACGCCAATGTTCGTAAACCGCCTCCAAGTGCGGAACACCAGCCTCATCTTTTGTGTCCGTTAGATTCTTAAGCTGTGGAACAGCCTCCCGCAACGCTTTCTCAATCCGTAGCAATCTAGAACGCCTTGTCTTTTCCGTAGTCTTTGCTACAACCTCAAGGAAATTTCGCCCATGTGGGTCATCCCCCGCGAACGGTCCCTGGAAGGACTCCGGATGGCGCAATAGTTGTGGTACCAGGTGAAGGTAGCGAATGGACTCAAAGAATCGCGCCACGTCTCTGAAGCCCGTATTTGCGCTGATTTGTTCCAGGTGGGTCTGGGTGAGCCGCAGCCTGTCTTTACCGTCGTCTTTGTCGGGCCGTTGTAAAACAAGCTTTCCCGCATTCCAAACACGCTCGTGCGTGAGAACCGGTTGCCTGTGTCCGCGAACTTCCTGGGCAATTCCAATCTCGTAGCGCCACAAGACATCCCCAAAGGGCTCTAAGGCCAGATCTACCTGCAACTGAACGTCAGGCTCTCTTCTAGCGGCAAGGCATCTAATCTTTGAAAGTCCGCCCCTCTGAGAAATAGCCCGCTGCAACCCACCGCCAGGAGTTGCAATATCTCGAAGGAATCGAATCGAATCCAGCAGGTTAGACTTCCCGGAAGCATTCGGCCCAACAATAAAGACGCGGTCGGAAAGGTGAACCGTTGCGTCCCTGAAATTACGCCAGTTTCGGAGACCAAGCTTGGATATGATCATGAGTCCTCTATTTTATACTCAGCAATCAGACCCCATACCCCTACAGCCCGGGTTTCGGAGGTTTCACGACTGTCCAGGCATTCACGCCCTTGCGGCGGGTGTGGCGCCGGTAGACTTTATCGCCCTGCGTGGCATAGAGCCAGTCCAGGTTCGGGCCGCCGAAGACGATGTTAGATGCCCTGCCAGGTGCCGGATTGCTGATGATCGCATTGACGCGGCCTGGCTGATCGCAGACTTGAATCCCCATCTTCGTCGCCACGTAGAGGAAACCTTCGGTGTCGAGCGTCATGCCGTCGGAAAGGATCGCGTCCGTGTCATCGTAGGTCTCCATACGATAGAAAGGCTGCCCGTTGGCGAGACTGCCATCAGGCTGCACTTGAAAGGACCACACGAACTTTGTCTTGCTGTCCGCCACAATCAACAAGCTTTGGTCAGGCGAAAAACGGATGCCATTCGGCGAAACAATGGCCTGATCCTCAAAGACAACCCGCTTCTGCCCGGCCTTGTTGACATACCAAATCCTGTGCCCCGCAGGGTCAGTCCAATACACATCGCCCCTCGCGGAAACACAGAGGTCATTCGATTCCACACCCTCCGCAAGCACCTTCTCCGAGCCATCCATCCCGAAGCTGACGATCCGCTTCCTGCCGATCTGCGTGGCATACAAACTGCCATCGGCACCAAACATCAAGCCATAAATACCGCCCGAATCTTCCTTGAAAACCGTGACCCTCTTCGTAGCGAAATCGGACTTATAAATCTTCTTCTCTTTGGTATCGACAAAGTAGACGTTGCCATCTTTGTCCACGGCGGGACCATCAGTGAACTGGTGGCCGGAAGCAACAACTTCCCAGGGTTCTTCCACCGTGACAAAGCTCTGCAGGGAAGGCTTCTTGTCATCCGGCGGCGGCATCTTCGCGCGGACCGTTGTGCCGTAATCGCGCCACAGCCAACGCAGGACATCCGGAAGAATGGCACCGCCATGCTGTCCGCTGTGGCCTTGCGTTCCCGTGACGAACTTATAGTCATAGCCCGCAAATTTCAGCGAAGCAGCCATGTGCTGGTTCATGATCCACCAGTTGCCGGAGTAGATATCCTGATCCTTCTCACCATCCTGCAGGAAGATGCGCAACGGCTTGGGTTCCATCTTGCGGATGAGACCGGGATAGACATCGCCACCCTTGAGGTCGGTATAACTGCCGATGAAACTCATCACGCGGTGGAAGTAATCCGGACGCTCCCAAGCTGCCGTGAAAGCCGCAATTCCGCCCGAGGAACCGCCCCCAACGGCATGGTCATCAGGGTTCTTCGAAAGATTCAAGCGTGCGGCGACCTCAGGGATCAATTCCTCAATCAGGAATCTGGCGTTGCGGTCACCGAGTCCGTCATATTCATAACTCCGGTTATAGCGGCTCTGCTGGGTCTCTGAGTTCAAGGCGGGCATCACGCCTGGATCCACAAAGATTGCTGCCATAACGGGCAAATCCCCTTTGGCGATAAGGTTATCGAGAACAATGGGAGCTCTTGCCTGCCCGGTTTCATTCACATAGCCGCCGCCATCGAAGAAGACCATGAAAGGCAGCGGCTTTTCCGGCTTGTACTGCGCCGGAACATAGACCCAGTAACTGCGCGCCGTGCCCGGGAAGACCTTGCTGTGTGGAAAGGGATACTGCGTCACCACGCCCTTCGGCACGCCTTGCTGGCGCTGGGAATCCGGACCAAGTGTGTAACTTTGGCATGAGCCGAGGAAAGGCAGAAGAGCGGCAAGGGCGATAAGTTTCTTCATGGCATTCAATCCGAGGGGACACTCAACTGCGGCCCGGTCTGGCCCAGGTTGTCATAAAACCGGATTCGGCGGATGACATAGTTTCGAAGCCGGCCTTGGAGAATAAGGCCTCCATGCGGCCATGGGTCAACTCACCGCCGACATTATGGTTTGTATCCACGGCAAAATGCATCGGAGCCCCCCGCAGCAAATCCAGAGAGGACTCAATCACTTCCAGTTCCGCCCCCTCAATATCCATTTTGATAAACACTGGCTTGCCACCTGCGAGAGCACAGGCATCGGACAGTGTGATGGCATCCACCAGCATGGTGCCTCCCGTTCCAGCCCGCGACGCGACGCTTGACAGTGCTGACCCCAGTGATCCCTCTGACTGAAAAGTCAACTGCCCGACCTTACCTGCTACAGCCTTGCGCACAGGGACGACATTACGCATTCCCAACGCTTCGATATTATAAGTCAGGCTCTCCCAGGCTATCGGATCGGGTTCGAACGCAAAGACCCTTCCCTGCGGACCCACGGCCTGCGAAAGAGCATAAGTGGATACCCCGGCATGAGCACCCAGATCAAACACCAGGTCCCCGGGAAGAGGCTTATACCAGCGGAAGTAACTTTCAATCGCCTCTTCCTCTTCGGCGATCGATGGCAGGCGGAACTCAATCCCGCTCTTTTTATAGCGGTGAATCCGCGGCGTGGAGTAATCCACAATGCCATGCTCATCCGGGAAGACCGCCCCGTAATAGATATCAAAGTGGAGGATCATATCCTGCGCATAGGGGAATCCCGCGGTGGAGATCCTGATCTCTCTGTCGGCGCGCTTGAAGCAGATGAAGCCCGCTCCAAAACTCACGTCCACAGAACGGGACAGACCGTATGCCCGGATAGCTGTCTGCGTCAACAAACCTTCCGGCCTCAATCGCGATGTTACAAACCGCCGCAGGCTTTGTATCATTCCTCTATTCTCCTGATCCCCCACCTCCTAATAACCTTTTGCCTTGTCCACCACGTTAATCAGCGGCTTGCCGTCGAGGAACCGGTGGACATTCTCTTTGATGGTTCCCGTCATGCGCCCCGCATCCATATCAGAACGCCCGGCAATATGCGGCGTAATCACCGCATTGGGGAACTTCCAGAGTGCATGGTCCGCAGGCAGCGGTTCGGGGTCGGTAACATCCACGCCGGCACCCGCGAGCCGCCGCTCATCGAGGGCTTTTACCAAGCCAGGCATCTCATAGATTCCACCCCGGCTGACTGCGATAAAGAACGAGTTCTTCTTCATCAGATCGAACTCTTTGACACCGAACATCTTGTGGCTCTTCGGAGTATCAGGAGCCGAGATAAACACCACATCCGCCTCTGGAATGACCGTATCCAACTGGTCCGGCTTCACAATGTGATCCACAAACGGCAGGAAGGGCTTGTCTTCGGGATCGACGCCGATGACCTTCATCCCGAACGCATTCGCGCGGATCGCGATCTGGCTGCCGACACCGCCCACGCCCACCACCACCGCGGTCTTGCCGCGCAGTTCAATCCCCTTGTAGTTCCGCGGGTCCCAAACCTGCTTCTGGTCATTCGCATAAAGGCGGTGGAGATCGCGCGAAACCATCAGCAACATTGCCAGCGCATGATCCGCAATCTCGGGCCCCTGCACCACTTTGTTATTGGTGACGATAATGTTGCTGGTCTGCAAATCACGGCTGCCATCCTTCGGGAACAACACGTTCTCCACGCCCGCTGACATCACCGCCACCCACTTCAACTTCTTCGCCGCGCGCACTTCCGCATTGGTGATGTTGCCGATGTAGACGTCAGCATCTGCGACTTCCGCCATCGCCGCATTCGGACTCACGCTGACCACTTTGACTTTCGGATTCTCAGCCTGAATATCTTTAGCCAGCCCCGGATTGCCGGCAACTACGATCTTCGTCTGCTGTGCGATCAGAGACACTCCCGCGAGCAGCAGGCAGGCTACGAAACGATACATGGAACAACTCCTAATGAATCAGGCAGATTTGACTTTGCGGACCGAACGCTTCTTCTTCGGTTCCTCAGAGACGATATCATCCGCTTCAGCGCCCGCCATGGCAACCGTTGCCGACTTCACCGGCTTGCGGTCTTCCAGGCTCTTGCGCAGGGCTTCCATGATATCGATGACGGGCGCGAGAGTGGTCTGCGGCGTTTCCACAATCTTCTGGCCGTCGATCTTGGCCGCAATCATGGTGCGCAGATTCTCGCGGTAGGCGTCCTTGTACTTTTCGGGTTCAAAATCACCTGCCAGAGACTCCACCAGCATCTTTGCCAGAGCCAGTTCCTTCTCTTTCACCGTATCGGCATCGGTGCGGAACTCTTCCGTGCGGCGGACCTCATCGGCGTAGTACATCGTATGCAGCACCATGCCGCGTTCCCCGGGACGCACAATCACCACATGCTCGCGGCTGTGCATCGCAATCTTCGCAACCGCATACCGGCCGGTCTCTTTCATGGCCGTGAACAGCAGCGCATAAGGCTTCTCGCCGCCTTCATCGGGAGCCATGTAATAGGAACTGTCGAGGAAGACCGGGTCCACCTGTTTGGATTCCACAAACTCCTGGATCTCCATCACACGTGCAGTTTTTGGGGCGACCTTCTTGATGTCTTCGTCATCGATGACGACGTATTTGCCCTTCTCGTACTCGTAGCCCTTCACGATTTCATCGCGCGAGATCGGCTTGTCCTCGGCTTGGCAGAAGAGGACCTGCTTCACTCTGGAGCCGTCATGCTTGTGCAACTGGTTGAAGCTGATAGATTCACTCCGCGCTGCCGTAAAGAGGCGCACGGGGAATGAAACCAGTCCGAAGGTCAGGTGCCCTTTCCAGATGCTGACTGCCATACTGTACATTTCTAACATGGAAAGCACAGCATTTCCATGCCTTTATGTCTCTGGACGAGTATAAACAGAAACGCGACTTCCGCAGAACGCCGGAACCGGAGGGCAAAACGCCAGCCGCGTCCAACCCGCGGGGCGGTCGTTTCTATATCCAAAGGCACTACGCCACACGCCTGCACTATGATCTGCGGCTCGAAATCAATGGCGTTTTGAAGAGTTGGGCCGTGCCCAAAGGGCCCTCACTCGATGCCACGGAAAAGCCCCTCGCCATGATGACGGAGGATCATCCGCTCGAATACGGCACCTTCGAAGGGATCATCCCGGAAGGCAACTACGGGGCAGGACGCATCACTGTTTGGGACCAGGGCACCTATGAAGTCATCGGCGAGCCCGATGCCGCCGGACAACTGGAGCGCGGCGATTTCAAGTTCCGCCTGCACGGGACACTGCTGAACGGACTCTTCGCTATCGTCCGCATGAAGGGCCGCGGCAAGGGCAATGAGTGGCTGCTGATCAAGAAGAAAGATGAATATTCCAAGCCCGGCTGGTATCCCTTCCTGGGAATCCCCGGTGCTGTGGAAGCCCCCATGCCCGGCTTCTTTTCCCCCATGGCCGCGGAGATGGCAGACGCACCGCCCAAGGCCGCGGACTGGCTCTATGAAATCAAGTGGGACGGCGTGCGCGCGCTCTGTTTTATTGAGCCGCAGGGCTATTCTCTGTATACGCGCAACAATAACCGCTGCGAACAGAACTACCCTGAACTGAACATCCTGCCGGAACAGATCACCGCGGCGCGGGCCATTCTGGATGGCGAACTCGCGGTACTGGATGAACGCGGCGTATCGCACTTTGAACTGATCCAGCCGCGAATTCATTCGAAGGAGGCAGCGGGCGCGGGCAAGCCAGTCCACTACTTCGCGTTCGACCTGCTGTATCTCGATGGTTTCGACCTCCGCGGTGCGCCGCTGGTGGAACGCAAGAAACTGCTGAAACAGATCCTGCAGCCCCATCCTCTGCTGCGCATCTCAGAGCACTTTGAAGACGGCACCGCGATGCTGAAAGCCGCGAAAGCCAATGGCCTGGAAGGCCTCATTGCAAAACGCGCAGGCAGTATCTATGAATCCCGGCGCAGCCGTAACTGGCTCAAGCTCAAGTTGACCTCTGAACAGGAGTTCGTCATCGGCGGCTATCTGCCGGGTGAGCGGGATTACTTCGGCTCACTTGCGGTTGGCTTTCATGAAGCGGGAAAGTTACATTATGCGGGGAACGTGGGCACGGGCTTTGATGAGACCACGCGCAAAGCCCTGTGGCTTCAACTGGAAACGCGCACGGCAAAGTTATCCCCGTTCGATGTCGCAGAAAAGATGCCCAAGGGTATGGTCTGGGTCAAGCCGGAACTTGTGGCGCAGGTCAAATTCGCGAATTGGACCAGTGACCGCAAACTCCGCGCTCCGGTCTATATCGGACTTCGCGGGGACAAGCCCCCCCAACAAGTGAAGCAGGAAAAGTCTCCTGTTCATTTCTCCAATCTCAAGAAACTCTATTATCCCGATGACGGCTATACCAAAGGGGATGTCGTCGCCTACTACCAGGCAGTGGCACCCCTGCTTCTGCCGCATTTGAAGGACCGCCCACTTTCGCTCAAGCGTTACCCGGACGGTATCCACGGTGAGTTCTTCTTTCAAAAGAACACGCCGGAGAGTTATCCCAAGTGGCTGCCGACGGAAACCATTGACGGCATACGCTATATCATCGCGCAGAATGAGGCCGTCCTTCTCTATCTGGCCAACTTAGGCTGCATTGATCAGAATCCCTGGATGAGCCGGATTGGTTCGCTCGATTGCCCTGACTTCCTGCTCATTGACCTTGACCCGCAGGAGTGCAATTACGACAAGATCGTGGAGGCGGCCCTGTTGATCCGGACGAAGTTAACTGCCATCGGGCTCACAGGCTACCCCAAGACTACAGGTGGCGACGGCATGCATATCTATGTGCCTCTGGAACCACACTATAGTTATGACATCGTACGCGGCTTTGCGGAAGTCATCGCACGGCTGGTGGCAACAGAACGCCCGGACCTTTTCACTACTCCCCGCAGCGTCGCGGCGCGGGAGAAGAACCGCGTCTATTTCGACTATCTGCAAATTGCCCAGAGCAAGACCATCTCAGCACCTTATGTCGCACGGGCCTACAAAGGTGCTCCTGTCTCCACGCCTCTGGAATGGAGTGAAGTCCGGCCTGGCTTGCGCCCGGAACACTTCAACATCATCAATGGCCCACAGCGTTTCGCCGCCAATGGGGATCTATTCGAAGGTGTTCTGCGGAAGCCGCAGACCCTCGAAACAGCCTTTGCCAAACTCGATAAGCTCTTGCGCGGTTAGGTGGTTGTTGACACTTTTTAATTCAAACAAAACGGCCGCCATCCCCGGAGGAAGAGATGGCGGCCTTTGGGACTCCTTACGAACGGAGCGCCTTCGCAAGGCGGTCGCCCACGCGGTTGCGTCCGATCACAAGCAGCACCAGTCCGGCACCAAGCAACGTCATCGTGCCAGGCTCCGGCGTGCCGGAGTAAGATGTTTCCGATGCACCTTGCGGGGTGATCGCATTGGTCTCCAGCGTGGTATCTTCTTCCAAGCTAAAGTATTGCGTACCACCCGCTGCAATCCCGTTGACGAAATTGACACCGCCCGCGTTGTTACTGTCGACGACGAAGTTGACTTCGTTACCGCCGTAGCCATTCGGATCGAGCGTGGGACCCGAACAGGAGTTGGTGCCGGTCACGGCAGAGGCATACGGCGCAGAGCACATGCCGTCCAGTTCAAAGCCGAAGATGTTGGTCCCGGTGAGATAGATCGACATGATGGTCTGGCTCGAGTTGTTCACCACACCGACGAGCGAATCCTCACTGCCGTCATAGGGCGTGCCGCCCAGAGGATTCATCGACGAGACAGAAAAGCCGCCAGAGCCATCATCCGTAACGGTGATGATGGTGGAGCACACGGTGGATGCTCCGAGGGTGCTGGGACAGGGCGACGTGGCGCTCGCTACTCCGAGAGACACCCAAACCATACCCGCGCAAAGAGACATTGCTTTCAAGAGCTGACGTTTCATGATGTTACCTTTCCGCGGAGTAGATACTCCGCATTTTATTGAGACTCAGGCTGCCCGGCTGTAAGTCCTGCGCTGAAAATCTCCACGCGAACCAACATTCGGAGCGGTTTCCAGCGCTGTGCCCGTGACGGAGGAGGAACGGAACACTTACACTGACCGGCTGACAATACTTCCATTTCCCGGCATCGAACTGCCGGAGAAAAGACTTAGCGGGCGACCCCGTGCAGCAGCGGGTCGACTTCAGAGCGAACCGGGTCCGTGGGATTTGTCCGGAGAGCGGCTGCGTATTGCGTATCGGCGCAAGCCTGGTCTCCGGACTTCATGCAAGCCGCGGCAAGACGGTATCTGGTTGTGGCGGAATCCCTGGTCTTGAGCGCAGCTTCGAGATATGCCACCGCCTGCTGATAACGTCCAGCCTTGTAATAGAACCAGCCGCTGGAACTCTCCACATCGGCATTCCCGCCAGAGAGAGCAAGTGCCTTTTCGGCGAAGGGTAAAGCCGCATCCCTGCGTTTCGGGTCCTTCGAGATAGCGGCGGCAAGATTGATCAGAATCACTGGATCTGAAGGAGACAGAGCCAGTGCTGCTCTCAATTGCTCTTCGGACTGCCGCAGGTCGCCACTGCTGGAATATAGATCGGCCAGCAGAACCCTCGCGAGTGCAGAATCGCGCTTGCGGATCGAGGACTGAAGAATCGTACGGGCCTCATCGCGTTTGCCCTCGGCCATATCCACAACTGCCGTTTCCACTGCTGCCTGGTCAGCCTGCGGACCACTCGAAACACGGGCCAGATCACGCCGCGCCCCGGCAAGGTCACCGGAAACACGCAACATTCTGGCGGCCTCGATCTGCAGCGTTGCGACGGTGGGATTCGCGTCCGCATGTTTGGCCAGCCACACAATATAGTCCTTCGATTTCTTGCGGCTTGTATAAATGGAAGACATGACTTCCAGTGCGGCTGCATTGCCCGGATCGGAACTCAGAATACTTACAACTTCTTTCTCCGCGCCGCTAAGATCGTTGTAATGGAGCCGGATCGTCGCGTCCTGCATCAGGAGGTCCGCTGAGGGTATCTTTTGACTCTTCATTTGGGCCCTGACGGCACTTGCCGCATCCTCCCAGGCGCCCGATGCGATGAGAGCAGCGTTCCGCTGATGAATGAGAGCAGGAACGCTCGCCTCTGCCTTCGATGCCGCATCCAGGATTCGCACAGCCACATCCGCCTTGCCGCTTTCTGTAAGTAACCGGGCCAGACGCAAACGGGCTTCCAGCAGCCTCGGATTCATACCCAGCACGCGGTTCAGAAGATCGCCGGCCTGTTCATTCTCACCGCGCGCTCCATGATAGATCGCTTTGAGCAGAACCACACCTTCGGTATCGGCCTTCAACTTATCGAGCAACGCCAGATCAACTCCAGCCTCTTCGATCCGGTTCTCATACAGCGCCAACCGTGCGCGGACTTCGAGCAGGTCTTCGCGCTTGGGATCATTCCGGATCGCAGCATCCAGGATTGCCTTGGCCTGCTCCGTCTTATGGGCACGAAACAGTCCGTCAATATAGCGCCGTCCGGCCAGATGATCTGCTGGATTCCGTTCCGCGGCTGCCTTATATTCTGCGAGCGCCTCTTCCGTCTTGCCGTGCGCGAACAGAACGTCCGCAAATGCAGAGTGATTGGCTGGATCAGGCAGAGCGGCGAGCTTGCGTGCGGCAGATTCCGAGTCACCGCCACGCCCTGCTCTTTCTGCCAGACGGATCTGCAACCGGAGCGCTTCAGGAAGCTGCGAATCGAGCGAAAGCGCCCGGGCTGTCTCAGCATTGGCGTTCCCCTCATCACCGGCGGCCAGCGCCACCTCCGCAGAGAGGACTGCTAACTTCGCGGACCCGGGCAGTTTCGTACGGGCAAGCGTGACAAACTGCCTGCCAAGAACAAGGTCACCACGAAATGCCGCAGCGGCGATAGGAAGCTGAATATCTTCCATCGGGGCAGCTTTGTGATCAAGAGCATCCTGAAAGTAACGCACCGCATCATCCGGCTTTTTCAGTTTGGTCTCCACCATGGCCAGGGCATAGAGAGCCGGAGCATCGCCAGGGCGGCCCGCCAGAACCTTTTGCAACATATCTTCGGCATCATGCAGGATCTCGGGCTGGTTGGCTTCAGCCTTCATCCGTGCGTAACTGAAAAGCGCGCCGGGGTGATTCGGATTCAACTGCAACACTTTCTCGAAGGCTTTGACCGCAGCCCTGCCATCCTTCACTTGCAGGAACGCAATCCCGAGCCTGTATTGTGGCTCTGGATCAGCCGGAGTATTTTGCGACGCGATCTTGAACTCCAGCACAGCACGGCGCGCATCCGCCTTCGCGAGGCTGGCCTCGCCGCGTTCCATATGTTGTTTCGCCACCGCCGCGGGTGTCTTCGAGCAGGCCGATAGTAAGCTGAGCAACACCAGCAGGGCCGTAAATGCCGCCGGAAGCCGAAGCATGCGCGTTTCCTGTCTTGAGCTTGTCACAGTAAGTTCGAACATAGGGTTCCTATTGATCTCCCAATTCCCGGTTCTGCGAGTAATCGATCATCGCTTCGATGACCACCACATCCACATTCGAGCGCTTCAGCTTCACCACCGCCGCGGGACTAAGATCATAGATCCCGTTCGACGCGCGGATCATTTTGAGAACAAGAGTTGTATCCACGCCGGAAGAGAGCAGCAGAACAACGTCCTCATTACGCATGGTCTGCTTCTTTTTGGTCAGCATCATGCGTTCAAAGGGAGTTAGTTCCGAAGTCCTGACGCGCCGCGCGACCCCGCCGGCCTCAGTGACAACTTCGGCGTGGGCTTTCGGATACCACAACTGGATTGTCAAGGGGATGATGTTGCCGGCAAGCAGCAGAATGAGCACCACGGGCTGCACCAGCCGGATGGAAGGCAGAATCAACATCTGCCGCTGGAAGCACTTCGCACACCGGTAGGGAAAGGCGCAAAAGTAGGAACAAACCCATTGCAACAGGCCCGTCCGGTGTACGCGCTGCAATTCTGAGCCGCCGCATTTCCGGCACCGTTTCCCTGCTGGTGCCGCGTGCTCCGCTCCCTGGCGCGACCTGGTGTCATAGGTCGACAGCATGAACTGCGGATGCCGTTTCGCCAACTCCTCGACTTCAGCTTTGGTCTTAACGTCTGCTGCCGGGCTGCCAGCGTTCCAGGCGAGCCCCGATGTGTCAGTCAGTGTTGTGTGCACCATCGACCACATAGTGCACTCCAATACATTTTCAAAACAAGTCGATTTTTACTAATGTCACGGGATAACAGGTAGTAATCTTATTTCCGCGGACCACCGCATCATCGCCGCCCACCGGCTCCAAACCACCAGCTTTATCGGGGGAAGTACATCAATTGCCTCCCGCCGCCCGTGTTCCGGGTGCAAACATCAGGCACACCGGCAGTGATAATCCGATTTATTGCGGGTGCCGGATATCGTTAGAATTCAATCGTGGAATACAGGGAATAAACTTAGCGGCAGCGCCGGAGGAGCGCACTCACGCCATGGACATCAACGTTACGATCCAACCGCTGGACGGACGCCACCCGCCATAACCGTCTCGCGGCCATGCGGTGTGGAAACCAGGAGGAAGCCATTCTCATCGAGTCCAGCTGTATCTCCCCGGATGACACGGGTCCCCAGATCGACCTCCACCTGCTTGCCGATCACGTAACTCGACCGCATGGTGAACAGCCGGAAGATTTCTTTCTTGCCCCGGTCCGTCAGGATATGAACATATGGCAGCATCGTGGTCCGCAGGTGATCGAGAAGATCCACTTTCGAATGCTTCCGGCCGGTCTCCATCAGCAGCGAAGTGGCAATGTCATCGATATCCGCGGGGAAGCTCTTATGGTTGACGTTGATCCCGATCCCGGCAATCTGTGCTTCGCCGTGGGACTGCACTAGAATGCCCGCCAGCTTTTTCTCATTAACCATCACATCATTCGGCCAGCGGAGGTCAGCCGACACACCGGCGAAATCATTGACGGCGGATTGCACCGCGAGCCCCAGCGCCATCGTCAGCACCGGCAAATCCGCAGGCGGCAGCTTGAGGCGCAGAATGATGGAGACATACAGACCGGCATCCTGTTCGCTGTGCCAGGTGTGCCCGTGACGTCCGATGCCTGACGTCTGACGGTCCGCAACAACCACCGTTCCATGCGGCTCTCCCATGGCCGCGAGGGCAGTTGCATCCAACATTGTGGACGCCGTGGATTTTAGATGGATAACTCTGGCACTCACAGCAATTCCAGACGAAAGCTCAGGTCCCTGGCCTGGGCGGAATGTGTGATTGCACCCGCGGAAACATAGTCCGCGCCAGTCTCCGCATAGCCCCGGACACTATCCAGATCGATCCCCCCGGAGAGTTCGACGGTGGCACGGCCCGCAATGTGGCGCACCCACTCTTCGGCTTGCTGGGGAGAAAGGTTATCCAACAGCAGGTGCTTCGCCCCGCAGGCAAGTGCCTCTTCCATCTCGTCGAAAGTGCGCACTTCGATCTCGACGGGAAGTCCGCTGGCCGCGGCGTTCTGAAGCGCGGCACGCACACCGCCCGCTGCGGAGATGTGATTGTTCTTGATCAAAACAGCATCAAACAGGCCCATGCGGTGATTGGTCACACCGCCGGCTCTAGCTGCTGCCTTTTCGAGCCGGCGCAAACCGGGTGTTGTTTTCCTTGTGTCCAAGACTTTGCAGTTCGTTCCTTCGACCAAAGATGAAAACTGCCACGCCAGGGTTGCAATGCCGGAGAGCCTTTGCAGAAAGTTCAGTACTGTACGTTCACATTCCAGCAGAGTACGTGCTGAACCGGTAACCTCGGCCACACGATCGCCTTCCTGCACGTGGCTGCCATCGCCGTGCAGAATCGTCAAAGTCTCCACGCCGCCCCGCTCGGCATAAATCAACGGCAGCAGACCAGTACCAGCCAGCACCATGGACTCCCGGGCCAGAACATAGCCTGCAGCGCGCCGATCCGCCGGGATGCAGGCCTGAGAGGTGACATCCCCTGTCCCGATATCTTCCGCAAGAGCGCGGCGCACCGCGTCAATGATCTCCGGATGCAATTCGGTGGCAGGTGTCATTGAGACAGGATCTCATCGATCTTGGCCAACTGCACCTCATACGCAGCCAATTTTTCGCGAATCGAATCCACCACCTTCTGCGGAGCCTTGCCGAGGAACACATCGTCACTCAACTGGCGCTTCGAACTGGCGATGTTCTTCACCATTTGCTCCTTCTCCTTTTCGAGCCGCTTCTTCTGGGCTTCCAACTGTGCATGCGGCACGTCAATCGCGAGATCGAATTCACTGGTAGAACGGACAGCACCGGTCTTCGGCACATTGCCTTCCACCAGATTGACGCCCGCAAGCCGCTGAATCACCGTCCCGTGCGCCGCGATCACCTGCAGCGCTTCCGCATTGCCGGAAAGCCGCCCGTCGAGTTGGAGCTTGGGATCAAGACTCATCTCCGCACGCAGATTCCGCAACGCCGCGACGATATCCTGCAGCATGCCGATTTCGCGTTCCGCGGCAGTATCCACGCGGGCTTCGTTGAATTCGGGGAACGCGGTGAGAGAAATGGATTCGCCCTCTTTCGCGCCCAACCGGTGCCACAGTTCCTCTGTCAGGAACGGCATCACAGGATGCAGCAGCCGCAGGGCACTTTCGAACGCGGCAAGAAGGTTCCGCCAGTCATCATTCAGCCCTGAACCTTCCTGGAATTTCAGCTTCTTGAGTTCCACATACCAGTCACAGAACTCATTCCAGAAGAAGCGCCAGGCCGATTGCGCAGCGTCATGATACCGGTAAGCGGCGATGGCCTTATTGATCTCCTGCGCGCACTCGTTCAACCGGCTGAAGATCCAGCGGTCTTCCACAGCGGAGCCTGTGGGGGGCAGATAGGCATTTACGTCTTCCGCCATCCAGGCCGGTACACCGCAGCGCTCCATGTTCATGAACAGGAAGCGGGCCGCGTTCCAGATCTTGTTGGCGAAGGCGCGGGCACTTTCAATACGGTCCTGCGAGAAGACAATGTCGGTCCCCGGCGCGGCACCGCTCAACAGCGCCATGCGGACGGCATCGGTGCCGTACTGCTCGGTCACCACAAGCGGATCGATGACGTTCCCCTTGGTCTTCGACATCTTCTGCTTTTCGGCATCCCGCACCAGGCCGTGGATGTAAACCTGCCGGAACGGCACGTCGCCCATGAACTCAATGCCGAGCATCGCCATGCGCGCCACCCAGAAGAAGAGAATGTCAAAACCGGTGATCAACAGTGAGGTCGGGTAGAACTTCTGCAGATCACCCGTCTGGTCCGGCCAGCCGAGCGTCGAAAACGGCCAGAGCCCGGAGCTGAACCACGTGTCGAGCACATCCGTTTCCTGCCGCAGCTGTCCGCCGCACTTGCAGGCATCCGGGTCCGTCTTCGAGACAATCGTCTCCCCGCAGGCATCGCAATACCAGGCCGGAATCCGGTGGCCCCACCACAACTGGCGCGAGATACACCAATCGCGGATGTTGTGCATCCACTCATTCCAGACCTTGACCCACTGTTCCGGCACGATCTCGATGCGCTTTTCATCGACGGCGGCGATGGCCTTCTCGGCCAGGGGCTTGGTACGGACGAACCACTGCTTCGAAACCAGCGGCTCAACCACATCCTTCGAGCGCTGGCACTTACCCAGCGAAACCACGTAATCTTCCGCGCGGACCAGAGCACCGGCTGCATCCAGATCAGCGACAATCCGCTTGCGGGCTTCGTAGCGGTCGAGGCCGGCATATGCGCCGGCGGCAGCCGTCATCTTGGCGTCGAGGCCGATGACCTGAATCAACGGCAGGTTGTGACGCTTGCCCGCTTCAAAGTCATTCGGATCATGTGCGGGAGTTACCTTCACCGCACCGGTGCCGAATTCCGGATTCGCCAGGTCATCGAGGATGATGGGAATCTCTCGGCCCGTAATCGGCAACAGCGTCGTCTTGCCGTGCAGGTCGAAGTACCGTTCATCCTTCGCATTGATCGCGACAGCGGTGTCTCCGAGCATGGTTTCCGGACGCGTGGTAGCCACAGTCAGGAACTGATCGGTGCCAACCACCGGATACCGCAAATGCCACAAATGGCCCTGCGTCTCCTCGTGGGTCACTTCGAGATCACTGACAGCGGTACGGCAACCGGGGCACCAGTTGACCATGTATTCGCCGCGGTAGATGGACCCCTTCTCATACAAGGTGACGAAGACTTCGCGCACCGCTGCGGAAAGACCCGGATCCAGCGTGAACCGTTCGCGCGACCAATCGCACGAAGCACCCAACTGAATCATCTGGCTCTTGATTCTGCCGCCGGATTCCGCCTTCCACTCCCAAACCTTCTTCTCGAAGGCTTCGCGGCCGAGGTCGCGGTAGTTGATGCCCTGCTCAGAAAGCTGACGGGCGACCACCATCTGGGTGGCGATCCCCGCGTGATCCGTACCGGGCAGCCAAAGGGTGTTGTCCCCCTTCATGCGGTGCCAGCGGATGGTGACGTCAATCTCCGTATGCTCCAGCATGTGGCCCATATGGAGAGAGCCGGTCACGTTGGGCGGAGGGATGACGAGCGAGAATACAGGCGCATCAGAATCCGCCTTGGGGGTATAAATGCCGCTCTCGACCCACCACTGGGCCCAGCGCGGCTCAAACTGCCGCGGCTCGTACACTTTCTCAAGTTGCATGGGGAATTCTTTAGTTTATCAACGGGGGAGCATTCCAGCTTCACGCGACTTACTCTGCTCTCCGCCCACCGTCAGGAAATATTTTTCCGCCCTGTGAGCCTATCGCCAGCTGCTTTGCGCCTTGTAACCTGTCCGCCGCATCAGGTGATACTCTGCAAAGAACTCTCATCTGTATGGCGTCAAACGGGGACAGCAACGACATCACCCTGCTCCTGCGCAACTGGAGCAGCGGAGACCGTGCGTCTCTGGATGCGTTGACACCCGTGGTCTACCGGGAACTCCGGAACCTGGCTCTGTCAAAGCTGCGGGCGGAGCGGCCCGGACATACGCTGCAGCCCACGGCGTTGCTGCACGAAGCGTATCTCCGGCTGGTGAAGCACGGGCAGGAAGAGTGGCACAGCAGAGCTCACTTCTTCGCCGTGGCGTCGGCCATCATGCGCGAGATTCTGGTGGACTATGCCCGGAAACACAATGCGAAAAAGCGCGGCTCCGGCATGGCAGACGTCCCCCTGGACGAAGCTCTCTCCTTCGCCCCGGAACGCGGCTCCCTTTTGATCGCGCTCGACGATGCTCTGTCCGAGTTGCAGACCTTCGATGAGCGAAAGAGCCGCCTGATTCAGTTGAAATACTTCGGCGGTCTGACCGGCGACGAAATTGCGGAGGTCCTGCAAATCTCCCGCTCCACCGTCACCCGCGAATGCCGCCTGGCGGAAGCCTGGCTCTACAACTATTTGCATGCCCAACCAGACCAACTCGACGAAGCCAAAGGACCGCTGGCGTGAAATAAAAGCGCTCTTCTTATGCCGTGGTCGAACAGCCGGAGTGGAAGCGGGAGGAACTTCTCGCCGCGGCCGACCCCGCGATTCTCGCGGAAGTAAAGCTGCTCCTGGCCGGCGATGGCAAAGCGGGTACCCTTCTCAAAGAAGCGGTCACCGAGGGTGAGTTACTGCTCAACAGCACCACGCCTGCCGAATCATTCTGGCCCGTACAAGCCAACCGCCATCATCGGACGCGGCGGTATGGGTGTGGTGTACAAAGCCATCCGCGATAACCGCGCGTTTGAAAAGGCAGTGGCCGTCAAGGTCCTGCACCTGGGTCTCGAAACCCCGGCCATGCTGGAGCGCTTCAGGCAGGAACGCCAAATCCTCGCCGGCCTGGAACACCCCAACATCGCGCGCCTCATTGACGGCGGCACCACGTCGGCCGGTCTGCCCTACATCGTTCTGGAGTATGTGGAGGGCGTGCCGCTCACGCAATACTGCGAGCGGGAAAAGCTGCCGCGCGAACAGCGGCTCCATCTTTTTCTGAAGGTCTGCGATGCCGTGGAGTATGCCCACCGCAAGCTGGTGGTCCACCGGGATCTCAAGCCCGTCAATATTCTCGTCACTGCGGATGGCACACCGAAGCTGCTGGATTTCGGCATCGCCAAACTGCTGGATAATTCCAGCGAACAAACCGCCACGCTGCTGCAGGCCCTGACGCCGGATTATGCGAGTCCGGAACAATTGCGGGGCGAACTGGTCAGCACCGCCACCGATACCTATTCGCTCGGCATCATCCTCTATGAATTGCTGACGGGCCGGCGGCCCTACAAAATTGCCACTTCGAGCCCGGTCGAGATTTGCCGGCTGGTGGAAACCGCGGTGCCGGAGGAACCGGGGCTTGGCGAAGATCTCGACAACATTCTCCGGATGGCACTGCGCAAGGAACCGGAACGGCGCTACAATGCCGTCCGCGCTCTGGCGGCAGATATCGAAAGCTATCTCGATCACCGGCCGGTAGCGGCACGTCCAGACACCATTAGCTACCGCGTAAGAAAGTTCAGCCGCCGCTATTGGTGGCAACTGGCTGCGGTGTGCAGCATCTTCGCGCTGCTCTCCGCCAGCCTCGCGATTGCCCTGGCGGAGCAGCGCCGCACGGTGCGCCGGTTCCAGCAGGTGCGGCAACTGGCGAACCGTTTTCTGTTCGATTTTCACGATAAAGTGGCGAAAACACCGGGAACACTCAAAGCCCGGGCCATGATGGTGGCCACCGCACAGGAATATCTCAACAGTCTTGCTGCCGACGCCAAGGGCGACGCCGGTCTGCAGCGGGAGTTGGGCGTGGCTTATGCCAAACTGGCGGTCGCACAGGGTGCAGCCAACGGCCCCAGTCTGGGACATCCACAGGACGCAGTTGCTACCTATGACAAGGCACTTTCGCTCGCAAGGTCTCTCGATGACGCCAAAGCGCTGACCAAGGCCCAGCGCGAAACGTTCGTGACTATCCTGCGCGATGCGGCAAACAACCGCATCTTCCTGCGTGATACCGAAAACGCGCTGCGGTTCGTACGCGAGGCGGACACCAGCAGCGAAGGCCTGCCACCTTTGCTCCGCGCAAAAACTTTAAGCGTCCTGGCCAGCATCCTGAACCAGCGCGGCGACCTGGCTGGCAGCTTGCGCGTCTTGGAACGGCTGCTGCCCGTGACAAGAGAACAAGCGGCAAGCGAGCAAATACTGGAGAACCGGCAACAGATTCATATGTGCTGAGCGCGCTGGGTCAGGCACACCACCGCCTGATGCATTTAACAGAGGCAAGGCAAGCGCATCAGGAAGCGACTTCGAACCTCCGCACCTTGCAGCGGGAACATCCGGATTCGCCCGGCATCAACCGGCTTCTGGGCCGCGCCATTCGGGATCTGGGCGATCTGGAGGGTCCCTGTGACCGGCCCACCCGCGGCAACTTCACCAGCGCCGCCAACCATTACCGCGAAGCTCTGCAGCCGGTGACACACCTCATTGCGCTCGACCCCAATGACACGAACTCCCGCAATGATCTGGGCATTACCCTTAACAAGATCGCCTGTTCTCTCGCCACAGCCGATCCCCCCACGGCATTGCGGGAAGCCGCGGCCGCCGCACAAACTTTCGACGGTGCCATGCCCGCAAGCGCCCAGTTCCGCGCCTATCCCCGGATCATCGCAGCGGACGCCCATATCGCGCGCCGCGAGTTCCAAGACGCCGAAGCTCTACTGCCCGAGGCCCAACGGTTATCGCCAAACCCGGACCGCAATATGCAGTCCGACTTGTTCTTCACCTGGGCCAAACTCGAAGCCGCGTGGGGCAACACGCAGGCTGCCGCGCGCTGGTTCCCCAAAGCGATTGAGGCAGCAGAGAAGCTTTTTGAAAAAACAACCACGCCGTTCTACGGCTGGAATCTCACCCGCATCCGCGCAGCCGCTTCCGCCGCGCTGCCCGATACAGCGCAGGCAAACCGTTCACCCATACGAGCCGTCTGGAAAACATTGGACCAGCGCTTTCCCGGCGAACCCTACATTCACGAACAGCTTCGGAAAGCAGAATAGCCCCGGGCAAATTCCCGCCAGTTGTAAGCGGTAAACTACTTTTACCCCATGTTGAAACACATTTTCCCGATATTGCTGCTTACTTCCGCGGCATTCGCACAGGACACGCCCGCGCAGGGTCCGGCTACCCCCGGCGGCTTTGGCGCGGCACGCCAGGCTGACCCGGAACCGAAGCCCTATGACAAGGTCATCACCAAAGATGCCGTTTCCAAGAAAGGAGTCTTCACGGTCCATAACATCAAAGGGAAGTACTACTTTGAGATCCCGGCGAGTGAACTGGACAAAGTCTTCCTGTGGTCCAGCCAGATCGCGAAGACCACCCTTGGCGCCGGTTATGGCGGCCAGGCCGCGGGCAACCATGTGGTCCGCTGGGAACGTCACGACAAGCGCGTCTTCCTGCGTTCCGTCGAATATGACATCGTGGCCAGCCCCTCCGAACCCGTCGCCAAAGCAGTGGAAGCAGCCAACAACAGCACCATCCTGATGGCCTTCAACATTGAAGCCTTTGGTCCGAACGATGCGCCGGTCATCGATGTTACCCGCCTGCTCACCACAGAAGTGCCGGAATTCAGCGCCCGCACACGCATCCGCGCCCGCGGATTTGACGCCAGCCGCACCTTTGTGGAGTCTGTGAAGACCTTCCCCATCAACGTGGAGATGGAAGTTACCCAGACTTACACTTCGCCGCCCGAAACAGCAACGCTTCCCACCGGGGGTGCCCCCGCGCGTGCAGGCTTCGGCGGAGCGATGCGCGGCAACACCGCCACCATCCTGATGCATTACTCGATGGTAAAACTGCCCGAAAACCCCATGAAACCCCGCCTTTTCGATGAACGCGTCGGTTACTTCTCCGTCAAGCAGACCGATTTCGGCCTGGACGCACAGGGTGCCAAGGAGCGCGTCTTCATTACCCGCTGGCGTCTGGAAAAGAAAAACCCCTCCGCCGCTGTCTCCGAACCCGTGAAGCCCATCACTTACTATGTGGACCCTGCCACACCGAAGAAATATGTTGCCTGGATCAAGAAAGGCATTGAAGACTGGCAGCCCGCGTTTGAAGCAGCCGGCTTCAAGAACGGTATCATCGCGAAGGAAGCTCCGAGTAAGTCAGAAGATCCGGATTGGAGCCCGGAAGATGCACGTTACGCCGTCGTCCGCTGGCTGCCTTCCAACATCGAAAACGCGGTTGGCCCGCACGTCTCTGATCCCCGTACCGGTGAGATCCTCGATGCGGACATTCAGTTCTATCACAACGTCATGAACCTCGCGAAGACCTGGTACTTCACACAGGTTGGTCCGCTCGACAAGCGCGCACAGAAGTTCCCCCTGCCCGATGACCTCATGGGTCGTCTGGTGGAATATGTGGTCGCCCATGAAGTAGGACATACCCTCGGCTTCCAGCACAACATGAAGGCAAGCGCGACTTATCCGCAGGAGAAGGTCCGCGACGCAAAATGGGTGAAGGAAAACGGACATACGCCAACCCTGATGGATTACTCCCGCTTCAACTATGTTGCCCAGCCGGAAGATAACATCGACCTCGAAGACCTGATCCCCAAAATCGGACCCTATGATAAGTGGGCCACCCACTGGGGTTATGCGGAAATCCCCAACGCCAAGACCTCTGACGACGAGAAGCCCACGCTCGACGCCTGGGCACGCGAACAGGACAAAACACCCTGGCTGCGTTTCTCCACCGCCGGTTCTCTCGGCAGCGATCCCGGGGAGAACACCGAAGCCGTCGGCGATCAGGATGCCATTAAGTCCACCGCGCTGGGCGTGAAGAACATCCAGCGTGTGATGACCTTCCTGCCCACGGTTGTTGCGGAACCCGGTGAATCCTACACCGAACTCGAAGCCCTTTACGGACGGGTGATGGGTCAGTGGACACTCGAAATGAACCACGTCGCCGTCATTGTCGGCGGCATGGATTCCCAGGAGCGCCATTACGGTCAGGATGGTCCCCGCTTCACGCCGGTGCCGAAGGAACGCCAGAAGGCCGCAGTGAACTTCCTCGCGGAGAACGCCTTCGCCACTCCCAAGATGTTCATCAACCCGGACCTCCTCCGCAAGATTGAACCGAACGGAGAGCTGGCGCGCATCAAGTCCGCCCAGATGCGTATCCTCAACACCCTCATGTCCTCCAGCCGTCTCGACCGTCTGGTGGAGCAAGAAGCCATCGACGGTGCCAAGGCCTATGCTCCGGACCAGTTCCTCGCCGATGTCCGCAAGGCCGTCTTCAAGGAACTCGAAGCGGCGTCCCCTGCCATCGATGCGTATCGCCGCAACCTGCAGCGCGGGTATGTGGAGTTACTCTCCGAACGCATCAACAGCCGCACTTCAGATGATTCCCGGCCGCTGTTCCGCGGCGAACTGAAGAGCCTCAGCGCACAGCTGGGCGCAGCCGCTGCGAAGGCTTCCACCCGGGAGACCAAGCTGCATCTGGAGGACCTGAAGGACCAGATCGCGAAAGCGCTCGATCCGAAGTTCCAACCTTCTGCTCCCGCAACCGGACTCACCTTCCCCGCCCGTGGCTTCGACGGCAATCTGACCTGCTGGCCGGATTACTCAATCGAAGTACCGCGCAACTAAGCAGCCCGACACCGCCGGCCTGGCACGAAACCGGGCCGGCGGCGTCAAAACATACGCCAAAGCGATTCCGGTGCTTTGGCTAACTTGAACTGCCGGTACCACGCACATACGGGATACAGCAAAATCAACCCTCCCAGCCAGACCGGATAAGTGACCCACAGCGGAGCAGCTTCACGGAAGAACAGAAAGCCGGTCACTGCGAACAGATAGAGATGAACGATATAGAAGAATAAAGGCGTCTGCCCAAAGACCATCAGCGGCGATTTTGCGCTGCGGTAGAGGCCCGGCAGACACATCAGTGCCGCCAGCAACAGCAGATCCACTCCCACCGAAAGCGTCCAGAAAACCAGCGAGGGCGGATACTTCACGTTATTGAGAAACTCGATCCAGCTGTTATCGCGAGGTAACTGCAGGTTCCCCCACCCGCCCGCGAAACGCACCAACATCGCGAAGCCAACCATCGCCAGACCCAGCCCGGACACCAGCGCCGGAGACGAACCCGCGCGCTGCTTCCACCAGTAACCAAAACACATCCCGCAAGCTGCCACACCCAGCCAGGGAATCACGGGATAAACGCCCACCATATGCCCCGAAAGTCCCAGTTCCAGCAGAATCGTTTTCCAGAGAGGCCCCACCGCACCATCCGCCGGAAGCAAGGAGTTTGTCGCCGCAACACAGAGCACTCCGGCAACGGCCCAAACCCGGACTCCAAAACGCAGCAGCACCGAACACGCCATCATCACAACGCCCAGATTGCTCATCTTGATAAAGCCCCAGTAGGAAGGCAGCCCATCCATCGGTGGCGGCATGGACATCGTGGCCAGCCGCACCGCCGGTCCTTTGAGAAAGGATTGCGCCAGCACCACAGGGTTTTCGAGAAACTGGCCCACCAGGAAAAGCGCAAAGCCACGCGCCGCAAGCTTCTGCAGGATCTGTAACTCCGTCCAGCCGCGACCGCGCCGCGAAGCCGCAAACCAAACCACCGCCGCCCCCATCAGAAAACAGAAGCCTGGCGCGCAAAGGTGGGTAATCAGGCGGGTAATAAACGGAAACACGCTGTGATACCGGCTGATCGCACCGTTGAAGAACTCCGCCCCGTGCTGCCGCGAGACATAAGCGTTCGAATCATCGATCGCCATGATGATCATAATCAAACCGCGCAGTGCATCAACAGCATAAAAACGGCTGCCGGGGCTGGCATTTTTGATCTCATCGGCATACTGTCTTCGATGTGGCCGTTCTGCGCCGAAGCAACACGCTGCCAAGCAGCAGGCTTGTGCCGCACAGCAACATACTTGCCGGTTCGGGAGCATTGCTATCCACCGCGCCGCTGGTGGATATGGTGCCGCCGAAGCCCATGTACTGCTGCATGGAGAAGGTGGGAAATTCAATCGTCTGACTCAATTGCAGGTTCACTGCGGAAACTGTCGCGGCCCCAGGGGCAGCAGGCATACTGAGACCGAAACTCAAGTCATACCCGTTATTGCCCACAAAGCTCAAGTAATTGCTCCCCACACCGCCGTAAACATGGAAACTGTCATTGAACGTCTGCGGTGCCGAACCGCCACTCAAGACGATATTCACATTCCGGAAGCTATTGCTGGTTTCGCTGTAGATGAAGCTTCCACTCAGGTTGCCGCCATCCACGGAACCGCCCACGTTCCAGGTTGTATAAATCTCCGCCTGCGCACTGGACGCAATCATTCCACCGGCCAGCAGTAGTCCGGCAAACATCTTCCCAAACCCGCCACTCCTGCGCACCACGCGATCCTTTGTTCCATCCGTCTTCATAATTTCTCCTCGCAATTCTTGCTAAGAGATTTCCCGCCGAAGGTAACAAAGAATTGGATTTTATTTTCAAATGCGGCCTCATCCGCAGGTCAGCCACCCGCCAGAGTAAACTCAGAGTTAGTGCTCTCAACGCCGTGCTGACTCCCG
>CAIXXM010000076.1 GCA_903923395.1 uncultured Acidobacteriia bacterium
CGTCGATGCGACGGGGCACCTTAAGGATTCCGGAGTTCTCTTCGGCGAGATCGCCACCAGGTTCGCCGGCATGGCGGATGGTGACGGGAAAACCGCTCTCGCTATTGCCCTCTTCGGGAAGGCTGACGCGGGGATGATCCCGTTGCTCAACCAGTACGGAGAAGAGCAGGAGAAGGTGAACGACGAGGCCCATCGCTTCGGCCTCGTTCTCAGTTCCTCCACCGCAAAGGTGGCTTCCGACGCTCACGACAATCTGGACCGGCTGAAACTGATGTTTCAGGGGCTGGGCTATTCGCTTCTGAGCGCGACGCTCCCGGCTATCGCAAATCTGGTCGACAGGCTGATCGATGTCGCCAGCCACGCGAATATTCCGCAGTTGGCGGCGTCGTTCGGTGCCACGGTGACCACCGCGTTCAATGCCACCGCGGACGCCCTCAAATTCGCCGCCACGCACGCGCACGCACTCAAAGTGGCCCTCGAGGCCATCGCCGGTCTGCAACTGGCGAAGATCGCAATCCCCCTGCTGGCGGATCTCGCCAACGGAGGTATCGAAAAAGCCGCGGCAGGCATCGGGAAGTTCCTGGTCGGCTTCGCGGGCCTCGGCCGGGTAATTCCCGCGCTGACGCAGTTCGCCGGTTGGCTGAAGACCGCCCTCTGGTTTGTTGGGCAACTTGCTGCCGAAGAAGGGATCGCCTCTGCCGCTGGTTATGCGCTCAGCAGTGCCGTCGCGGCAATCGGCGGGCCGATCGGCGTCGCCGTCGCCGCCATCGCGGGCATTGCCATCGCGCTCTACCGCTTCCGCGATGCCACGTTTTCCCTGCAGGGCTCCACCTATCAGCTGCGCGACGTCTGGAATTCCTCGTGGATTCTAATGGGACAGGGTCTCACATGGGCGGGGACGCAGTTCAGCACCCTGATCGGCTACATGCGGACTCTGTGGTCCGGCTTCACCTCATGGTTCTCTTCGCTCACCATCGTCGCGACCTTCAAGAAGTACTTCAATGAAGCGCTCGACTGACCGAGCAGCGCACCCGCGCCGCCATCATCAGTGCGCACAATTCGGCTGTTGGGACGTCGGTTGCCGTGACATCCGAGAACCTGAAACGAAGTCCGCAACCTTCTTGAGAAGCAACTGACGGTACCGCAACGCGCTAAAATGAAGGGAGGCAGGAAATATGACAGTTACCCTACCCGACGGCCTTCTTGAATCAACCAAACTGACGGAAACCGAGTTGGTTCGCGAACTTGCGCTCACTCTCTTTCAAAGCGAACGGCTGACCTTGGGGCAGGCCGCCAAGTTGTCCGCACTGCCACAGTTGGAGTTCCAGCGGTTACTGGCCAGCCAGCGGATTCC
Source organism: uncultured Acidobacteriia bacterium (assembly GCA_903923395.1). Lineage (GTDB taxonomy): Bacteria > Acidobacteriota > Terriglobia > Bryobacterales > Bryobacteraceae > BOG-234. The sequence continues at coordinate 1,355 of CAIXXM010000076.1, forward strand.
TGTTCACTACGGCGTGGAAGAGATGCGGCAGGACCTTCTCCGTGTCGAGTCGCTGGCGTAAGACTTGCTGATCGTTTCGGATACATCCCCGATTCTCAATCTGGTCGCCATCGAGCGGTTGGAACTCTTGAGGGACTTGTACGGGTCGATTGTTATTCCACCCGCCGTTTCCTCCGAACTTCATGACAACGGCATTTTCCTTGCTCCGGATTGGATTCAAGTCGTTGAGCCCGTGAACCGAGCCGCAGTGGAGGCTTTGCGTGCGGATCTGGATCCCGGTGAATCCGAGGCGATTGTGCTGGCGCAGCAATTGAACGCATCTCTGCTACTGATCGACGAACGGTTGGGGCGCCGGGCGGCAACGCAGTTGGGTTTGGACGTTACCGGCTTGCTGGGCATTCTTGCAGAAGCTAAGAAGCGTGGAGTTATCCTGCCATGCGCCCCTTTGTTGGATGAAATGATTGCGAGTGCAGGCTTCTGGATCGGCGACCGACTCCGCTCGGATTACCTGAAGGCACTCAGCGAAATCGATGCATAGCGAGCAGCAGGCTTGCGTGAGCGACGGCAACCATTACTATTCCATCGATGCCCGCGGTACCGATCCGGCCCTGACCGAAAAGCGAACCCGCGCCGCGATCATCAGTGCGCACAATTCGGCCGTGGGAACTACGGTGGCGGTGGCGTCGGAGAATCTGAAGCGTAGTCCGCAGGGGACGGGAGCCTGAAAATGTGCACGAAAAAGATTCACCGCTCTCTCCTCTGCTGCCTCGACGCCACTTCGGCGGTTTGTGCGTTCTAAGGCCAGTGGTTCGAGCGGGTCACATTCTGGTAACACCGTTCTCTGAGCAGTGAAGAAAGACTTCTCAGACGCGTCTTGTGATTCCAAATGGCTTCGAAGTGGCAGCCATGAGTTGCCGCTCGGAAATTGATGGCACCGCTCCAAATTCGAATGCAGCGAAGGCTCAGCCCTAGACTACCCGGGGATCCAAATCTTCTCAGCCGCAACCGTTTCAGCGTCAGCGGGGAGTTCCAGCGCATCTTCCGATTTTGTGAAGAACGCCAGCCCCTTATAGCCCACCAGATATTGAAAATTCTCTGTAAAAAGACCGCCGCGAGCGATGACGGCCATGGGCTCCGCAACTCGGCTCAGCACCTTCAGGAACTTTACCGGCTCGAGCCTCACAATGACACCTGATGCCTTCGTCGCCTCTGCGATCGCTGCTACTGCTGCTCCTGCTGCCATGACTTCACACCCCTCCAGGCTACAAGCATAGCCGATCCGACTACTAAACCTGTAAAGTCCCGTTACCGGGATGTGGCCGCTGCCATCCCACCATTTTGACACTGAAATCATTATTCAGCTATTGATCGCCCGAATGACGATCAAAGAGTTGCCGATCCCCACTTACTATGGCAATGAAATCTGCCACGTCAATGGATTCGCTTATGCCGCGAATGTCGTCAAAGCCGCACTTAAGGCACGCCTCCAGGAGATGTGCCTATCGTACGATCCAGCTTTTGACTGCGCTCCCGCCGGTACTTATTCGCCTTACACTCCAAAGTTCGGCTATTCGAGCACACACACTGCGGCGATGGAAAGAATTCTGCCCAACTCCCGTGTGCTCGACCTCGGCTGCGCGGGCGGCTATCTTGGGGCCCGGTTGCGCTCGCACAAAAAATGTTTCGTGACTGGAATGGATATCGATCCCGTTAGGCCAGGTTTGCTGGACGAGTTCATCCCTTGCGACCTCAATGCCAGGGCACCCAGCTTCGATGCCTTGAGTTACGACACAGTACTTCTGCTCGACGTCATTGAGCATCTTCGAAAGCCCGAGATATTCCTCGAAGAACTGCGCCGGATAATGGCGTGGAATCCAGCTCTCGAGCTATTCATCAGCACAGGTAACATCGCATGCTTTGCCATCCGTGCAATGCTGCTTCTTGGTCAGTTCAATTACGGACCGAGGGGCATCCTGGACCTTACCCACACGCGCTTGTTCACGTTCGCTTCGCTCCGCCGTGCGCTGCGTCAGGCTGGTTTTGATGTGCTGGAAACGAAAGGTATTCCCCCGCCTTATCCCCTGGCGGCCGGCAACAACTTCTTCAGCCGGATCCTCCTTGCTGTGAATGGGTTCCTCATAGCTTTGTGGCGGGGTCTTTTCTCTTACCAGATCTTTATGCGGGTCAAAGCGCAACCATCCCTGGAGCTGCTTCTGGCAACGGCAGAGGCGCAGTCCCACATTCGCGCCGCAGCCATCAAAAGCGCGGACCCGATTCGCGTACTTTGAGCGACAAGATCCGGCCGACATACTGCACTCTTGGAAACCATAGAAAGAATGCCACTCCGGCAGCTGCCAGGGAAAGGCTTCCCGGTTCTGGAACCGTGAGCATGGTGTCCTGCGAAAACGTGAAGTTATCCACTGCAAATCCATAGGTATCGGCACTGGATGTTCCATTGCTGGAGAGTTGGGCATTGCCGATGTCCCTGGCGCTGCTGACAAAGCCGAAAAAGTGGTTCGCCGTATCATCCAGCGGAATATTCAGGGTCCAGGACAGACTCCCGATTTGCAGCAGTTGCCCCGTCCCGCCGATGGAGCCATTCGTGTCGAAGCCAAAGGACTTCACTGGGTTGTCAAATGCGATGAAAAGCGGCCTAAAAGACCCCAGATTCAACGCGTCAAGGAAACCGCCGTCAAATTGCTGCCCGCCTGCATCAATGTTGAATTCGTTCGAAGTCCCGCTGTTTGAATCTACCAGTGTTGAATAGGTGACGCCGGATAGAATGTCGCCAGCGAACAACCCAATCTCCGGCAGATTGGTCGCAAAGTTCAGAACACCTGTCGATATCGGGATATGGCTGGTAGAGGTGAAGGATTCGACCTGCACACTTCCTGCCGCCGCCTCGAAGCTTGCCCTGTCGAAATACTCGGTTATGGTGCTTGCCTGCGTGAGCATAGCAGCCAGAACGAAAGAAATACACAACTTTCTCATAGTTTTCCTCTTGCCTTACGGCGTGCAGACTAACTAGAGCAATCCGGGGACCTTGAGTGAATTACTGATTCCATTACCGTACTTCGAGAGTTGGGTTTCACTCAACGGTATTATTGACCTTCTTTGTGGACATCCCGGCCGGAAGTGTCAGCTCGCTGCTACAGTGCTTGAG
>CAIXXM010000077.1 GCA_903923395.1 uncultured Acidobacteriia bacterium
CGATCACCGTGGCGGCAGCTACGCCGGAGCCTTCGAGCGTGTTGTTGTTTGGGCTTGGTGTAGGGATGTTGGTTGCGGTGCGGTTTGCAGTTCGAGAGTGAGGGGGCTTCTTGCTGCTCACTGACGGTCACGGTTCAGAATCAGTAGTGGTCTTTACAGGAGGTTTTCGCACTGCTGCACCAGCTTTTTGGCGGCGTGATTCTTCTGATCGGGAGCTTGCGGGGTTCCGCTGCGCAAGACGGCTTCGATGTGCGATGCGAGAGCTTTCACATCCCAGGGACCTTCCGGCACGATGAGATCTCCGGTTCGTTCCGCGTGAAGCCGTGCGTTCAACAGCTGATGGCCGCGCGCGGTACCTGGTGTAGGTACGAGAAGGCCAGGAATGCCGCACGCGGATAACTCCGCCAGAGTAAGTGCTCCCGGTGCTGCCAGCGCAAATGTGGCGCTCTCGTAGACTGGACTCATATCATCCACGAAGCCTTCCACATGGGCCTCGACGCCCGCATTCCTGTAGGCCCGCTCCGCTGTGGTGGGATCGCCGAAGCCAGTGAGGTGCCGCACGGTGAACCGCATGCCGCGCCGCTGCAATTCGGCGAAGAGCAGGGGTGCTTGCGCATTCAGAACCGGTGAACCTTCGGAGCCGCTAAGCACGATGAAAGTCGGAGTCAAGGGTGGTTTTCGCAGCACCTTCCAAACAGGAGTTCCCGTGACCACGCTGCGTGGTCCGAAGGCTTGTCGCGCCTCTTCGAAGCCCACGCAGATGAGGTCCGCGAATTTTGAGATCAGCCGGTTTGCAAGCCCGGGTTCCACGTTCGATTCGTGGATCACCACTGGCAGTCCCAGTGTCTTGGCCGCGATACAGGCACCGAGTGAGGCATAGCCGCCGGTGCCGATGATGAGGTCCACTTTTTCGCGCCGTAGAAGCCGGCGCGCTGCCAGAATGCCTGGCGGAAGACTGGCAAGCGCGCGCATCCGCCCGACCCATCCCTGCCGCTCCCAAGGCTTGCCGGGAATGATTTCCAGGCGGACGGCATGCGCGGAGGCCAGGCGGCGTTCCATGACGCCTTCGCAACTGATGAAGAAGCCTTCCGCGCCGACGTCACGGCGGTAGGCTGCAAGGAAGTCCAAGGCGGGCAGGATGTGTCCCGCAGTGCCGCCGCCTGTTACGGCAATCCGGCGTCGCGGCGTCGGTCCCATTCAGTTTGTATGTTACACCCGTCAGTTGACCACTTAGGCGCGGGTGGAACTGCCGTAGGAATTTGACACTTCGGGTTTGTCCACGGGGCACCCGATTTCTGCGTAGGTTTGTAATTCCTCGCTCGTTGCTCTCCGGCGGAGGAGTGTCCAAGGCGTCTGCATCACTACAAAGAGGTCGGACGCCAAAGTGCGCCTTCGGCCATATTCGATTTGCTTGCGAATCTTGATGCGGAGCAGCCGCGCGTACTGGTCTTCGCTCTCAAGATAATACTGCCCGGATCGAAACAACAAGCTGGCTGGATCCACGAGGCCCGGACGGTGGAGAAAGACTTCTCTTTCTTCCGTGGAGTAAGTCGCGACCCATTCCAGAACTTCCGGTCTTGGGCCCACGAATGACATTTCGCCCCGCACGATATTCCACAGTTGAGGCAGTTCATCCAGCCTGGTGCGTCTTAGAAAGGCACCTATTCCGGTAATGCTGGGATCTTCCCGGAAGGTGACCGATGTGCACCGCCTACCCATCGTTCGCATCGTCCGGAATTTTAGGATTCGAAACGCGCGGCCATGCATGCCCGCGCGGCTTTGGGTGAAGAACACGGGGAACCCTGACAGCAGGGCGACCAGTAGAGCAAGGCAAAGCAGGAGAGGACTCAGCAGGACGATTGCAACCAAAGCCAGAAGCCGCTCCACGAAGTGCATCCGGTCTGTACGTATGGCACTCATATCTTCACGACTAGCGGCTTTTCCCATCGTAATAGATGCCAGAAAGGCTGTGGGGTGAATCACGCGTGGAGTGTGCAGAATTGTGTGCGGGCGTTAAACTACGGGCTATGAAATTCCTGATCCTAACGCTGATTGCGCTCGCAGCCTTTGCGCAGGAACCCGGTGCCGTCGCCGCAAATGCCGCGGGCATGGCAGTGGACGATCCCAAACTTCCGCGCGTTCTTGTGATTGGCGACTCGATTTCCGGTGGTTATACCGCGCCGCTTCGCAAGCTTCTCGCGGGGAAGGCCAACGTCCACCACGCGGATGGGAACGGTGGCCCTACCTCAAACGGCGTCGCGCATATCGGCAAACTGCCGCCCGGTAAGTGGGATGTGATTACTTTCAATTTCGGCCTGCACGATATCAAGCTCGACACTGGCAAACATCAGGTGGACATTGCCGACTATGAAGCCAATCTCAAACTCATCGCGGATGATCTCCGCAAGACGGGGGCGAAACTGGTTTGGGTGACGACGACTCCCGTGCCGGAGGGTAAGCTGAATCCGCCGCGCGCCGTGCCGGATGCCCCGCTTTACAACGAAGCTGCAATGCGGGCGCTGAAGGGCAGGGTGGATGCTGTGTGTGATTTCTATGTCGCCATGCTGCCCCGCACCGCGGAATTGCAGATGAGGCAGAACGTGCATTTTAAGCCTGCGGGCTATGATTTCCTGGCAGAGCAGTTGGCTGCCACGGTTCAGCCGTTGTTGAAGCATTGAGGCTCCAGTCAGTCGCACCCGCAGTCAGATGATACCGGCAGGCTGCTGCAACCGTGAACATCCATGGCGTGGACTCGTAGACGAGCGACTCCAGGAACTTCAGGTGCGGAACCGCAGTTAGATTTCCTTCGAACGGAACAACCGCAACCAGGAGTGCGCGCGTTCCGATGTGTACGATGATCCACGCCATGGAGAGAGCCAGTTGCCCACCCTGCATCTGCCTGCTCAACCGCAGCAGGACAATCGCGCCGGCGGCAGTAACACAGAAGAACATATGGCTCGCCAACTGTGCGTTTCTAGGCACCCAATGACGTAGACGCGACGCCGCTGACATATCATCGCGAAGATACAGGACCATCAGCAGGAAGCCGAAGATGCAGGTCATGGAGACATAGTCGATACCACGCAGCGAAAAGCCCAGCCTTGTCTTGAGAAATGCAACTGCCATTGAAGTTACCCCACAGGCAAGGAAGAACAATGAGACGGCCCCGGGTACTTCGCGTAGTACCGTGACCACTTGTCCATGCCAGTAGCCCGGCCAGAATGCTTCGATCAGTTGGGTGTCGAACAGATAGCGGATCACAGAGACCCCTGCGAACAATGACATGCAGTTCCAGGCACGGCGCAACCAGGTCTCCGGGCGGTACTCCGTCGCGATTGCTCTGCAGTACCCGAAGGCGAGTGAGTACGCCAGAACTTTGCCGCACATCGCAACTGCGGCGGAGGCACCGCCCCAAGGCAGGGAGCGACCGGAATAACCGCTCAGAAGCAGAGCCAGCTGCAAGGCCGCAATAGCCAGCATCGCCAGCAAAAGGTCACTCTTTCGGGATTGAAGCAGCTTTCGCATTCAGATGCCGCTCGCAATCGATTGCAGCAGCAACACGGCGGGTTCCCCGCAAATGCCTCCCACAATCTCACTCAAACTGGCGATGAACTTCCGCCACTGCCCCGACTCCACCAGTTCGGGTAACTCCGCCTTTGCTTCTTTGGCGGCCAAACCCAAAGCTCGTCCGGCAATATGCGTTCCACACACACGCGACAGGTAGACCCGGAGATACTCCACTCTGCGCGACGGCGATGTTTGGCGTTCCCAGCGGAACAAAGCTTCTTGGATATCAGCCCCAGATACGGGAGTGGCGGCCTTCAGCTTTGATGCCATATCGGAAAACATGGCATCCAGGCCTGCAAGCTCCGCTGAGCGCCCGCGGCATTCTCCGCATGCCCGCAGGTGCTGCTCGAATTCCAATGCGCGCCGGCCGCGCAGTTCTCCGCAAGCCCACTCACTCCACTCATGATCGCTGCACCCGTGTATCACGCTCTCTGGACCTCCGCGCCCAGCGCCTGACGCAGTTTTTCCTTGGCATGGAATATCTTCCATTTCACAGTTCCGAGCGGTATTCCCAAAGCGGTTGCAATCTCCTGATAGCCCAGATCTTCTATGTAGCGAAGCATCATCACCTGCCGTTCATCCGGATCAAGGAAGCGCATCCAGACCACCCAGTCCACGCCACAACTCATAATTGCCGCCGCGCAGCTTCCTCGCGGAGTTCCAGGTGGGCAGACCGGGATGCACTGGCACGACGGCTCCGCTCTCATACTGGAACCGCTGATCGCCTGGCCGACATCCAGCACCGGAG
>CAIXXM010000078.1 GCA_903923395.1 uncultured Acidobacteriia bacterium
ACTCTTCGCCGGCCTCGCGTTCACCGTGGGTCCGTTTCTCGGCAGCGCGGACTGGGCACCGCACCTGAACGCCGCCGTTTGGGCACCCCTGATCGTGATGCAGTTCCTCCGCACACAGCGCGGAGAAAGGCCTCTGCGCTCCGCGGTCCTTGGTGGCGCGGCTCTCGGCATGGCGTGGCTAACCGGGGCCGACCAGATTGCCCTACTGCTTTCGATCCTCGCCCTCGGTCTCTGGGCATGGGAAGCCTGGCGCGCGCACCGCTGGCTGGAACCGCTCCTCTTCGCCGCCGCCACCTGTTGCACTGCGGCGCTGCAAGCCCTGCCCACCCTCGAATATCTCGCTTACTCCCCCAACTCCTGGTGGAAGTTCGGCGCAAATGCCTGGCGGGAGCATGCCATCGGACCCATGCAACTGCCCGGCATCCTCGCACCCCAGTTCTCGCCCGAACTCTTCGCCGGCTGGACCCTGCTCGCCTTCGCAGCCCTCGGTCTTTGGGTCTATGCGCGGCAGCAGCAGGAACCCGTTAAGCTCTTCGCCATCATCGGTCTCGCTGGACTGCTGCTTTCCCTGGGACACTATGTGGTTTTCGAAGGCATCCTCTACGGCCTTCGCGGACTGGCGCGGGAACCCAAGGCAGCGCTCGTGCTCTTCGCCCTGGGCGCCGCCGTGCTGGCCGCCTTCGGGGTTGACGCCTGCCGCCAGATGGAGAGCTCCGCCGCAGCGATCGCGCACAAAACCGCGCAGCTTCTCGCCCTATTCAGCGGCATCGGCTGGGTCGTGCTCTTGCTCTTCGCACTCACCGGCAGCGAAATCCTCAAGATGACGCCCCTGTCTCTGTGCTGCATCGCCGCCATCCTCGTCGCCGGCTTGCTGGAAGCCTGGAGCCGTGGCGCAATCTCCCCCCGCGCCGGTGCCGTCTGCGTCATCCTCCTCGGCATGTGGGAATTCGGCAACATCGCAGGTGCCACCTGGGCCAACGTGGAATTGAGCTGGCCATGGCTTTCCCAATTGCAGAATGGCTCGGACGCGGTGAAGTTCCTGAACGCTCAACCCGTCCCCGTGCGCATCGATACCGCCGGTATTCCCTACCAATTCGGCGACTGGTACGGGGTGGAACAATTCGGCGGACGCACCGGCGGGACGGAAAACATCGTCCATGCCATGGAATTCGCCTCCGCGCGCGATATCGCGGGCGTGAACTTCTCACTCACCACCGGCAAGCCGCTGCATCCAACCGATACCGAAGTCTTCAATTCCTCACTCGGCACCAAGGTGCTGGAGAATAAGAACGCGTTCCCCCGCGCCTTCGTAGTGCATAAAGTGGATGGCGCGAAGAATCCCTTCGAGGTGGGCTACTTCCTCTCCAAGCCGTCGCAGGAGTTGAGGACACATGCCTTCGTCAGCGGAACCGCACCCAAGCTGAATGCGAATTGCACGGGTCCGGACACCGCTTCCGTCCTCTGGCGCAAAGGCCGCAGCATCCGCGTCAAGGCCTCAGTCAGTTGCGATGGACTGCTTGTGCTGGCGCAAACCTGGTATCCCGGCTGGACTGTCAACGTGGATGGCAAACCTGCGCAGTTGTACGAGGCGTACAGCTTCCTCCAGGGAACCCCGCTCACCACGGGCTTGCACGAAGTCACGTTCACCTATAAACCGAAGGCTGCCTGGACCGGTGCCGCCCTCACCGTCCTCTCGCTTCTAACCGCCCTCACCCTAACCCTCAAAAAACCATAAAGAATCGGTGCCTGGCACCATTTCTTGATGGTTTCTATATCCTGCGCACCGTTGTGGGTTTGGGCGGAAGTCCGTCGCCGCCGATCACGCATGGAAACCAGCACCGACTTAGCCCTGAGGTGTTCCATCGCCCTCACCCTCAAGCATTCCTAAAGAATCGGTGCCTGGCACCGATTCTTTAGAAGATCTTAACCTATTAGACTAAGTAAGGTGTCTATATCCGATTCGTTGTTGTAGATATGCGCGGAAATCCGTAACCGCCGCTCGCGCATCGAAACCAGCACCCGTTCGGCCTTGAGGCGTTCCATCACCGGCTCCACATCGCGCCCTGCCCAACAGGCAGAAACGATGTTCGACCCCTCAAAGAAAATATCCGCTCCGCGAGCCTTCAGCCCCGCCGTGAGATAGCCCGCCAGTTCCAGGACACGCCGCTCCACAACCTCCGGCCCAAGCTCCAACACCAGCCGCAGCGCTTCCCCCATCGCATAAATCGAAGGGAAATCGATCATGCCCGCTTCGTACTTCTCCGCCCGCTCACTGAATCTCGGCGCACCGTTATGCAGCGCGTTGACATTCCGCCAGTGCTGGTCGCTGCGCCAGCCAATCACCCGGGGCTGCAGACGCTGCCGCAACTCCGGCGCAACATAGTAAAACCCCGCGCCATTCGGACTCATCAGCCACTTATAAGCATCCACTGAGAAAACATCCGGACGCACCGCACGTACATCGAACTGCAGCGCACCGAGGCTCTGTGTGCCATCCAGATACAGCAAGGCACCGACAGCATCGGCTAACTCGCGCAGACGGACACAATCCACCGCCACGCCGACGGTATAACTCACCGTGCTTGCAATCACGGCACGGGTCCGGGGCGGCAACGGCTGCGAAAAGTCAGTAATCTCCACCAACTCCACACCTGCCGGATGTAAGTGCCCCGCGGCCGAATACTGGTTCGGAAACTCATTCCGCACCGTCGCAATCTTATCCCCTGCCTGCCAGTCGATTGCACTTAGGAACAATGCCAAACCAGTACAGGCATTGCCCGCGAACGCAATATCATCCCCGGAGGCATGAATGAGCTGCCCAATCATCCCCCGGATTTCCTCCATATCGTCAAACCACGAGAGGAAATCCTGACACGCGAGCGCATCCCGCCGGTCAAAGTGCTTCTGCACCGCCGCGCGCGACCGCAAACTCATCTGCCCGTAAGTCGCGGTATTCAGATAAGTCCACTGACTTATCGCCGGAAACTGCTCCCGGACCTTACCCCAATCCACGACTTAGTTTCCCGACCAAGCCGCCGCGGCGACTTCCGCATCCACCAGCTTCTTCAACTCCGCCACCACTGCATCGACGGCAACCTCAGAAGCCGGCGCACCACCACGGCGAACCGTCATCTCGACAATCCCCTGCGGCAGCTTCTTGCCAATCGTGATCCGGTATGGAATCCCCACCAGATCCGCATCCTTGAACTTCACACCCGGACGCTCGTCGCGGTCATCCAGAATCGCATCAATCCCCAGCGCCTTGCAATCGGCGTAGATCTTCTCCGCCGCCGCACGCTGCAAGGGATCCGCCTGATTCACCGGCGTCACGGCCACCACAAACGGTGCAATCGTCGCTGGCATCAGAATGCCGTTCTTATCGTGGTGCTGCTCAATACAGCTCGCGAGAATACGCTCCACGCCGATGCCGTAAGACCCCATGATCGGCGTAATCTCCGCACCCTTCTCATCGAGCACGCGCAACCCCATCGAAGCCGAATACTTATACCCAAGCTTGAAGATATGACCCACTTCAATGGTCTTCTTCATCTCCAGCGCCGCACCACAAACCGTGCAGCCATCACCCGCCTGGGACTGCCGTATATCCACAAACTTCGCCTGGAAATCTTCGCCCGGCGTCACGTTGCGAAGGTGGTAATCCGTCTTATTCGCACCGCTAATCATATTCTTGCGGCCTTCCAGCGCCACATCCGCCACCACCGGCATGTTCTTCACACCCACCGGACCCAGCGAGCCAGGCTCCGCGCCAAACCAATCCACAATTTCAAACGGATGTGCCGGCCGGACTTCCGTGGCACCCACAGCCTTCGAAAACTTCGTCTCGCTCAACTGGTGCTCCCCGCGCAACAACGCGAGCACAGGTTTGCCACCCGCCACCATCACCAGACTCTTCATCTGCGAAGAATCAGGCAGGCCGGTAAACGCACAAAGATCCGCAATGGACTTCAAGCCCGGCGTATGGAACTCCTCGGGAGACAAATCCCCTTCCGGATCCGCCGTCCCCGGCACAACCGCAACCGATTCCGCCTTCTCCAGATTCGCCGCATATTTACAGGCAGGACACACCACCACGAAGTCCTCTCCAGCATCCGAGGGCACCATGAACTCCATCGACTGGCTGCCACCCATCGCACCGGAATCCGCTTCCACCGGAATCACATCCACACCACAGCGCGCAAAAATCTTCCGGTAGGCTTCGTAATGCTTCTGGTAAGCGACATCCAGACCCGCCGCATCGATATCGAAGGAGTACGAGTCCTTCATGATGAACTGCCGCACCCGCAGCAAGCCGGACTTCGGCCGCGCTTCATCCCGGAACTTCGTCTGGATCTGATACCACATCTGCGGCAGTTGCTTGTAACTGCGCAGTTCCCCGCGCGCAATCGCCGTCATGATCTCTTCGTGCGTCATCCCCAGGCAGAGATCGCGGCCCCAGCGGTCCTTCAGCCGGAACATGTTCGGACCCATCACATCCCAGCGGCCCGACTCCTGCCAGACCTCAGCCGGATTCAAAGCAGGGAGCAGAAATTCCTGGGCACCAATGGCGTCCATCTCCTCACGGATAATCTGCTGAATCTTCAACAGCGAACGGTTGCCGAGATACAGGTGGCTGTAAACACCAGCCGCCAGCTGCCGGACATAACCGGCGCGCAGCAGCAACTGATGACTCGCGACCTCCGCCTCAGCGGGCGTTTCGCGCAACGTGGGGATGAAAAGCTTGCTCCAGAGCATAATGGGGTGAAGTTTCAGTGTACCCGGACGCGTTTTCTGTGGTTCAATCAACGCTGATGACAAGCAAAATCGTTTGGGCTGGCCGCGTCCTCACCGGCCTCACAGGAGTCTTCCTGCTCACTGGCGGGATCAACGTCTCCTTCGTGCATTCCAAGGACATGCTGGAGGGTTTCACCAAATTCGGCTACCCGGCAGGCGCGATGCTGCCCATTGGAATCGCGCTCCTCATCAGTTCGATTCTCTACCTCATCCCCCGGACCTGTGTTCTGGGAGCAATCCTCCTGACCGGCTACCTCGGCGGCGCGGTCTCGACCCACGTCCGCGCCGGCGACGGCTTGTTCCCCGTCCCGGCAATCCTCGGCGCGGTGATCTGGCTCGCCTTGTTTCTGCGCGACGAACGCCTGCGCGCACTGCTGCTGACATCAGCATCTTGATACGAACTCATGCTGCAAATCCGCGAACTCGACGCCCGAATGGCGCAACAACACCTGCCGCAGCTTGCCGACGTACTGCGCGATTGCGTGGAAGGCGGCGCGTCTGTCAATTTCATGTGGCCCTTCACGCAGGCCGATGCGGAAGCCTTCTTCGCAAAAGTGATCGACAACTGGGGCGATAGAATCCTGCTGGCCGCCTTCGAAGAGGATCGCCTCATCGGCACCGTCCAAATCATCCCCGCAACACCGCCCAACCAGCCGCACCGGGCCGATATCGCGAAACTGCTGGTGCACCGCTCCGCCCGTGGCAAAGGAGTCGCGCAACGGCTGATGGAGGAAGTGGAAACGGTGAGCCGCCGGATCGGCAAGACGCTTCTCGTGTTAGATACGGTAACCGGTGGGACCGCGGAGCGCCTTTATCTCCGCCTGGGCTGGACGATCGCCGGGGTGATCCCCAACTATTGCGTCTTCCCCGATGGACGACTGTGCGGCACAACGATCTTCTGGAAGCAGTTGACTTGAACTGATTCCGGATGCGCGCCAGAATGGCGCACGAACAACGCCCCAGCCGGATGTTCGCTCAACTCCCCAAAACGCATCGCCCCAGCCGGACGTTCACACGTCATTCTAACGTGCGTGCCGACCACACCCCCAAAACGCGCGCCAGAATGGCGCACGAACAACGCCCCGGCCGGATGTTCGCTCAACTCCCCAAAACGCATCGCCCCAG
>CAIXXM010000079.1 GCA_903923395.1 uncultured Acidobacteriia bacterium
CCCCGAGTTGCGCTGCGTCCAGGACGCCTCCATCGACCCCAAATTCACCGCCCTCGAACGTCTCATCGTCCGGGCCCAGCGACTCCGCAGCCGACTCTACGCCGACCTCCGCCTCTGCCGCAAACTCCAGGCCGAATCCGCCGCCAACCTCAATCTCCCCCAACCCGCCCCCGCCGGCGAAGAAGCCCTCCAGCAGATCATCGAAGAGATCGAACTCGAACAAGTCGCTGCGGAAATCGCAAAAAATACGCCACAAGAGAAGCCCATTAATACTTCCCTTATGGAAATCGACCCGCCAGATACCCTCGAACCCGCTGCGTAGTTACCACCAAGCGAGCAACCCGTGCCGGCACGACCCGGCGCGTCAAAAATTAGGCCGGCAGACAGGGCCGCGCCCATGTTCTTTCACAACTGAATAACAACGTCCCCCCCGCCTACACTCGAACTGCGCCCTCCCGCCGGAACCCGAATCCCGCCCCCCGTTCGCGCGCCACGAAGGCACACAAACAGGGGGGATGGAAATCGAATAGAATCGCAGAATGGACCTTGCAATTAACGGCAAAAAGCACACCGTGGCGAACGATGCCCCGCAAATGCTGCTTTGGGTGTTGCGGGAGCAGTTGTCACTCACAGGCACCAAGTATGGGTGCGGCGAAGGCCAGTGTGGCGCGTGCACAGTTCTGGTGGACGGCGCGCCGGTGCGGTCCTGCCTGACGCCTGCTTCGGCCTGCGCCGGCAAACAAATCACCACCATTGAAGGTCTGGAGCAGAATGGCAAGCTCCATCCGCTGCAGGAAGCGTTTCTTGCGTGTGACGCCATGCAGTGCGGTTACTGCACAGCCGGGATGATCATATCCGCCGCCGGACTGTTGCATAAGAAACCAACTCCCTCGCATGAGGAGATCCTCGCGGGCATGCAGGGCAATGTTTGCCGCTGCGGGACGTATCCGCTCATTCTTGACGCAATTGCGAAAGCTGCCAAAGGAGCCGGACATGCTGCATGAATTCGAAGTGGAGCGCTATGAGTTGCGGGAAGGCCCGGCCTATGACTTCACACCGGACCGCAGGGACTTCCTGAAGCTGGCCGCCACGGGAATCTTCGTCTTTCTCGCGCTGCCGCTCGAGGCGCAGGAATCCGGGCGCGGCCGGCGGAGCGGAAATAGCGCACCCAGCGACCTTGCAGCCTGGCTGCACATCGCGGAAAACGGGCGCATCACCGTGTATTCGGGCAAGGCCGAGCTGGGGCAGAACATACGCACTTCCCTCACACAGGCCGTGGCCGAGGAACTGCGTGCACCCGTCAGCCAGATCGATATCGTCCTCGGCGACACGGCACTCACCCCTTACGACATGGGGACCTTCGGCAGTCTGACCACGCCGCAGATGGCACCGCAACTTCGGCGGGCGGCTGTAGCGGCCAGGATGATGCTGGCATCGCTCGCGGCGGATCTGTGGAACACCAAGCCGGACGAAATCCAGCTATTTGAAGGCCTGGCGCATTCGGGCGCACAGCAGGCCACTTACGGGGAATTGACGAAAGGCCGGAAGCTGACACAGACGGTGACGGCGGATCTAAAGCTGACGCCGGCCAGTGCGTGGAAGATCGCGGGCCATGATCTAAGCAAGCTGAATGCGCGTGCGATTGTGACGGGCAAGGAACAGTATGTCTCTGATATACACTTGCCCGGCATGCTGTACGGTCGGGTTGTACGGCCAACGGCCTTCCGCTCTACCCTCACCGAAGTGGATACAACCGGAGTCCAGGCGGTCCCCGGAGCGATCTCCGTCCGTGACAAGGATTTCCTTGGTGTGGTCACCACGGAGCATGCGCATCTCGACCGTGCGGCTGCCGCGGTGCGGGCGAAGTGGAAT
Source organism: uncultured Acidobacteriia bacterium (assembly GCA_903923395.1). Taxonomy (GTDB): domain Bacteria; phylum Acidobacteriota; class Terriglobia; order Bryobacterales; family Bryobacteraceae; genus BOG-234. The sequence goes on from CAIXXM010000079.1 coordinate 1,873, forward strand.
ACGCCCGCGCAGATTTCGAATGCGGAACTCTTCGCGCATTTGAAGGAAACCGTGGAGACGCCGGTGGCCTGGAAGGAATCGAAATCCGAAATCAAGACCACGGCCGCTTATACGATTCCCTATATCGCCCACACTCCCCTGGAGCCCCGTGCTGCCGTGGCGAGCTGGGAGAACGGCAAACTTACGGTTTTTACTGGCAGCCAGCGTCCGTTCGGAGTGCGGACGGAACTGGCACAGGCTTTTGGAATTCCAGAGGGCGACATCCGGGTCATTATTGCCGCCACCGGCTCTGCTTATGGCGGCAAGCACACAGGCGAGTGCGCAGTGGAAGCGGCGCGTTTGGCCAAAGCCGCGGGCAAACCCGTCAAGCTGGTTTGGACACGGGAGGAAGAATTCATCTGGGCGTATTTCCGCCCCGCGGCGTTGATTGAGATCCAGGCGGGTGCCTCGAAAGACGGCACCATCACGGACTGGCAATTCCACAACTACAACTCGGGGAATGCGGCGATTCGCAGTCCGTACAACATTCCCGGCCAGGTTTCTGAATTTCATGCGGCGGAGTCACCGCTGCGGCAGGGCTCATACCGGGCTCTGGCCGCCACGGCGAACCACTTTGCGCGGGAATGCCACATGGATGAACTCGCGCTGGCGGCGGGCATGGAACCGGGGGCGTTCCGGCTGAAGAATGCGACGGACCCCAGGCTGCGCGCCGTGATCGAAGCGGCAGCGGAGAAGTTCCGCTGGGGCCGTCCGAAGACGCGCGAAGGCCAGGGCTTCGGGATGATGGCAGGCTTTGACAAGGGCGATTACATTGCCTGCTGCGTGGAGGTGACCGTGATCAACGGGAAGATCCGCGTGGACCGCGTGGTGCAGTCCTTCGAGTGCGGGGCCATTGTGAATCCCCTGCAGTTGAAGAATCTGGTCAGCGGTTCAGTCGTGCAGGGGCTGGGCGGCGCGCTTTCTGAAGCCATTGATTTCGCTGGCGGGAAGATTCTCAACCCGAGACTCTCCGCCTACAAAGTGCCGCGCTTCCGTGATCTGCCGGAGATTGAGATTGTATTGTTGGACCGGAAGGATCTGCCCTCGGCCGGAGCCGGGGAAACGGCAATTGTCGGCATCGCACCCGCGATCGGGAATGCCGTCTTCCATGCCACCGGAAAGAGACTGCGGTCCTTGCCCATGAAGTTGAGTTAGTAGCAGCAATCCCTGAGTGGAAACGCTACGGCATGGCCGGCCCGAAGGCGTCCGTTGTGCGGCTTGTTTCCCGGCTTATTGCGCATGCAACCGCAGCCATTTCTGGCTCGCTTGTGTAAGTTGCGCGATGGTACTGGTCTTGCGTTGCCACTCCGCTTCGGCTGCCTCCGCAGCAATGCCCGCGCGGACTCTGCGGGAAACATAGACATCGTGATGCAGAAGCAGCGGAGTTACATCCTTGGAATCTTTGGGGATCTCCAGGTTGGTGAGATCAGGAAGGCCAGCCGCAATAGCGGTGGGTAACTGGTAAGTCGTTTCGCCTCCATCATTCCATGTACGCACGAGACCCACCGTGATACAGCGCAGGCTGGGAGCGCGATATTCGGTGATTGTTCCATCGGGTTGCGTAGCGGTGAAGGTATAGACATCGAACCCCAGGATAGTGGCGTTGCCCGTGGATTTCTCACCGGAGGCGGCACAATCAGCCGACCAGGAAGGAAATTCCCGCAATGGCACGCCGGGGAAAAAACTATGCTGGCGGATTTCTGGATAAGAGTCGAACTGTCCCGCTTTTGTGTATGCCCGAACCATCACCGGCTGGCCAGCACGCTGCACGTCAATCGAACGGTTGACATACTCGCCGCTGGGGAAATACATCTCCGTGTATTGTTGTTTGACTGGACATCCGGCGACAGCTCGCGGATCACAGCCCCAGTAATCCGCCTTTGTGATCGTCACTCCCGTAAACACGGGCTGCGCATGTAACTGGTGTAAGAAAGCAGCGCCGCCTGCAAAGCATAGCGCAACGATGAGAAGGCCGGTCTTTGTGGAGCGCGTCAACCGCATGTTGGGATGTTACCGCCGGGATGGAGTTTCGTCAATAAGATTACGGGCGATACCACCCGATATATTCTGTAACGATGACACCGGAACTGCTGCATCACCATCTTGTGCGAGGTCTTCTGGAAAAGCACGTCTGTCCGGGGGCTTCGGACTTGCGTGCAGCGCTGGGTGTGGAGGCCGGGGAACTCGACAAGCTCTATGACGGGTTGGCGGCGATCCATGGAGTGGTGTTGCATCCGCACGCGAAGGAGCCCTGGGTACTGCATCCGTTTTCGCTCACGCCCACCATGCACTGGGTGGAGAAGGAAGACGGCAGCGGCTGGTGGGCACCTTGCGTATGGTGTGCGATGGGCGTGGCAGCGCTTGCCGGGGGCCGCGTCAAGATTCATACGCGATGGGGAGCAGAATCCGAGCCTGCGCTGATCACAGTGCAAGACGGCGAACCGCTGGAGCCGAATGGGATTCATGTGCACTTCGCAATTCCGCCTTCGAAGGCCTGGCAAAACGTGCACCAGCATTGCTCGCTGGTGTTGCCGTTCCGCACCAAGGCGCATCTGGAGGCATGGTGCTTGCGGCATGGCATTCCGCAGGGTGAGGCGGTTCCACTGGCGCAGGTGGCGCGGCTCGCGAGGATCTGGTACGGTCGCCATGCGGACCGGGATTGGAGGAAATGGAGCGTCGCCGAAGCGCAGGATATTTTCCACGCCGTCGGGCTGACGTCGCCATTTTGGGACTTAGGGGTGCAAGCGGGGCGCTTTTAGCGTCGTTTGAACAAGGAACGGCCGAACAGCGCTACACCACCAAGACACATCAGGATCACCGTTCCCGGTTCCGGGGCACCAGTACCGCCAACCGAAGCGGCCTCAGTCGTGAGGTTATCGATGCTGAAGATATGGGTGCTGTCGAGACCGGTGATGGTTATTTTGCCGATCGTCGCGGCGTCACCCCAGCCGATCCAGATGTTACTGGCGTCGAGAGAAGGTGGTGTAACTGTCTCGCTGTCGAGCAGGGTGCTGGTCGGGGAGTAGAACACGACCTGTGCGGAAGATACACCGAGATAGAAACCGGCCTTGGTTGTCGCGGTTCCGAGAGTAATTGTCAGAACTCCCTGCGCGCTGCTGCTGCCAAAACACTCATTTGCGAAGCAGTCGCCGGTAGCGCCCAGATTGCCATAGAAGAATGTGGTCTGAACGGTGCTGCTGAACGTGTTGCCGTTCAAGGTGTAAGGAAGATTCGTCGAACTGGCGGCGCTTCCCGGATCACTGCCCAGGTTCAAGCCGTCAAAGGTTGTGGTGACGGGACTGAGGAAGTCCGTGGGCAGAATGTCAGCTGCAAATGCCTGTGCGGCACAGATGGTGGAAAGCAAAGCAAGCTTGGCAGCGTTCACAGGCCCATTCCAGCACCAGTACGTATAGGAAGCAAGATTGCGTTTGGATAACAGACTCTGGTTATCGCCGCTTGTGTTCCCGTTTGAGGAATACCAGAACCAAAGCAGAGACCGCCATCAAAGTAATGGGTGGAGGCTCCGGTGTTGGAGGGCCTGAGATCTGCAGACCGGAATCCTGCACAATTTGCCCCCGGACCTCTCCGGCGACAAACGTGTAAGTGTGGATGTTGAGATAAGCATTCCCCGCTTCCAATTGCGCGGCAAACGTTGCGGGCGTCAAGCCGCCTCCGAGGGAAATGGTTGTCAGGTCATAGAGATACGTGAACGTACCGCTGTAGACACCCAGCGGTGCGCCCTGCGCGGCGGTGAACTGCAGAGCGATGCCCGCGTTACTGGAAGCACCAGCACAGCAGTGAATGGCAATGGCAGTATCATAGCCGGAAAGTCCGCTGAAAGACAGGTTCACGGCAAGGGTATTGGCGGTGTCATCGAGCGTCAGAGATGCTGTTCCAGTGCCATAGGTCACTTTGGCGGGAATTTCGTTGGCACCTTCGAGGTCGGCAGTTAGATTTACGATCGTGGCGAAAGCAGGCGACGTTGCGGCGGCCAGTAAGAGACACAGACCCCGCAGGAAGAGCGGTGGGGGCAACTGATTTCAGCCTACCGGACTGGCAGGCATTCGTGCTGTTCCAAATTGGCATCCTTCGGCCTTTACAACGTTTTACCCACGCCGGATGGAAAACGTGAGTTCATAGAACTTGAGGTGGTATCGATGAGACTCCGTTTTGTCACACGAATGACGATTGTCGCGGCGTTTGCCGTGGCGGCTTTTGCGCAGGGTCCTGGCGGCTTCGGCGGCGGACAGGGACGCGGCCAGGGCGGCCCGGGCGGCGGTGTAGACCGTATCGCGGAACAGCTTTCGCTCAAGGGCGACCAGAAGACCAAGATCCAGGGAATTATGGACGCACAGCGTGAATCCATGATGCCGATGATGCAGCAGATGCAGCAACTCCAGGCAGACATGCAGACGGCCGTCCGTGCGGGAGACAAGGCGAAGATCCAGTCCGTCTCCGTGGAAATTGGCCAGATTCAGGGCAAGCTGGCTGCAGCACGCGCCATGAGCGATCTGGACATTTACGCCGTGTTGACCGATAAGCAGAAAAAGCAGGCGGCGGAATCCTTCCCCAACGGCTTCTCCGGCGGCGGCATGGGCGGCTTCGGTGGCGGTCAGCGCCGTCCGCAGCAACAGCAGTAGGCAAAGCGTTACACTTGAGTTTGGCCGGGTTTCCCCAAGCCCGGCTGCCAGTTTCGATGTGGTGACCCGTCCCCTCACGGGTCGGACATCGAACCGCGACCGGTGCGTGCCCCCTCGCGCACCGGTTCCCCCAATTCCATTCCCGCAATTCCCCCCTGCTGTTCCTTTGTGATAGTCTCTTGCTCTATGGCTTCACGATTTCTCGCACTTGTATTCCTTCCGCTGCTGGCTTTTGGCGCAAAAAGCACGGCACCGCAGTTGATTGAACTCTCGAAGAATCCCGCGTCACCGGCCTTTTTGCAGGCCATCAAAGATACCTTTAATCCGCAGCAATTGAAGTCCGGGGCTGCCATCACGGGAGAAGGTGCGAACTTCTTCTGGGCTTTGGATGCGGACGCCGCGCCGGAGACGCTGATCGACAACGCTCCGGTTGGCAAGATGAAGCGCATCACCGGGACGACCATCAACTTCCAGACCGGTGTGCTCAAGACCGGGACCTCGCACTGGTTCGTCTTCCGCGACGGCGCGAAGATTCTGGCCGAAAAGAATGACATTCCCGCCTTCGGACCCTACAGCTATGAAAAGCCCGGCGTTCCCAAAGGCACGATTTCCGAGAAGCTGACCGGCAAGAGCACGGTCTACGCGGGGATGGAATATGACTGGTGGATCTACGCGCCGGCGCAATACGATCCCTCGAAGCCTGCCGCCGTCATGGTGTGGCAGGATGGCCAGGGTTTGGTGAACCGCAATTCGCCCACGAACCATTTCAATGTGTTTGAGAATCTGACCGCGGAAGGCAAGATTCCGGTCATCATCCACGTGTTCATTGCGCCCGGCAAGGTCGGCAACAAGGCCATGCGGAGCATTGAGTACGACACGATGAACGCCGATTATCCGAAGTTCCTCGAAACAGAGATCTACCCGGAACTGGCCAAGCGCTACAAGGTGCGGACGGATGCCTACAGCCACGCGATTGCGGGCGGCTCGTCTGGTGGTATCTGTGCGTTCAATGCCGCGTGGACACGGAATGACTTATTTACCAGGGTCCTTTCACGGATCGGCAGCTTCACCAGCATCCAATGGCACCCCGGACAGATTGATGGCGGCAATGTCTATCCGTTCCTGATCCGCAAAGAGAAGCAGAAGCGGAACATCCGAGTGTGGCTGCAGGATGGCGCGGAAGATCTGGAGAATGAGCATGGCAGCTGGCCGCTGCAAAACATCCAGATGGCCAACTCCCTGAAGAAGATGGGCTATGACTTCCACCTCAGCTTCGGCACGGGCACACACAATGGCGCGCATGGCAACGCGGAACTGCCGGAAGAAATGCTCTGGCTGTGGCGCGGCTATGATGCCGCAAAGACCAGCGAGACCTTTGAGCAGGACCCGGAAGAGAAGGCCAACCCCCTATTCTTCCGTGTGCGGACGCTGAACCGTTAGTTCGCGCCAGGAGCCGTCTTCCTGCCGTTCTTCGAGCGGGCGGTAATTCGACTTGTAAGTGAGTGATTGGCAGGCCTCGACCCAATAGCCGAGATAGGCATGGGTCAGGCCTGCCTTTTTTGCATAGTCCAACTGGTTGAGAATGGCCCAGGTGCCGATGGAATGAGCCCGCCAGTTCGGGTGGTAAAAGCAGTAGACCAGCGACACGGCACCGGGCACTTCATCCATCAAAGCGGTGCCAATCAGGGTCGCGCCGTCATAAAAGAGCCATTGTTTCCCGCCGCAGCCGGAACCGGACACGAATTGCCGGAAGTAATCGTCCAGGTTGGAGAATTGTAACTCCCATCCGCGGTGACCGGTCATGAAGTGCTGGTAGCGGTTGTAGAGATCCACAATCTCCTGCGTGGCAAAGCAGGAGTGCAGTTCCGCGCGGAGGTGCCGGTTCTTTCGCCATATGCGCCGCTGGGTGGCGGAGGGAGTAAAGCGGTCCACGGGGATGCGGACACTGCGGCATTGTGTGCAGGCGGGACAAACGGGGCGGAACATCTGCATGCCGAAGCGCCGCCAGCCCTGCTCCAGCAGAACACCATATTCCGCGGGAGACATATACGCAATCAAGCGAACCTCCAGCGACGCCGTTTCGTATGGAAGATAGGAACATTGCCGCGGATTTTCGACGAACCGGAAAAGTTCCTGCATACTAGGAGTTTATGAAAGCACTACTTACGCTTCTGCTTGCCGCATCCTGCTTCCCTGCCCTGGCAGCTGATTCTGTCACTTTCGCGCAGCATGTGGCCCCGATTGTGTACAACCGCTGTACGAGTTGCCACCGTCCGGGGGAAGCTGCGCCATTTTCATTGCTGACTTACGAAGATGTTTCCAAGCGTGGCAAATTGATCGCCGCCGTCACAGCCTCACGCTACATGCCGCCATGGCATGCCGAGCCCGCATCTTACGAATACAAAGACAGCCGGCGGTTGACGGATGCCGAATTGAAGACTATCCAAACCTGGGTGAAGGCCGGGATGCCAAAGGGTGATCTGGCCAAACTTCCGGCACTGCCCAAGTATCCGGAAGGCTGGCAGTTGGGCCAGCCGGACATGGTGGTCAAGATGCCGAAGGGTTTCAGTGTCCCCGCGGAGGGAGCGGACATTTACCGGTATGAGCGGATTCCTCTGAATCTCCCCGATGACATGTGGGTCCGGGCGATTGAACTTCGGCCCTCGGCGCGTTCCGTGGTCCACCATGTTCTGTACTTCGCGGAACCAACTGACGCGGCGGTGAAGGTCCAAACAGAGCAGGATGCGCTGGCCAAGCCCGGTGCCGGTATGAAGTTCCGGCCCGACATGAGCGCCATGGGCGGAGTCGCGGTGGGCGCACAGCCGCACCTGCTGCCGGAAGGGCTCGCCATCAAGCTGCCGAAGAACAGTGACTTGATGTTCCAGTATCACTATCATCCGGTCGGCAAGGTGGAAACAGAGCAATCCACGGTGGGGTTGTACTTTGCGAAGAAAGCGCCGGAACGCCATATGACCGGTATCATGCTGCCGGTTTCGTACTCCATCTTCTCCGGGCTCAACATTCCCGCGGGAAAGAAAGATTTTTCGATCAAAGATTCCTTTACGCTGCCGGTGGATATTGAAGCGATCAGCGTGGGGGCGCATGCGCACTATATCGGCAAGACGATGAAGATGACCGCGACTCTGCCTGATGGCTCCGTGAAGACCCTGCTGGATATCAAGGACTGGGATTTCGCATGGCAGGACCGTTACTTCTTCGATCAATTTGTCGCGTTGCCGAAAGGGACACGCCTCGATAGTGAGGTGACGTGGGATAACTCGGAAGAGAATCCGAAGAATCCTTCGCGCCCCGCGATTCAGGTGAAGTGGGGAGAACAGACAAAGGACGAAATGGGGTCTGTGTCATTGCAGGTGGTGGCTAAGAATGAAGCGGATCTTCCTGCCCTGCAACAGGCCCTGCGGATGCACACGCTGCAGGCGGCACAGAAGCGGATCATGACGGAGCCAGGGTTCCTGACGTGGCTGCGGCAGGAGTTTGGGGACGTGCTTCCCAAAGGCGGATTCGGCGGCGGGCAGTAAGGCAAGACATGTGGCTGAAAGCTGCACTGGCGCTGGGTCTGGTGGTAAGTACGGGAGTATCCGTACCCGATATTGAGGGCGGAATGCAGCGGCCTTTCCAGGTGAGGAAAGGCGGCAAGGCAAACGTGTTGTTCTTCGTAACGCATGATTGCCCGATCTCGAACGCCTTCGCGAAAGAGATAGCCCGCATCTGCCCGGAGTATGCCGCAAAGGGTATCGGTTGCTCGCTGGTTTATACAGACCCTTCGCTGACCGATGAGCAGGCCGGGAAGCATGCCGCGGATTACTCGCATGGTAACTACCCAAAGATTGTGGACCGCAAGCACTTACTGGTAAAGGCCGCGGGTGCAACGATAACTCCGGAGGCGGTGATTGTGGATGCGGCGGGAAAAATTCGCTACCGGGGCCGCATCGATGACTCCTTCGCGGCACTGGGCCAGCCGAGAAGACCGGTAAGAAATGCGGATGTGCGGAACGCGCTGGATGATTTGATTGCAGGTAGAGAAGTTAGAGCAGCTGAAACCAGGGCGCTTGGATGTTATATCACGCCTTGATGGGTTACTGGAGTGCTTCACACAGAATGGTGATTATTCCAATGCCTGGAATAATCAGTCGCAATCAGTTGTGATGTTGGACACGCGCCAGAATGGCGCACGAACATCAAGCGATAGTGGTCCCATTTCCGGCCTGAAAAATCAACCACATTTGTGAATCAGACCATTAGCATTAGCGGGAAGCCATCTTCACCGCAATCAATTCCTGCAATGTAGCCAGCAGGGTTTCCGGGCCGAAGGGCTTGGCGAGAACCGCGCCTTCCAGCACCAGATTGTCGCGCAATAAATCCAACTGGCCGGGGAAGCCGGTCATGAACAGCACCTTCAGTTCGGGCCGCAGTTGGCGCAACCGCTTGGCGAGTTCCGTTCCCCGCATGGCAGGCATCACCACATCCGTCAACAAGACGTCAATCACGCCACTGTGCCGCTGGCCGAAATGGATTGCCGAAGCCGGCGAGATGGCCTCGAGAACGGTGTAGCCCGCGCCCCGGAGCAAGTCCGCGACGAGGACACGGACGTCCGTGCGGTCCTCCACCAGCAGGATGGTGGCGGCACGATGCTCCAAACGCAGTTCTTCCACTTCCCGGGAAGGTTCGATGGAGGATAACGGCTGCGAAGCGGCGGCGGGAAAGTGTAATTCAAAAGCTGTACCGCGGCCAATTTCTGTGCTGATGGTAATCCAGCCATTGCATTGGCGCACGATGCCGTACACAATCGAGAGGCCGAGCCCTGTGCCGTTGTAATCCTGCTTGGTGGTGAAGAACGGGTCAAAAATTCGGGGGAGCGTGTCTACATGTATGCCGGTGCCGGTATCCCGCGCGGTCAGGACCACGTGAGGACCGCGTACGGCACCAATCTGCACTGCCGCCTGGCCTGGATTTAAACTTTGCAGTGAGGTTTCCAGCACGAAACGGCCGCCTTCCAGCATGGCATCCCGGGCATTGGCGGCGAGATTCATGAGGACCTGTTCCATTTGTCCGGTATCCACGAGGACCAACGGGAGTTCGGGAGCCAGGATCAACTCCAGTTCGATGTCATCGCCCAGCAAACGCCGGAGCATATCCGCCGCGTTCGAGACGATGCCGTTCAAATCACGCACGGCAGGCTCAATTTGCTGTTTGCGGCTGAAGGTGAGCAACTGGCGGGTTAGATCAGCCGCCGCGTTGCCGGCCTTCAGGACTTTCGAAATCTGCTGGGCCACACGTGTTTCTCTGGGCAACTGTTTCAATAGACTTTCGCTGTAGCCATTGATCACGGTGAGAAGGTTATTGAAGTCATGCGCAATGCCTCCAGCGAGGCGGCCGACGACCTCCATCTTCTGGGATTGGCGCAACTGCTCTTCGAGGCGGTTCCGTTCATCCTCCGCAGCCTGGCGCGCGGTTTGATCGCGGAGAATGCCAAGCACACCGTCGATCACACCATCGCCGCCGCGCAGAGGAATCAGGCGGTATTCCACGGGATGAACGCCCAGCAGTTTCTGTTCCGTGATGGTGACGGCTCCGGTTTTCAACACGGTTTGCACGTCATTGAGATGAGTCTCCGATTCGGCGAGCGAGAGCACCAGGTCGTCGGTGCGGCGGACCGTGTAGGGAGCGGTGACCACGGACTGCAACTCGCCCTGACGGCTCAGCAAATAGATGGTGTCCGGCAGAAGTTCCACCAATCCGCGGTAATGCTCTTCGCTTTCACGCAAGGCGGCCTTGGCATCCACGAGTCGAGAGTGGTCCCGCCGCAGTGATATCACCAGTAAAACAGTGCAGATCAACAGGCAGATCAGAGTGACCAGTCCCGACACAAAGGCCTGCTCTCTGCGACGTGACTTCGAGAGGTTATTGATCGCTTCCAGATTGAGGAGCGGATAGAAGCTCCAGCCCTCAATGCGCGTGTTGATGGCACCCTCATCAATCATGCGCCGGATTTCATCGCGGATGGCGCGGGCTGCTGGGGCGGCGCGGAAGTTCGAGGCCAGTCCGAGATAGCCCTGCGGCACTGGCACGGAAAGGATTCTAACCGGGCGTTTCACCTGCAACTCCATCAGGGCGCGGGAGGCTGAGAACTGGTCAATGAACGCTGCGTCTGCGGCACCCGAAACCACGGCTTCAATCGTTGCCTGCGGCGTGGCACCCGGCACCAAAGCGGAGGAGGGAAAGTACTTGTGGAGATTCACGCGGTGGATTTCGAAATCCGGGTGGCTGATGCGGCGTCCGGTGAGGTCGAGATAAGAGCTGAAGGGGCTGTCCGCCAGGACCAGCAGGCAATATTCCGTCACCAGGAAGGGGTCAGAGATGAAAATCTGCCGGCGGCGTTCCTCCAGCACGGTCATGGCGACCCAGAGATCCGTTTCCCCGCTGATCAGAGAAGGAATGCCGGGGCTGGCGGATTGGGTCCATTCCAGGCGGATGCCCTGCTGGCGGGCGGCTTCACGGATTACCCCGACTGCGAGACCTTCCGCCTGACCACTCTTTTCCGATGGAAAATGAAGCGGCGGGTCGCTGCCAAAGCCGATGCGGTAAACACGATCCTCCACCGCGGCCGGGCGGGAGTAAATGGCGAACCCCAACACCGCCATCAAGGCAAGCAGCAGCGCGGCAGTCTGAAACTTAGCAGACTGGGACATGCTGCCCCGGCAGGCGGAATTCAAATTGCTTTCGTGTCATTTTGGCACGGATATTTATCACTGATTCCACCACATCATAGAGGCGGACCTCTCAATACTAACCGAAATGACGGGAAATCGCTTGGTACTTTTGGCTTAATTTACAAAAGAATCGCGGCGGATAAGCGCGGGTGTTAACCAAAGGATTACAAGCGCAAGCAGATAACAGCCGCCACCGGCGAGCAGAGTTTGCGTCAGGCCCAGATAAAGCGCCAGGACCAATGCGCCCACAGAGCCCAGCACGCTGGACGCCGCGTTGATGGACCAGGCCCAGCGCACCGACGGCGGGTGGGCCGCTTCCAGCAGACGGAGGCCGGAGGGGAATGGAATTCCCATCGCAAAGCCCGGCGGCAGCAGCATGGCAAGAGTCAGCAGAATCTTCACCCACAGAGGCAGGCCAACACCAGCAGTCAGCAAGGGAGTAACCAGCAGCGCGAGCACTGCCACCAGTGCCGCCACAACGGCCAGAACCAGCGCGATGCGGCGCGACTTTTCCTGCGCAAGCCTCCCGTCCTGCACAATCTTCCGGCTGACGAAACTGCCCAAGCCGCTCGAAATCAGCATCGAAAAAATGACAACCGTAAGAGCATATGTGGGGTGGCCAAGGAACAGAACAAATTTCTGAATCAGGGCGACTTCAATCAGGATATAGCCGGTACCGATAGCCAGGAAATACAACAAAAATCCGCGGATAGAATTCTCCTGGGGCAGCTTTGTACCGAGCACAAGTGGCGGGAGCAGAAGAATAATCAACACTGCCGCAAGACTGACACCGAGAGAAGCGAAGAGTTTTGGCACGGCGACGTTCACCTTGAGATCCGCCGATTTCGAGCCTGTGCTGGTGAGGAAGGCGGCCAGATCGCGCGGTTGCACAGTGTAGAAGAAGAAGGGCCGGTTGTCGTCGACCGGGGTGATGTTGAAGGGATAGTCGGCCTGGAAGGCGGCGGGGTTCTTGGCCAGGAGCAATTCTGAAAACGGGGTCTTGGTCTGGACGCCGGGATAGTAAACGGGCTCCATATGAGCTTCGCGCATCCCTGTCATGGCGCGGGCCAGGTCCGCGTCGCTTATGGGTTTGCGGGAGATGATGACGGTGTCCTTCGCGCCCCAGCCCTTCAACTCGCCCTGTGTTCCTTCGCGGCCCACCAGCACATGACGCCAGGGCTGGTCTTCGCCCAGATCATGCAGCGCGGTCATGGCGAGGGAGATCAGCCGGATCGATTCACGGGGCGGATCAAAGCCCCAGCGGGTGAAGGTGAGCAGTCCATCGTCCGTCAAATGGGCCAGGTAATCACGAAAAGCGTCCGTGGTGTAGAGGTTGTTTTCTGAGAGAGCGAAGGCACCGGCGGCGGTGGAAGCCCAGGTGTCGACGAGTGTTGCCTGAATCACCTGATACTTGTCGGGCGAACGGCGGACAAAGCTGCGGCCATCTTCGACATTGATATGCACATCGGGCCGCAGGTAGAGGTTGCGGCTGAGTTGCGGATACTTCTGGCGCATCACGTAGTTGGCGATGATCGGATTGATCTCGACGCCAGTGACGTCATGGCTGCCGGAGGCGAGCGCGCGGGAGACATCCCAGCCGCCGCCAGGTCCGATGATCAGAGTCTTGGCGCCGGGGCGGATGTTGTACGGCAGGCTGGGCCCCTGATGCAGAAGGTCGAGTTTGTTCTGTTCGGTCAAATGATCGAAATCGAACTTTGCGATTCCCGTGGAAGCATCGGCATCGATGAAGATCATGGGGGCGTTGTCGCCGGGTCCGGGGGCGACGGCGATGCGGGAAATGCTGTTCCAGCGGACATCGGTTTCGGTTTGCAGTTTCTGGCCTTTGGCGTAACGGACTTCAATGATGTGGAACTTCCAGTTCGCGATGATCAGCATCGTGAAGGCCAGCGCGACGAAGACGCTGATGATGCGGCCGATGGGGAAGCCAGCGAGATTGAACCAAAGAGCGGCAGCGGCACAGAAGAGCACCGCGACCGAGAGAACCGTGTTGGGTCCGCCAAAGGTATTGAGGAGCAGGACCAGCAGGAGGCAACCACCGGCGGCACCCATCAGGTCAAAGAAGTACACGCGGTCCACACGCTCGATGGTCTCCGAAATAATGAGCGAAACGATGATGCCGGAGCCAAGGAAGGGCAGCGCATCCGTGAAATAGATGACGCCCAGTTCGAGCGCGGAGATATCAGCGCCGCGGGTCAGGACAAAGAGGATCGAGACCAGTACGAGCAGGGCGTTGCCCAGGCTGAGCCACCCGAGTTTACGGAACAATGACCCGGGCCAGGCAGCCACAACGTAAGAAAGAACCCCGCCCGCACCGAGTCCAAAGAGGGCAATCGAGATCGCCAGGAATGCGAAGTGGTAGTAAAACACCACCGAAAAAATTCGCGTGAGGGATAGTTCCAGCAGCAGCGTGGCCAGAGTGGTAAGCGCAACGGCAACGTACAGCGGTGGCCAGTTGGCTGGTTTGAGAGCGGAACCTTGGGGCAAGGTCTGATTTTAATGCATCGCCGTTGGTAATAAATTTCTCTGCGAACGTTTTGCGGGCGAAAAGCGTTATTCTGCCTGACTGGATTGCGCTACCCTCAATGGAAACCGGAGACGACCGCACACGATGGAACTGAAGATCACCAACCTTTCGAAAACTTACTCCAATGGCGTTCACGCGCTGCGGGGCATCAGCCTGTCCCTGGGGACGGGAATGTTCGGGCTGCTGGGTCCGAATGGCGCCGGGAAGTCGAGTCTGATGCGGACCATCGCCACGCTGCAGGAGGCCGATTCCGGAGAAGTCACTCTCGATGGCATCAACGTTCTGAAGGAAAAAGACAAGGTGCGGCGGTTGCTGGGCTATCTGCCGCAGGAGTTCGGCGTCTATCCAAAGATGTCCGCCGGCGACATGCTGGATCATCTGGCCGTGATGAAGGGCATCATGAACCGTGGCGAGCGCAAGGAACTGGTGGAAGCGCTGCTGAACCAGACCAATTTGTGGGATGTGCGGAAGAAGAATCTCGGCACGTATTCGGGCGGCATGAAGCAGCGGTTCGGCATCGCCCAGGCGCTACTGGGGCAACCGAAGCTGATCATTGTGGACGAACCAACGGCCGGCCTCGATCCAACGGAGCGCAACCGGTTCCTCAACCTGCTGAGTTCCATTGGCCGGGATGTGATTGTGATTCTTTCCACACACATTGTGGAGGACGTGAGGGAACTTTGCCCGCGCATGGCCATCATCAACAAAGGCCAACTGCTAACGGAGGATTCGCCGGAAGAGGCCATCGGGGCGCTGGCGGGCAGAATCTGGCGCAAGACGGTCAACAGTGACGCGGAGATGGCCGCGGTGCAGTCCGAACAGAATGTCATCTCGACGCATCTGGTCGCCGGCAGGACGGAATTGCGGATCTATGCGGAAGATGCGCCAGGGGAAGGCTTCTTGCCGGTCGAGGCGGACCTCGAAGACGTCTACTTCCTCCACCTGAGCCGTCACGGAAAGAACTAAGGGAACCGCCATGCTCTGGAACATGTTTGTTTTCGAGATCAAATTGCGTCTGCGGCAGGTTTCGACGTGGATCTACTTCGCCATCTGGTTCCTGATGTGTTTCTTTTCGGTGTCGGCGCGGGATTTCGGCCCGGTAGGGAATGGTAAAGTTCTGCTGAATGGCCCCTACGCGGCGCAGGTAATTTACACGCAGTTGATGGCCTTCGGGTCAATCATTCTGGCGGCGATCTTTGGCACCTCCATTCTGCGGGATTTCAAAGAAAACACTCTGCAGTTGATCTTCACGCGGCCCATCCCGAAGCTTGCGTATCTTGGCGGCCGGTGGGCCGGGTCCATGGTGATCGCGGCGTTTGTCTTCAGTGGCATGATCTTCGGCATGATCGCGGGCAGTCTGGCACCCTGGGCGGATCATGACAGACTGGCGCCCATCCAACTCTGGTGGCTCATAGAGCCGTATCTTTCATTGACTCTGGTGCAGATTTTCTTTCTGGGCAGTTTGTATTTCATGGTCGCGGCACTGACACGCCGCATCATGGTGGTTTATATGCAGGGCGTGGTGTTATTCGCTCTGTATTTGATTGGCGTTATCTTTGTGACGCGCGGGCAATCGCTGGATACGTTCTGGCCGTCTGTGCTGGACCCGCTTGGTTTGCTGATGTTCGGGAATGTCACAAAGTACTGGACGGTGATTGAGCGCAACACGCTGCTGCTCTCCTGGCATGGCGAATTCCTCTATAACCGACTGCTGTGGTGCGGTGTCGGCTTGCTGTCTTTGGTCATCTCGTTCGCTGCGTTCCCGATGTCCGCCGAGGCACTTGGAGCAAGGGCAGGCAGGAAGGCGGCGAAGCTTGCGGAAGCGGATGAACAGCCGTCCGGAAAACTGGCAATCCCGGTGGTTTCGAGGATGTTCGGCAGCAGCACATCGTGGGTGCAGTTTTGGTCATTAACCAGAGTGCGCTTCTGGAATATTGTGCGCGAGATTCCCTTCTGGGCGATTGTGCTGGTGATGGTGGTGCTGGTTGTCCTCAACGCGCGTGAGGTGGGGCGGTTCCGGGATACGGCGGTTTGGCCGGTGACTTATCTGGTGGTCGGGGTCATTGGTGGCTCGTCATCGCTGTTCCTGCTGATTGTTGCCACGTTGTATACGGGTGAATCGATCTGGCGGGAGCGGGATACGAAGTTCGAACAAATTCATGATGCCCTGCCGGTGGCTGCGTGGGTGAATCCCTTGAGCCAAATTGCACCGGTGATTTTGGTGGAAACGATTCTGGTGACGGTAGTGATGCTCTGCGGCATACTAACGCAGGCGTCGCTGGGTTATTTCCACTTTCAACCCGATGTTTACTTCAAAGAGCTGTATCTCATTGACTTGATGAACATGCTGGGGCTGGTGTTCTTTGCCTTCTTCGTCCACACGATGTTACCGAATAAGTTCTTCGGACATGCCGTGGTCATCGGTACGGTGCTGCTGGTGCCAGTCCTGGAAGGGATCGGTGTGGAGAACCGGCTGCTTCTGTTTGGGGAACAGACCCCTTACACCTACTCCGACATGAATGGCTATGGGCACTTTGTTCCTGCGCTGGCGACTATTCAGACTTACTGGCTGATGTTCGGCGTGATGCTGGCCTCGGCCGCCATTGCATTTGCGCGGGAAGGCACTGATCTGGCGTGGAAGAGCCGCTGGAAATCCGCCAGTGCGAGGCTGGGCGGTGTCGCTCCGGTGGCTGGACTTGCAGCGGTCGTATTCATTGCAAGCGGTGCCTGGTTTTACTACAACACCCACATGGTGAACCACTTCCGCACAGCAGAGGAAAACCGCAAATTACAGGCGGAGTACGAGAAGCTGTACAAGAAATACGAAGGCCTGCCGCAGCCGAAGATCAATGCCGTCTCATTGCAGGTGGATCTCCAGCCGGAGACCCGTTCGTTTGATGCCACCGGGGAGATGCACATGGTCAATAAGACCAAGCGTGTGATCGAAACGATCCACATTGTAAACCGGACGGAATCCATCAAGAAGGTGGACTTTGACCGGCCTTCGAAGCTGGAGTTAGCCGATACGCAACATGGGTATTGGATCTACAGGCTCGCCAAGCCGCTGGAACCGGGCGCGGAAATGACAATGCACTTCCAGGCGGGCTACACGCCACATGGCTTCACTGACGGGAATGAGCGTGCTGAACTGGCCTATAACGGGATGTTCTTTGACCGCGATTACTTCCCTGGCATCGGTTACTCAGCAGGTGGCGAAATCAGTGACCCGCGCCGCCGCAAGGAGCAGGGGCTTGGTCCGCAGAAGGAATTACCGCTGCCCGGCGACCCAGGGTCTGATGAAACCAATCTCTTCACGCAGGATGCAGACCGAATTACTTTCCGTGCCGTGGTCAGCACGGCTCCGGATCAGATTGCCGTTGCCCCCGGCTATCTGCAGAAGGAATGGACTGCCAATGGCCGCCGCTACTTTGAATACAGCATGGGTGACCAGAAGATAGAAAACTTCTACTCTTTCATCTCCGGGCGTTTCAATGTCAAGCGGGAAGAGTATAAGGGCGTGAAGCTGGAGATTTACTATCATCCGGGCCATGAATACAATCTGGAGCGCATGTTACAGGCGAGCCGCAAGGGTCTCGATTACTTCGGCGCCAACTTTTCGCCGTATCAGTTCCAGCAGTTCCGGATTTTGGAGTATCCGCGTTACCGGGGCTTCGCACAATCTTTCCCCAATACCGTTCCTTACTCGGAAGGGCTGGGCTTTATTCAGCGTGTGGAGAAACCGGAAGATATCGATGAAATCTTCTATATCACCGCGCATGAACTGGCGCACCAGTGGTGGGGGCATCAATTGGTGGGCAGTAATTCGCAGGGGTCCAACATGATGTCGGAGTCTCTGGCGCAATATTCCGCGCTGATGCTGATGGAGAAAGAGTATGGCAAGGAGATGATCGGCAAGTTCCTGAAGCATGAACTGGACGGTTATCTGCGTGGACGCGCGGCAGAAAGGCGCAAGGAAGAAACGCTTTCGCGCGTGCAGAATGATGCCTATGTCTGGTATCAGAAGGGCTCGCTCGTCATGTACGCACTCCGCGATTACATGGGTGAAGAGGCTCTGAACGGTGCACTGCATCAGTTCCTGATGGAGCACCGTTACGTGGAGAGTGCTTATCCAAATGCGGACCAGTTTGTGGCGGCTCTGCAAGCGGCGGCACCGCCCCAGTACCGGCAGTTAGTGGCGGATTCCTTCCACTCGATCATCCTCTTTGACAACCGGGCAGTTAGCGCGACTTATCGGGAAACGCCGGATAAGAAGTACAAGGTCACGGTGACGGTGGAGTCGCATAAGATGAAGGCCGACGGCCAGGGCAAGGAGACGGATATCCCGGTGGATGACTGGATCGATATCGGGGTGATGAATGGTGACGGCAAGAACATGAAACCCTTGTTCCTCGAAAAGCGGCACCTGGACGGCAAGCAGGCGAAGTTCGAGATCACGGTGGACAGTCTGCCATCCCGCGCGGGTATTGATCCGCTCAACAAGCTGATTGACCGCAAACCTGATGACAATACGATGGCCGTGACCAAGGAGTAAACACCGTGGCCTTTGTTATTCCAGACTCACTGTTGAACGCCTATGCGACTAACAACCGCATCAATCTGTACCTGCTGGAACATCTGCCGGAGGAGGTATGGCGGATGAAGGCGCCCGGAGGCAAGGGTCGGGATGCCGCAGGCATTTTCGTCCACATGCATAACGTGCGGCTGATGTGGCTCAAGGCTATTGGCACGGCAGAGATGCCTGCCAAGCTGGAGCCATCCACTGCCACGAAGGCGGATGTGAAAGAGGCGCTGGAGGCGAGCAGTCTTGCCGTGGGCGCGGTGCTGCAGCGCGCTCTGGCATCAGATGGAAAAGTCAAAGGCTTCAAACCTGACGCTGGCAGCTTCCTTGCCTATCTTCTGGCGCATGATGCCCACCACCGCGGACAGATCACGATGCTCGCCCGGCATTGCGGACACGCGGTTTCTCAATCGGCGATGTTTGGTCTGTGGGAGTGGGGGACGCGGTGAAACGTCCGGTTTGCAGCGCTTCGAGGAAAGAGCGGTAATCGGCCGCGGCTCTATCGGCATAGGCGATGGCGAAATCGCGGATCGCGACAGGCACTTTGTCTGAAGACCCGAGATAGCCCGCAATCACGCAGGCATCTCCCGACCTGGCGTGTCCGCGGGCCAGCAGTTCCCCGGCAACAACTGCAAGGCTCTCTAAACCAGGGCCGCGCAGACTTTCGAGATCAATGGAGCCCTTGTGGTCATTGAGTTGGCGCACCAGGAACTGGTGGGAACCGATGGTTGTCCAGCCGAGGAAGGGATCGGAAAGAGGCTGAATGGAGCGCTGGCCCAGTGCGGCCCGCTGCCCGTTGTGTAAAGAAGCGGCGGAAACGGCAAGGGGCAGAAACGGGCGGTATGCCGAATCGGTCTCCTGCTTGATCTGAAGAAACAGCGGGTCAGACGGGCCGTTGCCTTCGAGCAGCACTACATAATCGCGCAGACCGACCGAACCGGTGCCAACGACCTTGAAGCCGGTATCGAGCGGTTCGAAGAGATTGAACAGATGCAGCGCTTCGGGCCGGAGTGTTTCTCTGTAGAGTCCGAGCGATTGGACGGCTGCTGCATGTTCCTCCGGCGAGGCGCGCCAGAAGGAGGGCTTGACGTCACGGTAGAGGGGCCGTTTGTCCGCTCCTCTGCGTGTGAATTTCTTCAACAGTTCGGCGGGGGTGCCGCGCTCGGATTCCTGCAGTGCGGCGGATACCGGCTTGATGTGTTGTTCCCGGCGGATCTGGTGACGGGCAGCGGTCAGCACCGGTTGCCGCGAGAAGGCCTGGATCGATGCGCAGTAGCTCTTGGCGAAAGCCCAGGCTGCGGCGGCGGAAGCGGGTTCCTTATGATCTGATTCAAGACCGGCCAGAATCAGGCTGGCGGCCATCCGCTTTACATCCCATTCCCAGGGTCCGGGAATGCTCTCATCGAAGTCATTGAAATCGAAGATCAGGCGGCCATCCGGCGCGGCGAACGAACCGAGGTTCTGGACATGCGCGTCGCCACAGAGTTGCACGGTGATGCCGGAGTGCGCCAACTGCCCGAGATCAGCCGCCATGATGGACACCGAACCGCGGAAGAAGGCGAACGCAGAAGCTGCCATCCGGTGACATTTGACCGGCAGCAGGCGGGGGAGGCGGTCCTGTTCCCCCGATTCCAGTGCGTCGAGAGGATCAAAGCCCCGTTTGCCGGTCTGGAGCAGCGCCTGCCCGGAGCGGCTTGCCTGGACTCTGCGCTGCTTGCCAGCTTCTATGCGGAGATTGCGTGATGTTGTCAGTGCCAAGTGCCAGTGTAGTGGTTATTTGGTTGCCATTGTGGTCAGCATCGAAACGGTTTGGGTCCAGGTATGTCCCGTGGAATCGATCCCCGTGAAGCTGAAGACCAGAGAGGACGGCATTGGATTCCACTGTACCTGCAGATTGGCTTTTAGCGTGGCCTTGGCGCCGAGTTGCGTGGTTCCGAAGATGGCCGTAATGGCTGGAGTGAAGTTCGAGCCGTTGATCGTCATGCCGGTGATCTTCGAGGAATTTCCGGAGAGATCCTGGATCTGCACGTTGATGTTGAGCCCGGTTTGCGCCTGCGAAGCGGGAGTCGCGGTCACGGAGACGGTGCCTGCTGCGGATGCGGTAACCGTCAGTAGAAACCGCGACGAGGATCCGTCAAAGACCTGGCCGGGCAGGAAGACTGCGGTTAGGGTGTTCGCTCCCACGGCGAGTGAAGACGCCGGAAGCGGGAGAGTAGCAGCGCCGTTGGTTGCGGTGCCGGAAACCAGAACCGTGCCGGAGGTGGAGAGGATCTGCACCGCGCCGGATGGTGCCGCCGTGCCGGACACCGCGACCACTTTGATTCCAATCTGGGTCGTGCCATTGGCTGCGACACTGCCCGCACCGGTGTTCACAGACAACGTGGTGGCAATCAGGGCAGGCTGCACGGTGACCGGGGCGGTCGCCGTGGAGCCGGTGTAGGAACCGGTCGGGTTATAAGTGGCCGTGATGGTATTCGCCCCCGTTGCCAGAGCGGACGCTTTGACACTGAGTGCCGCGGCACCATTACTGACGGGAACGCTGCCCAGCATCGTCTTGCCGAGAGAGAACACGACAGTGCCGGTGGCTGTGGCCGGCTTGAGAGCCGCAGTGAGTGTGCTGGTGCCGCTGGCCGGAATCAACGCCGGTGACGGAGTGAGCGTCAGGGTGGTCGCGGACGCCGGAGCAGTGACCGTCAGAGCGACGGTGCCGGAAGATCCGTCAAAGGAAGAAGTCGCGGTGTAAGCCGCGGTGATCGACATGGTGCCGGACGAAGCCGGCTTCACCGTAATGGAGGCCGTACCCGAGGAAGATAACGTGGCTGAACCCAGTGCCGTGGTGCCGGACGTAAAGGTCACCGTCCCATTGGGAACCGCGCTGCCGGAAGCCGGTTTTACGGTTGCCGTGATGGTGCTGGTCGCGCCAACGGCTAGTGTATTGGGAGAGGCAGCGAGCACCGTTGACGTGGCGACATGCGGTGCGGACACGGTGACGGCAACGGCCGCGGAGGTCGAGGCGGCAAAGCCGGTGCCGGTAGGAGCAATGGAGGCGGTAATGTGGTTCGTCCCCATGGATAACTTCGCGCCGCTGACCGTGAGCGTTGCCGGTTGTCCGGTGAACGGCGAGGTGCCGAGTACCGTGCTGCCCAGAGAGAACGTCACCGTCCCCACCGCCTGCGCAGGACTTACCGTCGCACTGAGGACGAGAGACGCGGACTGCAGGATGGCCGGAGAATTGACCGTCAGCGTGATCGACGTCGCCACTGGAGCATTGACCGTCACCGTAACGGTCGCGGAGGAGCCCTGAAATGCTCCCGCCGGGGTGAACACCGCCTGGATACTATTTGCACCGCCAGCCAGTGCAGAGCCCTGCACTGTCAAAGACGCGGTGCCGGACGAGGTGACCGCCGAGGTGCCAAGTGTTTTCCCCGCCAAAGAGAATGTGACCGTTCCCGAAGGCACCACCGCTCCACTCACGGCAGTGGCCTTGGCCGTGAGGACGGTGGAAGCCCCGGCGGCGATGCTGGCGGGTGCGGCGGCCAGTGTCATGGCCGTACCCACACCCGTGGGAGCGCCATTCCACATGGTGACCAGGTTGTAGGCGTCCACAGAGCCGAGTCCAGTGACCAGATCATACCCTGCCCCGGCTTTATAACCAAAGCTCCCCGTGGTGCAACCGGTGCTGCCGACGGTGCACGGAGCGATGTTATCCCCGGAGGTGATGTCATGAAATGCCGCCGGCGTGCTCTGTGCCAGACTGTATAGGTTCGGATTGATATTGCCCAGCCCGGGTTTGGCGAGGATGCCCTTGGAAACCAGATATTGATTCAGGATGGTGACAATGCCCGCAAACGCCGGGGACGAAGCAGACGTTCCCCCCACACTCATCAAGCCGCCGCTGTAGATCAGGTAGCCGTCATGCGCACCGCTGGCCGTGAGAGAAACATCAGGCACATCACGGAACTTGTCATTGGGAACGCCAGGGCCAGTCTGCCACCAGGGCTTGGCGAAGACCGTGCTCACCCCACCGCCCGAGGCCCAGATTCCCCCGCCGCCGGTGGTATCGTTCCACGCCTTCTCCGGGATATAACCAGTGGCTGAGAGCAGGCTGGTCGAGTTCGCCACGCTCCAACTGGAATTGCTGGTCTCCGCAAACTCCGTGCCGCCCACTGCGGTGACTTCCGGAATATCGGCCGGAAAGATCACCGCCGGCCCATGTGTCGCAACGCTCGACCCGTAGTCACAACCCGCCGCCCCTTGATCCCCCGAAGAGTTCATCCAAGTGATCCCCTCGGCATTGGCCTGCAGGGCCATGTTGCGGAAAGAGGCGACGCCAGCGGATTCGCAGCCCCCATAGCTGAGGCTGATCACCGGTGCCAGGTTCTGATCCAGCGCATACTGCACCGAAGTGAATACGTTGGTCGAGTAAACATAAATCACCGTCGCGCCACGCGCCACCGCGCCGGACCACTCCAAATCCAGATTCGCTTCCACCTGATCATTGGAGGAAATGCCGGGGTCCTTGCCCGTCAGCACCAGTTGCGGATCGCGCGCAGGCAGACCGAACTGGCTCCGGAACGAGCGGATATCAGAAAGGTTGATCGCCGTTTGGCCCGCAATCACCAGCTTTTGACCCGTGCCGTCAAACCCCGCTTTGTAGAGCGGCGCGACATCGTAAATCATCGCCAGATCATCCGGCGCCAGATAGTGGCCCCCGGAGGAACCCGTGTATGACGGGTGGAGGATGCGCATCGGCTTGGGCTTGAAATCATCCAAACCACGAATCTGGGTGATCAAGCCCGCGAATGCGGCTGGAATCGCGGGCTCCGCGAGATTCGCATAGTGGAGTTCCCCTGACGATTGCAAGGTGTGCAACTCCGTTTGAAAGGTCCGGGCTACATCGGCGGCCGTGCCGGAAAATGCGATCCAGTTTCGGGCGTGGGCCTTCGTATCCACATGAAAACCCTCCGCTTCGAGCCAGGCCACCAGCCGCGCGTAATCATTCTCAGAAGCTCCAAAGCGTTCTGCAAACTGCTCTGGAGTCAGCCAGTTTTGGTAATCCGCCGAAACCGGGTTCCGTTGCTCTTCCACGAACCGTTCCAGCGCCGCCTGTTGTTCCGGCGAAGGCGAAAGCACCAGACGCAGCCCGTCCACCTGCCGGTTCGCTGCCAGCACACCGAGATCCCGCGCGACATGCCACTCCGGCCGGAGATGGCCGGTCAGACGGACTTTCTTCGAAATATCGAACGGCCCCGCCAGGCGGTCCCGCGAAACATTCTGCGCAGCAAGAAACGGTGTGGACAGCAGCGCGGCAGCCAGACAACTGACCGCACTCTTCCAAAAATGGTTGGACAAGTGTTCCTCCGAACAAACTGACTGATTGTGGAAGGATGATCGGCTGGAAACGGTGCTGTCTGTAGAGGAAGCCTGTCGGATTCAGGAGGTATGCCCTGAAGATTTCGGCGCAGCAAAGGTGCGACAATAGAGGTTTAATTCATTTGGAGGAAGTCGTTTGGGAATCCCTGTCTCGCAGATGTGGACGGTAGCGAGCTATGTGCTCAAGCAGCGGCTCAAGGGGCGTGACCGCTATCCGCTGACCCTGATGCTGGAACCTCTGTTCCGTTGCAACCTGGCCTGCGCCGGTTGCGGCAAAATCCAGTACCCTGCCCACGTGCTGAAGATGAATCTCTCCCCGGAGGAATGCTTCAAGGCCGTGGATGAGTGCGGTGCACCGACCATCGCGATTCCCGGCGGCGAACCGCTGATGCACCCGGAGATCGACAAGATCGTGGAAGGTCTGGTCGCCCGCAAAAAGTACATTTACCTGTGCACCAACGCGCTGCTGCTCAAAGAGAAGATCCATCTCTTCAAGCCCTCGAAGTACCTCAGCTTTTCCGTCCACGTGGATGGCCAGAAAGAGCACCACGATTTCTCGGTTTGCAAAGAGGGCGGTTATGACATCGCCATCGAAGGCATCAAAGAGGCCGTGAAGCGCGGGTTCCGGGTCACCACCAACACCACCCTGTTCGATGGCACGGACCCCAACAGCGTTCGCAACTTCTTTGACGAAATGATGGAACTGGGCGTGGAGGGCATGATGCTTTCCCCCGGCTACTCCTACGATAAAGCCCCGGATCAACAGCACTTCCTGGGACGCGCCCGCACGCGCCGCCTGTTCCGCGCGATGTTATCGAACCGAAAGAGCAACTGGCGCTTCAACATGTCGCCGCTGTTCTTGGAATTCCTGATGGGCAAGCGCACTTATAAGTGCACGCCGTGGGGCATGCCGACTTACAACGTCTTCGGCTGGCAGAAGCCCTGCTATCTTCTGCAGGATGGCTATGCGGAGACCTTTGACGAGTTGATGGCCTCCACCAAGTGGGAGAAGTACGGCACGGAATCCGGCAATCCGAAATGCGCCAACTGCATGGTGCACTCCGGTTATGAAGCCTCTGCGGTGCATGACACCTTCAACACATTGAAAGGCTTCCTGGCCACGGTCAAAGCCACGTTCTCCTCAAGGTATGAAGACCCCGAAGCAGACCGCATGCTGAAGGAATCCATCCAGCCTGTGCATGCGCCCGCCGGTCTGGTGCAGATTTCCACCAGCCAGCAGGAAACTGAAGAGGTGGAAGTCTAGTGGTTTCCCCTGAAGAACTGGAAATTGCGCCGGGCTTTGAGAAGAGCAACCTGCAGGGGTCTGTCTTTGAGACGGCGACCGAAGCCGAACTGCTCGACGTGCTTGAGAAAGCCTTCGACTACCGCGGCGATGTAACGATCAAGCGCAAAGACGGCAGTGAGATCAGTGGTTATATCTTTGACCGCAGAATCGAAGATACACTCGCGGCGTCCGTCGTGCGTTTATTTCCGGCGGGTGTCAATCAGAAGCTGAGTATTCCCTGCTCTGACATCGCGGGACTGGCCTTCACCGGACGGGATACAGCAGCTGGCAAGAGCTTTGAGGCCTGGGTCAAGAAATACTGGGAAAAGAAGGCTGCGGGCGAGAAAGATATCGAACTGGTTCCCGAGAGTCTGGACTAGTCCGCATGGCCGCGGCCGCACTGCGGACTTATTGCTTTGTCCTCGCCGGCCTGACGCTGCTTGCCTGGAGCATCGGACTGGCAGACCGTCTGCTCTTACATTGGAATTTCCCCTGGGATTGGCCGCTGATGTATCTGGCGCCCCACTTCTCAGACCTCACCGATTACCGTCATATGATCCAAACCCTGTACCTCGGCGGGTCAGCCGTGGCTACAGGGCAGATGTATAACTATCCAGCGCCGGCGCTGTTCGTCTATTGGTTCTTCCTCGCCCTCTTCCAGGAGCCAGTGGGCGCATTTCTAACATTCTCCATGGCGGTCTGGGGAAGTGCGTTCTTGCTCTTGCAGCGAATCGTGAAAGGGACCGGCTGGATTCTTGCGTCCGTCTTACTCACCTGCCTGCTGTGCTATCCGTTCCACTATGTGATGGACAGGGGGAACATTGAGATTGTCATCTTTAGCTTCGTCGCGGGTGGGCTGGTCTGTTTCTTACGACAGCGCTACCTTTGGGCAGCCCTGTTATTCGCCGGTGCCGCCTGTATCAAGCCCTTTCCCGTTTTGTTCTTCTATCTTTTTCTTACCCGCAAACGTTACAAGGAGATCCTCCTCGGCCTCGCCATGATCTTCGTCGTGAACATTGCAGCGCTGGTGTGGCTGGGCCCGACGATATCCGAAGCGCTGGCCTCATTGCGGCCCGGAACCACGCAGTTTTTTGAGGACTACGTGATGGGTTACCGGGAAGGCGAGATCCAATACGACCATTGCTTCTTCGCGGTGGTCAAGCAGGTCATCCGGCTGGCCTCTGGATGGGCGGACCCCGAAGATATCACCGATACCATCGCCCTTGCCTACAAGGCCTACATGGCCGCCGCGACGGTGTTTGTTCTCTGGCTGGCAAAGCGATTCTGGAAGCAGCCGGTGTTGAATCAGATCTTCTTCGTGATCCTGATCACGATCACCGTCCCGCCGGTTTCCTATGACTACACGCTCATCTACGTCGCCGTGCTTTGGGGTGTATATGTAACTTACCTGACCAGCCGAGCAGAAGTAGAAGCACCCTTGCACTTTCTTATCCCGATGGCCATTCTGATGACACCGCAGTCCTGGCTGCGGACGGAACATGTGGCTCTGGGTGGACAGGTGAAGGCTTTCTGTCTTGCCTATCTCCTCATCCAAGCCATGCGGCTGCGCATGCAGTCCCAGCGCCTTGATGGTGGAAACATTTAACCAGTGGAGTGCTTCACACAGAATGGTGTTTATTCCAATGTCTGGAATAAACAGTCACAATCAGTTGTGATGTTGGACACGCTGCTACCAACCGCGTTTCGGCGGGGACAGGGCAGACGCGGTTGCCAGCCGCGTGTTGGGTTGTGGCCGTGGCGGCCGCACAAGTGGATAAATACACCGCCTGTTTCGGGAAGTTGTCTTTGCCTGGGCACGCGCGCCAGAATGGCGCACGAACATCAAGCGATAGATACAGATGGGCCCAGGAACGTGAGCGTATTCCAGGGTGTCCCATTTCCGGCCTGAACAAAGCCGCGTGTTGGGCTGTGGCCGTGCCGGCCACACAAGTAGATAATTACACCGCCTGTTTCGGGAAGTTGTCTTTGTCTGGGCACGCCCGCCAGAATGGCGCACGAACATCAAGCGATAGACACAGATGGGCCCAGGAACATGAGCGTATTCCAGGGTGTCCCATTTCCGGCCTGAACAATCCACCAAATTTGTGAATCAGACCATTAGAAATCGTCCGTTGTGCGGCTCACTTCTCCGGAGAGCGCCGCCGGTAGAGGGTGTAGCGGCCAAGGTGTCCAGCAGGCTGAAACCTTTCCAGCACAGCGTTCAGCACGTCGCGGCCGGGCACCAGGACAGGGTATTTCACCGTATAAGTGACGGGAAACATCACGATGCCCGAAATCGCCGCAGGAGTGTCGACGCCGCAGCAATCCGCGGGGTCCATAATGACCCAATCTGCTTTTTGCAGATTCTGAATTTTCCGCTGCGCGCCTTCCGTGCCCGAGACATCAATCATCCAGGTATAGTAATCGCGCAGGACACTTCCGGTGCGGGTCAGATAACTGTTGAGCGACTTATCCGTAGGGAAGGGCGTCGCTATCTTCGTCAGTCCCAGTAGCGCCGGATAGTCTTCTTCGGGCCGTTCCTTCTCCAGCGCATCGAACAGCGGTTTCAGATTGGCTTGATCTTCGCTTGAAAGTGTTGCCAATAGCTGGCTCTGTGTCTTCGTCAGCCGTTCATGAAAGTACATCGCCCGTGGCAGCAGAGCCAAGTGACCCGGTTCTTTGTTAAAGTGAATGCCGCCGCCGAATAGGATTGCCAGTCCAGCGAGATAGGCCGGGGTGAACCAGCGGGGAAGCCCGCGAATCAAAGTCAATGCCAATAAGATAGCGGTGATGCCGTTGAAGAGCACATGGCCGATGTCACAACGTCCCAATGCAGGCGACACGTAAACCGCCGCGAGAGCAGCCATGGCCAGCAGTTTGGGAAGTTCCTGGCGGCGTGTTCGGGCCAAACCCGCGGGCAGGATCCAAACAACGGTTCCAATATAGAGAAGAATGTAAGGAGCCGGCTGGACGACAAAGTTGAAAAATCCGCCGGAGAACTTGAACAAACTGTCAAACGCGGCGCGTCCGAAGATTATTGACAGCATGGCAGGTCCTGCGGCTAAACCGTATACTGCGAACCATGTACGGGACGCCAGCAGATAGATTCCCGCGCCTGCGGTAAAGGCAGCGCCAGCCTCAGGCGAGATACTCCAGGCGGCCACACTTCCAACGGCGGCCATGGCCAGAGTGCCCTTCCGGACGAGTAACATCAATAACCAGAGTGCTGCCACGAACCGCAGCAGCGTGTAGTTCATGCCGAGGGAAGGATTCAGCAGACAGACCCAAAGGATGCCGAAGATCCAGATCTTCCAGAGATTCCGTAATTCGAGTTGGGAGATGACTGCCCAGAGCATCCATAAGCCGGCCACTGTCGCGAGATCAACCGCGAGATAGTATCCGGCCTCCGCGGAAAGCCCTGCACTTTTCAGCAGCCACGCGAGAGAAGCCGGGAAGTACACCATGAGTGGACCATAGGCGAACTCGAAGTCGCGATACGGCATATCTCCAAATTGCAGGGTTCGTTCGAGTTGTGGGAGAAAGTACGCGGATTCCCGGAAGTACTGCGGCACGGACCACGCTAACAGCTGTTCCGTCACTAGATAGGCCAGGCTCACGGCAACAGCGAGATACAACTAGCCGCGTCCAAACTGGTGAGTTTCCGGATGGGCATCGGCCTCAATCTCCTTCCAGCCGGAGAGAAACGCACAGAGGCAGGCAAGTGCCGCGGTCAAGACCAACCCCATTACAGCAACACGGTTCGAATAACCGGCGGCGAAAGACAGAGATAATTGGGGCACCTTGCCTGGAAACTGAAACGGCAGCACGAAAACGGCACCGCAAGCCAGCGGCCCGCAGGCCCAGAACATTGCCCTGAAAGCCTTCTGTTTCATGGCGTTCAACGTCCTCAACTTCCCGCGATCTCAGATTCCCAGTCGAGTACGCGGTTCACACCGGCAGACTTCGTCACTTCGGGTTGCCAGCCGAGTAAACTGGTGGCTCTGGAGTTATCCGCAACGAAATACTTTTGGTCGCTCTGCCGCCAGGGGAGACGCTCATATTCCATGGCGACGCCGACGCGATCCTCCAGATAGCCGAATAACTCCAGCAGGGACATACTATTCACGGCACCGCCGCCGATGTTGAAGGGCTTCCCGGCTGACTGATCGATATGTTCCGCCGCAGCCAGATAGCAGCGCACAGCGTCATCCACATGAAGCAGATCTCTCACTTGTTTGCCGTCACCGGCAATCGTGAACTTAGGCCGACCCGGCTTCTTTTTCAACTCGAGAGCCTGGCGGCAAAACCAGCCGAGCCAGCCCTGGTCAAAAGTAGCGAATTGCCTGCCGCCATAGATGGTTGAATGCCGGAACACGACTGTGCGCAGTCCGAAAGCACGGGCATAATCCAGCATGTACTGGTCCGCGGCACCCTTGGAACAACCGTAAGGTGTATGGAACTCCAGCGGCGCACTCTCATCCACGCCAATATCGCCCGCGCGGGGCTGATAGCGGGTCTGATTTTCCACCAGATCCAGGTAACCAAGGTTCCCATACACTTTATTGCTGGATGCATAGACAACCGGCGTTTCCCTGGCGCTGGTCCGCACGGCCTCCAGCAGGTTCACCGTGCCGAGAACATTGATTTCAAAATCCCGCCGCGGGCTCTCCATGGATGTTGTCATGGCCACCTGGCCAGCC
Source organism: uncultured Acidobacteriia bacterium (assembly GCA_903923395.1). GTDB lineage: Bacteria > Acidobacteriota > Terriglobia > Bryobacterales > Bryobacteraceae > BOG-234. The sequence goes on from CAIXXM010000079.1 coordinate 31,765, forward strand.
AGATGGAAGATCGCGGTCCACTTAGCGGAACGGACGATGGAATCCAGTTCGAAACCGTTGCGCACGTCCCCGTGGACGAAACGTATCTGCCCCAGACTCCGCAACCATGCCAGGTTCAATTCGGCACCCTGACGCGCTAAGTTGTCAAGCACCGTGACCTGCTGGCCCCGCCGCAGAAGTTCCGCCGCCAGGTTACTCCCTACAAATCCACAGCCACCCGTAATCAGATAACTCATTTCCCGCCAGCCGCCTCCCGCTTCGCCTCGGAATAGAACTTCCGCAGACGAACCAGTGTCTGAAAATAGCTGATGGCAAATGCCACCAAGTTTCTCTTGCTCTCGCCTGCTTTCCTGCGTTCAAAGACCACAGGAACCTCTTTGAGGGTTCCCCGTGCTTTGCCATTGATGATCTTGATCAGGATTTCTTCCACCAGGTCGAAGTTATCGCACTCCAGTTGCAATTGCTTCAAGGGTGCTGCGCGATATAGCCGGAAACTGTTGGTCACATCCTTGCAGTCCAAATGGAAAGCAATTTTGAAAGTCCAATTGACGACATAGGACATGGCAATCAAAATTGCCGGGTTCTCCGTCATGCCGCCGGAGACATAGCGGCTCCCGATAACGACATCGTACTGTTCCCGGTGCGCCCAGAGCGAAGGCAGGTACGACGGATTGTGGGAGCCGTCGGCATCCATCACGGCAATATACCGGCCCTGCGCTGCGGCAATGCCGGTGCGCATCGCATCCCCATAGAAGTTCCCGCCTGTGCGGTGCAAATGACGAACGCCCGCGCTCCAGCAAACCTCCGCCGTATCGTCAACACTTTGTTCTGTATCTATAACAAGGATTTCCCAGGAGCCAGTAAGTTCCCCTACCTGGGACTTCAATACAGGGAGCAGTTGGCGCAAGGCACCGGCCTCACGGTAAGCCGGCAGAATGATACTCAGCTCTACGTGCATTTGTTCACCCTGGCGGACGGTTTGTTGACGGGAAGTCCGGGATACTCGGCCTGTGCAAATTCCCACACGGCATAAGCGAGGTTCGTTCCCGGCACCCAGGGTATGGCCTCTGCTTTCGTAACATCGGCGACAAGGTGCATCGCTTCAAAGGGATGGTAAGGCATCCGGCCAAACTGCAGTTCCACCTGCAGGCCTAATTGGCACCTCACATCCTCAACCAGTTCGCGCAGCGTCAATTCCATCCCACTTCCCAGATTGTAAGTTTCGATTCTCGCGTGACCCGGTGCCTGTTGACGCCGCTTTTCCACAACGTCAACCACGGCTTCCGCAATATCCTGCACCGCACAAAAGTCGCGAACCTGTCCGCCGGCCGACATGGCGAAAGGCTGCTGTTCGGCAGCGGCGCGGATGAGTGAGGGGAACAAGCGGTTGCCGCCATCCCGCAGGCCAGTGAACGAGAAGGGGCGCAGGATGGTAAGGTCCCGGTCGAATTCGGCGGCACCAGCCTGTAACAGCAGATCCGCCGCTGCTTTGCTTGCGCCGTAAGGATGTTGGGTACCAATCGGGTCCGTCTCGCGCAGAGGACGTCCCTGGCTGGAGTAAACCAGACCTGTACTGATGTACACAAAATGGCAATCAGGAACAAGGCATGAAGCTTCAAACAGCCGCAGTGTGGCTTCGACGTTGAAGCTCAGCATCGAGAACCAGGAGGGCCGGCTCGGCCGAACCCCGCTCGCGGCGCAGTGGATTACCGCGGCAGGACGCAGTTCGGTGACGAGTTGCCGGGTCGCGGCAGCGTCTTCGAGATCCAAATGGACGAACCGCACTCCATCCAGTGGCTTCTGCGCGGAACGCACCGGCGCAGTGACCCTGTACCCTGGTTCAGCAGCAAGCATCCGGACAATGTTCGAACCCAGCGTACCCGTCGCACCGGTCACCAGAATGTCGGCTTTGTGCAAATTTTCGGAAGTCAGAAACTTGAGTATACCGATGCGCCCATCGGCATACTCAAGCCCGCCCGATTTTCCGGCGTACCGTGATCAGGGCTGTTTCTGACCGTCCGTATAGATGGAGTTGAACTTCTCCTTCTCCTGATCGCGTTCCAGATACGGAATGCCCTTCACCATCCATTCCGGCGCCGGGGCGTCTTTGAGGAAATGATCAAAGAACTGCTGCATACGGACCGCGTAATCCTTCTGCGCGGCGCGCTTGCGGATGCCATGAGGCTCACCATTGTAGTTGAACAGGTAAACCTCTTTGCCCAGCCTGCGCAGTGAGAGGAAGAGTTCCAGACCCTGGTACCATGGCACGGCGTCATCGGCGTCATTCTGCAGGATCAGCAACGGCGTTGTCACCCGGTCCACCATGAAGATGGGCGAGTTTTCAATGAACCGCAGAGGATACTGCCAAGGCGTACCGCCAATACGGCTTTGCGTCTTCTCATACTGGAACTGACGCGGCAGGCCGCTGCCCCAGCGGATACCGTCATAGGCCGCAATCATGTTCACCACAGGTGCACCTGCTTCGGCGGCCTTGAAGATATTGGTCTGGGTGACCATGTAAGCGATCTGGTAACCACCCCAGCTGTGACCCTGGATGCCGATGCGGTCCCGGTCCACGTACCCCTTCGCCAGCAGTGCATCCACGGCAGGCAGCACACATTTCAGAGCGCTCTGCCCGGGATGTCCGGTGGTGTAGACAATGTCCGGAGTAATGACCAGATAGCCATTGCTGACATAGTAGGGAATGCTGATGGCGGAGCGCGCGGGCGCGGGCGCAGCGAAGTTATTCACGTTCTGCGAGAGCCGCTCGTAGATATAAACCATCAGCGGGTATTTCTTCTTCGGATCAAAGTTTTCCGGCTTGTAAAGCGCAGCCTGGAGTTCCACACCATCTGCATTGCGGAACTTCACCAGTTCACTGGTGCCCCAATACATGCCCTCCTGCTGGGGGTTGCCGTTGCTGACTTTCCGCAGTTCCTTAAATGTGCCGTCTGTGGTCTGCAAGTCAGGCTGTTCGCGGAAAGTGGTGGCGGTCAGCAGGTAGAGATCCGCATCCTTCGCTTTGCCGAGTAGAGTAATCTTCTTGGCCGCCATGATCTTCTTCACCGGCTTGGAATTCATATCGGCCATGGTGTAGATGCCGCTGTCACGCGTGTCCAAATTTTCCACCTGGAAGGTCAGCGGCTTGGCAGGGTCGATACCGCGGTCTTCTGTATCATCAGCGGTGCGGTCAAGCCGTGACAGACGGTATTGCAAGTAGCCTGCGCGGCCATCGGTCAGTTTGCGTCCCCCGGAACCATCGGCAGCAACGGCCCACACGTCGTAACGGTCATACACCAGCGCTGTCTTGCTGTCTTTCGTCCAGCCGGCGGAACCATAGGCTGGCGCGGTATCGGGCGTATCGTGATCCTCATTGATGAACGTGGAACCCAGCTTCGCGGTGAGGTTCACCATCTTGCCGCTGGGGGCCTCAATGGAATACCAGTCATTGTCTTTGAAGACAAGAATGCGGGAGCCATCGGGCGACCATTGCATTCCACCACCGCCGCGGGGACCGCCTCCGGTGCCATGGGCCTGCTTCATGACCAGCCTGCGGGCACCGGTATCTGTATCCACCAGATAGATATCGCTGTAAGAGCCGTCATACTCGACCATCGGCCTGTAGGCCCGGTCATCATTGCCGAAAGCGATCTTGCCATCGTCAGAGGGAGTAACGGTCAACAGCGTTGGATCTGCAAGTTGAAGATATTTTTTTGCTGCAATGTTATAGACACCGCGATAAGTCCGGCTGCGGTCCTGTGCGGCACGGATCTTCTGCATCGGCTGGACATTATCGTCTTTCCAGTGCCAGAGATCCGCCACGACTTTGTCTTCCGCCGGGGCCGCAGCGGGAGCGGCACCTGTGGCGGCAGCAGCGGCGGCCAACTTATCCAAAGGAGCAGCGCTCACAAACAGTTTGGAGCCATCACGCGAGAAGCTCAGCGTACCCGATTCCGCCAGGCCATAATCACTTCGGAATCCAGCGGTGGCGGAAGATACAGCAACCGTGGGAGTACCCTTGCGGTCCCAGAGATAGGCTTTCATCTTCAGCGGCTTGGCACCGGGCTCATCGCGGTCACTTAGAAACGCAACCTGCTTCTGGGTCAGGTCCCAGGTCAGTTTGGAATACTTACCCTTGCCCGCGAGCAGCGCTGTGGCAGCCGCGTCATTTCCCGGAGTCAGGGCATAGACGCCGTTCGTCTCTTCTTTCCTTGAAGAGACCGTATAGAGCAGCGTACTGGCATCCTTTGCGAAGCTGTACTCCACCACGTCTTCGATGGAACGCTCAGCAGAAGAGCGGAGATCCCGCAGCGCCAGAGTGGCACCGTATTCGCGCCGTCCGCCGCGTGCTCCGCCAGTTCCAGCGCCACGGCGCTGCTGATCGGCTTCCGCATCATCATCCGCAGCGGGGGCCGCTGCAGCCGCCGGGTCAGGCGCGGCAGTCTTAAGGTAGGCCAGGAAAGCAGTACCCGTTTCCGGCACCTGATAACTCGCCACATCGGCGACCTTCGTCAACGGCGCAGCACCGTTGTGGAATTTCTCCAGATCCACAATCAGCAAGCCCGCCTTGGGCATTTCATCGGGACGCTTCTTATCTTTCTTCGCCTGCTCCGTCTCCGCTTTCTTCGGGTAGGAGTTGGAGATCAGGTAGTGCGCGTCATAAGTGAAGGTGATCCTCAAACTCCGGCCCACCGGGGTCTCCGTTGGGACTTCCGCATTCGCCGTATCCGGCGCGGGTGGCACAGAACCGGCGTTCTCCCGGAACTCCTTGCCCGTTACCAGATCCCGGATCACGAGTTCCCCATCCCCTTCCTGCGGGAACAAAGCGTACGCAAGGAATTTTCCATCCCGGGACAGCACCTGACTTTGGATCGATTTCCAGCCATCGTAATCACGATGGTGCAAGGTGCGTTTGGCGGGTGTCTGCGCGGCGAGGGCGATTGCCAGCAGGCCGAGCAGTGCGATTCGGGAACGTTTTACATACGTCATGAGCGGTACTCCAGAATCCGGTTCATCCGGTAAATCTCATCAGTGTAGCGTGAGAGACGCGGCGATGGAAGCGGACTGAAACCCGCATTGACAAAGAGGTCAAAGAATCAACTGAACCGGACCGCAAAACGTTTTCCAGGCCGCCCTTGCAGGATTCCAGCCCCAAGGATCGTCTGGCCACCGGGAGCGCGCAGACGATACGGTGCCGCGAAATCCGTGGTGACCGCCGCCATCACAGCCTTACCACCGCGCCATTCCATATCCACCGTGGCACCACCCCTGGCGCGCAGGCCACGGACCTTGCCGTTCGCCCACGCCGCCGGTAGAGCAGGTAAGAAGTGAAGCTCGCCCTGGTGACTTTGGAGTAACATCTCCGCCACCGCGGCGCAACCGCCGAAGTTACCGTCGATTTGAAAGATCGAAGTGTTACCTGCGGGATGCGTATCGAACAGATTTGGACCCGTGCTGTGTTCCAGCAGAGCGGCCAGTGATTCGTGCGCCTTGTCCCCGTTCCGCAGACGGGCCCAGAAGTGAATGGCCCAGGCGCGCGACCAGCCTGTATAGGCCCCGCCGTTCGCCAGCCTCCGTTCCAACGACACCTGCGCGGCTTTGGTGAGTGCCGGAGTGCGGTCCGGAGTCACTTCCGCGCCGGGATAGAGCGGATACAGGTGCGACATATGCCGCTGGCCGGGCTCCGGCTCATCGAAGTCTTCTGACCATTCCTGTAACTGTCCGAAGCGGCCTATCTTGTATTCCGGGAGCCTTGTCAGCGCTTTTGCGAGGCTGTTGCTGAAGGGCTTGTCCAGCCCAAGTACTTTGGCAGCCGCGAGACAGTTCCGGAATAACTCCCGCACCAGGGCGATATCCATGGTGCAGCCGGCGCTGGTGGAGGCTTTCTTGCCATCCGGCGTGAGAAATGTATTTTCCGTTGAGAAAGAAGGGCAGGTGGTCAGCTTGCCTTTGCCATCTTCGATCAACATATCCAGGCAGAACTCCGCCGCACCTTTCATCAGCGGATAAGCCTGCCGCAGGAACTTCACATCCCTGGTGAACAGCCAATGCTCCCAGAGATGCGCACAGAGCCAGGGTCCGCTCATCTGCCAGTTCGCCCACGTAGGTGAACCCTTGCCATAATCCCCCACGGGCGCGGATTGCTTCCAGAGATCGATGTTATGGTGCGAGACCCAGCCCTTGGCACCATAGTTAACCCTGGCCGTCACAGCGCCATTCTTCGCTACCTCACGAATCAAATCAAACAGTGGCTGATGGCACTCCGATAAGTTCGTTGTCTCCGCATGCCAGTAGTTCATCTGGATGTTGATATTTGCCGTCCAGTTCGAACTCCATGGCGGGCGGACGAGATCATTCCATATGCCCTGGAGATTGGCCGGCTGGCAGCCGGGCCTGGAACTCGAAATCAGCAGATAGCGGCCGTATTGGAAGTAGAGCGCAAGCAGTGCGGGCTCTTTGGTCTTGGGAAAAGCTTTGAGGCGGACGTCAGTGGGGTCCTGCCCGGTGGAGCGGCCAAGATCAAGTGAGACCCGCCCGAAGAGCGCTTGATAATCCTTTCTGTGCCGCGAGAGAAGCTCCGCATATGGCGGGGCAGCGTCCAACACCTTTTCACAGCGCTCTGTGATGACATCCGCGGGAGTGTCCGGCGCCTGATCAAAGCCTTTGTAACCTGTCGCCATGGAGACCAGAACCGTCACCGCCGTCGCCTGCTCCACCTTGATCTGCGAGTTACCCAGCGTGACGCGGCCGCCTTCCAGTAGAACGCGCGCGGCTGCTTCATAACGCATGCTCTTCGCCGGATCATCGCTCTCGATCACGGGCTTCGGCGTGTTGTAGTAATTCGGATCCACATGCGCGGGTGCTTTACCGAAGATCCGGAGAGTATTCTTCTCCGATTTCAATGTCCTGTGCTGCAAGCGGCTGTGTAAGCTGAGCTCAAAGTTCAGGGCATCCGCCTTGCTCGCCGTCAGGCGGATCACCAGCACCTGATCTGGCGCCGAAATGAATGACTCACGGGTAAAGACAATCCCATCCTGCGAGTAAGTAATCCGGTGAACCGCATCATCGAGAGATAACTCACGCCGGTAATCCTGCACCTTACTTGCCGGCGTAAAGTTCAGATGCAGATCAGTCAATGGAAGGTAAGACTGGTTGTAAGGCCCCTGCATCGCCTTGCAGGCTGTATCAGCCGCTGGATAATCCCGGGCTTCGAGGACCAGCTTCCGGACTTCCGCGAGATGCTCCCTCGCCGCGGGATTATTCCAGTCCTTCGGTGCGCCTGACCAGAGAGTATCTTCGTTGAGCCGGTAACGCTCCTGCTCCACCGCACCATGAATCATGGCCCCCAAGCGGCCATTTCCCAGCGGGAGCGCATCACTCCACTTCGAAGCCGGCTGACGGTACCAAAGCTTGAGACCGCTCTCCTCCGTCTGTGCTTCCACCAATACCGCAGCGGCGGCTGTTCCTAGAAACTCTCTGCGATTCATAGATTTTTCAAGCGCCAATTCCTGTAACGAACCTGCATGGGCGGACCCACGTGGACCTGCACACCAATCAGACCCTTCATCATCCGGCCCTTCGGATCATCATCCACCACCACAGCCATCAAACGTCCATTGATACTGTGCGTGAGAAGGTTGCCGCGCGCCACAATGTGGACGGCATTCCAGTCATCCGTGATTAGTTTAGCCAACTCCTGCTGCGACCCCAGGCTGGAGAGGATCAGCGGCTTTTGTTTTCCGGTGACCCGCGTCATCTCCCCACGCTCTGCCAGAAACAACCGGCCCTTCTCTTCGTAGTTATTGCCTGTGTACTTCTTCGCACCATCCATGTCGCACTGGTAGCCGCGCATGGCGAACTGATTTGCAGGAGTTACAGTGTCAGGCACCACAACGCTGCGGTAATTGATCCCGCTGTTTCCGCCTGAAGTAATGTGGAAGTCCACCTTAAGTTCAAAGTCCGCCGGCTCCCCGCCCCGCCAGATCAGAAACGTATTACTTTTGATGATGGTCTCTGGAGTAATCTCTCCCACCATCTCCCCGTTCTCCACCCGCCAGTATTTCGGGTCGCCGTCCCAGCCATGCAGCGACGTTCCGTCGAAGATACTCCGGAAGCCGGGTTCCTCGCCCGTAAGTGGCTCCGGCCGGTCGCTCTGTTTGGGCTTATATTCCGTATCTTGCGCGGAGAGCGATGCGCCTGCAGCTATGGAAAACAGAAAGCTCCGCCTGCTTTCCTCGCTCATAACGCAAAGGCCTTTCTAATTTCGCCCAGGAAGGCTTTGATTCGGCCGCGCGGATCATCCCCCGGACCCAGCGCTTCAAAGGGCACATAACCGCGATACCCGGACCGGTTGATGATCCCCTTGAGCTTATTCAGATCCACAGACTCGGCGACATTATTCCGCCATACCTGCTCCTTGATTTGCCAGGAGACCGCGTAGGGCACCATCTTTTCGATCTCCGCATAAGGGTCGCCCTGACGCAGGCTGCCAATATCAAGAATTGCGCCAAACCAATCGGAATTTACAGCTTCGATCAGGCGGATCACCTCATCGGAAGTTTTCAGGAAGTCATTGTGCTGCTGCAACCCGATGACCACGCCATGGGCTTTCCCGAATGCTGCGCACTGCTTCATATCTGCGGCCATCCACTGGAAAGCTTCGTCAAAGGAGTGGTCTTTGGGCCTGTTGACACCGGAGAAGACGCGAATGATGGGCGCTCCTATCTTCGCAGCGGCGACCACCCAGTCCTTGACCATCTGGACGTCTTTCTTGCGCGCAGCGGCATCGGCAACCGCGAAGTCATTGCGGACACCGGTGCCGGAGATCGCAACGCCGTTGACGAACGCGGTGCGCTTGAACTCATGCAGGTATTCATCCCTTGGAACGGCTGGGTAGCCGGGGAAGTAATAGCCTGTGGCGTCCAGGGCATCCACGCCTTCCTGCGCGCAGAAGTGGATGGCATCGGCAAGCGTCATCTTCCCCGCCCGCAGAGGTTTATCGAAGGAGTACGCATTCAGCCCAAGCTTCAACTTGACGCCGGAAGTGCGGTCGACCGGTTTGGCAGAGAGCGGCAGGGCTGCGGCGGCAATGCCCGCGGAACTGGTAAGGAATGTGCGGCGGTTCATGGTTTTGTGTGGATCATATCAGGACTCTAGGATAATTACCGGAATGCAGCCCGCGGGCTATCCGAGCAGGCGCAACCTGCCGATATATCCAGCAGCAGAATGAATATTGTCGAAAATACAGAGCACGGCACCGGGTCCATCACGATTGGCACGAAGCTCATCGCAGCTTTCGGGGCGATGCTGGTGCTGGTTGCGGTGCTTGCGTTCTTGAGTCAGGTGACAGCGCGGAATTCCAGGCAGCGTCTCGACGAAGTGCTGGAGCGATTCAACGAGAAACTGAGTATCGCCGCAGCCATTGAATTGGCGACTACGGAGATGCAGGGCGCACAGCGTGGGCTCATGTTGTCCTATGGCATGAATGACGCGGCCGCTGCGCCGCAATACATCCGGCTGTATGAGGACTCCGGCGGCAAGATTGACCGGCTGATGGCGACGCTCGAAAAGATGGCTGCAGATGATTCTGAACGGGCAGTGCTGCGGAAAATTCGTGACCTGAGAGAAGCCTGGCGGCCCCGCTTTCAAAAGCTCATCACACTGTGCGAGGCGGGCCAGATTGCGGATGCCTACAAGTTGAGAAATGAAAACAAGGTGATTTCCGCAAACCTGCATGCTGCGGCCGCTGCTCTTGCGAACACGCAGAAGCAATCGCTGGCAAGTGCGCGTGCCGTGGCGGAACAGGAAAACACACTTCTCATGGGAGTTTCTGCAGCCATCATCGCCTTTGCGCTGTTCATCAGTACTGCGGTTCTGCTGCTGGTTCGCTCTACGGTGAGACAGTTACGGAGTTCTGTTCACAATCTTCGGGGTGGAGCGGAAGAGGTGGCTTCGGCGGCAGGCATGGTTTCGACCACCAGCCAACTGCTTGCTGAAGGTGCCTCGGAACAGGCTGCTTCAGCGGAGGAAACATCTGCCTGCTCCGCTGAAATTTCGGCGGGCACAGCCCAAAACGCGGAGTATTCGAAGTCTGTCGCGGAGATGATGACGGAAACACTGGGGCTCATTCAAGAAGCGGATGCTTCCCTGCTGATGATGCACCAATCGATGGAGAGCATGAACGCAGCCAGCGAGAAGGTCCGGAACATCACCAGGGTGATTGATGACATTGCGTTCCAGACGAACATTCTTGCGCTCAACGCCGCGGTGGAGGCGGCCCGGGCTGGCGAAGCTGGCGCGGGGTTTGCTGTGGTCGCCGACGAAGTGAGAAATCTCGCCCTGCGCGCGACCACTGCCGCACGCGAAACCTCCGGCCTGGTGGATCAAACCATCTCCACCTCACAGGACAGCCGCAGCAGACTGGAAAGTGTGGACGTGGCAGTCCGGCATATCACGGAGAGCGCAGCACATGCTAGGGAAGTCATGGAGAAGGTGCAGTCTCTCAGCACGCAGCAAGCGACGGGCGTGACGCAAATCTCCCAGGCGATGTTGAGCATGCAACAGGTCACACAGAACAACGCTGCCCGCGCACAGGAGGCCGCAACCACGGGCGAAGAGCTGGCCGCACAGGCAAGCATGCTCCGTTCCGTGGTTGGACAACTGCAAAGAATGGTCGGTTAGCCGCACAGGCGCGAGTGCCGCGTCACAATACCCGAATAGAAACGGGACGACGATGGCAGCTCGAAGGCGTCCGCAGTGTGGCTGGCCGGTCTGTTACCGGCGAACCTCGAAATCCGCACGGCAGCCGCGGTCGACCCAAATGCCGCGCTCATCATAGCCCCAGGTGGTTCCCTGACGGCAGGCCGGGCCTTCCTTTTGCTTCACCAGCACCACTCCGCCACGCGTGTCCACGGGGCAGAACTTGCGGTAGCCATCATCGGAATTACAGGACACCAGCAAGGGCCGGTCATCGCGCCGGTCCCGGTCACGGTCGCGGTCGCGATCCCTGTCCCGATCACGATCACGATCCAACTCGCGCCGCGGCGTTTCATCGTAATGGAACCCCGGCGCGTCTGAGCCACCGCGCCAGACCAAATCGAAGGTATAGCCTTCGCGGCCACCCTTTGGATCTTCGAGCCGGATCACCGCCGTGCCGCGATTGCTCACCGGATCATTCATGAGGGTCTGCCGTCCGCGGCCATCCACGCCGATAAAGCGGAAGTTGGCGGGATAAAAAGGCATGCGCTGATTGCACTGGAAGCGGCGCCACTGGGCGGGCTGTCCGCTGATGGTGATCAGCCGGCCCTGGTCGCCCCGGATCTCGACCACAGCCACGTCATCAATGTTCACTTCCACAGTGCATTTGCCATCGCCGCCCTGCCCGCTGATCGAGGCTTTGAGAAACGTCTCACCCCGCTGCGCCAGAGCCGTGCCCGCACCAGCCACCAGCAAAAACCCGATTAGAATTGTCTTCATATGCTCTCCTAAGCTGCCGCGAATTCATGCTGACGGCGGTGGTAAGGACCGTCATGCTCGCCGGTTGACTTGAACGTTTCATACCGTCCGTCGCCAGCTTCCAGCTTGACACTTTCCAACAGTGCATTCTGCGCTTCCACTGACATGGGAACACTCTTTGCCACGTTCACCGCGAATGCCAGTTGTTCGGAGTTCTTGATCCCAACCACCTGGCTGGCGAGAGGCTGGCTGAGAACATAGCCCAGCAGATCCGCCGGATTCAAATCCATCCGCTCAATAATACGTCCATTCGGCCAGCCGCCGCCGAGGCCCTTCATGCCAATTGCCGCGACACCCTTTTCCTGGCATACCGGAACCACCTGGTTCAGAAAGCTGCGGTAGTGGGCATCCAGCGCATTGATGGGCATCAGCGCCGCATCCCACGTAAAATCTTTCGCCAAACACGCGTTGTGGATCCAGGGTGCTTTATGTCCGGTAAAGCCGATGTAGCGGACCTTGCCCGAAGCCTTCGCTTCCACTGCGGCGCGGACGGCACCGCGTTCGAACAGCCAATCCGGATCATTATCGTAGGAGAGTTCGTGGAACATCCAGAGATCCAGATAATCGGTTTGCAGCCGCTTCAGACTGTCTTCCAGATGCTGGAGCGCGCCCTCATAGTGCCTGTCGCAAACCTTGCTCATCAGGAAGACATCCTTGCGTTTGCCATCCATGGCAAGGGCCTTTCCCATCAGCTCTTCGGCATAGCCATTGTGATATTCCCAGGCATTATCGAAGAAGTTGATCCCGGCCCCGAGTGCTTCATGCATCAGCCGGAAAGAATGTTCTTCCGGCAATTTATTCATGGCGGTTTCCGCGGTGGAATGCCAGCCGCCCAGACATACGATGGAAACCAGATCTTCCGCGCGGCCGAAGCGGCGCTGCGGCACGGCATCCCCTTTTTGAATCTGCGAGGCAAGTGCCTCTGCTGCCAGTTGTTGTATTTTGAGTGATCTCACGGTATTTCCTTCTAAGATACTGCGAGACTGGAGTTTTCAGGAGCGTGGTTCTTGTCGGATAACGGACAGTCATTCATTTTTCACGATCCCTCGGGCAAACGCTGGCCCCGGTTCATCAGCTTCCTGCGCAGCATCGGGCTGTTATTGCTCTTCGCCCTGGTCCTGGTCGTCCTGGTGACCTGGACCGGCCCGCATCTGCCGGGCATCGGACTTCCCGCCGTGGCCCCTCTGCCCGATTTCAACGAAGTACCCAGCATCATCCGCGGCCAGACGGTCGAGAAAAATGAGCCCTTCCGCATCCAGAAGCCCGCGAAGCCGGTACGATATGTCCATTCACAATCCCCGGTTCTGCGGCCCCGCCCCGCGGCGAAACCAACCGCCGCCAACCCGCTGGTTTGGGGCTTCTATGTCAACTGGGACCGTGCCAGCATGGTCTCGCTCCGGTTGCACCTCCGCAACATGACGCATCTGGTGCCCGAATGGCTGGTCCTGCAAAACGACAAAGGGGACCTCGATGACCAATCCGACACCACTGCGATCACCATTGCGCAGCAGGCCAAGCTGCCCATCATCGCGATGCTGACCAACTTCCGCGATGGTTGGAAACCGGCCGATGTGCGGAAGATTCTCAATGACAGGCACCGCCGCGAAAACCTGATCGACAACATTTCCGCCAACCTCAAAGAACATAAGTTCCAGGGCATCTGCGTTGATTTCGAAGAACTGAAGGATAAAGACCGCAAAGCCCTCGTCACCTTTGAGACGGAACTAGCTGCGCGCATGCACAAAGAGGGTTACCTGGTTGCAGAAGCAGTGCCTGTGGATGACACAGCATATGACCTGCGTGCGCTCGCCAGCGTGAATGACTACCTGGTGCCCATGGTTTACGACGAGCATTATCAATCTGGCGCGCCTGGTCCCGTGGCCTCTGAAAATTTCTTCCTGGAACAGATTGAGAAGGTCGCCAAGCAGGTTTCGCCGGAGAAGATCATCGCTGGCATTGGCAACTATGGTTATGACTGGGTCATCGGCAACACCGGCGGTGCGGAGACCAGCTTCGACGATGTGATGGCCGCGGCTGCCTTGAGCGGAGCACCGGTAGAGTGGGATGCCGGCACGGAAAACCCCGTGCTCCGCTACACACAGGCCGGGCAGCAACATGAGATTTGGTTTCTGGATGCCGTGACGGCGCTGAATCAGGTGATTGATACACATGATGCCGGTTTCCGTGGTGTGGCGGTTTGGCGGCTCGGTGCGGAGGATCCGGGGCTCTGGAAGGTTCTCGCGGATGGCAAATGGCCGGCGGAAAACTTCGCAGTGCAGCCGCTTGCCGAGCTTGCGGCGAACCAGCAAAGCCCGCGCCACTACGGCACAGGGGAATTTCTGCAGGTCACCCAAACACCGCATGGCGGCTCACGGAGGATTGATACCCCGCAAACAGAGCAGGATAACTACCGCGAAACCTACAAGGGCTATCCAAGTCCCTACGTGGTCAGCCACAGCGGCAGCAGCAAGGAAAAACTGCTCTGTCTGACCTTTGACGATGGCCCGGACCCGAAATACACCGGCCGGATTCTGGATGCCCTGCGGGAGACCAAGACCCCCGCAACCTTCTTCATCGTCGGCGTCAACGCAGAAGAAAACCCCACTCTCATCCAGCGCGAATACCGCGAAGGCCATGCGATCGGCAATCACACCTATACACATCCGAATATCGCGCTCACTTCCCAGCGCCGCACGGAACTGGAACTGGGCACCACCCAGAGGATTCTCGAGAACCTGCTCGGCGTCTCCACCGCCCTGTTCCGCCCGCCATACAACGCCGACAGCGAACCAGTCACTCCTGAGGAAATTGAACCCATCCGGCGCGCCCAGGCGCTTGGCTACACCACGGTTTCCGAGACCATTGACCCGCGCGACTGGGCACCCGGCATCACCGCCGAAGCCATTCTCGATGACATCGACAGTGAACTCGGCACGGATGCCGCGGAAAATACGAATGCTCACATCATCCTGCTGCATGATGCCGGCGGCAACCGTGAGGCCACCATCGCCGCGCTGCCCCAAATCATAGAGCGCTACACGAAGCTCGGCTACCGCTTCGGCACGGTTGGCGAACTGATCGGCAAAACCCGCGCGCAGGTCATGCCGGTGCCTCCCGCGGAAGAACTCCGTATGGCACAGGTGGAAGGCAAGGCCCTCGACTCGAAAGCGCGCTTTCAGCAGGCGCTCGGCATACTGTTTCTTCTGGCGATTTACCTCACCGTGGCCCGCTCCGGTATCTACAGCGTGCTGGCACTCCTCCAAAAGCGGCAGGCCGCACGCAGAGTGTATGAACCCGGCTTCCAGCCTCCCGTGACGGTGGTGATTGCCGCCTATAACGAAGAAACGGTGATCACACGGACCGTGGAATCCGTGCTCTCGAATGGCTACCCCGAACTCGAAATCATTGTGGTCGATGATGGCTCGAAGGACGGCACGTTGCGGGTCCTCCGGGAGGCCTTTGACAATCACCCCGCCGTCACGGTGCTGACACAGCTCAACGGGGGCAAGTCCGCCGCTTTGAATAATGCGATCTCTCACGCATCGCACGGAATTCTGATCGCCGTGGATGCTGACACGCTCTTCCGCAAAGGCACCATCGAAAAGCTTGTCCGCCATTTCTGTGACCGGCGCGTCGGTGCAGTCAGCGGCAATGCCAGGGTGGGGAACAGGAACCGCTGGATTACCCGCTTCCAGGCCATCGAGTACATCTACGGTTTCAACCTGGACCGCCGGGCGCTGGATCTACTGAACGCCATCACCGTGGTTCCCGGCGCGGTGGGGGCGTGGCGCAAAGATCTTGTTCTGCAGGCCGGAGGTTTCGGCCACGATACGCTCGCCGAAGACGCCGATCTCACCATGACCATCCGGCGGATGAATTACAAAATCCGCTACGAGCAGGACGCCATTGCCTATACGGAGGCCCCGGAGGACAACGCCAGCCTCTCCAAGCAGCGCTTCCGCTGGGCGTATGGAACTTTGCAGGCAGCATGGAAGCACAGGGATGCGATGTTTGCGCCGCGGTATGGCACGCTCGGGTTTGTGGCCCTGCCCAGCATCTGGCTGTTCCAGGTTCTGCTTTCGGCGCTCTCGCCCTTCGCTGAAGTCTCCATGGTGATTTCGCTCTTCGCGGGCAACTGGCGGACGGTGCTGACGTACTACTTCGCTTTCTTTTTCCTCGAACTGCTGACGGGCTTCCTCGCTTATTTCCTGGAGGGAGAACAACCCTGGGACCTCGCGTTGCTGTTCTTCCAGCGCATCTACTACAGGCAACTCATGCTGTTTGTGCTGTTCAAGAGCCTGGCGTTTGCGGTCCGGGGGCAATTGGTGGGCTGGGGAAAACTGGAACGGAAGGCCTCCGTCACCCAGCCGTAAGAGTACTACCCGAACCCTGATGCGCTTCGACAGCTTGCTGCATCCTGTCAAACCGCGCCCGCATCCGCTATTCTGGAAGTTCCGTGAACAGCCGTTCCGCCCTGTGTGGCATCCTCATCGCCGCTTGCATCCTCCCCGCAGCAGCTTTGGCCCAAGACGCCGAAGCCGCGTGGAAGAACCTGCTCATGCAGGCGCTTTACGCTGCCATGGAGAAACAGTACCTGAAATCGGAAACCATCTTCGACAAGGCGGTTCACGAAGCGGAGCGCTTTGGGCCGCAGGATGCCCGCATTGGTATTACGCTGAACAGCCTGGGACTGGTTTACAAGGAAGAGAAACTGTTCGCCAAAGCGGAGACCGTCTACCGGCGCGCGCTCGCCATTCTCGATAAGGCCTATGGGGCTGAAAGTGTGGACGTTGCCAACGTGAATTTCAATCTGGGCGGCGTGTTGATTGACCAGAACCGCCAGGCGGCAGCGATGCCTTATCTGCAGAAGGCCTTGCAAACTTACGAATCCACGCTCGGCGGGAACAGCCTCAAGACTGCTTCGGTGATGTGCCTGATGGGCGATGCCTACCGGGGCATGAAGGAATACAGCAACTCCATCACGAACCTGAAACGCTGTGCCGATATTCGGGAAGCCGACGGCGGCATTCAAAATCCGGAACTGGCGGAGGCGCTTCGCAGCATTGCGCTGACCTATGCCGCGATGGGCAAATTCCCGCTTGCCGAGTCAAACTTCAAGCTCTCTGAAAAAATCGTAGAAAGCTCCGCCGGCATTGCGAGTCCGCAGCTCGCATCCACCATGGAAGATCACATCGGCGTGCTGAAACAGATTGGCGGCAAGGAGCAGGAAATTGAGCGCCTTTCCCGCATGGCGCAGGCGATCCGTCGCATCCAAGCCTCCAAGGCCGCGCAACCCGCTGCCAAGAAGTAGTCAAAAGACCTTCGCCCGAAGATATTTCTTAGGATTTCCCTGTATATCTTTCAGCAGCGCCTGCATGGACCGCAGCGATCCATCGAGCGATTCATACAGTTGCGCATTCACCAGCAGTTCCCCGGCACTGCCTCGCCCGGCGATGAGAGCCGCCAGCGCGCTATCCGTCGCGTCGAGAAGTTTCTTGACGTTGCGGTAATCCTCGTCTGATTTCAAAGCCTTACCCAGAGCTCCGCCGCCCTTGTTCGCGTCCGCCAGGGCGGAACGCAGTTCCCGCAGGCTGGTAACCATGCTGTTGTATTGCTCATCGCTGGCGAAAAGGCGGCCCATCTCGCCTTCCCCCTTCTGGATCGCGGTCAACTGCTGGTCGAGCTTGAGCACCGGATCATGGATGTTCCGGTACATTTCCATGGAGAAGAAGGCCTGCCCCGAATCACTCTGCGGGGTGAGAATTGCGTGGAGGCCCTTCTGAAAGTCGGCCACACGGCTGAGTAGGGTGCGGTAGTAATCATCGGTCAGCAGCAGGGCACCGAATTGGGAATTCTTGTCCGCCAGTCCGGTGAGGATCTCATCCACTTGTTTGAAATTGCGCTCCAGGGTTCGCAACAGATCGGCTTTGTCCACCGCTTCGGCTAAAGGTTCGGTGGGCAGTTCGCCCCATTCGGCGACCATCTCCGGACTCTTTCCGATCGTGATCTTGACGAGCTTGTCGCCCAGCAGATTGTCGGCGCTCACGGAGGTGATGGAATCCACTGGAATGCCCTTCAGGTAGCGGGATTCCACCCGCAATTCCACCCGGACGGCCTTGAGTTTATCGAAGGCCGGGGAGAGTTGGACACGGCCGACCCGCCCGACTTCGAGACCGTTCAACTGGACAGGAGACGCGGAACTGAGCCCTGCCGCGTTTGGCATGTAGGTGACAAGCGTCTTCTTTTCCGCCAGTAAACCGCCCCCCCCGCCGGCCAGAAGATACATGAAAAACAGAGCGATGGCCACCGCGCAGAGAATGACGGCGGTGACGCGGGCCCGCATCCCGGCAGTCGGCTTGATCTCAAGAAGCGGCATCCAACCAGAAGTTTAGCGTGTTAGACTCCGAGAGATCTGTATGGGAATTTTCGAAGTCTTCTACGCACCCGGAAAACTCTTCGCGTCGCTGCCGGAACGCAAAGGCGCATGGATATTGCCGTTTGTTCTGAATATCGCTTTGACGTGTGTGGTCAGCGGCCTGGTGGTGCATTACATCGGGATGGAGAACATCCTGCGCCAGCAATTCGAAGGCAGCCGCATGCCCGCCGACCAAATGGAAAAGATCATCGCCCAGGCCGCTTCCGCGCCCGCATGGCGGAACTACCTGCAAACAGGACTCGGTACCGCCATCGGCTACCCTTTCATCGCCCTGCTGATCTGGGTCTTCGCCCTGATGGCGGCCAAGGACGCGAAGTATGGCAATCAGTTCACCATGGTGGTCCACGCCTACTTCCCTTACAACCTCATCGTCTCCATCATGAGTGCCGCGATCTTGATGGCGGCACCTGACCCGGTGCAACTCGATGTCCGCAATCTGATCGCCTCCAATGCAGCGGTCTTTCTGAACAAGGCCGAGGTCTCGAAAGCACTGTACTCACTGGCGAGTTCGGTCGATGTGCTGAGCTTCGCCGAAATGATGCTGCTCGCGCTGGGTTTTGCGAAGGTCAACAAGAGCAAGTTCGGCTACGGCTTTGCGGGAGTTATGGTGCTTTGGATTCTCTATGTGTCGGTGAAGGTGATTCTGTCGCTGCTTTTCTAAGTCGTGTCAGGTGCTTGTTGAAACCCGAACAACCGCCTGCGCTTCGTGAGCACCTGCACCGTGCTTTAAATTTACGCCACGAAGGCGCAGATCTGCATTCACCGCACGCAGCACCAGAGCGTAAACTAACGAACTTAGGTGCCAATTCTCCAAGTCCATCAACTGTCCAAGAATTTCGGCAGGCTCCCGGCATTGTCTGCAGTCTCTTTCGCCGTCCGCAAGGGTGAGGTGCTGGGACTGATTGGCCCCAATGGCGCGGGGAAATCCACCTTGTTTGACTGCCTTGCCGGGTTGCTGCCTGCGGATGGCGGAACTATCACAGGTGCCGCGGGAGAACCCATCTCCACCCCGGAGACACTTTTCTACGTTCCGGATGGCATCACACCCTGGCCCGCGCAACCGCTCGCCTGGATTCTCGATTTCGCTATCGGCTGCTTCGGCGGACGGGCAGAACTGCTGGACGACGTCATTTACCAGCTCGATCTCAAAGCCTTCCTGCACCAACCGCTCGGTTCCCTTTCGAAAGGCCAGCGCAAACGGGGGCTCCTCGCGCTCGGGCTCCTCACCCCACAACCGCTGCTGCTGATCGATGAACCGCTCGACGGCCTCGATCTGCGCCAGATGCGCGACGTCGCCGCCGTACTCCGTTCGCATTCCGCCAGCGGAAGAACCATGTTCCTCTCCATTCACCAGATCAGCGATGCCGCACGGTTTTGTGACCGCTTCGTGCTGCTGAGCGGCGGCATGGTCAAAGGCGAAGGAACCGTTACCGAACTGGCCGCGCAGGCGGGCCTGGCAACGGACAATCTCGAAGAGGTGTTCCTTGCCATCACGTAACCGCTCCGCCTTCGTCTGGTTGTTGCGCAAGGAGCGGCGGGAATTGCTGGTCTCACGCGCCTGGTGGCTGCTGGTGCTGCTGCTGGGGCCGCTCACGGGAGTATCCTTCATTGCCGCTGCGAATACCTACGCCGAGGTTTCAGGCTTGAACGGCACTTCGGCCGGCGTGGGAGAGGCCATGGCTCCCCTGACTGGCGTTTGGGCACCAGCCTTCAGCGCATGCGAACTCGCAGCCGTGTTCCTGCTGCCCTTTGTCGCAATACGAATCGCTGGAGCCGACCGCCAGAGCGGCGCACTGAAACTGGAACTGCAGGCGCAAGTATCTCCGTTATCGCGGATGCTGGCCAAGACCATCGTCGCCCTGGGCGGCTGGCTCATCGCGATGCTGCCCTGCTGCAGCGCATTCCTGCTCTGGACTTCTTACGGCGGCACGTTATATGCACCGGAACTGCTGACGCTAACCGCAGGACACATCCTCAACGCCGGGCTCACCATCGCTCTGGGTTTCGCCGCGGCCTCACTAACAGAACATCCGTCCACCGCTGCCATTGTCACGCTGGGCGTAACCGTCGGCACCTGGCTGATCAACTTCTTCGCGGCACTGCACGGGGGCCTCTGGGAAACCGCTGCCGCGTTCACGCCGGCAGCGATGGTTGCGGATTATCAGCATGGCCTGCTGCGGCTGAACACCACGCTGGTGAGTCTGTTGCTGATCCTGTTGGGACTCGGCATCGCGTCGATTTGGCAGCGCATCGGGAAACGCACTTCCCGCAAGATCATCGAATCGATCACCCTCACCGCCGCCGCAGCTTTGTTGGTTCTTGCGGCGTCCCAAATCCGCCCCAGTTGGGACTTGGCGGAGAGCCGCGCGAACTCCTTCCCCCTGGCGGAAGAAATGGCGCTCCGCAGCATTCCGAAACCATTGAAAATCGTGGTGCATCTGGCCCCTGAAGACCCGCGCCGTGCGGACCTGGAACATAACGCCTTTTCGAAGCTCCGCCGCATTGTTCCGTCCCTGGAGATTGAATATATCTCCGCCACGTCGATCGGCCTCTTCGAACAGAACACGACGAGTTACGGCGAGATCTGGTATCTCTACCAGGGCCGCAAAGATACCAGCCGGATCACAACGGCTGACGGTGTGCTCGAAGCGATTTATCAGATCACCAGTATTTCCATCCCGCAAAACATCCAGGAACCCACGTTTCGCGGCCACCCGCTCGCGTTCCCGCCACGGGGCGCGGCTGCGGTATTCTATGCCTTCTGGCCGGGCATGACACTGCTTTGCGGCTGGTTCACAAGACGAAAGCTTTCCACCCTATGAAAAAAGCATTGCTCCTGATCGCTGCACTGCCGCTTCTCGCGGCGGAGAAAAAGATTGACCTCTCGAAGGAAACACCGGGTAAAGCGCCCGTGGCCTTCACAGGCATGGTCGGCACCTGGACCGTCGCGAAAGACGGCGCGGACAAGGTCATCATGATCGATGGCCGCCCCTGGGTCGCCAGCAAAGACAATCCGACCAAGCTGTTGCTGCAGAGTGCCCGCAAACTCTACGGAGCAGCCAATGAAGAACTGATGGATAATGCCAAGCAGTTCGCTTACTACCCCGTGGCCGTGCTCAATGGAGTGGAGAACTTCTCGAACGGCACCCTCAGCGTCAAGTTCAAGACCGTTGGCGGCGAGGCCGACCGAGCTTCCGGCATTCTCTTCAACGTGAAACCCAACGGTGACTGGCTTGCCGTGCGTTTCAATGACACAGAAGACAACGTCGCCTTCTGGGAATTCCACAACGGCATCCGGCGCAATCTCCGCTTCAGTGACCGCGAGAAGCCCATCAAGCTGGACCGCAACGCCTGGCATGAGTTGAAGCTGACCATCGACGGAGCGGACTTGAAGGCTTACGTCGATGGCAACCTGGCGGTGGAATACACGCTCGGGGTGGACCCCAAACCCGGTAAAAAGGGACCGCCGAATGAAGACCTGTTCCCGAAGAACAACCCGGTTCTGCGGCCTCCGGTCGCTGGCAAGGTCGGCCTGTGGAGCAAGACAGACAGCACCAGTTACTTCAAAGATTTCACGCTTGACCCGAAGTAATTGACCGGGGAAATCGCCGGGTTGTATAGTTGCTCATGGCTCTTTGCACCCGGCGATTTACAGCCGCATTACTACTCTGCAGCGCGGCAGCCCTTGCGCAGCAGGTACCCATCATCCAGCCCGGCGCTCCGGGCACCAAAAGCAAAAAGGTTTCGGCCGCCACCGCGGCATCCACCGCAAAAGGTCCGTCGAAGGCAGACGTGGAGTTCATGCAGGGCATGATCATGCACCACTCCCAGGCTGTCGAAATGACGGACCTGCTGCGCACCCGCACCAATACGCCTGCGTTGCAGAACATGGGCCAGCGCATCAGCATCTCGCAATCTGACGAAATCAAGTTCATGAAGCAGTGGCTCACCGAACGCGGCAAGCCCACCACCATGCCCATGGACCATGACATGGCCGGCATGGAAGACATGGCCATGGATCACATGATGATGCCGGGTATGCTCACGCCCAAGCAGATGAAAGAACTGGCCGCCGCAAAAGGTGAGCAATTCGACTATCTCTTCCTCACCGGCATGATTCAACACCACACCGGCGCGCTGATCATGGTGGAAGATCTCTTCGATACCCCCACCGCCGGACAGGACGCCGTGCTCTTCGACTTCGCCACCGACATTGACAACACACAGCGGGCGGAAATCCGCATTATGCAGAGCCTGCTCGACGCCAAAAAGGACAAGAAATGAAAGCCCCCATCCAACTCTCTCTCGCGATAGCAGCGCTCACCCCGCTGCTTTCCATGGCGCAGCCGCCCGCGCAGGCCGTGCCTGACCACGTGGTGCCGCCCACGGTGTATTCGAATCCGCGCTCCGGTCCGGATGATCCGCGCATTGGTCTGAAAGGCGGACTCTACGATGCCGGGGAAGCCGCTTCCGGCATGGAGCGTCTGGCTTCCCTGCCCAAGCCGCCGGGCTTTGCCCCCGGTGATGTGGCCGGCCCGGCCACGCCTGCTCCGCAGGAGGGTCCGGCGCGCCCGGGTGCTGTTGCTCCCAATGCGTATGGCTCCACGAATTCAGATCTGGCCTTCATGGGCAACCATTTGTTCGTTGGCAATTACAACGGCCTGAACTTCTATGACATTGACAACCCGCGCAAGGTGAAACTGCGGACCTCCCTGCTCTGCCCCGGCGGACAGGGCGACGTTTCGGTCTACGGCCACCTGCTGTTCATGTCGGCCGAAGCGATGAACGGCCGCATTGACTGCGGCGTGCAGGGTATTCCACTGCCTGCCGGTTATGTTCCGCCCGCTCCTCCGGCTGCACCGGCAACCCCTGCCGCACCGGGTTCCCCCGCCGCTGCGGCACGCGTTCGCCGTCCCCCGCCACCGCCCAGCCCGGACCGTTTCCGCGGCGTCCGCATCTTCGATATCTCTGACCTGAGCAATCCCAAGCAGGTCGCCGCCGTGCAAAGCTGCCGCGGTTCCCACACGCACAGCCTGCTGGTGGACCCCAAGGACAAGGACAACGTCTACGTCTACATCTCCGGCACCAGCACCGTGCGCCAGGCCGAAGAACTCGCCGGCTGCTCCGGAGAAGCGCCCGATAAAGACCCCAACACCGCGCTGTTCCGCATTGACATCATCAAGGTCCCGCTCGCCCACCCCGAACAGGCCAAGATTGTTTCGAGCCCGCGCATCTTCACCGATACGCAGTCCGGTGCGATTGATGGTCTCTGGAAGGGCGGCAACCATGGCGATGGCACCCAGACCACTTCCGTCACCAACCAGTGCCATGACATTACGATCTTCGCTTCGGCTGGTCTTGCGGCGGGTGCCTGCTCCGGCAACGGCATCCTGCTCGACATTTCGAACCCTGTCAAGCCCATCCGCATCGCGGCGGTAAGTGACCCCAACTACGCCTACTGGCATTCCGCCAACTTCAGCAACGACGGCACGAAGGTGCTGTTCACCGATGAATGGGGCGGTGGCGGCCAACCCCGCTGCCGTGCGACGGACCCCATGCACTGGGGCGCCGATGCCATCTTCGAACTCTCTAAAGACCGCAAGCTGACGCTGGCTTCCTACTACAAGATGCCCGCGCCGCAGACGGAAAATGAGAACTGCGTTGCCCACAACGGCTCCCTGATTCCGATCCCCGGCCGCGATGTGGAAGTGCAGTCCTGGTATCAGGGCGGCGTTTCCATCGTGGACTTCACGGATGCGAAGCACCCCTTCGAAGTCGGTTACTTTGACCGCGGCCCCGTTGACCCCACCAAGCATGCCATGGGCGGACAATGGTCCACTTACTGGTACAACGGCTACATCTACGGCTCTGAAATCGCCCGCGGTGTGGACGTCTTCCGCCTGGTGCCCAACAAGTACCTGACACAGAATGAGATCGATGCCTCCAACCAGGTGCACTTCGATGTTCTGAACGTGCAGAACCAGCCGAAAATTGTTTGGCCGCAGAACTACGTGGTGGCACGGGCTTATGTGGATCAGCTGGCGCGCGGCACCTCGGTTTCTGCCGAGCAACTGGCTGCAATCACGGGCTCCATGGCCAAGGTGGAAGCCAACCGTTCTGACAAGAAGGAAGCTGCCAAACTCAAGACCATGGGCGCTGCGCTGGAGAAGGAAGCTTCGGCTGCCAAGACTCCGGCGGATGCGAACCGCATGAAGTTACTCGCGGCCATCCTGACGAAGTAAATTACGCTTGCGGTTTCAACACACGGCGCAGCTGGAAGAACATTCCGGCTGCGCCGAGCTGCATTACGACACCCAGCACGACCAAGGCTGTCAGTGACCTGCTGTACAGCACTCCCATACACAAACTCCCCAGGAACCACATCACCCCGTAGATGCCGTTAAAGGCACCGAAAGCACCGCCGCGCTTGTTCATCGAGACAACGGTCGCGATCCCGGAACGCAGGCAGGCATCCTGCGCGCCGAGTCCGGTGGCCCAGCAGGCAACTGCGGCGATGGCACCGGCGGGTCCGCCGAGAAACCCGAGGGGTAAGGTCAATGCCGAAATGAAGATCCCGAGCACCAGCGTGTTCAGACCGAACTTGTCATACATGCGGCCGAACAGCAGTGCGGTCAGGCCGTTGATGCCCATGGCTCCGGCATAAAGCAGCGGAATTTCCACCGGCGTTGAGAACTCTTCACTCTGGAAGTGGAAAGAGAGCAGGGGGAAATCGACAAATCCGAACGCCAGCAAACCAGCCGCGAAGGCATAGGCCCAGAACACCTTCGGCAACACTTGCGGCCCCTGCGGCTTTGCCGGTTTGGCCTGTGCCGGATTCACCAGACGCGCCGTGGTGAGCGCCAGCAGTGTGCCCACTGCCGGAAAGGCCAGCCAGAAGAAGGGCGGCCCGAAGTTATGGCTGCGGGCAACCGCCGCCACCATCAGCAAAGGCCCAATCACGGCACCGGTCTGGTCCATGATGGAGTGCAACCCGAAGCCCCAGCCATGCCCCACTTCCTGCGTGGCGCCGGAGAGCAGCACATCCCGCGCCGGACCGCGCAAAGCTTTGCCCGTGCGTTCGAGGATGATCAAGACGGCCGCGGTCTGCCAGTTGTGCGCCCAGGCAAGGGCGGGAATTGCCACCACGTTCATCGCATAGCCGCAGAAGGTGATGGTCCAGTAGGCATGGGAGCGGTCAGCAAAGCGCCCGGAGAAAAAACGCAGACTCGCGGCGAGCATCTCGCCGATGCCCGCGATCAGGGCTACCTGGAAGGCCGTCGCCCCCAGGTCTTTGAGATAAGGCCCAATAATGCTGTGCGCGCCTTCATACGTCATGTCCGCGAACAGACTGACGATCCCCAGGCACACGATGAACTTGAGCGCTGCTTTTCGTTTCTCTGAATTTGCCAAGCCACAGGATACCTTGCGGGAGTAAACTGAGCGCAGGAGCAACTATATGAGCGATCTGTCCATTCTGATCGAATCCAACGACCAGATCGAACTCTCCATGGTCAAAGGTCTTCTGGACGATGCAGGGATACCCTACTTCGCCCTCGGCCAGATTACGACCCTGGTCAATGAAGTGAATCCGTTTCTGAAGAAGCAAATCCAGCTGCAGGTGCCGAATGACCGTCTGGCGGAGGCGCGCGAACTGGTGGAGAACTTCACCACTGCCGATGCAGAGGCCAAAGTCGATTAATCCCTGGAAGGGGTTTACGCAACGAAGCGAACTTTCAGCACGGTAATATCGTCCTCCTGGCCAAACTCTTTGGCTGCTTGAGCGATCTGCGCCGCGGGCATCCCGTGTACCTCCTGCGTCCGCTCGAAACCGAATAGCTCTCCGGCGGGATTGCGCGCTTCCACAATCCCGACGGAGAGGAACGTCAGCGTTTCGCCGGGCAGCAGGCGGACCACCGTCTCGCCGTACTCAATGCCCGGTGCTATCCCCAGCGGAAGTCCGGATTCAACAGGAGTTTCCCCGGCTTTGTCATACGGCGAAAGGTGTCCGGCGTTGGCCACGGTGACTGTGCCGTCGGGCAAAATGCGGGCGCACAGGCAGGCGACGAAACCGGGACCAGGTTTCCGCCCACAGCCACCGCCTAAAGTGAAGGAGCAATGGGGATAATCTTCGTACTCCTCCTCTGGGCCATCATCGGCCTCATCGTCGCTTCCACGGGAGGCGCCATTTTCGGCGTCGTCACTGCATTCTTCACCCGCCGGATCACGACGGGCCGCCGGAGAATGATCACCGCTGCAGCAGTTTTCCCATTTCTTTGTCTTGGCTGGGGAGGCGTCGTGTTTGTGGTGCAGGCGGTCGTCAATGAGACACTGCTCGACCGCGACATGGGTCTGGGAGATACATGGCATGCCCCGCTTCCAAACGGATATCAGATCCTGATGATCGACGTGACCGATGTGGGTTCCGTCTACAATCCCAAAACCCAACCCTCCGGAGTCATTACAAACAGGAATGATGCAGTCTTCGGAGTCCGCCAGCTTCAATTCGCCAACAGGTATATCGCCGGTGCCGCTGACAGCAATTCTTTCCAGCATCTGGGAACGCAGAATGGCCAGGTAGACAGCTACTTTGTGCTCGACATAAAGCTTGGGGAGCACATGAGTTTCCAAGACCGTGGCGATTTTCAGAAGCGCTGCAAGGCGCTCGGTATCGAACCACAACTGGAGCCTATCGCGACCGTCTACGGAAGATACCGGTTCACCTCGTTTGACATCGTGACCGCGGTATTCTTCGTCTTGCCTCCGCTTGCTGCGGCCATCTTGTTGGTCGTCTGGATTGTGAGGCAGCTGCGCGCGTCGCCCTCTGCCGGGTCAGGTTTGCAGCACCCGCTAAAATAACGGGACATGGACCGCCGCTCGTTTCTCTCTTCGCTTTCCGCCGCACCGCTGGCCGCGCAAACGGCCACAAGCCGGGGGTTTGAACTCGAAGAAGTCACTCTGGCGGACGTTGCGCATGGGCTGTCGCAGGGCAAGTGGACCTCACGGAAACTGGTGGAGCTCTATTCCGGCCGGATTGATGCCGTGGATAAAGCCGGGCCGAAGCTCAATGCGGTCATCGAAATGAACCCGGATGCTTTACGTCTGGCCGATGAACTCGACCGGGAGCGCAAGGCGGGCAAGACGCGGGGACCTCTGCATGGAGTTCCGGTCTTGATCAAGGACAACATCGACACCGCGGACAAGATGATCACCTCAGCGGGTTCCCTGGCTCTGGCCGACTGGCACCCCGCGAAAGATGCCACGGTAGCGGCAAAACTGCGCGCGGCCGGGGCGCTGATTCTGGGCAAGACCAATCTCAGCGAATGGGCCAATTTCCGTTCCACGCACTCCATCAGCGGCTGGAGCGGGCGCGGGGGCCAGACGCGCAACCCGTATATGACGGACCACAGTCCTTCGGGGTCGAGTTCCGGTTCTGGTGCCGGTGCCGCTGCGAGTCTCGCGGCGGGATGCATTGGCACGGAGACGGACGGATCGATTGTCAGCCCCGCCTCCGTGAATGGGTGTGTTGGTGTGAAGCCGACGGTGGGACTGGTCAGCCGGGCCGGCATCATCCCGATCTCTCACAGCCAGGATACGGCGGGGCCGATTACCCGCACGGTTCGCGATGCCGCGATGCTGCTCAGCGCTCTCACCGGCGTGGACCCGCGTGACGCCGCGACGAATGCCTCGCAGGGCAAGGCGCAACCCGACTATACAAAGTTTCTGGACCCCAGCGGTCTGAAGGGGGCGCGGCTCGGCATCGCCCGCAAATTCTATGAGAAGAACCCGCCGCTCGACCGTTTCCTGAATTCCTGCATCGACGTACTAAAGAAAGCCGGTGCCATCATCGTGGACCCAGCCGATCTGCCGGCGCATGGCAAGGCGGGGGATGCCGCGTTTGAAGTCCTGCTCTACGAATTCAAGGCGGATCTGAACGCGTATCTGTCCGCGATCCCCGCAGGAAGACCGAACCGGACACTGGCCGAACTCATCGACTTCAACAACAAGAACCGTGACCGTGAGATGAGGTTCTTCGATCAGGAGCTTTTCGATATGGCGCAGGCCAAAGGCCCTTTGACGGAGAAAAAATATCTGGATGCGCGCGCGGAGTGCTTGAAGTTTATGCGCACCGACGGGATCGATGCGGTGATC
>CAIXXM010000080.1 GCA_903923395.1 uncultured Acidobacteriia bacterium
GCAGACCACCATGGGCCTGAGCCGCGACGACTATACGAAATTCCAGAAGGACTACGAGAACGCCAAGATCTTCAAGGCCGATCCGTTCGCCGTTCTGGACCAGGAAGGTGTGGGTAAGTTGGTCCGTCTGGCAGTAGAAGCCGGCCGTTCCGCCCGCCCCGATCTGGAAGTTGGTATCTGCGGTGAGCACGGTGGTGAACCGAGCTCCGTGGCGTTCTGTTACAAGGTGGGCATGAACTACGTATCGTGCTCCCCGTACCGTGTACCGATCGCCCGCCTGGCAGCTGCGCAGGCGGCGATTGAAGCGGGTGGTGCGAAGTCGGATGTGAACCGTACGGCTTAGTGGGAGTTAGGTCGGATGTTAGGAGAAGGCGCCGCGAAAGCGGCGCCTTTTTTCATACGGCGGAAAGCATTCCAAAATAGGGCCATGAACGTCTTGAACAAGCGCCAGCGTAACGTACTGCTCGTCGCGATCATCCTAATCGCGGCTACAGGGGTATACCCTCCATGGAAAGGGACGCACAAGACTGCGGAGGTTAGCCCCGTAACTGAATACGGATGGATATTCTCTCCGCCAACTCCTTTTGTCCGGGAAGACTATTGGTCATGGGAAATCGAGACTTCCCGGCTGATTGTAGAATGGGCGACGGTTTTGCTGGTTGGATGTGGGCTACTCTTGCTCCTCTACGGCAAGAGATCGGAAGCTGAATGATGGCGCATGTCGATTAGGTAGCGACTTGAAAAGCGAAGCTCTGACCAAACTTGAATTGCGCCGAAGAGCCCATCTTGTCGAATGATACGCCCCGCCGCCTCTGGCGCACTGCTCGCCACCAAACGTCGCACTCCCTCAACATGGATCCGCTCGCAGAACAGAAAAAGGAGCAAATGCGGCGTATCGATCAGGCCGCCTAAACTGCACAGCGGACCAGGAAAGGCCTCCGCCCCCACTTCCATTTTGCAGAACTTGACTTACATAACTCTGTGAAAAAATGTTTTCTATTTAGCCCAACAGTTGGCTGCAGCCGCTCATTTTTTTCGGTAGTTTACAGTCAGCAGAGATGGGAACAGCAATGCCAGCTTTTCGGAACAATCTCCTCAGCCTTCCGGGCGAGGAAAGTATTTCACATCCCGGCGATTCCTGGCAGTTCCTGCCATTCTGCTACCCTTGAAACATGACTTCCATGAACGTTTCTCTTCCGGAAGAACTCAAAGCTTACGTGGAGGCCCAGTCGCGAAACGGCTATAGCACCCCGAGTGAATATGTGCGCGAGTTGATCCGGAACGATCAGAGGCGGCGTGCGCTTGAGCGCCTCGATGGGATGCTGCTTACCGGCCTCGATTCCGGTGATCCCATTCCCGGGGACGCTTCGTTCTGGGCGGATTTGAGAAGCGAAGCCCTCACGAAACTCGAGGCGCGCAGAAAAGCACGTGCTGTCGAATGAGTTGGTCTGTCAGTTACAGACCTTCAGCGCGACTTGACCTTCTTGAACAATTCGTCTATTTCGCAGAAGAAGCAACGCTGGAACTGGCTGAGCGCTACGTGGCCGCTGTAGAGGCCACGTGTCTCCAGTTACAGACGCATCCCCGGTTGGGAACTGCTTATTTCTCCAGGGCTACACGGCTCAGAGAACTACGCCGGATTCCCGTTCAAGGGTTTGGGCAGTACCTCATCTTTTATTTGCCCAGCGAAACAGGAATTGATGTGTTACGAATTCTCCATGGAGCTCGTGACATTGAGAATTTACTCGCGGACATGATGTGAATGCCTTACCGCAGCTATCATCAACGCTAACTTTTTATCGTTTCTTCCAGGATTTCAGCAACACAAAAAGAAAATCAAACTCATCCAAAAAGGCACACAAATTATCCTTCACGGTATTGACATGATTCTATACTAGTAGTTATTCTACTATACGGAGGAATCTTGAGTAAAACAATCACCCTTATGGCGACCCTCGCAGTCGCTCTTCTTTGCAGCACAACCGCATCAGCCACGACGGTAAAATGGACATTGTCGGGCGTAGACTTCAGTGGAGGGCACGTTCTGCAAGGCAGCTTTGACTACGATGCCGACACAGTGCAGTACACCAACGTGGCGGTCCAATTTGACTCGGGCTCTGTGATGACGCAGGTCAATTCGCCATCAAATGCGAATCGCCTAACAGCAGCCCTGCCGGTCGTCACTCAAGGGTCGCCTGATTTTTACATTTATTTCAGCTCTCCACTCACTAACAGTGGTGGAACGATCTCTCTCGCCGAGGCTGACTATGGCTCTTGTGTCAACAGTGGATGCACAGATGTCGCCGCCCAAGGGGCATTCCAGGTAATCAGTGTTGGTAGCGTTACTGCACCCACGCCGGAGCCCGCCACAATGGCGCTCTCGGGTATCGCTGGCCTCGCCTTCATCGCAACCCGCTTGCGCAAGCGCTACGTTTGCTAATTGCTTTTGAATTGCGAGTGATCGACTCTTTCGGCCTGCCTCCATGGCAGGCCTTTTTCGTCTCCATCTGGTAGGGCAAGCGGACAGCCTGCGCCTTCACTTCCCTTCCGGCGGGAAGGCAATGTTCGATTGTCGACACCATAGGTCATGGCGGATCACCCGCGCCTCAGAATCGCGGGCCACAGAGCCACTCCTCAGAGCAGGCTGCATCCAGCCAGCATTGCCGCAGTGAATATCGTCGGTGAATCGTTTGGTCCGGGCGTTGACCGCAGCCACTCCTGAACTTGCAACAGGATTACTCATTCCTTCGGCGGGCCTCATCTTAGCTGCAGTCCGGCTCAGGAAGCGCAATCTCACCGCGGCTGCCGTCTGGGTGTAACTTATCCCGAGATCACCGAGATGCAGGCCCGCGCCATCTTCGAAGCTGCCGCCAAGGTCGCCAAGAAGGGCACGAAGGTGATTCCGGAAGTGATGATTCCGCTGATTGGTTCGGTGGAAGAGTTCAACAACCAGAAGGA
>CAIXXM010000081.1 GCA_903923395.1 uncultured Acidobacteriia bacterium
CAATCACGAAAAATCACGAAACAAGGCCACCGCGTTGACTTTTCCCGTAGGGAGCGCTATCTCCCAATCATTAATCAGGCGCTTTCACCAGAACGACCTGCTTCCCATCTCCCTCCCACAAAAAGCGATTTCCTATCAGAACAGCTGGCTGAAGGTGTGAATCTCGCCGCCGACTTCGTGGACAATCCTTTTTGCGCAGCCTTCAAAAAAGTGGATGACGCCGTCGCCGCCAAACAAGCTTACGAAACCAAGCAGATCAAGCAGGCTTTCCACAGCAAGGAGGTCAGGACCGACATGGCCAAAATCGTCGAAACCACCGAAGCCGAGCGCGCTCCGCTCGCCGCCGCCATTGCCGCCGCGATGGTGCCCGTCCGGCATACCATAGTCATCCAAGTGGTTCCCTGACTTTGCTTGTCCCTCTCCACGGGGATTCAGGACTAACGAAGTCTGCATTTTTCGCAACAGCGCGTTAATACAGTTAAAATAAAATGGCAGCACGGCTGGGAATTTTACCGGCAACTCACTCTCTGCCCCGGCCGTCCATGAATCACAGCATGACCATTCTTATAAACGTGAAACCCCGTTTTCGACATCACCACATCGAAGGTGTTGCCGCGAAAATGGTAGCCGCTCAACCGGGCTTCGCCCAAATCCGGTTCGCAGCTGGGCTGGAACTCAAGCGTCCCGTCCAGTTGCGGATGGATGCCAAAGACGCCCGCCACCACCGCCGCCACACCGCCACCGCCGGAAAGCTGCAACGGCCAGTTGGCTTGATGCGGCTGCAAGGCAAGTTCGTCGGCGTAGATGGTTTGCGGCCAATACGGAAAACGCTCGGTCCAGCGGGTGCAACGCTTCAGAATGTCCCACGCAGTGGCGCGCTCGCCCAGCCGGTAGAGTGATTCGACAATCCGCGCGCTCATCCCGATATATTGTCCGCCACCGCCCCAGTCACAATCCTCGCGGTCATAGTGAATGCGGTCACTAGGCGCGATGGAGTGCAGGCCGAAAGTGCCGGTGAAGTCGCCTTGCTGCAAATGTTTCACCAAGGCCCAACGCTGGTCCGCGCGGAGGGAGGGGCTGCCTAACAAATCGAATAGGTGATAGCTCATCACCAAATGCCGTGAGTCGTCGGGAAACAAGTTCACAAACCAGCCCGTTGGCTGATCCCACATCTTGGTTTGCAAGCCGTCGGCGATTTGCTGGCTCCACTGGTTGAATTCCGCCGCGCGCGGGTCGTGGCGGGTCAGCGCCCACGCGGCCAGTTGCCGGTAGTAATCGCTGGCCAGTCCATTGATCGCGGGGAGGACGTGATAATAATCGCTGGTGCGGATTTCCAGCATGTCGCCGGTGTTCCCGCCGATGTCGAGCAAACCATCGCTGCGGGCGTAGCGACGGTGGAATTCCTCGCCGACATCACAGAGTTGTCCAAACAGCGACGGCTGGCCGACATTCGTTTCGTCCAACCATGCCGTGTCGCCGGTCTGAGCCAGATAGTCGTTGATGATTTTCAGGAGAGCAAAAGGAGACTGCGCATACCAGCCGCTGCCCACGCCTTTCCAGTTAGTATAGGTGGCATTGAAAATCCCCGCCTTCAGGTGCGTGCGCACCATGCCCTTGAGCGCCTCGGGTTCCAGCAGAGCGATGGTCGGAGAGGCAAACGACAAATCCCACAGCACAGATCTCCCGCCTAACTGGCCGAAGTCGTAGAAGGGAGTCACCACATAGTCGGGCCGGTTCAAGCGGCACATGAGCAGGGTTAGCGCTGACCGCTGGTAAAACTCGTCCAGCGCCTTGGAGTCGGTGTGAATCTGCGGCAAGCGTTCGGCAGCCCATTTTAGTTCATTACGGGTAGCCAGTTGACCAAGCTCGATGCGCTTGGACAAATCTTCTAAGTGCCGGGCCGGCTGCACAGTATCGGACACATTGGTAAGTGACAGAACCAATCGGAATAGCTTGTGGCCATTGGTCGGAATTACTAACTGCCAGCCCGCGTCACCGGCCACCGGCAAGTCGCTGGCAGCAGCCACCTGCCAGTCTTTGCCGCGAAACACAAAACAAGGCGGACGATTGGTTGCGGACGGCTGGCTTGGTTGCAAGGTTTCAGCCAATGGCTTGAGGACGACATCCGGCCGGTCATTCTGGGCTCTACGCTGGTCGGGAATCACCGTCAGGTTCAGTGTATCCGGGCCGCGATTGGTCACGTCCACCGCCAGAAAAATTTCGTCGGCTTCGGCAGAAACGCTTAACTCTGAAGTGACGCCGAAAGAAATCAGCCGGCCTTGATGATACCGATGATAAGTGCCCGTGCGGGTGTAAAGATTCGGTTGCCAAACGGCATCCTGACTAAGCAGGATGTTGGGGTCTTTCTCCTTTTGGTTGAGATACAGCGGGTCTTCATATTCGTCCTGATTGTCGAGGATGAGCGTGCCGGTGGACTGCTCGCGAAACGCCAGGCCAAAACGATAGTCCACAATGCAGATGGGCGGAAAGCGCAGCAGCTTGACGCCGCAGACCGTCCAATCTCGCGGCGAAACACAGCCGCGTTGGTTGAACACGCGCAAGGAACTGTCCGCCAGCGCAATCTCAGCGCGCGGCTTGGCCAGCGATTCCGGCGTCAAAAAGTTGTCCGCTCCCAAAGCCATCGCGGCCCAACCGCACGTTAGGAAAATAAAGAAGCTGAATTCTGCTGCACGGTGACACTTCCTAGGCATAGCGAGGGCTTGGTGCAAAGTTGGCATGTCGAGATTCTTACAAAAACAGACATGAGCGTCAAGCGCGGCGTGGTTGCGCAATGAAAAGCTATTTTCTGCTCCGAGTGAAAGTGCGCGGTGACTGGCCCATCTCCCGTTTGAAGACGCGGGAAAAATTCTCGCTGGATAAAATGCATCCC
>CAIXXM010000082.1 GCA_903923395.1 uncultured Acidobacteriia bacterium
AGTTCTGCTCCAGTCCTTCCTCAGTCGATTTCCGAGTGTAGATTGCGCAGCGGATTACTTTCGTCGGGCTATTGCTGGTACTCGCCACGTTTGGCCCCCGGTTTGTTGCCCAACCCAAAGAAGGCGAACCCGTTCCAGCGGGTGCCTGTTGCCGCCCGCACGGCCGCGCTCAGCGAAGGGTACAGCCTCAAACCCCTCTTCGCGGACCCGAACGACGATGTCTTTGCCCCGGAAGTGGCGCTTCAGATCCGAGCCATCCAGAGGGAGCCGCGGATCGGCGGACGCCAAACACCTCGATTCCGATGTGCGCGTCTCGTCCAGCGGCATCTGCAGAAAATTCTTCGGCGCGCGAATCCGGAGGTCGGCGTCGTCCGCTATCTCTAGCGCTCGCTGCCGGGCGCGTTCGGAGAGCCCGCCCAGGGCATTTGCCTGTATGCGCCAGGCGATTCGGCGGAACAGGAACTGCTTGTGGCCGGACCGGCTCTCCTCTCCAAATACCTCGAGATACTTCTCTCTCAGCCCGCCGGCGGTCAGGCGCCGGAGGCTCTCAATCTCTTCATACAACGTGCTGGCTTTTGCCGTCTCTTCTCTCATGTTGTTAACCCGCAGTCACATGAGTCACTCTTCGTCTCCGGAGAGTCAAGTCGGTTTGGCGGGTCCGGAAACCTGATTCGCAGGTGGGCCGTGGCGAGAAGATTGGCGATTTCGCGAACGGCGTCGTCGAGCGCCGGATCGTGGGCGGGCATGGTGGTCTCCTGTGTTGAGACCACCCACAACGATCTCCGCTTTGGCGGTCGAAGGCTGTCTGGTGGAATTATTTCGGGTGTCGCTAACTCTTAAGGAACAATCCCCGTGTTCTGGGGAATCAGTTGAAATCCAAGGGCGTGAGCCTTGGCCCGAAGCTTACCTTCCTGGCGTTGCCGGTAGCGAATTTGATCGCCTTCAAACCTGCTCTCGTCGTACTCCTGTTTGGTGGTCACCAAATGGTAAATGATGCGGGCCAGTTTGTGGGCCACAGCGGTGATGGCTTTCGGGGCGCCCAGTTTGGCGCGCATGCGGCGGTAGAAGTCTCCCAGGGCGGACTTGCTGTTGTGCAGCGCGTAGGCGGCTCTCCTGAGCGCGGTTGCCGCCCGGCACTTCACATTGCGCGTGCTCACCCACAACACTTTGCCTCCGCTGATGTCGTTGTCCGGACATAATCCCATCCAGGACGCGAAGGCCGAGGCGCTCCGAAACTTGCCGAAGTCCGGCCCGAC
The DNA here is from genome assembly GCA_903923395.1 of uncultured Acidobacteriia bacterium. Classification (GTDB taxonomy): domain Bacteria; phylum Acidobacteriota; class Terriglobia; order Bryobacterales; family Bryobacteraceae; genus BOG-234. The sequence continues at coordinate 1,257 of CAIXXM010000082.1, forward strand.
CTCTCCGAACAGGGTTTGCGCGATGCCGACCTGTATGCCCGGTATTTTGGTCAGATCGATGCCGAACACGCGTTGGAGTTCGGCGCGAAGATTGGTTTCCGGCGCGGGATCGCAGACCGGGGCGTCGTCCGGCTCGAAGCTCTGCAGTTTCGCGCGAATCTCGCGGTCGCAGTCCCCGATCATTTGCTGGTAGCTGCGATAAGCCGTCAGCGATTGCTTCAGAGTGAACAGGTGCTCGGCCCGGTAATCGCCGACCAGCGACTTCGCAATCACATCCGCGCTGGCCTTGACGCGCCCGTCGCGCAGGTTCGCGAGGGTCTGAGTGTCCCGTTCCCCCGCCAGAATGGCGTTAACAATGTTGAGTCCGGTCGTTCCCGTGATGTCGCTGATGACGTGGTGCAACTGCAGATTCATCTGGTCCAGCGCCTTCTGCATGTGCTGCACATGAGTGGTGGACAACTGCACCAGGCTCTCCCGGTGCCGCAGCAAAGAGCGCACGGCGCAAACGTCCTGCTCGGGGCGATGGGAGGGGCGCAACAGACCCACCGAATGCAGGAACTGCAGCCATTGGCAGTCCGACACGTCTGTTCGGCGGCCCGGCACATTCTTCACGTGGCGTGCATTCACCAGGTACACCTCGAAGCCGCGATCCTCCAGAATCTGAAACAGCGGAATCCAGTAGACGCCCGTCGATTCCATGGCGACCGTGGCCACTCCGCAAGCTTTCAGCCATTCAGCGAGGGCGTAGAGGTCCTGGGTAAATGTGGGAAACGACCGCACCGGCTCCGTGTCCCGGTCCGCAGGCACGGCGACATAGATCTCTGTCGCGCCGATATCGATCCCCGCCGCGTTGGACCGCATGACCGGCAGAGCGGTGGTGGATTTTCCCGACTTCTTCTTCTTGGTAATCTTCTTTGCCATCGTCATCTCCTTTAGCCGGAGGCGAAGGCCCGCGTCGCGAAAAACGGGCACTCTCTTAAACGGGATCGCTGCGGATTCGATACTCGAACCCCCGAACGTCACCACTGCTTTGATCACGGGACCCGGAGCCAGACTATATAACGGGCTTAACAAAACTCCATTGTTAAGGTCGGCCTTAACTGCCCTCGTCCACGGCTGCCGCCATCTTAGCCCGTTCCTTGGGCGCATCGACTCGCGCTGCGGTGTCATGTGACTATATACGCCGGGAATTCAAAATCATGCGGCTCGGCGACACAAATTCCGCATTTTCGTTAACCACTACCTGGAGACGGAACTGGAGACGGGGAGAAACGGGCTCCGGTAAACGGCAAAGAGCGGAAGACTTGGCGCGGCAAGGCAAACAGCGGAAAAACGGAGAGAGGGGAAGGCCCCAATTGGCGGACTGTTGCCCAGTTGCGGCGGGCCACCGCCGTTAACAGAGTGGAGGTAAGAGGTTGGGGATAAACAATTTGGCTCC
>CAIXXM010000083.1 GCA_903923395.1 uncultured Acidobacteriia bacterium
AAGCAAATTACTGCGGGTGCTACAGCAGAAAGAAGTCGAGAGGCTGGGCGGCAATGGCACAGTACAACTGGACATCCGGATTGTTGCTGCGACAAATGCGAAGCTGGAGCAGATGGTTCGGCAGGGAACATTCCGCCAGGACCTCTACTACCGGTTAAACGTTGTCCGGCTGGAACTTGCACCGCTCCGGAACAGACAGGAAGACATTCCGCTGCTCGCGATGCGTTTTCTGCAAAAAGCCTGCGCGGCGGAGCGAGTCCCTTGGAAGTGCTTCGACAGTAGTGCGATCGAGGCTCTCCGGGATCATGACTGGCCGGGAAATGTGCGTGAATTGGAGAACTCGATTGAGGCCGCGGTGGCACTGAGCGGAGACCGCCGCGTGCTGACCGAGGCAGACTTTGACCGTCCCGGTCCGTTCCCGGTGCAATCGTCCCGAACGATGGAAGGCGACCTGCCGTCGAGAGGGTTCGAATACAACAGGGCACTCGAAGAATTTGAGCGGGACCTGCTCAGCCGGGCGCTGGCAAAAGTCCGGGGCAATAAGACGGCGGCTGCACAATTGCTCGGCCTGAAACGGACTACCCTCGCCGCCAAACTTCGAATCCTCGAAAATAGAATGCCCCGGCTGGTTGCCTGACCTATAAGCAGGGGCGTCAATTGCGGAGTTCCAGTGCCAGGCCCAAATCGATAGCTTCTCCCGCAACAGAGAAACAGCATTGGTATTCCCCGTCGGCGGCAATCGGTTCGGGCAGTCCCAGATGGTAGTGCCGCCCGGGCGCAATACCGGCCAGCGCGGTACCGCAAATGACATTCGCCAGTTCCAGAGTGAAGAGTCTGGTCTGCTCCGCGGTCACTTCGTCCGAGTCCGTTCCAAGGAAATCCGCAGCAAGCTGTTTTGCCAAATCTTGTTCGAGTACGAGCTTGAGGGTTCCTTCTACTTCACCTCCGAAACTGATGGCAGCACCGGCGGCATCCGCTAAATGTCCAGATCCGCGGTACTCCGGTGCTGCGAAGCACATGGAGCCAAGCACCTCCGCTGCGGACTCTTCCAAAACCGTATCCCAGCTATTCACCACGCGCTCCTTTCCATGACGAGTTCCGGTGCATCCGCGGTCATGCGCTCCAACTGCTGACGAAGGTCCTCTGGACGGACGGGTTTGCGAAGGCAAGCCTGTACATTCGCGTGCCGAAGCAGACTCTCCGCTCTGTTCTGCTCGCTATCTGCAGTCAGGATCACCACGGGAATTTCGCACAGAACTTTGTCCAGCAACAGTGCCTCCACCATTTCCTCACCGCTCATCTCGGGCATGTTCAAATCCGTGATGATCAAATCGGGCATTAACTCCCTTGCGGCCTGTATGCCGGAACGTCCATTGTCGGCGTGGTGAACAGAGACCTCGAATTCAGTCATGGAAAGACTGCGGGCCACGAACTGCCTCATGAGAGGGGAATCGTCCACTAATAGAATCTTCAACATATTCAGCTTCTCCATTCATCCAACGCGGGAAGGCCCCAGCAGTATCTTGTTACGGTCACCGCCCGTCTTCATATCCACCTGACCGGAACGGATATCGAGGCGGACAGACCGTGAATCAGAACCACCCACATCTTCGGCATCGATAAGCACCCCGAGTTGCCACAAAGCGCGTTTGACCGCCATCTGATTTTTCTTGCCAATTTCAAAATGCGAAGAGTGCTCCAGCATGCTGGCACCGCCTGCGATGCAACAGCGCAGCGTTCGCTTGCTGCTGCCCTCGCGAAGCAGCCGTTGAAACATCGCCGGCAACCCGGTATCCGCATAGACGAAGGGATTGCGCAGTGCTCTTTCCTTGTCCATTTTGGAGTCAGGCAGCATGACATGAACCAGGCCTCCAATCCGGAGCCGCCAATCATGCCAGATCACGGCGACACATGACCCGAGGGCAAACGTAACCACATATTCCGTTGGCGGTTTCACAAAACGCCCGTCGCCCACACCAACAACGACACTGGTGTCCAGGCTGGCGCCCATACTTGGTGGTGCAGCTGTCATGGTTATGACACCTTCCGGTAAATTGCGGGTTTTACGTACGCAAGGGAATCGGGCAGCCGCAGCAGGCTCTCTGAGTGCCCGGTGAAAAGATATCCCCCGGGATGGAGCCGCGCCGCGAGCTTTGCGACGAGTTGCTCCTGCGTATCCCGCTCGAAGTAGATCATCACATTCCGGCAAAAAACGACATGAAAGCGGCCCAGCATTTCGACCGGCGTGAGCAAATTCAGCGGCTGGAATTTGACCAGACGGCGGACCGCAGGGGACACCGTGACTTTGCCTGGCTTTCCTGAAGACGGGCGGACCAGATAGCGTGCACGGAATGAAGCATCCAGACCATTCAGGCGGGCTTCTTCGTACTCGCCCCGTTCCGCTTCAGCTAAAGCGCTCCGCGAAATATCCGTCGCAAGGATCTCGATATTTTGGACACCTGATTCCTGGGCAAGCATCGCGATCGAGTAAGGTTCTTCTCCCGTCGCGCAAGCTGATGACCAGATGCGTAACTGCCCCGGAACATGTCCAAATACTTCCCGCTGCAAGAACGAGAAGTGTTCTGCCTCCCGGAAGAACCAAGTGTGATTGGTTGTCAAACAATCGATCAATTCAACCCACTCCTGCCCACCGGGCCGCTTGGCGAGCAAATCCAGGTATCCGGCATACGAACCCCAGCCGTTGCGGCGCAACAGCCTTTCGAGGCGGCTCGAAACCATCGCCTTCTTGGTCGCCTGCAAGCTGATGCCACAGGTCGTACGCGCAAGATGACGGAACCTTTCAAATTCCACATCAGTCAGTGGTGCGATTTCCTGTCTGGTCTGCAGCAAAGTTTCCCCTTAGCGAAGCGCGTTGACATCCAGAATCAATCCAACCCGGCCATCGCCGAGAATGGCACCACCGGCAATGGCGGGGACATCGCGGAATGTCTTGCCGAGGTTCTTGATGACGACTTCCTGCTTGCCAATCAACTGGTCGACCGCGATACAGAAGATTTGGTCCCGCGCTTCCGCCACGATCAGAATTCCTGGATTCGCATTTCCATCAGCGACACCAAACAGTCTGGAGAGCCGCACCAGCGGAAGCAGTTTCTCCCGGAACAGTGCCGCCTCCGCACGATTCTCGATCGTCACGATGGCATCGGGGTTCGGCGAGAACATCTCACGCACGGCAAACATCGGCAGAATGTAGCGTTGTGACCCGACGCCAACAACCAGTCCGTCAATAATCGCCAGCGTCAGCGGCAGGCGAAGCGTGAACGTACAGCCCTGACCGAGAACAGAGCGGATGTCAATCCTGCCGCGCAGCCGCTGAATGTGCTTTTTCACCACATCCATACCGACACCGCGACCGGACAAGTCAGTAACTTTCGCTGCCGTTGAGAAGCCGGGCTCGAAGATCAACTTGAAGATATCTGCATCTTCAGGAGTTTGATCTGGAGCGAGCAGTCCGACGCGGCGCGCCTTCGCGAGAATCCGGTCTTTGTCGAGTCCTTTGCCGTTGTCAGAGATCTCAATGACAATGTCGCCGGCATCATGCAGAGCCTTGAGAGTAACCGTACCGGACTCTGACTTGCCCGCGGCAAGACGCTCCGATTTCGATTCCAGGCCATGATCCACTGCATTGCGGATCATGTGCACCATCGGATCAGCCAGTTCCTCCACGATCGTGCGGTCGAGTTCCACATCATCGCCGGCGGTAACCAGTTCGACCTGTTTGCCCGATTTCCGGCTCAAGTCACGTACAAGCCGGGTCATCTTTCGGAATAAGACACCCACGGGCACCATGCGCATCGACATCGAGGTCTTTTGTACTTCCTCGACAACACGGGCCAGTTGCGCAAGATTCCGCGAAAGCACAGGATCTTGTCCAGTTGCGATGCCAGTGTCATTCCGCACAACAGACTCGGTAATCACCAGTTCGCCGACCATATCGATCAAGTACTCCAGCTTGGCGGTATCGATCCGCACCACGCCGGTTTCATTGGATTTTTTCGAGACTTCCGCCGTTGAACCACTGTCCCCGGCAGCCTCCGGTTCAGCTAAGGGCGCGACAGCCTGCGACGGCAGCGGGAGGGTTTGCCCGGACTCACTCACAGGTTCCACTTCGGACGCTACTACAGGAACTTCCAATACCGGGGCCTGCGCGACAGGCTTCGGCGAGCCCTGTGGTCTGGCATAACGGGCTAGATTGGAAAGCAAGGAACGGCTTGCTCTCGGCAGACCTCCCAGCGGGAGTTCCCCGATTTGATTGAGCATGGAGTTCAGGACATCGGCGGATTGCAGAATGAGATCCGTCAACTCTGCGTGCAAGGCAAGGGCCCCGCTGCGAACCAAGTCCAACACACTTTCGGTTTCATGGGCCAGTTCCTGGATGGAATGTGCCCCAAGAAACGCGGCCAATCCTTTAATGGTGTGGAAGGAGCGAAAGACGGCATGAAGAGCGTCCTTGTCATCCGGCGCTCTTTCGAGCGCCAGCAAACCGCTCTCCACATTCGACAAGTGTTCCCGTGACTCAACCAGAAACTCCTGCACCAGTTCGGGATCTTCCGCAAGTTCATTGCTGAGTGCTTCAATGTCCGAAGACCGCGAAGAACGGAGACTCTGATCCAAACGCAACAGCACTTCCCGGAAATGCTCCGCAACATCCAGAGACGAGCCTGCCCCGGAGAGAGCCCGCAGATCATTGCAAATGCTTTCCTCCAGTTGGGAGTTGGTCGCATCCGCGCTCAGTATCTCCCTGGCGAGCGCCGACAACACGGCGAAGGATTGTGTAATCTGCGCCTCTCCAACAACTTCCTGCTGTGCCGCCAGAGCAGCGTGAACTGATTCAATTAATTGTTCCCTGAGATCCGTCATATCGAAGCCGCCGGCAAAGTCTCCATCCGAATATCCATTGGTCGCTTGCTACCGGGGTTCGATAGAACAACCATCCCCGGACAATGGATATATCGGCAGAGTGCTGCCATTGCATTAGCGTGCTTCTAAGGATCCTGCAAGAATTCCTTGCACACGGGCGAGCAGACGGACTTCATTCCTGGGAAGTTCCATGCGCTTGGAAACGGCATCGGGCTGTAGACCACTTCGCAAGTGCGCCAGAACTTCCTGCCGCACCAGCTTCACTGACCCGTTCCGCCCGAGAATCGAATCCTGCTGCTGGCGGGCCTGCTGCAAATCCAACAGCAATTGTTCTGATTTTTCCTGGCGGTTGTCCCAAGCCTGGCATTGCAGTTCCTGTTCGGACCGGAACTCCGCCCAAAGCGTCGCCTGTTCCTGACGGGCAGCGCGCAACCGCAACACGAGCGCAAGGCAGCCAAACCCCGCCGCCAAGCCCGGAACCCAGGCGCCCCACAATACAAATTCATTCATTCGCGGCCATCCTTCTCTTAGGTTTGCGGCTCTAGGGTTTGCGGGATGTTACGCCCGTCAAATCCGACACACCCGTCCGAAGACGGTCCTCCCGGCTCGCCAACTGGCGAATGCGCACGCCATAATTGCCATCCACGACGACCACATCTCCGCGTGCGATCACACAGTCATTCACGACGACATCCACGGGTTCCGCAACGAAACGGTCCAGTTCCACAATCGAACCCGTGTTCAACTTCAACACCTCGCGCAGCTGCAATGAAGTCTTGCCGAACGAGACACTGATGGGCAAAGCCACATCGAGAAGCAAATCAAATGTCTTCGAAACACCGGACCGCACCGCACTCTTCGGACGGTCAAGCACCTCTGCAAAAGCAGTCGGATCGAAGACCGAAACCAGATCAGCCGCGAAAGCGACCAGGATCTTCCATTGCGCGGACTCCCCCTGCAGTTCGATGCTCAGCCAGGACAGGCCGGCCGGGGGCTCGGCGATATCGATCCCGCTCTTTGCCGTCACCTCCCGGCGAACATCCGCGGTCAGTGCCGCAGCAAATGCCGAGAGGCTTTGCTGAATGACCTCACTCCAGGTGGAACGCTGATCATCCTCGGTCACTGAGTCAAGCCCGGCGCTCGTCAATACTCCGGTTGTAATCTGCGTCCAGCTTTCTTCCGGCGCATAGACCCAGACGGCAGGATCCGGAACAATCGACAACTTCTGTTGCCAGAGGATGGATTTCGCCGCGGTAACGAGCGTCGCCTGCTCCCCACCCGAGGTAGCAGCCACCGCTTGCCCCAGCAGCATTTCCAAAGTGCGGGCGAAGGCCCCCGCCACCATGTCACGAAGACGAAGCAGATCGTTGTCAGCCATATTTAACTCCGCACCCCCGGCCATCTCTTGCCGATCGCAGCCCGCAGGCGCAGCACGGCCTGACTCTTAATCTGAGAGACTCTGGAAAGATGCACGTCCATCATTTCCGCGATCTCCTTTAGCGTCAATTCTTCGTAAAAGTAGAGACTCAACACCGTCCGTTCCACCTTCGGAATCCTATCGATGCATTCGGCGAGCAACCCTTCCAACTGGCTGCGCTCCACCAGAACCGCCGGAGAATCTTCCCCCGCGGAAGCCATATACTTCAACTCCCGTGCTTCACCGGAAGGCGAAGTAAGAAAATCGATCTCTCCAATATTCAGCCCGTCTACTTCGTTCAACTGCTGCCGGTATTCCTCTACGGAAAGCCCCAGTTCCAAGGCGATCTCTTCCTCTTGAGGACTTCGACCGAACTTTTGTTCCAGCCTGGCGATCGCGGACTCCAGTTCCCGTGCCTGTTTCCGCTTCTGGCGCGGAGCCCAATCCAATTCGCGCAGACTGTCCAGGATTGCCCCGCGAATCCGGAACTCCGCGTAGGTCTTCAGTTTGACGTTCTGGCGGGGATCAAAATTGTCAATGGCGGCGATCAGACCGAGCGTTCCCGCCGACACCAGATCATCGAAGTTGGCAGTTTCAGGAAGCCTTTCATGAATCTTCCGGGCAATCAGACGCACCTGTGGCAGGTGATGGAGGATGAGCCTTTCGCGCTCCGCCTCCGAGATCGCCGCCACCGGATATAGATATGCTGCCGCCGCCATATTTTCCGTTCTGCCCTAGGCTGCGGCCGCCATCATCCGGCCCGCGCCCGCTTCCCAAACTGTCCTCACCAGCTTGTTGCCTTCAATTTCCACAAGATCATCGGGGATCGCCGGGCCATTGCCTCCAAATCCAAGCGGCACGCCCGACCGGATCGCAGTTTCCACCAAAGCGGAGTAGTCTGTCACCTCATCCAATCCGGTGAACAGAAGATGAGTGGGGTGCAAGCTCTGGTATCTTTCCATCACCCGGCATAGATCGGCAGAACGGCTGTCCGCCCTTAGGACAAAATGCTTTTCCATATCCGGGTAGAGCCGCAAAAACCTCTCCCACGCGGACAATTCGGTGGTATCTGAAGGCGAAAGACCGGGGGTATCGATCAGCGCCAACCCCCGCCAGCGGTCGCCCGCCAGGGCTAAATGTAGAGATTCCACCGTTTCGTACCAATTGAAAGGCACACCCAGAATCGCCGCATAGCGAGCCATCTGTTCCGCGCCACCCACCGGATGCACCCCCGCGGAGTAGATGCGAACCGGCGTTCTGGCTTCGAGTCCAAACCGAAAGGCGATCTTCACCAGGGTGCTCGTCTTGCCCCGCCCAGGTGGACCAAGCAGAGCAACCGTCCGGCCCTCGCCCGCCTTGACAGGAGCAAAGTGGCGAATTTTGACCCTCTCGCACAACTCCGTTTGGACGGCCAAATGGGCTGGCTCGTCGCGCAGTACTGCCGCCGCAGCAATCTCTCTGGCTGTCTCCGGCTGCAGACCGCCTCTCATCAACTGCTCCGCTGCAGGCTGCCAGGGCTCGTCAGTTACCGATGCCGGTCCGGAACGGAAGGCAGTTCGAAGCGCTGCAATCTCACCACGCAGTTCCTCCAGTGGATTATTTGGCTTCTGCATGGCTGACTGCAGGAGCGACTGAAAGCCCAGTGACTGCGCCGGACGTACAGGCTCTTCGCGCTGTAACAGCGGATCGTAGGCGAATGTAACTTCCAGCCGCCCGAAGGAACGCATCTCCGCCGGAGCCGGGCGCGAGTTCAGCAGCATGGCATCCGCCCCGAGTTCTCTGCGCGCCAGATCCAATGCAGCTGGCACATTACTGGCGAAGTAAGTTTTCATTTCCATAAGTCATCTCCTTACTGAATCACTCCCAGAGAAATCACCTTCACACCTGCCGGGACCTCGTTATGTCCCAGAAAGAAAAGATTCGGAATGGACGCCTCGGCAATCTGACGGAGGAAGTAACGGCAAGTGGAACTGGTGATTGCGATCGCGGGCATCTCCAGGTTGCCAACGCTCCGTGTTAGTCGCGTCAGTACATCCTTCACCACAACAGGACCCAGGGATAAGTTACTGTTCGATTCGCCATGTTCCACACCGCTCTGTATCACCTGCTCCAGCTGGGAATCGACAAAGTAGGCCGATAAGTCACCATTAAAGTTCAGATAAGGCTTCACCACAGCGCGCCGGATGGCCTGTCTGACATACTCAGTCAAAAGCACAGGATTTCTGGTGGAGGGTGCTGCCTCGCCCAAAGCTTCCAGAATGGAAACAGCATCGCGGATAGAAACCCGCTCGCGCAGAAGATTCTGAAACACACGCTGCACCGTGGCGAGCGGCAGCAGCTTTGGCACTAGATCTTCCACGACCTTTGCGTTTTCAACGCCCACACGGTCGAGTACTTTCTTAGCTTCCTGCCGCGTGAATAACTCACTGGCGTAGCGCTTGATCAGTTCAGAAAGATGCGTGGTCATTACGCTGACGGGGTCCACGACGGTATAACCCATCGCACGGACGGCATCCGCGCTCTGCGAGGGAATCCAGAATGCTGTAACACCAAAGGCGGGGTCTTTCGTCGGCCGTCCGCCAGGAGGAGGGTCGGCACTGGTCACCGGAATAGCAAGATCCTGGCCTTGGGGCAGTTCGAAGCGGGCGATTTCGGTACCCTTCAGGGACACCATGTAATCCCGGGCACGCAGGTTCAGGTTGTCACACACGCGCACGGCAGGCAGCAGAAAGCCAAGATCCGTGGCCAGTTGTTTCCGAATCGTCGCAATGCGCTTTAGGACGGGAGAATTGACGCCTTCCGCAATGTAAGTCAGTAGACCAACGCCAACTTCCACAGCGAGCAACTCCACACGGAGAAGATCTTCCAGGTTTTCCTTCTGCGGCTTGACTTCCGGAGTCTCACTCTTGCCGGCAGCTGCGTCTACACTCTGTTTCATTCGCCACCCGGCGGTGCCAAGCGCCGCACCCATGAGAAAGAACGGGATCTTCGGTAATCCAGGCAACAGGGCCAGTGCAACCAGGACACCGCTGGCGAGAAGAAGTGGCTGGGAAGCGCCGAATACCTGGCGCTGCACTTCTGCGCCAAGGCGGTTGTCTGACGTCGCCCGCGTGACGATCATGCCGCCGGAGATGGAAATCATCAGCGCCGGAATCACTGTCACCAGACCATCCCCGATTGTGAGAATCGTATAAGTCTGCAGCGCCTTCATCACATCCACGCCGTGTTGAAAGACACCAATCAGAAGTCCGGCAATGATATTGATGCCTGTGATCAGGATGCCTGCCACGGCATCCCGCTGGGTAAACCGGCTGGCACCATCCATGGCACCATAGAACTCCGATTCTGAAGCTAACTGCTTCCGCCGGCGCCGCGCCTCATTCTCATCAATCAGCCCGGCATTCAAGTCGGAATCAATCGACATCTGCTTGCCCGGCATCGCATCCAGGGTGAATCTGGCGGTCACCTCTGAGATGCGGACGGCACCGTGGTTGATCACAACATACTGAATCGCGATCAGAACCAGAAAGATGACTGTACCGACGATGTAATTCCCGCCCACAACGAAATTTCCGAAGGCTTCGATCACATCACCTGCGGCTGAAGGGCCAGTATGTCCATTTAGAAGAATCAAGCGGGACGAGGATACATTCAATGCCAGCCGGAATAGAGTCAGCAAGAGCAACATTGTGGGGAACACGTTAAATTCGGTTGGCTTCGTGATGTACATCGCGACCATCAACACCACGACGGACATCATGATGTCTGTGACCAGCAGCAAGTCCAGCAACATGCCGGGCATTGGCGTGATGAGTGCCAGCAGAATCGCCAGCACGGCGATGGGCACCGCAAATTCCTGCAACACTTGCAGCGCGCTCTGCAAACCCGAAGCTTTGACTGTCGGACTGGCCGTCACTTACGTCCTCCCTGTTGATTCATCAGCCGGAAGATGTATGCCAGAATCTCCGCGACCGCCTTATAGAGAGCGGCTGGAATCTCCTGCCCAACCTCCACAGATTTATACAGTGCCTGCGCGAGGGGAGGATTCTCAACAATCGGTACAAGATTTTCAATGGCTCTTTGCCGGATGCGGAACGCGAGGTAGTTTTTACCCTTGGCGACCACCAGCGGGGCACCCATCCCAGCCTCCCACTTGATGGCGACCGCGTAGTGTGTCGGGTTGGTAATCACTGCTGTCGCGGTCGCAACATCCTTCATCATGTTTCTGCGCCGCATTTCGCGCTGCAGTTTCCGGATCTTGGCCTTTACTTCCGGGCTGCCATCGTTCTCCTTCGATTCGTCCTTGATCTCCTGCTTGCTCATCTTCATCGACTTGGCGAATTTCGCCCGGTCCCGCGCGAGCATGACCATACCTAGAAGCAACAACGCCAAAGCCGACTTCTTCAGTACATCCGCGATCAAGGCACCTGAGAAGGAAAGAATGCCCGGCAATGACAAAAGCGGCAGCGCGAGAATCGCCGCCATCTGCCCCTTGAGTAAATACCAGGCGACCGTGAACATCAGCGGAATCAACACAACACCCTGCAAGAAAGCGACTAAGTTCTGACTCGGTAACTGCGCAAGCTTCGCCGCCGGGTTCAGCTTGTCAAACGAAGGAGCGAATTTGGCAAGGCTAATTCCGAAGTCTGTCGCCAAGAGATTCAAAATAAGAATCGCCAATAGAAGAGCAGCACCCAACCCAGCCAGTGGCAGGAATACGGGTTTCGATAGGTTCCAGATCATCGCCATCAGGTCAACGGGGTTGATCTCCGGACGGAACGCGGCGTGGAAGCAGGCCGCCGTAGCCTGTCTAACGCGGTTCATCCAACCGGGCAGAGCAGAAGAAGCAACCAGAACGAAGGTCAGAAACTGGAAGGCCGAAACAAACTCCCGCGCTGAGGGAAAGCGCCCGTCTTCCCGGGCCTTTGCCTTTCGCTTCGGCGTCGGTTGCTCTGTCTTCTGGGATTCATCCGCCATTTAGCCTGTATGCCCCCCACTAAGCAGACGTTCGATGATTCCCATTCCCTGGTTCACGGCATCGAGAAAGAACCGCGGGTAGAAGCGCACAAGAGGAGCGAGAAGCAACATACTGGCCGCGAGCTTTACGGGAAAAGTGAGTTGCGTAAGTTGCAACGCGGGCTGCAGACGACCGAAGACGGCAAGCAGGATGTCGGCAAGCAGCAGTAACACCATCACCGGAGCCGCCAAACGGAGACCGGACACGAAAATCGTATTCCCAAGATGAATGATTGCATCACCTGAGCCAGGCGGAATTCTGGCGGCACCAGGCGGTGAGAAGACCAGACTTTCTGCCAGGACGCGGAAGAAGATGCGGTCCGTGCCACTGCAAAAGAAGAGTACGGCAGCCAGCAACTGGGCGCTGGTGACAAGAACAGGGGAATCCGCGCCACTCATCGGATCAATGGTAGATGCGTAGGCAAAGCCTGCCTGCAAACTGACTAACTGGGCGGCGAATTGAAATATCTCAAGCACGACACTTACCACCACGCCGATCGCCAGCCCGAGAGAGATTTCCGCCGCAAGTCCTGATACGAGCTTTGGGATATTCATATCGGAATGAGTCGGGCGCGCGGCCCATACGGGCCACAATGCGGCGGTGATTACCAGACACAAAATGATCTTCGCGGGTGCGGGAGTCGCACGCATACCGGGAAGTGGCATAAAGGCGAGGACGGCGCCGATCCTGGCGAAGGTAAAGAGGAAGCCGAATAATACCGCATCGTCTAAAACATTGAATGGATTACTTCGCATAGCGGTGTAAGTTCCCGAGAATGTCGGCGGTGTACCACATGGACTCATGAAGCATCCAGGGCATCAGCAATAATGAGCCGGCGAGGAACGCCATCAGCCGGGGAATTGCAGAGAAACTGGAATCCTGTATAGAGGTCAGGACCTGCAGCAGACTCATCACTATTCCCACGATGAAGCCGATAGCCAGCAGTGGTGCACTCACCCAGAAGGCGGTCAGGAACATCGCTCCGATCGTGTGCGTGACAGACTCGGGGGTCACTGGACGAAGCCTTTCATCAATGACCCGACCGTGATATTCCAGCCATCGACCAGCACGAACAGAAGGATCTTGAATGGCGCCGAGACCATGGCAGGCGGTAACTGCACCATGCCAATAGAGAGCGTCACGGATGCCACCACGATGTCGATCAGAAGGAACGGCAGGAACAGCACGGCACCGATTTGAAATCCAGCGCGCATCTCGGACAAGATGTAGGCAGGCGCGATTATTCGTAATTCGAGATCATTGATATTCCTCGGTGCCGGCGAACGGGTTATCTCCAGAAAGAGCTTGAGGTCTTTATCGCGAACATAACGGGCCAGAAATATCTTCAACGGCTTTGCTGCGGCGTCCAGTGTTTGCGAGGCATTCAGAGTACCGTTTTCCATAGGCTTCCAGGCTTGCTCATAAATCTGACTTACCGTTGGTGCCGAGACCGTTAGCGCAAGGAACAGCGCCATTCCCGTGAGGACCTGGTTCGATGGCACCGTTTGTGTCCCCAGTGCCTGTCGCAGGAAGTGCAAGACGATGGAGATCCTGAGGAATGGTGTCAGTGACATCACAATGGCGGGCAGCAATGTCAGCACCGTCAACAACAGGACGATCTGCATGGGCGTGCTCAGGCCCGCACTTGTTGAAATATCGAACGTGGCGGCCTTCATACTTGTTGTTCCTTTTCCACGAGGGTGATCTGGCATGCTCCCGGACCCAGGGCAACCAGGTAATTCCTATTACCCACGCGGACCAGATGCAGTGTTTGTTGCGGCCCCAGCGGGATGCGTTCAACTGACTCCATCATGCGCGGCAATCCGGCACGTCCAGCGACACGTTGAAAGGAAGCAAGCCCGCGCTGCCGCATGAGGTACAACATGCCGCAGAGCAGGAGAAGCACGAAGGCGACAGCGCCAAATGCCTGTAGTTCTTCCATGGTCAGCGGTCCAAGTTAAAGTCCGTGATACGGACTCCCAAAATGCTTTCAATAATCACAATCTCTCCGAAGGCAATCAATTTGCCGCCAATGTAGATATCGATGTTTTCGCCCGCGGATCTGCCCATTTCGATCACGCTTCCTTCTTCGAGAGCAAGAATCTCTGACATCTTGCTCCACCTCTTGTCGAGCAGGACCTCGACCTCCATGGGCATATCCGCAATGTGCGCAACTTCTTCCGCTGGGCGCATAACTTACTGCTTGAGCGCGAGAACCGCCTGCAGAATCTCGTCTTGCGTTGTAATGACCTTCGAGTCAGCCTGGTAACCGCGCTGGTAAGTCAGCAGGTGGGTGAATTCCTCCGCGATATCCACAGTGGAAGTCTCCAGAGCACCGCCCACGACTGACCCCTGTGTCCCAACACCGGCAGCACTAATGACGGGTGCGGAGGTTGCCGCAGTGACCGCGAACTGGTTTCCACTCAAGGCGACGAGAGAATCTGGGTTCACGACGGTTGCTGTTGCGAGTTGCCCAACTGCCACCGTCGAGCCATCCGAGTAGTTCGCATCGAGCTTCCCCTGATCCCCAATATTCACGCTGACTAACTGTGCGGATTGCCAGCCATCGTGGCTGGTGGAACTACTGGAGGAAGGCTGGCCGAATTGCGTAATTAGAGGACGGCTGTTACTGTCGAGAACATTCCAGTTGAGATTGATCGGATTCGCGCTGTCTGCAAGACTTGTGATCGCGATAGGAATCTGACCGTTCGTAGGGAGTCCACTGGTCACCAAGTTGCCACTGGCATCGAAATTGAAGGTGCCCGTAGCAAGTTGGGTCGTTGTCCCGGTAGCGCCAGTCAGATCAGCCGATGGGATTGTTACGGTGTAAGTCCAGGTATTGGCGGCGGTCTTGGTGAAATCCACATTCAACTGGTGAGTGTTGCCCTGCGAGTCAATCACAGATACAGGAGTTTGAAAGTCGCCGGAAGAAGAACCTACGGTTCCGTTACTGTTCAGATTCGCGGTCACGGAAAAGTAAGTGCTCGCCTGCGCCGCCCGCACCGGGCTGCTGGGAAGGACAAGATTACTGGTGGGTCCGGATGGGGTAAGGGTACCGTTCGCGGCTGCATTCCAGCCTTGGACATAGTCTCCATCTGCTGTGATGAGGTTACCGGAGGCATCGACTTTGAAGGCCCCGTCGCGGGTAAAGACCTGTTGGCCGCCGGAATTCTTCAGGACAAAGAACCCATTGCCCTGAATGGCGGCATCAAAGTTGCCTCCGGTTGTCTCAAGTGAGCCCTGGGCGAACTGGCGGAAGGTGCGGAGGGCCGAGGAACCAGAAACGTCGACCTGGTTGTTGATCTGTGACCCGAGTGACTGGTGAACCAGATCCTCGAACGAAATCTGATCCTTCTTGTAGCCGATCGTGTTGAGATTCGCCAGGTTTGTACTGGTAACATCAATCGCCTGGGCGTTGGCGTTCAGTGCGGAAAGTGCGTTGGAAAAGACGGACATGTTGGCTCCTTAGGCTGTTGCGGTCGATGAGGTTCCCGAGGTTGGAAGCTGCGTTGTCGTGGTTGAGACGGCCTTGCTCAGGGTGTCAGCATCCTGCTTGATCCCGATCAATTGCTCCAATTGGCTGTACTGTGCGAGTTGTGTTACGAAAGCTGTGCTGTCCATGGGATTCAATGGATCTTGATTCTGGATCTGTGAGACCAGCAATTTGAGGAAGGTTTGCTCGCTCGCGAGATCCGGTGCCTGCACGGTTCCCGGCGTAGATGTGGTCGTGGTCCCTCCAGTTGCCTGCTGTGTTGTGGTATTTCCTGCAATTGGACTCATGCGGTCTCCCTAAGATTGACTTCCGAGTAAGTCGCTGAAATCGGGATCTCCGGCTTCTTTTTTGGACTTGGCCGGGGGTGTCTGTTCTTCCTTTGGCTGTCTTTGTCTTTGCTGGTCATGTTGTGTCCACTCCTCTGCTTGATAGCCCGCATTGGCGAGTCCGCCGGTGAGATCCTGTACGCCATCGCGCAGCTTTCCCGCGAGATTGGGATCGCTCGAATGAAGAGATACATGTACGTCCCCCGCATTTTGCGAAATATGGATGCGAACGTCCCTCGCACCATCTGGAGTGAATTCGAGTGAGAGCGACTTCATTGGAGCGGGCGCTGTGATTTTCTCCGGCACCAGCGGTTCAGTTAGTGCTGGGGCTTTCGCGGGTAAGTCGGGAAGTGGAGCTGGCGGCTTTGGGCTTGCGGCCTCTACTTGAGGCACAGGTATCGCAGCGGCGGCCTGCGGGAAGGTTACTGCCTGCACGGGGCTCGTCGGATGATCCTTCGTTACTTCATAGAGATGCGGAAGCACGGGTTCGGGGATAGGGTTTGGCTTCTTGTCTTCAGTAGCATTCGCGTTGATCGGTGTGAGCTTGAGGTCAACTGCGCGCTCCATATGAGGGGATGGAGTCGCGGAATCAGTATTAGTCACTGGTAAGTCTGGAGTGTTCGCAGCCTCTTGCCGGGATGGGGTTGCGTTGTTTTTCTCTGCTGCGGGCGGGGCTGCTTGTTGAGGCGGTGCTGGTTGAGGCGGTGCTTGTTGAGGTCGTTCTGGTGTGGTGACAGAAACAGTTTCCCCTTTGGCCACCTGCGGAACCGGTTCGATTTGTCGTTTGTGGGCCGCTGAGTTATAGGGGACTGGTGCGGGCTGTTTCCGCGTTGTATTGAGGCGGGCTCCAGAGTTAGTTAGTCCGGGAAGGTCGGGGGTAGGGCCTTCGCTTAACGGTGCTGGTGTGGGTTGTTGCGCCTGTGACTGGGGATTATCCGCAGTTGGGCTGGGCACCGCGAGGGGTAGCGTTAGACTTGGCCCAGGATCTTGCGTGCGGACCGCGGCTGTCTGGACCGGAAGTTGTTCAGGCTGCTCGACGGCGCGGGATTCGGATTGTGCGGGCTCTGCTGGTGTGATCTTGTGGATGTTAGACAATCTTTTCGGAGCGGCTGGGGTGGAGGCGCATGCACTTGTGGGTGGTTGCGATCGCTTCTGTGATTCGGGAAGTTCCGGTTCTTTAGTTACTGGCGTGGCAGACAGATGGCGCAATGTCTCGGTCGAGTGGACTTGAACGGGCTGTTGAGGTATAACGTCGACTTGTTCCTCTGGGGAGATTACTGTGCACTGGCCTGGGTCCCGCGTTGCATTCAGAGTAGCCTTACTTGCGTGCGTCGAGATGACAGGGGTCTCGCGTGGAATGCTCTGTGTCGCGTTCGAACTTTGTTCTGTTTGTTTGACTGGATCGGGTACTGGTCTTACATCATTATTCGTCCGTTGAGGAGCAAAGTGCATCGGCACTTTCTCTGCTGTTCGAGCTGGCACTACGCTTATCCGGAAATCTTGGAAATGTGTTACTTGCGACACGCTGGTTGGCCGCCCCTGGAAGAGTGAGTCGTTGAGTTCGGGGGTCTGCGGCAGTACCGGCTTCCATGCGACTTCCTGCTCATATTCCGGGGCTTGCGTTGGGACATTCAATTCAGTGTTCGATGGGGATGGCTCTGGAGTTTCGCGAACTGCCGAGTGCAGAACCCAGTGGGTCGGTTCCTCCGGACTAACGACGGGCTTAGTTTCCTGCACTGGTTGCAATGGAACTGCTGGTATCCTCTCCGCCTGGGGTTGCTTTGTGGATGGGTCCGGTTGTAACTCCGCTTGCTGTTGTCTTTTCCCGTGAGCTTGGATATGGCTGATTTCAACCGCGACTGCGGGTGCCGTTATGGTTTTTGTTTGGGTCGCGGAGATCGTCGTAGCAACTTGGGGAGGTATCAGGGTTGCCGCGACCGGGTTCGCGGTGGCTGGCGACGGTTGCTCCGGAAGCAACGAGACCAACGCATTCGGGCTACTCTCCATTTCCGCGAGTACTGACGCGAACGCCGCTTGCAGGGGAAACGCCGTCGGAGCAGCATGCGTGTATGCGCCGCTAACGGTCACGCCAACAGCCAGCGCCCCAATGGTTACGTTTCCAGTCACGCCGGATCACAGGGCAGTCCGGGTGCCAAAGGGTTGCTGCTGAAAATGAACCGCTTAGGGTTCAGGCTACCGGCAGGAATTTGCCATCCACGCCAATGAGTGCCATTATTTTGCCGATGTCGTTACTTCGCCTCATTGGTCTTATCGGCATGTTGTCCCATCTTTTGAGGAATTTATCCGCTTTTTGGTTTTCGGCCAGTGACCTGCTTGAGGATCACTCGGAAGCTAGCTATGGACGGCATTTCAGTAATCGCAGCAAGCGGCATGAAAGCGCGCCTCGAATCCCTCGAGATGCTCGCGAACAACCTCGCCAACGTGGAAACGGGTGGCTTCAAGGCCGATAGGGAAGCCTACAGCCTTTACCTGAGCGCGGAGGCAGGGACAGACCCGGCCTTCGACGGGACCGGAACCGCTCCCGTGATCGAGTCCCACTGGACCGATTTTTCGCAGGGAAATCTTCGGGAAACATCGAATCCTCTCGACGTTGCTTTGGATGGGGATGGCTTTTTGGCAATCCAAACCAAATCGGGCACGCGTTACACGAGGAACGGGAATTTGCGGCTGTCGCCGGCCGGGGTATTGACGGCGCAGGATGGGAGCCCGGTGCTCACCGCAACCGGCGGCCAGATCACCTTGCAGACGGGTCAGCCCGTGGAGATTCTGAAGGACGGTACGGTGCAGCAGCGGGGAAGGAACGCTGGCAAACTCCAGCTAGCCTCTTTTGACCGCAGCGCGGTGAACAAGGAAGGCGTTAGTTATTACGCGGCCGCTCCAAATGCCCAGCCCAAAGCCGCAACCGCACAGGTTCTGCAGGGTAAGTTGGAGCAATCGAATACCGGACCTGCGGAATCGGCGGTCCGGCTGATTTCTATCATGCGGCAATTCGAGATGTTGCAAAAGGCATTAACCATCGGTAATGACATGAACCGCAAGGCGATTGATGAGGTCGCCAAAGTTACTGCTTAAGGGGAAGAAGGACTTATGATCAGGGCACTTTACAGCGCGGCGAGCGGAATGAACGCGCAACAGCTGAATATCGATAATATCGCGAATAACCTGGCCAATGCCAACACTGTGGGTTATAAGAGCCGCAGAGCATCCTTCCAGGATCTGCTTTATCAGAACATGGTGGCACCGGGTTCCTCGGCTGGCGCACAGACCGTGGTGCCGACCGGCCTGCAACTGGGTTTGGGTACGCGCGCGGCAACCAATGAAATCATGTTTCAACAGGGTGATTTCGCATCCACCGGAAATCCGCTCGACCTTGTGATTCAGGGGAATGGATTTTTCCAGATACGCCGCTCGACTGGTGATGTCGCATATACCCGAGCCGGAAATTTCCACCTGGATGCGAGCGGCAATATCGTGACATCTGATGGCGATCAGCTGGATCCGCAGATCACAATTCCCGCCACCGCACAATCCGTTAGCATTGCAGCTGATGGAACGGTAAGTTATCAGGTGGCCGGGCAGACAGCGTCGCAGACGGCTGGCCAGATCACCCTGGCGAACTTTCAGAACCCTTCGGGCCTGAACTCCATCGGCCGGAATCTCTTGCAACCGACCACAGCTTCCGGTGATCCCGTTGTCGGCGTTCCCGGTGGCACCGAGGGTATGGGTTCTCTTCTACAAGGTTATACAGAGAGCTCAAATGTCAGCATTGTGAATGAGTTCATCAATATGATCAGCAGCCAGCGCGCCTACGAAGCGAATTCCAAGGTGGTGAAGGCTGCGGATGATATGTATCAGATGGTAAATAACATCACCCGGTAAACGGCTATGAAGATGCTGCTTGGTCTCTTTCCGGCGCTGTTATCTGCTGCCTGTCTTTCTGTAACGGGAGACCGCATTGTCGCTTCGGATCTATACCCGGCAATTCCATCTTTTGTCTCGATAGCGCCCACTACAGTGGTGGGTTATTCGCCGGAACCGGGTGTAGTGCGAAACCTAAGTCGTGGTGAGTTACTCTCTTTCGCGCATTCGCATGGTTTGGCTTTGGAGGATGCGCCGGAAGTCTGCGTCATTATTCCGATGGCGGGGATTCTGCAGCCTGCCGCACTCTCTGCGGCCATGCGGAGGGTTCTTCCCGCAGGTGCGGAGCTTGAGATTCTTGAGACGACGCAGGCGGCCGTTCCAACAGGTACGATCACGTTCACCCTCGATGGCATTGAGCCACCCCAGCCTGCCGATCCGTCCGCACAGTTATGGAAAGGGTATGTGACTTACGCGGGTTCGAGGAAATTTCGTATTTGGGCGCGGGTACGGGTTTCTGTGATTCGTCCAGAACTGGTGGCACTTCGGGCTTTGCGTCAGGGCGATACGCTCACCGCGGATGCGGTAAGTGTCGAGCCCCGCCGTGGTTCGCTTCGCCCCGACGTCGCCGTGAGAACGCTGGAGGAAGCAATCGGACTCAAGCTTTTGAAGTCCATCCGCGAGGGCGAAAAGATTTCGGCTGCGCAGCTTTCCCCGCCGGTCAAAGTACACCGCGGGGATCCCGTGAAGGTCGAAGTCATCAACGGCCCGGCGCACCTGCTGTTGAGCGCGATCGCGGAAGGGAACGCACGCGAAGGAGACATCGTTCAGCTGCGCAATCCATCCACAGGGAAAACCTTCTCTGCCCGGCTTGAACCCGGCGGTAAAGCAGTCATCGCCTTGAGCAAAATTCCATGAAACGAACATTAGTTATCCTATTGCTCTGCCTTCCTACGGCAGATGCGGAATCAATCTTCAAGAGGTTGAAGCCCAAGCCACAGGAACCTTCACCGCTGGATAAGTATCTTTCCACCATTTCCACAGAGGAAGTGAAGCCGCACGAGCCACAACCGGGCTCCCTCTGGACCCCGTATTCCCACCTTACGGATTCAGCGAGTGATATGCGGGCCAGTGCTCCGGGGGATCTGATTACGGTTGTTGTGTCCGAGGCCACGAATGTGGTTGCGACCGGTACGAGCAGCACACAGAGGACCTCCAGTGCCAGCGCGGCAGTAACATCACTTGCCGGCGTGAAGTCGGCAACCGGGGCGCTTGCCAACTTGGCGAATTCCTCTGGAGCACAGAAGCTGGATGCCAAGGGGACGACGACCCGGCAGACCAGCTTGACTTCCACACTGACCGCCCATGTGGTACGGATTCTTCCGGGAGAGTTGATGCTGATCGAAGGTTCGAAGAGTCTGCAGGTGAACTCCGAACAACAGATCGTGACTGTTCGTGGTCTGGTTCGCCGCGCGGATATCACCACGGGGAACACCGTCGCATCCCAGAGCGTGGCGGACGTGGAAATTAAGGTAAACGGCAAGGGGATTGTGGGTGATGCCATCCGCCGCCCGAATGTAATTTATCGCATACTCCTGGGACTGCTTCCCTTCTAATTTATGTTGCTGCGTAGAGTCTTTCTTCTTCTCCTGGGTACGTTGCCTCTCGTGGCAGCTGTGAATGCTTCCACGAATGGGACGACTCGCCTCAAGGAATTGATCAGCATTGAGGGTATTCGCGAGAACCAGCTTGTCGGCTATGGTGTCGTCGTGGGCTTGAATGGCACCGGTGACAAACGCCAAACCGTATTCAGCACGCAGAGTTTGACGAACATGTTGGAGCGTATGGGCATCACCGTATCGCCCACAGCGATTCGTGTCGCGAACACCGCGTCCGTAATGTTGACTGCAACGCTGCCAGCATTTGCGCAACCAGGTACGAAGATTGATGTGACTGCCTCGGCGGTGGGGGACAGTACGAATCTGCAGGGAGGCATTTTATTGATGACGTCCCTGCGGGCCGCGAATGGACAGGTTTACGCAGTGGCCCAGGGTCCGGTGGTCACGGGTGGTTTTGTGGCGGGACGGGGCGGCGGGAACGGCACCACGTTGAATCACCCCACAGTCGGCAGGCTTCCCAATGGGGCCACTGTGGAGCAAGCAGCACCTTCTGTTGCACCAGTATCGAAAATCCGCCTGCAACTCCAGCGCGCCGACTTCGCTACTTCAGCCCGGATCGCGGATGCGATTAACGAACATCTGGGAAAGTCTGTCCAGATCGCCCATGCGGATAATTCTGCCTTGGTCACCGTGGACACGCCTGCGGAATGGAAGGAACGAATGACAGAATTCATCGCTTCCATCGAAGATTTGAAAGTCACCGTCGATACAGCCGCCAAGGTGGTTGTGAATGAACGGACTGGCACGATTGTGATGGGAAAGGACGTGCGTATCTCGCCCGTTGCGATTCTTCATGGCGGGCTGACCATCGAAATTCAAACGAGCTTCGCGGTATCCCAGCCGAATCCATTGAGCGGTGGGACGACGCAGGTGGTTCCGCAGCAATCGGTAGCAGCAAAAGAGGAGAATGCCAAGAATGTTGTCCTCAAAGAAGGTGCCACCATTGAACAACTCGTGCGCTCTCTCACGGCCATCGGCTCCACGGCAAGGGATATCATCGCGATCCTCCAGAATCTTAAGGCGGCGGGCGCTCTGGACGCTGAACTGGAGGTGATCTGATGACTCTGCAGATGCTGGCACTTTCCCCTTTGAGCGCTGGTGCCGCCAAGGACACACCAAAGCAAACAGAAGCCGCCGCCAAAGATTTTGAGGCGCTCCTGTTATCCCAAATGATGCACAGTATGCGGGAAAGCGCTGGCGATTGCTTCGGCGCAGGCCAGGACCAGGCGATGGACGCGGCGATGGGCATTGCGGAAGAGCAATTCGGGCGCGCCTTGGCTGCGGGTGGCGGTATCGGACTGACCAAGATGGTCGCCCGCAGCCTCTCCAAGACGGACGTTTAAGCCGCATAAACCTGCGGTAGCACGGAAGAGTCGTGGATTTGCGGATAGGTAGCCGCCTCCACGTGCACTTTTTGCACGGTGGGGGTCCAGCCCTCAATTAAGGTGCCCAATAGCTTCTCCACCTCCGCCAGTGGTTCCTCGATCTGTTTTAGGTTTGCCGTAATGAGCCGTTCCTGCATGTAAGCGTAGAGGGCCCGAAGGCGGCTGGTGAACTCTGGTGCCTGATCATCGTGCAAGGCAGATTGTAGTTCGAGAAGAATCTCGTACGCGTTCATGATCGCCGCGCCTCTGCGTGCGATTTCGCCCGCCTTTAGAAAACCCCGCGCCTCCACGACGTAAGAAGATGCCTTCTGCAGAAGAAGCCGGACCAGCGTTACCGGGTCGGCTGACAGGACAAATTGATCAAAGTAAGTAGTGCTGGGATTCATCGTGAATTCCTTCCTATAGGCGATGCACCTGCGCCACCGGCAACAGGACCCGGGCGCTCATCGCACGGTAACTGTCCTGTTCTCAATCCACTACACGCCCGGTGAGGGCATCACTCTGATAAACATATCGGCCCGGATCGAACTTATTTGAACACTCGCGAAAGATTTCTTTCCGGCCAATCCACCCTAAAGTTCCCGACGTTCTTTGCCGATCTTCCCTTCGAGGTTTTATGACAGCTACCGCGCCAATGGACGTACTTATCGTGGATGACTCAGCCGCTATCCGCAAGATCCTGCAGAGAGTCTTGCGCCAAACGGATCTTCCTTTTGGAGATATTCAGGAGGCGGGAGACGGCACGGAAGCCGTCAATCTGCTGCAAACCAGATCGTTCGGGCTGATTCTCTCTGATATCAACATGCCGGAGATGGACGGGTTGCAGTTACTCGCGAAGATCCGGGAGATGGAACACATGAAGGGGGTCCCCGTGATCATGATCACGACGGAAGGCGGGCAGGGCAAGGTGATGGAAGCGGTGCAACTCGGCGCTTCCGGTTATGTACGGAAGCCCTTTACCGCGGATCAGATCAAAGAGAAGCTCAGCGCAGTTCTCTAACGGGCCACAAAAAGCAAAAGGAGGGCCGAAGCCCTCCTCGCGGGTAACAAATATCTGCTCTCGGGTATGACTAGCGTCCAGGCACGCCCATCCAGGTGCGTGTCCAGATGTCCGTCATGGTGATGAAGAGCAGCAGAACCAGCGTGAACAAGCCGGTACCAATGACCATCTTGGTCAAGCGGTCACTGTACTTGACGTGCATGAAGTAGAGGATCACGAGCGAAGCCTTGAACAGGGCGATGCCAATGGCCACGGCGAAGTTGAAAGCGCCGAGGTCCACAGTGGCGACCCAGGCGGTGACAACGGTGAGCACGATCAGCGCCAGAAAGACGCCGATGTAGACACTCACCGGGACAACGTGATGTTCGTCGTGAGTTTCGACAGATTGATGAGAAGGGTTTGACATTGCTTTATTTCCCCGGAACGCGGTCAATGAGATAGAGCAGCGGGAACAGGAAGATCCACACGATGTCGACGAAGTGCCAGTAGAGGCCGAACATCTCTACTGGCGTACTCCACTTGGCGGTGTACGCTCCTTTGGCTGCCTGTTGGATCAAGAAGAAGATAATAAACACGCCGATGATCATGTGCATTGCGTGTAGCCCCGTCATCGCGAAGTACAGCGAGAAGAACAGGGGCGCGTGGCCGGGATCGGCGCAAGTTTCGCAGTCGAAGTTTTCGCCCGGAATTTCGTGGTGTTCCCACTTGTCGTGATATTCATATGCCTTCACGCCAAGGAACGCTCCGCCAAGGAACAGAGTCGCGATCAGATAAAAAATGATCAACTTCTGTTTACCCAACGCTGCGGAGTGAACCGCCATCGCCATCGTCAGACTGCTGCAAATCAGCACTACCGTGTTGGCTGCACCCAACGGCAGATTGAGTTTGCTGCTGGCAGAAGCAAACGCTGCAGGATAGGCCTGGCGGTAGACAAAGTACGCAAGGAACAGGCCACCGAAGAACATGATTTCGGTGACGAGAAAGAGCCACATTCCGATTCCAGAGGCGCCTTTTTGTTGATCGGCGCTCTCGAAATGGTGCTTCAGAAATGTTGGGACTGCTGCAGTGCTAGCCAACGTGCGCGACCTCCTCAGTCGAGTACTGGTATGCTTCCTGGGTCACAACCGGAGTGACCGCAAAATTGTCATAGGTGGGCGGAGACTGTGTCGTCCATTCCAAGCCCGTGGCACCCCATGGATTTGCGGGGGCCTTCTCGCCGTAGAACAGCGACCAGGTCAGGTAAACGAACGGGATCACGAAGCCGAATCCGAGCACGGAGGCACCGGCAGAGGACAGCACGTTGAACACCTGGAACTCAGGCGGGTAAACGTGGTAGCGCCGGGGCATGCCCATATATCCCAGCAGGAACTGCGGGAAGAAGGTCAGGTTGAACCCGAGGAAGATAATGATCGCCGACAAACGGGACCAGCTTTCCGGGTACATGCGACCGAACATCTTCGGCCACCAGAAGTGGATACCGGCGAGATAACCCATCACCGCGCCGCCAACCATCACATAGTGAAAGTGGGCAACCACGAAGTAGGTATCGGTGAGGTGAACGTCCATGCCGAGAGAGGCCAAGAACAGACCGGTCAGACCGCCAATGGTGAACAACCCGATGAAGCCCAGTGCGTACAGCATCGGAGTCGTCATGCGGACAGAACCCTTGTACATGGTGGTCGTCCAGTTGAAGACCTTGATTGCGGACGGAATGGCCACGATGTAGCTCAAAAGCGAGAACACCATGCCAGCGTAAGCAGACTGGCTGCTGACATAGAGGTGATGACCCCAAACCAGGAAGCCGAAGACCGCGATGGCTACGCTCGAAAAGGCGATAAAGGTGTAACCGAAGGGCTTCTTCTGGGTGAAGGTCGAAATCACTTCGGAGACCACGCCCATCGACGGCAGAATCATGATGTAAACGGCTGGGTGGGAGTAGAACCAGAAGAGGTGCTGGTACAGCACCGGGTCGCCACCGTAGGCGGGGTCAAAGAAGCCGATGTGGAAGCCGCGCTCCAGGACAAGCAGGAACAGTGTGACGGCAACTACAGGCGTTCCCAGGATCTGGATCAGGCTGGTTGCATAATGCGCCCAAACGAATAGGGGCAAGCGGAACCACGTCATGCCGGGAGCACGCATTCTGTGCACGGTGACGATGAAGTTCAACCCGGTCAGAATCGATGAGAAGCCGGCGATGAAGATGCCGAGACCCGTCGCGATGACATACCCGTTGGAGTAAGAGGTGCTGAGCGGCGTGTAAAAGGTCCAGCCGGTATCCACACCACCAACGATAAGAACGTAGACCGTGAAGATGCCGCCGAGAATGTAGATATACCAGCTCAACAGGTTGATCTTCGGGAAGGCCAGATCTTTGGCACCGATCATCAACGGAATGAGGAAGTTGCCGAGTACCGCGGGGATGGACGGGATGAGGAAGAAGAAGATCATCAACACGCCGTGCATCGTGAACAGCTTGTTATACGTGTTCGATTCAACAAGGTCGCCGGCCGGAGTTGCAAGCTCCAGACGGATCAGTACCGCCATCAATCCGCCGAGGAAGAAGAAGAAGGTAATCGAGAGGAGGTAAAGGAGCGCAATGCGCTTGTGATCCTCCGTCAAGAGCCAGCTCTTCAACCCGTGCTGGTGATTGAGATAGTTCTTTTCTGTTTCAGTTCCTATGGTTGGAGTGGCCGTCATACGATTCGTCCCAGCAATCTTATTCGTGCGACTGCGCTGCCGCAGCGGCTGCGCTCATGGAACCCGCCGCTGGCGCCTTTGCGGGCGCGGCGCTTGGGGCCGCCGTCGTGGAACCGGGTTTCGGTCCAATCGACTTCACATATTCAATCAATTTCACAAGGCCGTCTTCCGTCACCAGCCCCTTGAACGTGGGCATGATGGGTTGATAACCTTCCACAACTTTCGCTTCCGGATATAGGATCGATTCCCGGATGTAGGCGTCGTCAGCCTTCACCTTGGCACCACCTTGCAGCGCCACCATCGTCCCGTAGATTCCCTTCAAGTTAGGGCAGCGGCCATTAGCATCGGAAGTGTGGCAGGTCACGCAGCCAAGCGAGGTAAACATCTGCGCGCCCTGTTCCGCCAAAGTTCCCTGGCCCATGCCGCCGGCCAGCCACTGGTCATATTGGGCTTGCTCCATCACATAGACGTAGCCAATCATTCCTGAGTGCTTGGTGCCGCAGTATTCCGCGCAGAAGATGTGATACTTGCCGGGCTTCGTCGCACGGAACCATTCCGTGGTGTAGCGTCCGGGCAGCACGTCAGACTTGGTGCGGAAAGCAGGCACGAAGAAGTCGTGCAGAACGTCTTCCGAAGTCATGGTCAGCTTAATGTTGCGGTTGACCGGGATATGGAGTTCGTTGATTTCACGATTGCCTTCCATATGCTGAATCTTCCACATCCACTGCTTGCCGGTGACGTAGATCTCCATGGCGTCAGCGGGAGGACGGGATTCGGTGAAGAACAGGCTCGCTCCCCAGCCAAACATAATCATGGAGAGGCCCAGCGGAATCGCGGACCAGACGATCTCAAGGATCATGCCACCTGTGCTGTGCTCGTCAATCGGTGCGGGGATGGGGTCATCCGCCGAACGTTTGCGGTATTTCACCGCGAAGTAAACCACCAGGACGGCGATTAGCAGCGAGAAAAACGCACTGACCAGTACGAGGTACGCGTAAAGCGCGTCCACGGTCGGCGCGAAGGTCGACGCCTGTTCTGGAAACAACTGAAAACTCTTCGGTTCCATAGATTCAATTAGCCGGAAATAACCCTATGCCGGACGGATTCCTTTCTGCTTCTGATCCCGACGCAGCATGATCAACATAAAGCCACCAAGACCCAACACGGTGAAGCCGCCCGCAACCCGCAAGATACTCATTGCCACCGGAGTGTACTTCGCAGCCTTGGGATCGAAGTGGTAGCAGAACAGCAGTAACTGGTCCACGGCAGTGCCGATCTTGTTTTGAGAGGCTTCGATCAGCCCGAGCCGCAGGTCTTTCGGGGAGTACTCCACGCCGTAAAAATATTTGGACAAACGCCCGTCCGGAGTCAGCAGGTAGATCGCGCTCGCGTGAGCGAACTGGCCCGTGTGGGGGTCCCAGTTATAACGGAAGCCAACCGTATCCGTTACCCGCTTGATCGACGCAAGATCTCCAGTCAGGAAGTGGAATGCGCCCGCAGTTTCGGGATGACCGTAGTCCCGCATGTAGACCACTTTTTTTGCCTTCGCCTGGCTCGGGACTTCGCGGGCGTCGAAACTGATCGCCACCACATCGTAATCCTGGCCGGGAGTAAACTTTAAAATCTTCAGTGCCCGCACCATTCCATTGAGGATCTGCGTGCAGAGCATGGGGCAGTCGTAATAGACGAGTGCCATCACCACAGGCCGCTTGCCGAAGTAGGCACCCAGCGGCGCCGACCTGCCGTCTTCATCTTTGAAGACTGCGTCGAGCGGCATCTGCGAGTTCAGGCGCTGTTCGATGGTGACACCGTTCAGCCCGCCTGGACGGCTGGTCCCGTTCTTCATATTCAACAGGTCTTGGGTTGGCAGCTTGGCGGGTCCGGAGATCGTAGGCTCGGTTGCGCCCGCTGATTCCGGATTCCCTTTGAGCTCGCGCGGGTCCGCTTCCGGCGCATACTTCTGCGCACAGAGGCAGCCGGTTGCCAACAGGAGGACCGTGATGTACTGCTTCAATCTCATTGAGCGATCTTTTCCAAAGTCCTTCCGCCGCTGGAGTCCGCCGGAATGGTCCGGTAGCCGCCGTTGGCGATGCCTGCGGGGGTCGGCTTGGAGGGAAGCCCCTTCGCCGCCGTGATGTCGATTGCCTTTTCGATGGGGATGCGCACAATGCCCTTATCCGGATTGAGCCAGCCAAAGTTCTCGAGGATTCCAGCTTCGCTTTCGCGGAGGTCCTTGATCTCCATGCGGGGATCAGCCTGGAGCCGGGGCTCTGGCGGTTTCATGGTGTGCATTTCCTGCATCATGGCGGGCATGTCTTTCGGATTCTTGGCGTCCTCACGGGCGCGCATGAAATCGAACAGGCCGATGATGATGAAGACCACGATGATGAACGAGATGAACAGCCCGATGGCGAACCCGGTGATTTGCCCGGGGCCAACGTCGCGCCGTTCCCAGGCGACTTGTTCATTACGGCCCGGCTCGTCCTGGTGTTCGCCGTGGTCGTGTGGGGGTTTAATGATCTCTGCCATGGTTCAATGCCTTTTGCAGATCCGGGTGACCGATCGGAAGGATCGGGCGCTTCGGAAGATTCCAGAGGAACAGTGAGACCCAAACGCCGCCCAAACCAACCGGGGCCGCGATATCGAGCCAGTGAATAGCGAATACGCCCTTCGTGAACGACGGCTCCACGAGGAAGACCACATCCACGAAGCGGACAAAGATGATCCAGATCGCAGCCATCCGAAGCGTGGTGCCGTTCTTCTTAATGCCCTGCGAGAGCAGCAGGAAGAAGGGGAACGCAAAGTGGAAGCAGAGGAGGAAAAGACCAACCCACTGCCAGCCACCGTTCAGGCGGTTGATGTACCACGGAATTTCTTCCGGGAGGTTGCCCGACCAGATAATCAGCAACTGCGAGAAGTTCAGGTAAGCCCAGAGCATAACGAAGGCGAACATCAGTTTGCCGAGGTCATGCAGATGCTTCTTGGTGATGAGATGATCGAGCGGCGAATAGTGACCCAGCACGACGAGCGCGGAGATCACGCAGGCCATTGCGGTCAACAGATTGCCGACGCCCATCATGAAACCGTAGATGGTCGAGAACCAGTGAGGATCGAGCGACATCATCCAATCGACCGACGCGAGGGTCAGCGTGAGCACGAAAGCCAGGATGCCGGGGCCGCTCAAGAATTCCATCTTCGCGGTCCACTTGGGGTCCTTCGTTTCATCTTCCTTCTGCGACCAGCGCGTCAGGAAGGTAACGAGGCCGAGCCAAAGCACTGTGTAAATCGCCCAGCGTGCGTAGAAGAACGGCACGTTGAGATAGAGGCTCTTCTCTTTCAGGATCGGGTCGACCGCAACCTTTGCCGGGTCAGCCCATTCGTAGAGCGTATGAACGCCAAGCAGGATGGGGATGAACAGGAACATCATCACGTAAAGGGTCTTCGAACCCGCTTCGGTGATCTTGCGGATCATAATGCCCCAGTTGCCACCGGTGAGGTGCTGGATCATCGTGAGGGTCAGGCAGCCGAGCCCGGCACCTGTCCACAACATGAAGCCGATCAGATAGGACCGCAGGAACTGCTGCTGTTCACCGCTGAAATAACCGAACGCGGAGAGAGCCAGACCGATCAGGCCGACAAATGCGGCGATGCTCTGGTAACGCTTCAGGCGTTCCGTCAATTGCGGCGCAAGAGTCATTTGCGGCGCGAGAGTATGTGTTGTATCGCTCATTGGCTGTCTGACTATTTTGCGGTTTTCTTGGCTTCGCCCGCGGGGGCGGCCTTCATCTCTACTTTGTTTGCCGGATTATCCGGAACCAGAGGTTGTGCAACACCTTTCGGCATTGGCGGGTGCTTATCGAGCGACGCGAGTTTCGTGCGGTCAGCAGGATCGAGATCGTTGATGTTGGCGTTCTGGCTCAGTTGCAATGCGCGGATGTAAGCGGCAATCGCCCACCGGTCCCGAACCTGAATCTGTGCCGAATAATTCCACATGGAGCCGTAGCCATTCGTGATCACGTCGTAGAAGTGGCCGACCGGAGCGGTGCGGAGCTTCTCGGTGTGATACGACGGAGGCATTTTGAAGCCGCGGCGGACGATCATGCCCAGGCCGTTGCCAATCTTGCCATGGCAGACCGAGCAGTATACATCGAACTTCACATGACCACGTTCGATGAGTGCCTTGTCCACGGTGATCGGAAAGTATTCAATTTCCTTGCCGTTCTCTTTGCCGGTATAGTAGGCAGCATCCTCATAGACGGTGCCGCGGGCAACGGTATTTTCCACCGGGGTGCGACCGCTGCGACCGTCAGAGAAGAAATCACTGGGGCGTTGCGGCTTGTACTTCGGCTGGTCATGCATGTCCTGCCGGCAACCCGTGAGCGCAAGAACGCTCAGGCTGGCCAGGGCGATGACCTGGATGCGATTTCTCATTGAGCCACCTCTGCGATTTCTTCGGCACCCAAGCCAGCAAGAAAAGCTTTGGTCTCTTCGGGGTCGTACTTCTTATCCTTCGCTTCGATGCAGAGGAAGAACTTGGACTTCGACGCCGTGACAAAGCGATCCCAGTTGAAGACCGGGTGATATGGCGAGGGCAGTCCGTTCAACAGAATCATGCTGAAGGCGCAGGTCAACCCGGCGAAGAGAATGGTGCACTCGAAGGTGACCGGGATAAACATCGGGATACTGATCAGTTGGCGTCCACCGATGTTCAGGGGATAGGCCAGAGCGGATACCCACGAACAGAGACTGAAGCCAACGGTGCAACCCGTAAGACCGCCACACAACGTGAACCAGCCGACGCGATTATCGTGCAAGTCCATCGCTTCGTCCAGCTCATGCAGCGGGAGCGGGGAGTAAGCGTCGAACTTCTTGTAACCGGCTTCACGGGTTTTACGCGCCGCAGCCACAAGTTGGCCTGCGGTTTCAAACTCGGCCATCAAGCCGTAAACGGGTGATACTTCTTCGAGAGCGTGGCCACTCATTGTGCAACAGGCTCCTTTACTTTCGCGCCGGGGAGCAGCATACGAAGTTCAAAGATGGTGATCATCGGCAATGCGCGGATGAACAGGAAGATGAGAACAGTGAACAGACCAATGGTGCCGATATACATCGCCCAATCCCAGATCGTTGGCCAGTACATGCTCCAGCTGGAGGGAAGGAAGTCACGGTGCAGACTGGTGACGACGATGACGAAACGTTCCAGCCACATGCCGACGTTGACGATCAGCGAGATGATCCAGATAGCCATAAGGTTGGTCCGGATCTTCTTCGACCACAGGAACTGCGGGGTAATGATGTTGCAGAAAATCAGGGCCCAGTAGAACGGCGCATAAGGTCCGGTCATACGGTTCCAGATCATGAACTGTTCGTACTTGTTTGCGCTGTACCAGCCGAAGAACGCTTCCATCGTGTAGCCGTAACCGACGATCAAGCCGGTGGCGAGCGTCACTTTGGCCATGTTGTTGATATGGCGCATCGTGATCACACCTTCGAGGCTGTAGATGCTGCGCACAGGAATCATCAGCGTAAGCACCATGGCGAAACCGGAGTAGATGGCGCCGGCGACGAAGTAAGGCGGGAAGATCGTGGTGTGCCAGCCGGGAACGATGGACACCGCGAAGTCGAAGCTAACGACGGTGTGCACGGAGACGACGAGAGGCGTAGCCAGACCTGCGAGCAACAGCGACGCCTTTTCATAGCGCTGCCAGTGACGGGCAGAACCACGCCAGCCGAGGGACAGGAACCCGTAGATTACAGCCTGCCAGCGGTGCTTCGCGGAATCACGCAGGGTGGCGAAGTCAGGCACAAGACCGATAAACCAGAACACGGCGGAAATCGTGAAATACGTCGATACAGCGAACACGTCCCAGAGCAGCGGGCTGCGGAACTGTGGCCACATGCTCATCGTATTGGGATACGGGAAGAGCCAGTACGCGAGCCACGGACGACCGGTGTGGAAGATCGGGAAGATACCCGCGCACATCACGGCGAAGATGGTCATCGCTTCGGCGAAGCGGTTGATCGCGTTACGCCAGCTTTGGTTCAAGAGCAACAAAATGGCCGAAATCAGCGTACCGGCGTGGCCGATACCGATCCACCAAACGAAGTTGATAATCGCGAAGCCCCAGCCGACCGGGATATTCAAACCCCAGACGCCGACGCCCTTCATGAGCAGCCAGGTCAAGCCGGTGAGCAAACCCTGCAGGAGGATGAAGCCGATGAACACACCGACCATCCACCCCAGCGTGGTCTTCCGTTTGAGGACGATGCTGCTGATCTTGTCCGAAACCGCCGCCAGGCTCAAACCTGGGTCGATCACCGGCCCGATTTTAATTTCTGATGCCAGTTCTACGGGCTGTTCCATATCTAGCTTTCCTTGACTCCCCCGAGCTCGGGATGATGGTTGCGAACTTCTGCGAGGTGCGTGGTCCGCGGGCGGGTGTTGAGTTCAGCGAGCAGTCCGAAGCTGAGCTTTTCCCGCTTCCATTGGGATACCTTGCTCTTTGGATCGTTCAAATCTCCGAACGCAATGGCGTCTGACGGGCAGGTGGCTTGGCATGCGGTGACGATTTCGCCATCCTGCACGCGGCGTTCCTGCTTTTCAGCCGTGATCTTTGCGTAGTTAATGCGCTGCACACAGTAGGTGCACTTTTCCATCACACCGCGGCTGCGGACAGAGACGTCCGGGTTCCGTTGCAGCTTGAGGCTTTCGGTTTCCCAGTCAGTGTAAAGGAGGAAGTTGAAGCGGCGAACCTTGTAGGGGCAGTTGTTTGAACAGTACCGGGTGCCGACGCAACGGTTGTACACCATGTTGTTCAGGCCTTCCTGGTCATGTTCGGTGGCGGCCACGGGGCAGACCACTTCGCACGGTGCGTTTTCACAATGCACGCAGCCTACGGGTTCAAAGTAGGTTTCCGGATTGTCAGCTTCGCCCTTGTAGTAACGGTCGATGCGAATCCAGTGCATTTCGCGGCCGTTGATGGCCTGTTCCTTGCCGACAACTGCAATGTTGTTTTCTGACTGGCAGGCCACCACACAGGCATTGCAACCCGTGCAGCTGTTGAGGTCGATGGCCATGCCCCAGGCATACCCTTCGTAGTGCCAGGTGTCGGGCAGGACGGTCATGCCCTTGCCGGGCAGTTCACCCTGTTCGTCAGAGAATTTGGGATTTTTCTTGTACTCTTCGAGCGAGCCAACGTGGACGGGGTTGCGGCCTTCCATCTGGAAGTGATGCTGTGCGGCGGCAAGCTTGAAGACGCCGCCCACCTTTTTCACACCAGCGCCGGTGGCAAAGTAGGGCGCAGAAGACATGCGCAGGCGGTAAGCATTGATGCCGGCACCGTTGCCTGCACGGCCTGCCTTTTCACGTCCATAACCCAGCGCCAGCGAGATCACACCATCGGGATGACCTGCGAGGCGCCAGGCGGCACCCGTCACGGTTTGCCCGTTGACGGAAACTTCCACCTTGTCCTCGTCTTTCACGCCGAGTTCCTTCGCGGTCTTCTCACTCATGACCACCGCGTTATCCCACATCAGGCGGCTGATGGGGCGGGGCAGCTCCTGAAGCCAGCCATTGTTTGAATAGCGGCCATCGAGGATATAAGGATCGCTGTGGAACACCACTTCGATACCACTGGAAGCGGCAGAAGCAGCCGCGGGGACCAGCTTCGCGGTCGGATTCTTTGCAGGGAGAGCGGAATCCTTGATGAAGCCGTCATGGACAACGTGATTCCACCACGTTTCGAAATCAGCGCCACCCTTCTTCGCCTGCCAGTTCGCTTTGATCACATCGTAGGCTGGCTTCTGTGCCTGTTCCTGAAAAGCAGTGAGCAGATCGTGCGCCGACTTGCCACCATACAGAGGCGCAATCAGCGGCTGGGCAATGGTCATCGTGCCATCGAACGCAGGCACATCGGTCCAGGCTTCGTAGGGATGCGTTTCCGGGATCACCCACTGGCAAACTTCAGAGGTTTCGTCTTCGTACAGGCCGAGACGAACGCGCATCTTGGCCAACTGCACTGCGCCCCGGAGATTCCAATCGGCGGGAGCGTTATAGACCGGGTTGCCGCCAAGGATCATCAGCAGGTCAACCTGACCAGCGTTGAGTTCCTGCACGAGCGACTTGAGATCCGCCATCTGGTCCGTCGGCTTCTGTTCAAGCGACTCCGTGATGATGACGGACTTGCCCAGATTGCCGAGGGCCTGGTTGACGTAATGCACCAGAGCATGGACTTCGGGGGATTGATCTTCGCCCGCAATAACAACGGACTTGCCCTTGGCTGCGAGCAGATCTTTCACCAGCACAGTGAAGAACTTGTTGGAAGCGAAGTCGCCGGAGGCAGACCCACCGGAAACTGCTGCTGCGAGGGCTCGAACGAAGGGCGCAACCTGCGAAGGCTTCACCGCCAGGCGATGGTCTGCCTTGGCATTCGTTGAGGTCGGCGTGGTTTCCACCGCATAGAAGCGGCTCATTTCCATCTTGCCGTTGTGGAGCTTGCGCTTCGCCGCGAAATCCTTTGCGTACCGCACGCCACCCGGGCCATTGCCTAGGAAGTTGCTGTCCACCGAAAGGATGATCTCGGCCTGGTCGAACTTATATACCGTGTTGACGTACTGCCCGAAGGCTTGGAAGCCACCCGTGCGGCGACCGTGTCCGGTGGGATC
Organism: uncultured Acidobacteriia bacterium; assembly: GCA_903923395.1. Classification (GTDB taxonomy): domain Bacteria; phylum Acidobacteriota; class Terriglobia; order Bryobacterales; family Bryobacteraceae; genus BOG-234. The sequence goes on from CAIXXM010000083.1 coordinate 34,436, forward strand.
CCACTGGTACCACTTGGCGCCCGGATACTGCTTCAGAACTGCTTGCAGCTGGGAATAAAGGGTTGGAGAGGTGACGGTTTCGGTCAGAATCCGAATTCCTGCGCCGCCCTTCACCGCCTGCTTTTCGAGAATGCCTTTGAAAACCGTAAGGAAGGAGCCATAAGTGCGCGGCTCAGTGATGTAGCTGACGGTCTGGCAGCGGTCCGGGTCATAGAGACCGAGGATGGATGCCTGCGTGGGAACGTCTGCGGAACCCAGGCTGGCGGGGTGTTCCGGGTTGCCTTCCACCTTCGTGGGGCGGAAATCGTGCGCTTCCACCAGAACCGGATTCGCGACGCCCTGCACCGGGAATGCGGTGGCATAGAACATCGGCTTGCCAGGGATCAGGTTTTCAGGCGTGTTGACGTAGGGGAGAACGTACTCGGTGGGCTGCCGGGTACATCCGGTCAGTCCGGCAAGAGCGAGCGAAGCGCCCATCAGCTTCAGGAAGTTGCGGCGACCTTCGTCGTCCACCCATTCCGAAGCCTGCCGCGGGAATTCGCGGTGCAACACTTCCTGGAAGCCCTCGGTTGCCGCGAGCTCGTCCAGACTGCGCCAATAATTGGGACCCTTGGCCTTCTCCATGGCCGCCTGAATGCTTTTTGCCGTAACGGTCTGGATGTTGATCAGACCGCCCGGAGCCACATTCGGCAGGGAGGTACCCGCATGCAGCGGGCCGGGATTCAAATTTTCGCTATGTTCGCTCATCTGCTTGTTTCGGCGATCGTTATCGGTGACAGGTGTAGCAAGTTTCCAGCTTCTGCACTTCGTATTCCTTCACGAGGCGCGCGCCCAGAACTTCCTGATCTTCTTTGGGCGTGTAACCCATCGTGGTGATCTCACTGCGGGGGCGCAGGTACTTTTCAGGAGCACGGTGGCAATCCAGACACCACCGCATTTCCAGCGAGGCGTTCTGGTACATCAGGGGCATCTTGTCCACGCGTCCATGGCAGGTTTCGCAACCAACGCCCTTTTTCACGTGAATGCTGTGGTTGAAGTAAACGAAGTCAGGAAGGTCGTGGACTTTAGTCCAACGGATGGATTCGTTCGTGCGGTAACTGGCGCGGACCGGTTCCAGCGTGGGACTGTCAGACCAGATCTGCGAGTGGCAGTTCATACAGGTCTTGGTCGGCGGCACGTTGGCATAGCTGGAGTTCTCCACCGTCGTATGACAGTAGCGGCAGTCAATGCCCATCGAGCCGACGTGGTGCGTGTGGCTGAACGGAATCGGCTGCTCCCGCGCTTCGCCCTGACGGGTCGCGTACTGCGAATCCGCACCCAGCTCAAACAGCGCGCCGCCCGTGAGGCCGAGAGTGACGACCCCAAGGATGATGCCGACGCGCATCAATGAATTCATGTTGCTTTTAAAAATCTGTGCCATTGCGGGTTTCGACGATTTCGAAAGCTAAATATGCAGACTAACATCCCGGTTGTTGCGGCGAACACACCACTACTCATGTCGGAGCTCCCACCGGGAGGGACGTGGGACCAAATGGTTATTATGCTTCATCACCCATTGAATTCCAAAGCCCTTCTGCATGTTTTCATCTCTTCCGATGCCGTGACGTCCAGCATCGGATTTAACTTCACAGCAGCTTTCACAAGTGTTTGAATGATTGTCATGCAGCCTGCAAGAACATTGTTCATTCTCACTGGACTTTTTCTCTTATACTTTTTTTCGTTCACTTCGGGTGCAACGCCGTTAGCCCCGAAACCGGCCGAAGTGGAAGTCACTGAGATGACCCTCCACCGCAAAAATGGCCTGGTGGAAGTGGACACCACCGTAAAAAACCTAAATTTGAAGCCCCTCCGCGGACTGACGGCGGTTTACCGCTTCTACTCGATCAGCCACGAACCGGTCACCACACAGCGCACGACAATTGACGAAGGAGATTTGGCAGCCGGAGCGGAGACCAGTATTCACGCCCAGCTGGAGGAGCCCGCGCGCGCGGTCACGGTCGAGTTTTCCGCGGTGGACATCAACGGCAAGGAGCTGCGCGTCAAGAATCCGGGCCCGTTTTCCATCGAGTAGACGCCCCCTCCTACAATGGAAATTCATGCGACAAACCGTCGTTCCAGCCACCCGTTTATCCGGCACCCTGACCCTGCCGGGCGATAAATCCATCTCCCACCGTCTGGGGATGCTCGCGTCCCTTGCCGAAGGAACCTCGATCATCCGGAACTATTCCACCGGTGCCGACTGCCATTCGACCCTCGGCTGCGTGCAGGCACTCGGAATCGAGGTGGACGAGGAGGGCACCACCGTCAAGATTCACGGCAAGGGACTGGATGGCTGGACCGCTCCAACGCGGGATCTCGACGCCGGCAATTCCGGTTCGACCATTCGCATGATGAGCGGATTGCTCGCCGCGCAGAGCTTTGAATCGACAATCTTCGGCGATGAGTCGCTCTCCCGCCGCCCGATGGACCGCGTCATGAAGCCGTTGTCGCTGATGGGCGCGAAGATTGATGCCCGGGAAAACCGCTTCCCTCCCCTGACCATTCACGGTGCCGGCAAGCTGACACCCATCGACTACACCTTGCCGGTGGCGAGTGCCCAGGTGAAGACCTGCGTTCTCTTCGGCGGCATTTTTGCCGAGGGGGAAACGATCGTCCGTGAGCCGATGCGGTCCCGCGACCACTCCGAAATCGCGCTGAAGGGCTTCGGCGCAGACCTGACCGTGGTGCAGAAGGTGGTCACCCTGCAAGGGCGCCCGAAGCTGGAAGCCCGCGAAATCACGGTGCCGAGCGATCTTTCCGGCGCGGCGTTCTTCCTGGTGGCGGCGCTGATTGTGCCGGGGTCGGATCTGATTATCCGCGGCGTGGGGCTGAATCCCACTCGTTCCGCGCTGCTCGATTTCATGCTGTCAGCGGGCGCGAAGATCAAAGTGCTCAAGCTGGAGTCGGTGAATGGCGAACCCGTGGGCGACATTCAGGTGCAGTATGCGCCCGTGAAGGGCGGAGTGATTGAGGGCGATCTGACGGCGGCGGTGATTGACGAAATCCCCGTGCTGGCGGTGCTGGGTGCTGCGTCGGAGGAAGGGTTGATCATCCAGAACGCGCAGGAATTGCGCATCAAGGAAACCGACCGCATCGCAACGGTGGCCGAAAACTTCAGCCGCATGGGGATCGCTGTGGAGGTGACCCCGGATGGCATGGTGATTCCCGGGAAGCAGAAGTTCAAGGCAGCGAATTTCGATTCGTTCGGCGATCACCGGATTGCGATGGCGTTCGCGGTAGCGGCACTGGCGGCAGATGGGCCTTCGACGATGGAGAATGCGGAAGCGGCGAGTGTTTCGTTTCCGGAGTTTTGGGGTTTGCTGGGGCAGATTGCGGGGTAAGTGAGCAACTTACAGATCCTCAGGCTCCAAACCGGTTGCCTTCGCGATGCGCGCTAACACAGCCGGCCCGACTTCCTCAGCATCATGAAAAGCGAATGTGTAGTTGGGCCACCCCTCTCGCGTCAAACGACGATGTGACCCTCGACGCCAGGCCTCTGACCATCCGATCCGGATCAAGGCGGCAAGCAGTTGCCTCGCTTTTACCGCTGGCCATCGGCTCATACCTCGGAGAAAAGCTGGGAGAAAGTCGCCGGAACTTCCTCTCCGTGGTCAATGCAATCGGCAGCGACGCGCAACCCAAGCGACCGCACCGCAGAAATTGCCGCTTCACGGCTTGCGCCGTAGGCGATGACTCCAGGCATGGACTCGATATCGGCCCACCAGCGCCCGTCTTCCTCACGCCCAACGACTATGGGTATCGACTCAATCGTTACGGTTTCCATAAGTCCTATCCCAATTGTATGCCTACTTCACATCGTAAGTATGCACATCCATCCCCTGCACATACTTATCGAACCACCCCACAATATGCTGTAAGCGCTCAATCCGGTGCGTCGGCTTGCCGGACCGCGATAACTCATGCGACTCGCCCGGGAAGCGCACCATCACCGTCGGCACCTTCTTATACTTCAACGCCCGGAACATCTGCTCGCCGCCGGCGGCCGGAGGGGTCCGCAGGTCGGCGTCACCTTCGATCAACATCGTCGGGGTCTTGATCTTCTCGATGTAAGTGATGGGCGACCGCGCTTTGAAGTCTTCCTCATGCTCCCAGGGCGCACCACGGAACCAGCTGGGGGTGAATTGGGAGAAGTCCGCGGTGTACCAGAAATCACGCCAATCGGCGATGGAACGCATGGAAACGGCTGCCTTGAAGCGGTCCGTGTGACCGATGGCCCAGTTCGTCAAAACACCGCCGCCACTGCCTCCTGTGACGCCCAACTTATCAGGATCCGCCCAGCCGCGCTTGATCACTTCATCTACTCCGGCCATCAGATCGAGATAGTCGTCGCCGGGGTAATGATACTGGATGATGTTACCGAAATCCTGGCCATAAGTCGTGCTGCCGCGCGGGTTTGGATAGAGCACGATATAACCCTTAGCCGCCATGTATTGAAACTCATGATCGAACGTAAAACCATAGGCACTGTGCGGTCCGCCATGGATATTCAGGATCATGGGATACTTCCTGCCTTCCACAAAATCTGGCGGCTTCTGCACCCAGGCCTGAATCATTTTTCCATCGAAACTCTTGTACCAGATCATCTCCGGTGCGGTTACTTTGAGCTTCGCGAAAAGTTCGGCATTCATGTGGGTCAACTGCTGCATCTTACCCGTCTTGCCATCGGTGAGGAACAAGTCGCCGATGTTAGTGGGCGTGGAAACCAGTGTCGCGATCTTCGAACCATAAGCCGTGGAACTGTAACTGTAGATATCCTGATCACCCGCGGTCAGCGGCTCCACTTTCCCTGTCTCGGCATCGATGCGCTTGAGATTCGCCTTGCCCTGCTCACCGGAAACAACATACACATAGCGGCCATCGGGGCTCCAGTACGGCTTCGACGCACCACCGCCGCGCGGCGGAGCCTGGTCACCGCCCACACCACCTGCGATATCAAAGTCGTAATTTGCCGTCAGATTCTTCGGGGCGGAACCGGTCTCCAGATTCGCCAGGAACAAATCCGGCTGGCTGTAGGAACGCTGGATCACGCCGTTGCCGCGGTTGATCGCTCCCGTGAAGGCCATCTTCGAGCCATCCGGACTTAGCGCGAGCGAAGTAATCGGACCATCGATACTCGCCACCTTCTTGATATCTCCACCAGCGGCACTCACCACATACAGATCGGCATCCGGAGCGTCATAATACGGCTCCAGAACACGGTTCGAAGTGAAGTAGATCTGTGCGCTGTCTCTCGACCACGTGATGTCGCCTTCAGTGAACTCACCCGTGGTGACCTGTTTCGCTTTCTGCGCAGAGGTGAAGACCTTGGGTACTGGCACGGTCCAGATATGCGCAGGACGGCCAATTTCCAGGAAACCCGCGCCATTGCTACGGTAAACGGCCTTCGTGATCACCCGGACGTCACTTTCTTCTTCCTTACCGGGCTTCTCGAAATCTTTCGGCTGGGTAGTCGAATTGAAGCCGATGGATTTGCCATCGGGCGACCAGACGATCGACGAGGCCCCCTTCGGAATCTCCGTCAACGGACGCGCTTCCCCGCCATCGAACGAGAGCAGATAGATCTGCGCGGGCTGCGGCTTGCCATCCTTTTCGGGAGCGCGCAGGAACGCCAGCGTCTTGCCGTCAGGGGACCACCGGGGCAATTGATCGCGCGGGCCAGCCGTGATCTGCCGCGGCGCGCCGCCCTTCGCATCCACCAGCCAAAGATCGGTGTCGTAATTGTCGTGCTTCGGCGTCACCGTGACGCGCACGTAGACGATCTTCGAGCCATCGGGCGAGATCTGTGCGTTGCCGATCCACTGGAAAGCATAGAGATCGGTTTCCGTGATCAGTCGCGGTGTGTCGGCCGCGGAGAGCAGCAGCGGCAAAAGGAACAAGGCGGATTTCAAAACTCGCATGTTCCAGATAGTTTCGCAGATTTACCGCTTCAGCCACGCGAGGATGCTGCGGGTCACCAGATCTGAGGCATCCTGCTGCACGAAATGGCCAGCACCGGGAACAGTCACCAGAGTCAGATCCTTCTCCAGGAACTCCCAGGTGCCGTTCAAAGCACCCGGCAGGAGCGCGGTATCGGCCAGCCCGTGGATCATCAGCACCGGAGCCTTGATCTTCACCACGGGCGATTTGTCTTCCGTGTACGGCTCTTTCGGGTAATTGCGCCGATAGTAATTCATCATGGCTTCGAAGTCAGAGCGTCCGAACGCCTCCACATATTTCTTGCGGACTTCCGGATCTTTCACCCAGCGAGCCAGACCCTCCGCCGTGAGGGACTTTTCCGCCCCCGGTTGCTGGAAGTTGCGGGCATATTGGCTGTTCTTCTGCTGCTCTGGATTGTGTACAATCTCGCGGTTCAGCGCGCGCGGATGCGGCAGATTCAGGATGATGAGTTGATCCACCATTTGCGGTAGATACGTGGCAAACTGCCAGGCAATGGCACTACCCCAGTCATGCGCCACGAGGATTGCCTTCTGCTGGCCGTTATCCTTGATGACCGCGGCGATATCTGCCATCAGCAGACGCATGTCATAGTTCTCCAGACCCTTGGGTTTATCGCTGAGGTTATAGCCGCGGAGATCCATTGCCGCCACGCGGTAAGTTGGCGCAAGTGCCGCCATCTGGTCACGCCAGGTGTACCAGAAATCAGGAAAGCCATGCACCATCACAACCAACGGACCCTTGCCAAGGGCGGCATAGTGGATCTTGACCCCATTGTTTTCCGCGTAATGGTGCTCCACGCGGGATTCTATATCGGCGCTGGAAGCGAGCAAGGGTACACAGAAGAGTGCGAGCAGGAAACGGTGCATGAACTTACAGTAGCGGACCAAAGCAAGTCATGCGCTGTCAATCTGACGAAGTTCCAGAACTGTCTGACGGGTAAGGGGTATGGACCGATGAAGCGTTTGCCCTATACGCTAAATTGCAATGAAGATCACAGTGGCAGTGGACGAAGAACTGCTGCGGGAAGCCGCGGAATGGACTGGCAGCTCGGATTACAGTGACCTGGTGCGGCAGTCCCTGGTCACTTTGATTCAGAAGGAGGTGTCCCGGCACATGTGGGAGCAGGGCTATCTGGCTGACCGGAGGAACGCGAGACATAGTTCCCCGGAAAGCCGCCGTCTGCGGCGTTAGCGCGCAGCCTTCACTGCGCCGGGGAAGCTTTCAATTCCTTCTTCAACCGGGGATCCAGCGCAGGCAGCTCCTGCATCACCAGCTTCGCGATGGCACGTGCGCCAGCTTCGTTGAAGTGCGTGCGGTCTGTCTTGTTCGCTTCCAGCTTTGCGGTTTCCGCTTCCCCCAGATCCTTGTAAAGTTTGCCGCTGGAGGCATGGAGGTCAATCAGCGCAACCTGCTTCTCCGCGGCCACTTTTTTCATGGCCTCCATGTATGGAAGCAGAGAATCCACTTTGGTCCGGCGCTGCACTGGTGTGATCAGAACCGGCACCGCTCCAATGGCTCTCGCTTCGTCGATGAACTTGCGGAGATAGTCAGAGTAATCCGTCGCGGCATTGGTCGCTTCGGGCATCTTGGGTTCATGGGAATCATTGTGGCCGAACTGGATGAGAATCACAGCGGGCTTCAATGCAAGAGCTTGTCCCCACAGGCTCTCATTCAGGAAAGTCTTGGTGCTGCGGCCGCCCTTTGCGAGGTTGGTCACCTTTACGGTGTCTTGAAAATAGGGTTGAATGTACTGTCCCCAGCCACGTTGCGTTGTCTTCTCGCCGTATTCCGCGACGGTGGAATCGCCGCAGATCACCAGTTGCAGCGGCTGTTGTGCCTGCGCAGCCGCTGCCAGAACAAGAAGTGCAAGGAACTTAGTCATTTAGAATCCCAGTAACTGCATGCCGGAATCGACGAAGATAATGTTTCCGGTCACGCCGCGGCTCAGGTCGCTGCCGAGGAAGGCGGCGGTATCGCCCACTTCCGCCTGTTCGGTCGGATGGCGAAGAGGCGAACGTTCCTTCATGGCGTCAAGGATGGTGGAAAGGTCTTTCACCGCTCGCGCGGCAGCAGTCTTGATCGGGCCTGCGGAGATCGCATTCACCCGGATACCCTGTGCGCCCAGTTCATTTGCCAGGTAACGCATCGCCGCTTCCAAAGATGCCTTCGCCACACCCATCACGTTGTAGTTCTGGATCACGCGGGTGGCACCCAGGTAGGTCAGCGTAATGATGGAACCGCCATTCGTCATCGAAGGCGCCGCCGCGCGGGCCATCGCGATCAGTGAATAGGCACTCACATTCTGCGCCAGCAGGAAGCCGTCACGGCTGGTCTGCACGAACGGGTTGCTCAAGTCTTCGCGGTTTGCAAAGGCCAGGCAATGCACCACGATGTCGACGGGCTTGCCCAGGCCCAGCAGGGATTCTCCAAAGGCTGCGATCTGTTCGTCGCTGGTGACATCGAGCTGCACCATCGCCGCCACGTCGAAGCCTTCCGTCAGAGAGGCAATGGCATCCTTCTGCTTGTCATTGATGTACGTGAGGACGAGGGTAGCTCCCTCGCGCGCGAACGATTCCGCAATCCCGTAGGCGATGCTCCACTTGTTGGCGATGCCTGAGACGACCGCGATTTTGCCTTCCAGCAGTTTTGACATGAACCTACTAGTGTAACTTCGATTCGTCACAGCTTTTTTGTAGCTCACGCACAACGGACTCCCCTCCGGCCTTTGGCATCGCAAGTTGCTTCGCCGAATCGGTGCTGCCGGAGGCGGCCTGTGCGCTCTTGGGGAGCAGCACGGGGTTGCACCGCGCAATGCCATTTGGGAAGTCGACGTGGTAGCCGGAGGGTGCCATTTCGTGGAAGGGATAGTCCGTGCTGAGCAACTGGGCACCGCTCTTCAAGCCCGCATCGCGGCGGTCACCATTATTGGCTTTCACATTCGCGGGTCCACCGTCCGTCATGGTTCGGATGAGGTAGCCTTTGCGGACGAGCGCGGGAATGTCCGGGGCAAGAGGATTGTTCATCTCGATAAACGCAGCATCCGGGTGACCGGGTTCGGCATTGGTGAAGAAGACGCGCCCCTCCAAATTCGGGTGGCCCTGGGTATACAGAGGACCCACACGGCGCTGGTCGAGCAGAAAGATGACCTTCCCCCGGGCCTTGTCCAAGGCAGGCCAGCCAGCCGTGAGCACTGCTTCCTCAAGCGTCTTGTGCGACCCCCGCACGTCATCCGGCGTGATCAGATCCGCGGGCTGAAAAACGCTGCGGACTTCGGCATCCAGCGCATCGAATGTGGCGGCGGTGAGCGCTTCCGGGGTGACCATGAGGTCCGGCCGCGAATTGCCGTCTTTATTCTCGACCAGGATGAAGAGCGGCAAGTGCCCGGGATGCGCCTTTGACCAGTTGCGGATGATGGCCAGGCAGCCGGTGAAGGGCTGGCAGTTGCTGCGGTAATCGATATCCTGCACATGCAGCACTTTGAAGCCGGGTTTTGCCATGAGGTCCCGGAATTCATAAGGAGGGTCCAGCGGCAGACCGGCTTTGGCGAGCAGGCGGGGACCGGCAGGGTCGGCAAACAGACCACCCTTGGTGTCACCGAAGACGTCAATCTCCAATTGCCGCACACCGGCGTCAAGCTGGGCAGTCAGGCCCGGATGCTTGTAATCCAATGCTTCCGCGGCGGCCGGGTTGGACTTCCGAAGAGCAGCCATCTCATTCGGCGAAATGCCCGCATGGTAGCTGTTATGGCTGCCGATGATCTGGATTTCATTGAGTTTCAGCTGGGCGGGGCTGAGGGAGCAGACGAGGGCGAAAAGAGCGGTGAGGCGCATCGAAAACAGGGTAGCGGGAAATCCGTTTCGGGAAGATGAATCAGCGGGGCGGGCGCAGTTGCCGTTCCAACCGCCCGGCATAACCTGCAAAACCCGGACCCTCCCACGCCGGATTCTTCGCCATTTCATCCCAGCTACGAAGGCGCAGAATATCCCGTAAATGCGGACTTTCCACGAAGTCCGCCGTTTCGCCCGGAGCCATGGGTCCACCCTGCAGCGCCAGCGTTTCCACACTCGCCGGCGAGAGTTGCTGGAAGTAACCGGGATTCGTCGCCGTGAGATAGCGCTTCGCATCCACATGTCCGCCCACCAACGCGGCCAACCGCGGCGGGAAACCACGGTCGAGCAGCCAGCGCTCGCCCAGTTCATCGTGATTGATTACGCCGATCCGCTCATCGCGCCTCGCCTCTGGAACATCCAGCAGATGACCGATGTCATGTAACAGCGCAGCCAAAATCAACTCTTCATCCGCACCGGCCTGTTCGGCATGCCATGCGCACTGTTCGGCGTGCTGGGTCTTGGTCACGGCCTCCCCGAAGTACTGTTCGGAGCCCGAGTCGAGATAAAGGTCCAGGATCTCTTGTATCGCCTGGGTCATTTCGCGTAACTGTCGTACATCGCCGCGATGCCTGCCGAAGCCGCATCGCCCGGATGGATTACCACGCGGTAGCGAAACCGCAGTTCCTGGCCTTTGGCGAGTTTGTAACTTCCCTCCGTGGTTCCAGGCTTGTTATTAAAGTCATGCAGCCCGAAGGGATTCGCTCCGAATAACCCGAAGCCGCGGGCGTGCCAGTAAGTGGGATGCCGTAAGTTTCCCGGATTGTCGAAGATGGCGATGCCTAACTTCTCGCCGTCCAATTCCCCGGCATAGTCCATCCAATTGGCCTGTTTGCCCCAGCACTCTTTCTCGAACTTACAGCCCGCCGGACTCATCATCATTCCCGTGCGCTTTGGATACGCGGGTGATTTCGGCAACGGCTCTTCCAGGCCCGCGGCGATCCGCATGGAGAACGTCCCCTCTTTCGTATCTCCGAAGACCACATCCTGCAGCGCGGTCAGGCGGATATCGAAATCAATGACCCGGTTCGTTGCATCCGAATAGAAGGTCATGCGCCGGTCTTCGGAGAGTAACTGTTCAATCTTGGGCGTTACCCACCGGAAGATCACGCGTAACTCGCCGGATTTCTTGCCACCCTTCGCGTCCACCAGCTGGTCAAGCACAATCTTGCCCTGCTTCCCCTTCATCTGTGAGGCTTCATTGGCCCAGAAATCAATGCCATTCACGTCACCATGTGAGAACCAGAGCCCCCGGTGGTGCGGATGATCCTGGGTATCGCCTTCCACCTGTTCCATGGGGAAGCGGCGGGTGACGATCTTGCCGGACGCAGAACGCAGCGGATACAAATAAGGCTTGTTCGCCTCAGGTCCGCAATAAAGCCGGGTGAAATCTTTGCCGTTGATGGTGACTTTGACCGCCGTCAACTCGCCGGCCGCACCGGTCTCTTTCACAAAGGCGACCTGGGCAGAAGCCAAGGAGACGCCAAGAACGAAAAAAAGTGCCAGCCAGCGCATGAAGGGAATGTATCATGAGGCGATGCTGAACCGCTTTGCCGTATTGCTGCTCGCTGCTGGCGCAGCCGCGTTTGCGCAGGATGCCGACCCCATCTTCAAGTCAGACACCAAGCTGGCTCTGGTGCCCTTCCACGTCACGCAAAAAGACCGCTTCGTCACCACCCTGAAGAAGGAAGATATCGAACTCCTCGAAGACGGCAAGCCGCGTGAAATCACGTTCTTCGAAAACGGGACCACGTCCAAACACACCACGCCGCTGGAATTACTGCTCGTCTTCGACCGCAGCGGCAGCGTCATCAGCAAGGGCATGCTGGACCCGCTTGTCTTCAAGCAGGATCTGCTGGACGGTCTGCCCAATGTGGAGATCTCCGTCTACTCCTTCAATCAGACGCTGCGCAAGCAGGCCGGGCCAACGCGCGATCCGGAGCTGCTGCGCTCGGCCTTTCAAAATATCGCTGCCAAGGGTGGAGGCACTGCCATTCCGATTGATTTGCCCAAGGGGCGGCACGAAAACAAGGGCGGCACCTGGCTCTATGAATCGATCATCGGGGCGGCCAAAGATTCCATGCAGCAGGCACGCCCCGCAACGCGCATCATGCTGGTCTTCTCGGATGGCCTTGGCACCACCAGTTCCGTGCCTGAGGATGCGTCAAAGCTCTGTGTGGAACTTGGCATTCCCGTTTACCCCGTGCTGCTCGGCCCCATTCCGCAGCGCTCCGCCGGAGTGACCGCCAAGGGCAAACCCAAGCCACCCACCAAGGGCGATGAGCGCGTCTTTCAGGCGCAGGATTACATGCGGCTCGCAGATCTGACGGGCGGCAAAGCCATGCATCAGGACTATCTCACGCTCGATGTCACGCGGCAGATTGTGAAGTTCCTGGCCGTTGTCGCCATCACCGAGTATGTTGCCGGCTTCATGCCAGAGGTGAATGAAACCGGCACCAAGAAACACAAACTACAGGTCAAGCTGAAGAACAAGGAACTGGGCAAGCTGGATGGGGGTACCAGGGCAATCGTCCACTAGCGCAGCTTCATGACCTGGCCGCCCGCCTCGGAGCTGCGCTGGGCGGCATCCAGGAAGCTGAAGATCTCCAGCGTTTCTTCGGGCGCGATGGGAGCTTTGCCTGTGTTGAAGAAATCCAACACCTTCTTGAGCAGCGGTGCGTAGCCTTCCTTCCAATCCGGCTGGCTGGCGTGAACGCCATCTTTGGCCAAAAACGCCGCGCCGTATTTGCCGTTGCCGGGCCGGAGAGTGCGCGCGACGCCAATGCGCCCGTCCTTCCAGCGTCCGGTAATGATGTCTTCGTTGGTGCCCTGCACGCGCCACACTTCTTCGCAGCCGGGTCCCATCAGGCTGTAGAGCAGCTCGACCGGGTGAATGGCATACCAGGAGAGTTGCAGCGGAAACTTTGGCTCCAGCGGACCAGGCCCAAAGGTCGTAACACCCACGCCCGCCGGCACATTCATCTTGCTGGCGATATCGCCGTACCGCAGGCTGGATGCGGAGAACCACGGAATACCGGCCGCCTTCGCCACCTTCGCGATCTCGCGCGCATCAGCCAGCGTGGCAGCGAGCGGCTTGTCGATAAAAACGGGCTTCTTCGCGGCAATAATCTGCTTGAACTGTGCCAGATGCACCCGGCCATCCACGCTGGTGAGCATGATGGCATCCACATCTTTGCAGAGCGAGGGGATATCGTCGTAGAACTTCACACCCCACTTCGTCTTGAGTTCTTCGGCAAACTTCTCCACACGGTCGGCACTCTCCGGAAGATCCGGACTGCCGCCTTTGAAGGCACCGACGATGCGCGCCCCGGCAATATGTGCCGCCGCTTTCTCATCGCTGTTCAGCGCCGCCGCGAAGGCAGTCACGTGCGATGTATCCGTGCCCACGAGGCCAATGCGAAGGTCAGCGGCCGGCAGTGCAGCCGCACAAAGAGTCAGTGCAAGAAGGGTTTTCATTATTGGACGAGCCCGCGGCCTTTCATCCAAAGTGCCAGGAGCTTCGACCATTCTGCCAAAGCCGGATCATTCCCCGCCAGACCGACGCCATGCGGACCCTTTTCAAAAATGTGCATTTCCGCCGGGACCTTGTTCGCACGCAGTGCCAGGAAGTAGTAAATGCTGTTTTCCGCCGGCACGCCGGTATCGGCATTGGTGTGGAAGATGAAGGTCGGCGGCGTCTGTGCGGTCACCTGCGTTTCGTTGGAGAGGCTCTTCAGCAAGGCCGGGTCCGGGTTGTCGCCCAGCAGATTCTTTGCGGAACCCTTGTGCGTCCAGGGCTGCGTGAATGTGACGACTGGATACCCGAGCACCGCGAAATCCGGACGGCTGCCCACGCGATCAATGGGGTCGGCTGCACTGGGGTTGCCCGCATCGAAGTGAGTGGATGCGGTGCTGGCAAGATGCCCGCCGGCGGAGAAGCCGAGGATGCCGATCTTATCCGGAGCAATGCTCCACTCCGCCGCGTGAGAGCGGATCATGCGAATCGCCCGCTGCGCATCCCCAAGTTCGACGGGATGATGATATTTGGGTCCCAGCCGGTACTTCAACACGAATGCCGCAACACCCAGAGAGTTCAGGAAATTCGCCACCTGACGGCCCTCATGATTCATGGCAAGTGCACCGTAGCCGCCGCCCGGAGCGACAACTACCGCAGTCATGCCCTTGGCCGTGGTGCGGGGCAGGTAAACCGTGATGGTCGGCTTGTCTTTGTCTTCGTCGCCCATCTGGCCAGGTGCCTGGCCCTGCCAGAGTGGCAGTGTGGTGGTGTCCTGAATCATGCCCTGTTGGGGTTGCTGGGCATTTGCCATGGCCACAGCGAGCAGCGGAAGTGCGAGAAACGCGAATTTCATACCGCTGCTGATGATATCGCAGCTACCAGCGGATTTTGGCCGGGAAGTACTCAGCAATCAAGTCTTCGTAGTAAGGGCGAAGCTGGTCCAGGCTGGGACGCTCGTCGCTCTTCGAATAAAGGTCGTAGGGGTTGAACTTCTGCACCCACGGCAGCATCTCGCGGTCATGGTCATCCATGAGGTGCGTGTAGGCCCCTTCGCGGTGCCAGGGATAGCAGGAGTGATAGCGGATCATGTACTGCGCGGGCTCCGGCAGATAATCTTTGGTGACACGGTACATGTATTCATCGTGCCCCCAGGACATGTGGACATTCCGCATGCCACAGCCCGGCCCATAGATGCCGTTCTCCGTCTGGAGTTCCGGTCGCTTGGAATCGGGATTATCCGCGAACATCCACGGGTAGACGATTTTCTCCGACCACCGGCAACCCACCGGGAACGTATCGCCGACCACGGCCCACTGCGGCTCGTCATAGAAGCAAAGCATCTTGCCCAGATCATGGATGAAGCCCGCGAGTACCATCCAGCGCGGGTGCCCGTCCTTGCGGATGGCTTCGGCGGTCTGCAGGTTGTGTTCGATTTGGGAGAGCGAAGTGTCAGGGTCGCTGTCATCCACCAGCGCGTTCAACTTCTCCATGGCTTCAAAAATGCCGTATTCGCCCTGCTGCAGGGGAGCATACTTGGCTTCCTGGCCGAGCACGAAGTCCAGCGTCTGCTTGCTGTGGTTCTGGATATAGAGCATCCTCACGCCGGCCGGGGCGTTGTCAAAGTCGCGGAACTGCTCCTTCTTGCGGTTGGGATCGTAGCGGTCGCGAACGTGGTCATCCCAAACGTCCAGGCTGGAAAGGGGCTCGTTGAACATATGTTTATTGTAAAGCGCGCCGGGCAAGTGCAGCTATAGCGAAAACGCGATGCTCAGGGAACGAACAAAACGCTGCCATCCTGCAGCGTTACTTCCCGTGCGGTACTGAGGCACGCCCGAAGCTGTGGGGCCGGAATCAGTTGATGCCTCGCGTAGTCCGCCCCGTCCAGCAAAATGAACGCGGCGGGCCTGCGACGCACCAAATCCTGGTGCAGTGCACCGCACCAATTCTTATCCTCCGTGTGAGGGGTCCAAAAAGACTGCTTTCCCGAATAGAGATAGACCACGTCTGGACTGGTTGAGTACAAACAACCCTGCTGCGCAACCTGCGAGGCGTAGCGCAGAGTTTCTGATTCTTTCCAGGCTGGATGATTGCTGTTATCCCTGGCAGGCCGCAGCACAGGCGCTGCAACCACGGAACGCCAGTGGACGAGTGCGAGGAATACCAGACAGAGCAACGCTGGCCAGCGTGCTTTGAACGTCGCAACCGAGATAACCAGTAGGCAGAAGAGGGGCAGTAAGTGTCGCGCCTCCAATTCGATATCGCCCTCATCTGACAGCAGCCGTGCGCCGGCCAGCAACAGAAAATAACTGGCGGCCAGAGTGATACTGAGCAGGAATCCTGGAGTACGCAGCCGCCGGTTAACCGCGAGAATTCCGGCGACTGTGATCCCGGCGATAAAAAGCAAAACCTTGAGGCGAAGACCGAATCCATCCATGCCAAACCATTCAGAGAAGTTATTGAGTCCCTGCAGCCAATAGTCCCGGTCGATGGGATGCACCGAAATTCCCCGGTCTGACCAGTTCCCTGTGTAGTAGGTATTCAGTGCGGCAACGAAGAGGGTCGGAATAGATGACGCGCAGATAAACCAGAGGATGAGCCGTCTGTTGCGGGCGGCGAACCAAAGGTACGCGACCACCGCGGGCAGAAATGCGAGGGCTGCAAAGCGGGAGGCTGCCGCGAGTCCGAACAGTGTGCCGGCAAGTGCCACCAGACGCCCGGATTCCTGCTCCACCGCGAGCGACAACGCGATCATTGCAAGCACAAATATCGACAGAAACAGCGGCTCTGAGAGGAACCACGAGTGAACGGTGAGAAACGCAGGCAGCGTTGCGAGCGCGGCACCGGCACAGAACCCAGCCACCGCCTTGCCCGAGCAGCGCGCGGTGAACCAGGCAAGCGAACCAGCGGAAACTGCCGCGCAAAGAATATTCATGAACCGTGCGAAGGCCAGACCCTCCGCACCAGCCTGCAAGCCGAGAGCCAGCAAGGCAGGGAACAGGGGCGGAAAATGCGTCATCCATCTGGTTTTCCCGCAACCATCATGCAGCCACAGGCCAAAGTTGGATGCGAGCGAGTGCGCGGCATCGAGATACGCGCGGCTGTCCGGGGTGAAGCGCAGGCCGCAGGATGAGGCGCGGTACACCAGGCATGCGGCGAAAAGAGCAGCCATTCCTGCGGCAAGTACATGCGGGGCGGTCATGTTTGCGACCGCCCGCCTGGCGTTCATTGGGGTTTCGGGCAAGCAGTCAGGTTACACCAGAAGGCATTGACCAGCGGGAGATTTTGTTCTTCCCCGGAACGAAGTACAGGCATCTGCGCGAGGGCCTCTACCCGGAACAACTAGTGCGTGACGGCACCATCGATTCTCTTGGCTGCAAGGGTTGGGTCGCAACTCCAGGGCAGTTGGAAGAGGCGATGGATGGCGTGATGCCCGGGAGCGATTATTGATCGTGCACCATTCTGGCGCGCGTTTTCGGAAACAGAGAAAACGCACGCCCGAATGGGCACGGCGAAACGGGCTCATTTTTCAGATATGAGATACAACTCCCTACTCCGCCTGATCGGACTCCCCGGTCAGCAGCGTCATGGAACTTCCACTTGACGGTCCCAACAGGCCCGTCTTCATGTAAATCATGAGCTTCTCGCGGGTATCCACAATATCCAGGTTCCGCATCGTCAGCTGACCAATGCGATCCAGCGGGGAGAATGTCGATTCGCCCTTCTCCATGGTCAACCGCTCCGGCTTGTAAGTCAGGTTTGGACTTACCGTGTCCAGCAACGAGTAATCATTCCCCCGCCGCAGTTCCACCGTAACTTCACCCGTAATGGCACGCGCGACCCAGCGCTGCGCGGTCTCGCGTAACATCATCGACTGCGAATCGAACCAGCGGCCCTGGTACAGCAGCCGGCCTAGCTTCATGCCGTTGATGCGGTACTGCTCAATGGTGTCCTCATTGTGGATGCCCGTCACCAGCCGCTCATACGCCAGGAACAAGAGCGCCATGCCCGGAGCTTCATAAATCCCGCGGCTCTTGGCTTCAATGATGCGGTTCTCGATCTGGTCAGACATGCCGAGACCATGACGTCCGCCAATCGCATTGGCTTCGTACACCAGCGCCACGGGGTCACTGTACTCCACGCCATTCAACGCCACCGGCTGCCCCTCTTCGAAGCGCACCGTGACCGTCTCCGGCTTCACTTCCACGTCATCTTTCCAGAACGCCACACCCATGATGGGTTCCACGATCTTAATGCCGGAATTCAGGTGTTCCAGATCTTTGGCTTCATGCGTCGCGCCCCAGATGTTGGAGTCGGTCGAGTAGGCCTTTTCCTTGGACATCTTGTAGGGCAGGTTCTTCGACTGCATGTATTCGGACATTTCCTTGCGGCCGCCGAGTTCGTCGATGAAGGTCTGGTCGAGCCAGGGCTTGTAGATCTTCAGCGAAGGGTTGGCCAGCAGGCCGTAGCGGTAGAAGCGCTCAATGTCATTGCCCTTGTAGGTGCTGCCATCGCCCCAGATGTTGACGTCGTCTTCCTTCATGGCAGCGACAAGCATCGTCCCGGTGACGGCGCGGCCGATGGGCGTGGTGTTGAAGTAATGCACGCCGCCGGTGGAGATGTGGAAAGCCCCGGCCTGCAGCGCCGCGATGCCTTCGCCGACCAGTTGCTTGCGGCAGTCAATCAGAACGGCCTTTTCGGCACCATACTGCATGGCCTTGCGGGGGATCTCGTCGTAATCCGGCTCATCGGGCTGGCCCAGGTTCGCGGTGTAGGAATACGGAATCGCACCCTTCTCCCGCATCCAGTGGATGGCGGCGCTGGTATCGAGGCCGCCGGAGAACGCAAGTCCAACTTTTTCTCCGACAGGGAGGTTCTGAAGAATGTTTGCCATGGGAACTTTCTATTATCGTATGGGGGTGCCTGTAACAGACATGTCCGCGGGCACTTCGTGACGAGTAGAGTTAGTGAACGTTGCTGCCGCGCTGCGCCGCAAGCACAGATGGAAACTGCCGGACGCATTGCAGGCCGCCCTGGCCGAGACCCACAACCTGCAACTGGCCACCCGCAACACGAAAAACTTTCCGCCCAGCCAATTCGCTTTTGTCCCGGTCCCGTACTCTAATCGCTGAAGAACATCGCCGCCAAACAAAAAGGCCGCCCGGTTTCCCGGACGGCCTTTTTCCTGCAACCACGATTCCTACCAGAACAGCCGCGCACTCAACTGCATCGCACGGGCACCAATGCCGCTGGTGTACGTGTAGATCAGCCCGTTGGCGTTCGGGGCATTCGATTCCTGCGGGCTGTTCGTGGGGTTCGAAACATCCCACTGCAGGCGCATCCGCAGACGCTCTTTGAGGGGAATTTCCTTGAACAACGACGCTGAAAGCGTCCACAGGCCAGGCGTCTCAAAGTACTGATTGTTCAACGGAAGCAACCCGCCATAAGCACCGGTGTAGTTCGTGCCGTTGCTGAGCGGAACCACCACGGTATTGCCTCCAAAGTAGGCCGAGGTGGGATCAGTCACCAGCGGTGCCGAATAGGATTGGTAATCCGACGGAACGCCGCAGATGCCCGTGCAGGCACCAGCCGCATTGTGGCTGTTGATCTGCGCCGGATTGATCCAGCCGGAGTTGCTGTAGAGATACGCCGAGAGACAGGCACCGCTGCGGCAATCCTGCACCTGTACGCTGTGACCGTAAATCTTCAGCGGCGCACCGGTGGGGAACTGGCTGGACTGCATGGACCACCAGGTGGTCTGCCAGTTGCCGAGACCTGAGATCTGCCAGCCGCCAACAATGTAATCGAGCCACGGCTTGGCATTACCGAGGAATTTCTTGCCGCGGCCAACGGGAATCTGCGCCACCCAGTTCCAGGTGATCTGGTGATGCGGGAACGTGGTGTTGCGGGCGTAGTTGGTTAGGCGGTCCAGTTGATTTTGGTCCAGACCCGCGACCTGGCTCGGCACATAGTAAGAGGGCGAGTACAGAGTGGTCGACGTGCCCTGGTTGTTCACCGATCCCAGCGAGTACGCGTTGTTGTTCACAAAGAAGAGGCGTCCGCTGAAACCATGGCTGAAGCGGTGTTCCAGTTCCACGTGGATGCCGGAGTAATTGGAATAACCGTCATGCGTCACGTCCTGGATGTTACCCAGGATGGAACTTACGGGGCGGCTGGCGCCGGCGGCACTCGGATAAGGAAGGTGCTGCGTCACAGCCCAGACATAGGAGGGCGTCTGCGCGTTGGTATTGCGGAAGATATCCACGTTGGAGTTATGGTTCGCCACCCACTTGAAGCGGACGATTGTCTTGTCCCAGAACTGCTTCTCCAGTGTGATGTTGCCGTCCATCACCTTGCTGTCCGGTGAGTGGGGGTCCAGATAAGTAACGTTCATGCTGCCGGCGCTGAGGCCGCTGATGTTGGCACCGCTCAGAACATTGGTTGTGTTCAGACCGGCCACATAAGTCGGGACGCTGCGCAGGCTGTAACCCGGAGCGCCATCCGGATAGAACCCGGAGCTATCCGGCGAATAGAGAGGATAAGTCAGGTAAGGTTCACTGGCGCGGATCTGTTCGAGCGAGTTATACATCGGCGGCGGGTAGTAAGCGATGCTGAAGCCGCCCCGGATGACCAGCGGATGATTGTTGCCCATGATGCGGTAGGCGAAACCAACGCGGGGGGAGAAATCTTTCCAGTTGCCGAACTGCAGGCTCTGCGGCAACCCGGCCTGCTTGTAATCTTCGAACTTCACACCCAGCGCCTGCATGGCAGTGACGTTGGTGGAGAAGCCGGGAACGATCTTGTCATAATCCGTGGCAGGCTGCGTCAGGATCAGGGTATTCGTCTTCGGGTCGAAGCCAACGGTGTTGCCGTACTTTTCATTCATGGAAGGCCAGGCTTCCCAGCGGACGCCGAGGCTCAGCGACAGGTTGCGGGTTACTTTCCATTGATCCTGGAAATACAGTGCGTACTGATTCTGTCTTTCATAGAAGTACTTATGCACGGTTTCAGCTTCATAGAAATTCAAGCCGAGATAGGCGCTCGCCACGGTGCTGCCTGTGTTGGCGGTCGCACTCGGTGACGAAGCAGAGCCAGCCGGATTCCAAAGGGCTGTCCAGTTAGCGACCGGTGACACCTGACCGGCGGCGCGTTCCTGCTGTGGCAGATAGTTCACCAGATCGCGCCGGAAGTGCACGCCGGCCGTCAACTGGTGCTTGCCCTTCACCTTGGTGATGTTGTCATTGACCTGGAAGAAGGTGGAGTGGTCCGCGTTCGGATACACCGTGCGCCACGCCGAGCCGTTCAAACCAATGGTCAGAATGTCAGGCCACTGCTGACCGCCGTAGGGATTCGGCAAGCCGAGCTTCGCCGCGTAATCCGTCGGCGTGGTCGGGTTGGAACTCTGATAGAAGGCCTGGCGGAAGACGGAGACCAGCAATTCATTGAACAGCGTGGGCGAGATCACCTTCACATAAGACGTAGCCAGGGACTGCGCAGGCGATGTATACGCATTGCGGTTCGCATCACTCGTCAGCGTCGGGATGTCGCCGGAGAACGGGCTGTCCACAATCATGTCGTTCTTCGAGTACCGTGCATAAAACACGTCATTCGAAGTGAAGCGGTGATCCACACGGGTCGAGAAGGTGTCGTCATTCCACTTGGTGACCGCATTGCCGTACCAGTTGGAAGAGATCAAGGGATTGATGTTGTCCAGCGTCGGCAGCGGCGTGATCTTCATCAGCGCGGTCCAAAGCGGCGAAACACGGGCAGGGTCAATGGCATTCAACTTACCGTTGAAATTCCACTGCTGGCGGACGTAAGCCTTGGTGTTGGGATCATACGTGGTGCTCCAGGGGTCATAGATCTTGCTTTGGATGCCGTTCGCATTTACCAAGCCGCTGAAGTCCCCCGCGCGCATGGCCACGGAGGGCACGGAATAGCCGATATAGGCATCGGAAAGCTGGCGGCGGGATTCCCAGGAGAAGAAGAAAAAGGTCTTGTCTTTGCCGTTATAGAGTTTCGGGATGACCACCGGTCCGCCGATGCTGGCACCGAACTCATTGCGGTTCGAATACGCGGGCGAAGTATTCCCCTGGTTGCGCTGGCGGGCATAGTAAATGCCGCTGTTCTGAATGGTTTCAAACAAGCTGCCGTGCACCTGATTCGTGCCGCTCTTGGTGCTGATGATGATCGCCACCGGGCTGTTGTACTTGGCCGACACATTGTTGGTGTCGATGGAAAGTTCCTGGATGGAGTCAATGCCGGGCTGGCGGTTCTCCACCGTGCCGCGGCTGCGCGAAACCAGCGGACCACCGTCGAGGGACCAGTCGGTGGAACCATAACGAAGGCCATCGGCCTGATATGTGCCGGCCATGCCGGGAATGATCGCCGTGATGCTCGAAATCTGCCGGCCGAAGCGGGGGATCTGATCGATGTCCTGGTTTTCAATCAGATGGCTGTCGATGGAATCCGTCAGGTTGACCAGCGGGGTGACATCCTTGACCTCCACCGTGGTTGTGGTGGAACCGGGCTTCAGAACCGGATCGATGGTGAGCTTCTGCGCGACGTCGGCATTAAAATCCGCCTTGTAGCGTTCCATGCCGTTCGAGGAAACTTCCAGTTCGTAAGCGCCGGGAATCACGCCGGGGAACACATACACGCCCGATGGATTGCTGGTGGTTTCCGATTTGGTGCCTGTCTGGCGGTTGGTCAGCGTCAGCTTCGCACCCACGATCACGGCGTTGGTCTGGTCATGCACCGTGCCCGTCACAAATGCCGTGCTGGCCTGCGGGAAGGCAGCATGGAAGGGCAGGCAAAGAAGGAATGCCAGGGTTATGAATGCTCTCAGCTTCTGCATTGTGTTCCTCTTCAAAACGGTTTTTCGGACAAGCCCGCCAACACAGAGGGCAGTGGAACTGTGCGGGAACGAACCCACGTAGGCACCGAATCACGGTGGAATATTGACAGCGGGTTACGTCTGGAGTAAATTACCACCATAAGCGCTTGGAATGTAATATTACTCCGAATGTGCAAAAAAAGGCAAGTTTGCTCACAATGAGAGTCGGGCGGCGGCGCTGAAGCCCAGGATCTCGACGATGACTACTCAAACTCAATTCGCACCAATGCAGGCGGGCTGCCTGATTCGCCTGAAGAGCGCGATGGGAGCACTCAAGCCCGCTGAGCAGACACTGGCCGAATTCATCCTTTCCGACCCCGCGGCCGTGATTCATATGTCGATCTCGGAACTTGCGCACAAGGCCGATGTCGGGGAATCCACCATCGTGCGTTTCTGCCGTGCGCTCTACTACTCCGGCTACCAGGAGTTCAAGCTGCGGCTGGCGCAGGACATTGTTGAGCCCTCTGAGTTCATCCACTCCAAAATCAGCTTCGAAGACGGCACGCCGGACCTGGTGGCCAAGATCTTCCAAAAGAACATCAAGGCGGTGGAAGACACGCGCCGTTCGCTTGACCCGGCGCGGCTCGACGAAGCAGCCCGGTTCATGAGTGTGGCCCGCAAGGTGGATATCTACGGCGTGAGCTATTCCTATTTCACCGGCCTTGATCTCAAACACAAGCTCCTCCGCCTGGGCCGCATCGCGGATGCTTTCGGCGACGCTCATCTGCAGGCCATGAGCGCTTCCGCACTTTCGCCCCAGGACGTTGCCATTGGGATCTCCCATTCCGGTGCCACGCAGGACGTGATTGATGCCCTGGAGATCGCGAGAACCGCGGGGGCCATCGTCATCGCCATTACCAACTTCAGCCCGTCACCCATCACGCGTGTGGCGGATGTGGTGCTACTCACCTCCGCTGTGGATACACCACTCGGCGGCGAGGTTCTCACCTCACGCATCGCCCAGCTTTGTGTGATTGATGTGCTGTGCGCCGCCATTGCAGTCCGCCTGGGCGAAAGCTGCCTGGAGTTCATTCAGAAAGCTTCTGAAGCCATCAAGAAGAAGCGCTGCTAGATGAAAGCCGGATTTGCGAAGGTCTGTATTACGCCGCCGCCGGGTTCCAAACTGACAGGTTTTAGTGCGCGGCAGGCGCCTTCCACGGGCGTTCACGATGATTTGTATGCCCGCGCTCTGGTGCTCAGCCGGGGTGACCGGACTGTCGCGCTGCTCAGTGTGGAAGTACTGGCGCTGGGAGCGGAAACGGTGCAAGTCATCCGCCAGCGGGTCGCGGCCACCATACCGGTGCAACCCGCGGAAGTTCTGGTGGCGGCCACCCATACGCATTCCGGGCCAGTGACGCTCAGCACCTTCTTCAACGCGGACGAAAAACCTGACCCCGAATATCTCGAGTTCCTGATCCAGGCCTGCACCCAGAGTGTTGTCACCGCCTGGAACACAAAATTTGCCGCGAAGCTGGGTATTGGCTCCTGCATGGTGGAAGGCGTAGGCGTCAATCGCCGTGACCCGGGTAATCCGCGCGTGGACCGGCAGGCCGGAATTCTTCGTGTGGCCGGCGATGATGGCAGAACACTCGCGGTGGCCGTGATCTACGGTTGCCACCCCACAGTTCTGGGCTTCACCAACTTGCAGGTCAGCGGAGATTTCCCCGGCGCGGCGCTGGAAGAGCTGGAAACGGCACTGGGCGCTGAATCGTTTGCCATGTTCTTCAATGGCGCGGAGGCGAACGTCAGCATTGCCCACTCCGCGGAACTGAATCTGGCCGGTATCTCCACCGGCGACCGAACCTTTGAACAGGTGCGGATTCTGGGGCACCGTCTCGCGCAAGCGGTTCTCTCCGTGCTCCCGGCAATCCAGCTTTCCACGGACCCTGCCCTGGATGCTGCAACCGTCACGATCCCCCTGGCTGGCCGCCAGTATCCGCAGCCCGAAGTGCTGGATGCCGCCTGGCAGGATGCCCGCGAAAAATGTGCGATGCTCCCGCCCGGTGACCCCGAACTGCGTATCGCGCAAATGCGGCAGGTCTATTCGGCGATTGACCGCACCAACGCGCGCACCATCCAGGAAAATGGCGGCCGGCTGCCTATCGAAATCCAGGGCATCCGCCTCAATGGCGCGTTGCTGCTGGGCATTTCCGGCGAGGTCTTCACCGAAACCTCCCTGGCTCTGAAGGCGCTGCTCCCCAAGCCGGTTTTCGTCATCTGCCTCGCCAACGGTTACGCCGGTTATCTTCCTACGGCCGAAGCGTTCACACAGGGCGGGTATGAGGCTTCTGTCGCGGGCTGCGCGCCAGACACTGAAGAGAAGATCCTGGCCGCCGCACTCCAAATCAGCAAGTTGGTCTCCGCATGAAGACCCTCGACTGGGGCGTTGTCGCTCTCTACTTCTGCTTCATGCTCGGCGTTGGACTTTACTTCACCCGCCGCGCCGGTCAAAGCGTCACGGATTATTTCGTTTCCGGCCGCAATCTTCCCTGGTGGATCATCGCTCTCTCCGCGGTGGCCACTTACACCGATGCCGGTCTCGCGCCCGCGGTGACCATGCTTACTTTCCAGGGCGGGTTGCTCGGCAATGCCGTCTGGTGGATTCCCTTCATCATCTGGATGCCTCTCGGCGCGGTGCTGTGGTCGAAGTTCTGGCGCAGGCTCGGCACAGTGACTTCCGCCGAACTGCTGGGCATCCGTTACAGCGGCAATATCGCCAGGCGGTACCGGAATATCTACGCGGTCTTCATGAGCTTCGGGTTCATTGTCGTCTTGATCGGCTATGTCTCCGGCTGGCTCGGCGCGGCGCTCGGGCCGATCCTCGGCTGGAGCCCCATCCAACTCATTCTGACGGCGGGCGCGGTTGCTGTTCTTTATACAACTTGCGCGGGGCTCTATGGGGTGGCCTATACCGATGCCTTCCAGTTTGGTATCTTCCTCGCGGGCAACATTGTTCTCATTCCCGTGGTGCTGAGTCACAACGGCGGCTTCCACGGCATTCACGAGGGCATTCTGGCCAATCGCGGCAAAGATGCGGAAGCCTTCTTCCGCGTACTGCCTCCCGTGCCCGGGCTCAGCGGGCTCAACGCCTTCGCGTTCATGGTGCAGGGCCTGTTCTTTGCGGCATCCCCCACCGGCGGCGAAGGCTTCACGGCACAGCGCTTCATGGCTGCCAAGAATGAATTCCATGCGCAGGTGGGGCAGTTGTTTAACACCGTTCTCACGCTGGTGGTGCGCGTTGTTCCATTCCTGATTCTGGGCATGGCCGCGGCTGCCATTTTCAAGCCCAATGCTCTGGCCGAACCGGGCGAACTCTGGGCACGGCTGGTCAGGATGTACGCACCCACCGGATTACTGGGCCTGCTGGTAGCGGGTGTCTTCGCCGCTTATATGGCCACGGTCAGCACCCACATGAACTGGGGTGCCTCTTATGTGATCAATGACCTCTACCGCCCACTCTTCCCCGGCAAGAGCGAAAAGCATTATGTGATGGTGGGCCGCGCGTCTTCGATCGTGCTCTTCTCTCTGGGTCTGCTGGTCGCCTACTTCTTCGTGCAGGGCATGCGGGCCTGGTTCCTCTTCATCAACTCCGTTGTCTTCGCTTTCGTTCTGCCGCTTTCGTGGCTGCGCTTCTTCTGGTGGCGGCTGAATATCTGGGGCGAAGCGGCCGCGCTTCTCATCGGCTTCCCGCTCAGCTACGTCGTCTGGTTTCAGCTGGGCTTTTCCAATGAAGCGGTGCATCCCTTCTGGCAAGGCTTTCTACTGCTCTTCGGACTCGGTCTGGTCATCGTGATCGCCGTAACGCTGCTCACCCCGCCGGAACCCATCGAGACGTTGCGTGCCTTCCACAACAAGTGCCGGCCCCCGGGCTTTTGGGGACCGGTTACCAAAGATCTGGATGCCGTGGAACGCAAGCTCATTGCGGACGAAACCACGCGGGATCTGGTGGATTGCGGCCTGGGCATCCTCTTCGCAGCTTCGGCTGTGGTCTCCGTCATCAGTCCGCTGGCCGCCAACTGGGCGGTCTTCGCTGGAGCGCTGGCACTCACGGCATTCTCCGGCATCAGCTTCATCCGCCGCTGGATGGCACGCGGGGTCTTCCGCGGCATGCAGGGAACGTAACAAACATGGAACTTCTGATCGCAATTGATGGAGGAGGGACGCGCACCCGGACTGTCGTTTTCAACCGTGAAGGCCAGAGGCTCGCGGAAGTGGAAAGCGGTCCCTCCAACCACCTGACTTACAACCGCCGGGAGGTGCGCGATAACCTGCAGGCCGGCATCGTTGTGGCACTTCACAAATGCGGTGCACGCGCAGAACATGTCCGGCTCGTCGCCGCGGGCTTGGCTGGTGTGGATTTTGATGGCGAAGGCCGCCAGGAAGCGCTCGCCATCCTGGACCGGGCCGGTTACACCAATGTGATCGCACTGGGCGATATGGTCACGGCACACTATGGAGCACTGGGTGGCGAGCCCGGCGTGCTGGCACTCGCGGGCACAGGTTCCGTCACGCTGGCCCGCGGCATGGCAGGCAATTGGATCAAGGTCGATGGCTGGGGCTACCTGCTGGGTGACGAGGGAAGTGCCTTTTGGATTGGCCGGCAGGCACTCAGTTCCCTTTGCAAAGTGCTGGATGGCCGTCTGGAAAATGGCCCGCTCACCCTGGCAGTGAGTGAGCGCCTCCATTTGCGGAGCTTCGCGGAAGTGGTGGCCTTCACCTATGGGTCCGGCCGGATACCGCCGGAGATCCCCACCCTCAGCATTCTGGTGGATGAGGCGGCTGAAGCGGGTGACCCGCTGGCGAAACGAATACTACAGGATGCTGGAGAAGCGCTGGCCGCGTGCACCAGCGCAGCCGCCCGGCAAGCGGCACTTGGCGCAAACTTCCGGGTCAGTTATGCCGGTGCCGTGCTGCGCGGTTCCCGCACGGTGCGGCAAGCTTTCCGCAATGCTCTGCCGGAAGCGACCGTGACGCCGCCGGCGCACGAACCTGTCGTGGGTGCCTATATTCTGGGCTGCAGGGAACTCGGCTGGGAGCCCAATCTGCCGTGACCTCTTTCGACTACATCGGCCAGTTGCAAGCGATCCTCGAAAGCATCCGCGGCACGCAACTCGGGGCGATCCAGGAAGCAGGCCGGCTGACTGCCGCAGCCATCACAGCCGGAGGCGTGGTGCAGGCCTTCGGGAGCGGTCATTCCCACATGATTGCGGAAGAAGCCTTCTTTCGTGCCGGTGGACTCGCCCCCATCAACCCCATCTTCGACGCCCGCCTGCAATTCTTTAACGGTGCCATGGCAAGCACCCAGGCCGAACGCGAACCCGGTATGGCGGCCAGGATTCTGGAACGGGAAACCTTGCGTCCCGAAGATATTGGAGTTGTGATCTCCAACTCAGGCCGCAACGCCGCACCGGTCGAAATGGCGGAACTGATGCGGGCCCGCGGACTCCAGGTGATCGCAATCACGAACCTTGGCCAATCCCGGCAGTCCACTGCCCGCACGGCTTCCGGCAAGCGGCTCTTCGAGGTGGCGGATCTGGTGATCGATACCTGCTGTCCCGTTGGCGATGCGGTGCTGCAACTCCCGGGATTGGAGCAAAGGATCGGCCCGGCCTCCACGGTCGCCGGAGCAGCGATTATGAATTCCATCATGATTGAGGCCGCCCTTGCCTTGCAGAGTCTTGGGCAGGCTGTGCCGCTGCTGCCGAGCGCGAACACCGCGGACAGCGATGCCGGGCTGACGGCTCTGCTGGCGAAATGCGCCGGACGCGTCCGTTATTTCTAAGTGCGGAGGATGAAATTCGTTAATGTGAAGGCAGCTTCATGAGCAGGAACTAACTGCTTCCGCCAGCGTTTATCCAGTCGTCCGGTTCGAAGAAATCAAAACGAACCGGCCAAAAGGAGAAACGCCATGAAAAACACACTCACCTCACTGCTCCTCGCCGGAGTTTTCGTTACCGGATTACTGCCCGCGCAGACGGTAGCCACAAAGAAGACGGAAGGTAAGATCCAGCAGCGCAAAGAGAACCAGCAGAAGCGCATTGCGCAGGGTGTCAAATCCGGCCAGTTGACCGCAGGAGAGACTGCCAAGCTGGAGAAGAAAGAAGTCGCGGTCAACAAAGTTACGCAGGCGGACCGCGCTGCCAACGGCGGCAAGCTCACTCCCGCGGAGAAGAAACAGATCAACGCAAAGCAGAATCAGGTCAGCAAACAGATCTACAAGGACAAGCACAATGCGGTTGTGCAGCCCAAGTAGGTACTGCTTACAAGACCTCGCCAAAACGCTTGACCAATCTTGCGGCATACTCCGTCCTCACCCGTTCCGGTGAGGACGGATCTACCGTACCCAAGGCAAGTATCTTTGACTTCCAGGGCTGCGCCTTTGCGCCCAGCGCAGAAATCGCGTTCAACGCGTGGATGGCAATGTAGGCGCTCGATTTCGGGGCATCCGCAAGGGCCAGCAACACTTCCATGGAGGGTGGTAAGTCCTGCGGCGTGCCATAACATCCCAAGGCTTCCGCCGCAGCGATTCTTACATGCGGAGAAGCGTCCGCCAGAGCCTTGCGGACAGGGGCAATCAGCTTACTTACTTCATCCTTGCCCCGCATCAGTGCACCCATCACTCCCCAGTAACGGACCGCACTATCGCTATCCCGCATCAAGCCTTCGAGCTTTGCAGTAACTCCCGGTTGCAGATTACTGGCCAGGTCCGCCGCGGCGAGAATCCGCTCCACAGGGAAGCGCTTGGGGTCATGCCCCATTTCATAGGGCGTGGACTGGCCCGCCCGCGTGTGGATTTCCCCTTCCGGCAGCAAGCCGAGATCGCGCACCGCCAACTCATGGTCGCGATGGGCTTTGCGGAAGCGCTCCAGGGTAGCGCGGTGCTCCGGCAGGGCGGCGAGGTTATGTACCTCGTCAGGGTCATTTTGTAAGTCGTAGAGTTCTTCGGGCGGCTTGGTTTCCCAGAAGTAAGTCTGCGGCGCCTGCAGCTTACCTTCTTTGTAAAGTCTCTCCCAGACTGGTGTGGAAGGCAGACTCCACATATACTCCACATGTTGCCCGTAGATCTTATGCGGGTTGTAATTGCGGATGTACATATAGCGCTTGTCGCGGACAGAGCGCATCAGGTCATAGCGTTCATCCATGCGCCCGCGGAACCCGAAGTTATACGCGCGGGGCGGTGCCTGGTAGACGCCGGCGAAGGCTTGGCCGTCATAAAACGCAGGCGGCTTGATGCCCGCGAGACTTAACATGGTCGGGGCAAGATCCATGGTGTTCAGAAGGCGGTCACTCTTGCCGCCAGGCACATAGTCTTTGGGCGCCAGGTGCCGGTATTTCTCGGGGAAGACCAGAATCATCGGCACATGCAGGCCGGAGTCATACGGGAAGCGCTTGTAGCGCGGCATCCCGCAGCCATGGTCACTGGTCACGATGATGATGGTGTCATCCACCAGCCCATCTGCCGCCAATTCATCGAGACGTGCCTCATGCTGGGCATCTTCCGCGGTCAGCAGGTCATGATATTGTGCCCAGTCCCGCCGGACTTCCGGGATATCGGGCTGAAACGCCGGTACGCGGGCCTTGGCCGGGTCATGCTGGAGATTTTTGTTTGTGGCACTCAGAAAGATCTTGCTTTCATGAGTGGTCATGTTATTGAAGACGGCGAAGAAAGGCTGGCCTGGCTTCCGGTTGCGCCAATGGCCGTATTTGGGGGAATAACCTCCCGGCGCACCGCCATTGCCGCCCTGTGAAACATCCCAGGTACCCTCTGGCTTTTCGAGATTGTAATCTTCCTTGCCGTTGTTGGTGCAGTAATAGCCGGCCTCGCGAAGATAGCCGGGGAACATCTTCCAGTCCGCGGGCATGCGTGTCATGGAACGCATATGTTCCGCACCGGTGGAGGTGGGCGAAACTCCCGTAACAATTGCCGTACGTGCCGGGGCACAAACCGGCGCACTGGCCCAGGCGTTGACGTAAACACAACCCCGTTTTGCCAGGCGGTCGAAGTTCGGAGTGCTGGAATATTCATCACCGAAGCAATGCAGGTGGGGGCCGATATCTTCCCAGGTGAGCCAGAGGATGTTCGGGGGAGGCGGGGCCGCGGCGCGCAGAAGAGGCGCAGCGGCAACACCTGCGGCAGTGCTCAAAAAGCGGCGGCGGCTGGAAGAAGAGGGCATATTGAGACTGCGCTCAATATACACCCGGAGCCTTAATTCAAACGTTCCATTGCGGCAAGACGGCGGTCATGTGACTCCGCGATCTTCGCCAGAGCCCGGATGTCCGTGGCGTCTTCATTGGTGACGCGGATGAGATTCCGGATTTCCTGACTGAGGGTGGAATTCGTAGCAGCGATTTGGACGTTAACAGCGTTGACCTGGGCCGTGACAGCATTGACCTGGGCCGTTACTTCATTCACCTGCTTTGTCACCTTGTTGACCTGCGACGTCACCTCATTCACATGGGTGGTGACTTCATTGATATGAGCTGAGAGGCCATCCACATGACTTCCCACCTCCTCCAGATGAGTGCGAAGTTCTCCCATTTGAATACCAAGTTCACGGATTTGCTCATCCGTCTTCGCGAAGCGGGCGTCCATTTCGGCACGGCTCTTCAGCATTTCCTTGTCCAGCTTTTCCGTCAATTCGCCAATCTGTTGATTGTGCGATTCGATCGATAACATCAAGAACTCAGCACGTTCTTCAAACGACATGATTCCTCAATTCTAGCCCGCACGCCAGCGGCCGGCCAACTGTTTCGCCGCCGCATTCCATTCCGGATATTCAAAAGCAAACCCCTCCGCCTGCAAGCGCCAGGGGATGACATAGCGGCTCTTCAGCACCAGTTCGGACTCCGTGCGCAATGCCCATGTCCCCAATTCGAGCATCCATTCGAAGGCCGGCAAACCAATGGGAACACCGGCGGCGCGGCGCAGATCCCGCATGAATTCCCGGTTCGGCAAGGGGTTGGGCGACGCCAGATTGACGGGCCCTGTAACGTGCTCTGCCTCGATCAGGAACTCAATGGCGCGGATGAAATCGGCGTCATGAATCCAGCTCACATACTGCTTTCCGGATCCATTGGAGCCGCCCAACCCCAGCCGGACAAGGTGCATCAAGACGTCAAAGACACCGCCGCGATCCGGGCTGAAGATAATTGAACTGCGCAGAGCCACCTTGCGGGTCCGGGGAGTGTTGGCCGCAAAGAAGGCGTCCTCCCAGGCCTTGGCAACCTCAATGGAGAAGTCCCACTTCTTCGGGGCACCCGGTTCCCCGCCGCCGAACTCACCGCTGGCCTCATCCATGGGCCGCTCCAGAGCATGCCTGTAAATGGTCGCCGTGCTGGCATTCAGCCAGACGCGCGGCGGTTGGGACAACCCGGCGATTACTTCGCCCAGCACCCGCGTGGAATCGACACGGGAAGCCATGATCGCGCGCCGGTTCTCATCCGTGTACCGGCAGTTCACGCTCTTACCGGCGAGATTGATACAAACATCACAGCCGGAAAGCGCATCCACCCATGGCCCGCGGTGCTTCCCGTCCCAAGCGAGGACTTTCCATGGCGCGGTCTGCTCCGTGCGGCTGAGCACAGTGACATCGTGCCCTTGCCCGGTAAAGTGGCGGGCCAGCATACGACCGACCTGCCCGCTCCCGCCGGGAATCAAAATCCGCATTTAACGGTTCACCGGTACCGATTCTACCGTGACTCCGCTACCCTTGACCGGCACGGCATGACCGGGCCTCATTGCAGACCAGTTATAGTCAAACTCCTGACCGCAATCGAGACACACAATATAAGTGCCCCGGCGCGAACCGTCGGCCGCGAGTTGCAATCCGCGCGAAGACGTTTTTGATGGAGTTACAGGAAAAGAGGTGCGCTTGTGCGCACATCCGAAAACAGCAGCCAAGAAGGAAGACAGCATACAGCGGAACTCCTCATCCACTCTCTAAGATCCAGTGGCCGGAAGAGGGGTTTCGTATCAGGAATATTTTTAATGCAGGTCCGCCGCGATACCTTCGGCAATCTGCTTGCCGTGGAAGCGCCCGTTCTCAATGAAGATTTCGTTGGTATGCATGCCAGCCACAATCACCCCGGCGAGATAGACGCCCTTGCGTTCGCTCTCCAGTGTTTGCGGATCGGTTCGCGGCCGCCCCGTCTCAGAGTCGAGTGTAATTCCCGCCAGATTGAGGAACTTCCAATCCGGGGTGTAGCCCACCATGGCGAAGACGAAATCGTTCGGAATCGTCAGTTGCCCTTCCGGCGTGTTGAGCACCACTTCTTTCTCACGGATCTCCTGCACCGTGGTCTCAAAGTAGGCCTTCACTTCGCCCGCCGCAATGCGGTTTTCAATGTTGGGCTTGATCCAGTACTTCACATGCCGGTGGATCTCTTTGCCGCGATGCACCAGGGTCACCCGTGCCCCAGTCCAGAACAACTCCAGCGCGGCGATGGCAGCCGAGTTCTTCGCACCAACCACCAGCACATCCTGATCGAAGTACGGGTGAGGTTCCTTGTAATAATGCGCCACTTTGGGAAGATTTTCGCCCGGCACGTTCAACAGATTCGGCACATCGTAATAGCCCGTGGCAAGAATGACCTTCTTCGTTCGAAGGACGCGGGCGACATGCATCCGGTCCATCGTGGGAATGCTGAAGTCCCCGTCAACGCCGTCGATCGAGAGCACGCGCTCATACTGCCGGATGTTGAGCTTGTAATGGTCTGCCACGCGCCGGTAATACTTGAGCGCCTCGGTGCGGGTGGGCTTTTCGTTCAGGCTGGTCATGGGGATATCCCCAATCTCCAGCAGTTCCGGCGTTGTGAAAAAAGTCATGTGCGTGGGGTAGTTGTAGAGAGAGTTCGTCAAACACCCCTTCTCCAAAATCACGCACTTCAACCCGCGCCGTTCGAGTTCAATGCCGCATGCGAGCCCCGTGGGACCCGCGCCGACAATCACTGCATCGTAAATCAGATCATTCACAGTTTGCTTTCAATTTCCGCCGCCGCCTGTGCCAATGCGCGAGGCAAGGCCGACGGATCTTTACCGCCGCCTTCAGCCATATCCGGCCGCCCGCCGCCTTTGCCGCCAACTGCCTGCGCGACCAGGCCAACCAGCTTGCCCGCCTGCACCTTCGACGTTAGATCCTTGGTCACCCCGGCCACAATGGAAACCGAGCCTTCCTCCGCCGAAGCCAGCACCACCACAGCCGACTGCCACTTGTTCCGAAGAGAATCTGCCAGAGTCCGAAGCTGCGCGCGGTCCATATCGTCCAACTGCGCGGCGACGAACTTCACACCGTTCTTCTCCTGCACTTTGGATTCCAGGTCACGCGCGGCGGATTGCGCCAATTTCGTCTTCAATTGCTCAATTTGGCGCTCACTGGCACGCTTTTCCGCCAACAGGCGGTCGACTTGCATAGCCAGTTCCGGCTCAGCAACCCGCAGCAGGCTGGACATCTTCTGCAGCACGCCGCTCGATTGCTGGAACTGCTCCACGGCACCTTCGCCCGTGATGGCTTCCAGACGGCGCACACCGGCAGAAATACTGGTCTCCGAGACGATCTTGCAGAGTCCGATATCTCCGGTGCGGTTCACGTGCGTGCCGCCGCAAAGTTCCTTGCTGAAACCGGGAACATTCACCACGCGCACTTCCTCACCATACTTCTCACCGAAGAGCGCCATGGCACCGGATTGCACAGCCTTGTCGATGGGCATCACATCCGTGGAAACCTCGGCATTGCGCAGGATTTGCTGGTTCACCAGCCGCTCCACTTCCGCGATTTCCGCCGCATCCATGGGGGCATAATGCGCAAAGTCAAAGCGGAGGCGCTGCGGTTCCACCACAGAGCCCGCCTGCTTCACATGAGGACCAAGCACTGTGCGCAGCGCGGCATGCAACAGGTGTGTCGCCGTGTGATTTCTCTCCGTCGCCAAACGCTCCGGCGTCGCCACTTCCGCCTTCAACACAGCACCGGCCGTCAGGGGCAGCAGCGTCTTGATTTTGTGAACGGTAAGACCAGGAACTGCGGGATAGGTATCTTCCACCATTGCCACACGTGCCCCGGTTGCGGCATCCAGCAAGACGCCCTGATCGCCCACCTGGCCACCAGTTTCCGCATAGAAAGGCGTCTGATCGAGCACCAGTTCCGCCTCCGCGCCAGGCTCCAAAGACTCCGCCAGTTCGCCTTTGACCACGATGCCCTTGACCGTGGAAACCGCTTCCAACTGACTGTAGCCCAGGAACTTCGTCTTGCCCTGCGCCAGAAGGTCTTGGTACACCGGCGCGACATGACCCTTCTCCGCACCCTTCCAACTGGCGCGGGCGCGCTCCTTCTGGGTGTTCATTTCCGCATCGAAGGCATCACGGTCCAGCACAAAGCCGCGTTCCCGGGCCATATCTTCCTGCTCATCCAGCGCCAGACCGTAACTATCATAGAGCTTGAAGGTCAGCGTGCCGGGGACAACGGTTCCTTCGAGCTTGCTCAACTCATCCTGGAAGACCTTCTCCGCCACCAGGAAGGTAGTCGCATAACGGTGCTCTTCGTCTTTTACAATGCGGGCCACACGGGAAACGCTTTCGAGCATCTCCGGGTAAGCCGTCTTCATGTGTTCTGCGACGAACCCCGTCAACTGATGGAGATACGTATCCTGCTTGCCGATGGCGCGGGCATAACGCATGGCCCGGCGCATGATCTTGCGCAGCACATAGCCGCGGCCTTCATTCGAAGGCAGCACGCCATCGTGAATCAGGAAGGCAGTGGCGCGCGCATGGTCGGCATTGATGCGGAGTGCGGTGTCAATCTTCGGGTCGGTGCCATACTCCACGCCGCAGAGTTTCGCGGCTTCTTCGATGATCGGGAAGATGAGGTCCGTATCGTAATTCGAGATCTTGCCCTGCAGCACTGCAGCGATCCGTTCGAGACCCATGCCGGTGTCAATCGAGGGCCGTGGGAGAGGGGTCATGGTGCCGTCCGCCGCGCGGTTGAACTGCATGAAGACCAGATTCCAGATCTCCATGAAGCGCCCGCCGCCATCCAGCGGAAACTCCTCATGCCCCCGGCCCGGCTCCGCGGCTTCCACACCCAAGTCGTAGTGGATCTCCGAACATGGACCGCAGGGCCCTGTATCGCCCATCTGCCAGAAGTTATCCTTCTCATCGAGCCGGAAGATACGGTCTTTCGGCACGCCGGCAACTTCCTGCCAAAGCTTTTCCGCCTCATCATCTTCACGGAAGACCGTAACATAGAGCTTGTCTTTGTCCAGCCCGTAGACCCGTGTAATCAGATCCCAGGCGTATTCAATCGCTTCGGCTTTGAAGTAATCACCGAACGAGAAGTTACCCAGCATCTCGAAGAAGGTGTGGTGACGGCGCGTGTAACCCACATTCTCCAGATCGTTGTGCTTACCGCCTGCACGAACGCACTTTTGCGAAGTGGTTGCGCGCGAATAATCCCGCTTCTCCAGGCCCTGGAAGATCTCCTTGAACTGATTCATGCCCGCGTTGGCGAACATCAGCGTGGGGTCGTTTGCAGGAAGCAGGGACCCGGAGCGCACCACCTGGTGCCCTCTCTCCGCGAAGAAGTCTAGAAAACGCTGCCGTATGTCGTTGCCAGTCACAGATATCCTTTATTCGAACCGAGAGAACTTAGAGTAGAACCTTGCACCACTGCTTGCCCACCTGCAAAACCAGTTCCTTCGCCTGCGGGACAATCACTAATTCCAAAACCTTTTCACCGTTGATCTGAATCGCTCCGGCCTTGCGCTTGCGGGAAGCATCGGAACCGGATTCCGCCAGCCCGGCCTTGGTGATCAACTTCTCCACATTGATGCCGGCCGGCCCCTGCACGCCTTCCGGCATTGCAATCTCCCGCATATCCGCGGGTACTTCTTTGTTCTGCACCACGCGGGAAAACTCTTCCTCGGCGCGGCGGGCATCGGCAGCGGAATGGAAATCCGTCACAATGAGACGGCCCAGTTGCTTCTTCACTTCCATGGGATGCAGCGCACCTTCCGCAACCTGTCTCTGCATGGTGGCAATATCCGCGGCGCTCTTGTCCGTAAGCAGTTCGTAATAGCGGTACATCAGGACGTCGCCAGTCTGCATGATCTTGCGGAACATCACCTCAGGCGCTTCCGCGATGCCAATGTAATTCCCGAGCGACTTCGACATCTTCTTGACGCCGTCCAAACCCTCCAGAATCGGCGTCATCGCCACAATCTGCGGCAGCTGGTCATAGTCCTTCTGGAGTTCCCTGCCCACCAGCAGATTGAACTTCTGGTCCGTACCGCCCATCTCCACATCGCACTTCAGCGCCACGGAATCATAACCCTGCGCGAGCGGGTACATCAATTCATGCACGGAAATCGGCTCACCGGCAGCGTAACGCTTCGAGAAATCATCCCGTTCCAGCAGCCTCGCCACTGTATACCGGGAGCAGAGCCGGATGATCTGTTCAAACTGCATCCCCGCGAGCCATTCGCTGTTGTACCGGACTTCTGTCTTCTCCGGATCCAGGATCTTGAAAACCTGCGCGGTGTAGGTTTCCGTATTGGCAACGATGGCGTCGCGCGTCAAAGGCGGACGCGTGGCGTTCCGGCCCGTGGGGTCGCCGATCATCGCCGTCGTATCACCGGCCAGGAAGATGACCTGATGGCCGAGGTCCTGGAAGTGCTTCATCTTGCGGAGCAGCACGGTGTGGCCCAGATGCAGATCGGGCGCGGTGGGGTCAAAGCCCGCCTTCACGCGCAACGGCTTGCCCTGCTTCGCACGGAGAATGATGCGCTCGCGCAGATCCTCTTCGCGGATCAGCTCGGCCATGCCCTTCTTCAGGTACGTCAGTTGTTCTTCAGGAGTGGAGGTCACCAGAATTTCATTTTAAGGGTTGAGGTCATGTGGACCCGACTGGGCAACTTGACTTCAACCATTGTGCTCGATGTTTATGCGTCCGGTATGCTCCGCAGAGGATTTTCTTGGCAGTTTCAATCCGTGACAACAGATCTGTAGAGGCGCCTCCGCTGCACTGTCAGCCAGATTAGTTCCAAACTGATAACCAGCATCCCAAATTGTGAGAGAGCATTGGGCTTTACCAGTTCGGGAATCTTGTTGATTTCGAGATGTTGAAGGGTCTCATCAACAAAGTGCAAACCTCCGAAATCTTGTACTGCCAGATTTACTCTGATCGCTGCTGCGTAGCTTGACTGCAACCCGTAGACGATAGTGGCCGCAGCAGCCGGCAAAAGTAGCATTAGAAATGACAGCATTCGAGGTGCGAACGCTACCCGGCCCGATGAGGGGAATGGCAACATCAAGATACTTGCAAGCCCCTCCGACCCGGCAAGACCAGACGGAATATGCCGTACTTGTGATCTCAATGAATCAACGACAGCACCCCACAGCAGATAGGCGGCAGCGACGCCTAATGGAAACAAATTCAACCAAACTCTTAAAGAGAACTCCGGCAGCCATTTTTCGACCTGAACGGTTCTCTCGCCCTGCACGTTATGGACGACGGCGGCTAATTCTTCCCGCCGCTTCCTCGCATAGTTCTCGAACTGCTGAACAGTCAGTGAGGAAAGCCGTCTTGTAGAGCCGCCTTTGTCAATCGCCCGGACGAAGTTCGCATAGGCCAAGTCGTGAACAGCCCGATCTTGGGATTCTGTCTTCTGCTTGGCATAACTCGACAAGGTATAGCTGGTTTCAGCGCTACATTGCCACCTTACAGGCTCTTTTCGTATTCTTTCCGCGAGGTCCGTAACGAACATCATAGTTGGAGTGGAGAGGCTGGCTGTCGCAGCCAATTGTGATAGGCTCGCATCCTTCAATTCCGCTCCAATAAGGCCCAGCTTGCGAGCCCTGTCCAACAGCGGGTCAAAGTCCCAAGACGCTTCTACGATCGGAGTCCTGATCATCTGTTCCGCCGCATCAATCGCGTTTTGATCCAGTGTTGATTCGACCTCACAAACCGTGGCTGATTCAACGGCGTTCTGCATGCCGATACGATGGAGAGAAGTTGCGGTGAGTTCAACATCACTCCAGAATGCGTGGAATCTTGCAATCTGCCGGGCTGGTGCCGCATCGCCGAAAACCGGAGGCTGCAGGATGAAAATGGCCGGCTGGCCAGCTACTCCGACGTTAAACTTCAGATAGTTCTCAACGAATGCCAAGGCAGTTAGTTCCCGGGAACGCTCTGCCAGATCTAAAGCGGGACCGCCATCTAACAGACCGGCCCTCGTCACTATAGTGCTTCCAGCGGTGAGGACCGATGTCAAGAGGGTGAGGAGGATGCGCGCCGCGCTCTTCCACGTGTCCTTGAAGCTCTTTTCGGCTCGGCTTTCTGGCAAACTGGAAGCCCTCCTTCACCTGACTGACAAGATGTTGGGCAGGATAACATAGGCCGTCACCGCTGCACATCATAATCTCGTCTCACTCCCGCCAGTCATCCCCCGGCACAATCCGCTTCATAAACTCATTAAAGAGCGGCACCGTAAACGCCGTATCGCCGTGGCTGGGGCTCCAAATCATGCCCTTGTTAATTAGACTTTGCCGCACCGGACCCTGGGAGGTAACACCTTTGCCCAGCACCTTCGCCACGTCGCCAGAACGGTGCGGACCGGGCCCGAGTTCCGCCATCGCGCGGAGATAGTGCTTCTCTTTTACCGTCAAACGGTCAAAACGGACACGGAAGAAACTCTCATCGAGCGCTGCCATGACCTCCACTTCAGCGGCAACTACATCATCGGCCGTGATCGGACTGCGTTCCGCCACATTCCAGACGTGCTTGCCCCATTCCTGCAGGAAGTAGGGATAGCCGCGGGTGGCCTGTATGATCCGGGTCACAGCGGCGGTTTCGAACTCCACACCCTCTTCATGCGCAGGCTTCACCAGAGCGAGTTCCACATCCGCTTCATTCAGCGGCCCGATCATTGGATACTCAAACAGCCGTTCCGAGTAGGATTTTGCATCACCCGCGCGGGCCCGCAACTGGGGCAATCCGGCACCCACCAGCGTCAGCGGCAGATTCCCTTGCGAACATCGGTGCAGCGCGGAGATCAGCGCCGCAAACTGGTCCGTCTCCAAATACTGCAGCTCATCGATGAACAACACCACCGCCGTGGAGGCCTTCCTCGCCGCCAGCCCAACCTCTTCCAGCAGCGCCGCGAGATCACCCTCCAGATCCCCGTTGTCCGCCAACCCGGCCAGCGGTTCCAAATCCAGGCCGACTTCAATATCGCTGTAGTGGACCTTCAACGCCATCGCAAAACCAGCCAGTGCGCGCAAACCCCTCTGCGCCATCTTCTTTGCGGACTCCACCCGGCTGAGCCGCAGCAGAACCTGCCGCAATTGCGGTGCAAGCACAGCCGGCAGCGAACGGTTTTCCGGCGCCTCAATCCGAACCGCCTGAACCCCCGTGGCCTCAGCATCCTTCCGCATCTGATCCAGCAGCACAGTTTTGCCCACACCGCGCAGACCCACCAGGAGGACACTCTTGGCGGCTTTGCAGCGCCGGATGCGCTCAATGGAGATCGCAACATCCTGCCGCAAGCGGTCACGTCCGGCCAATTCCGGAGGTGCGCTGCCTGCTCCCGGGGCGTAGGGATTGACGAGGGCGTTCATAGTTATAAGAATCTTACAGAGTTTATCTTGCAGAGATAAACCCTCTAAACTCTCTATAAACCAGATGATCTATAAAGATCTTAGAAACTTTATCTCACTAGCATAATATCTCTAATTTCCTTATACATCCAGACCCTGCGGCGTGCTATTTTGGCACTATGCGGAACCTCCTGCTCGCCCTCTGTCTGCTCTGCGCGCCCCTTCGTGCAGAAGAAGCTGTTGAAATCAAAGCAGTTACCGGCACAGTCCAGAAACTCTTCGATGCCATGGCCGCCAAGGACGGTGCCGCGATCAAAGCCCTGGTCCTGCCCGGCACATCCCTTTCCGCCCTGCGCGCGAACGGCCAAACCACAGTCACACCGATCGAGAAGTTCATCGAAACCATAAGCACTGCGCAGGGGTCTCTGGCCGAGCGCATGTGGGACCCCAAGGTGCTTGTCGAAGGCAACATCGCCACCCTTTGGGCGCCCTATGACTTCCACAGGGACGGCAAATTCACACACTGCGGGATCGACGTCGTCAACCTGCTGAAAACACCCGAAGGCTGGAAGATCGCCGGACTGAGCTATACCGTCATCCAACAGGGCTGCCAGGCACCCAAGTAAAGCGATATACTTGCGGGCGATCTATGTCGACCCGCCGAACCTTCCTCACCGCCGCATTGGCACCCCTGGCCATGGCCCAGACCAAACGGGACTGGACCGGAAAAGAACCCATACGCTACCCGGACCCCGATGTTCTCGTTCTGGACAAGCGCTTCTCGAAATACAAGGTCGGCAACAGCCCGATCCAGCGTGTCTATACCGGTGCGCTTTGGGCGGAGGGTCCCGCATGGCACGCGGGTGGACAGTATCTGGTTTTCAGCGACATCCCCAACAACCGGCAGTTGCGCCGCGTGGAAGACGACGGCCATGTGAGCGTGATGCGCTCCAACGCCAACTTCAGCAACGGCAATACCTTCGACTATGAAGGCCGCCAGCTTTCCTGCGAACATGACACGCGCCGCGTGGTGCGCTATGAGAACAACGGCTCGGTCACCGTGCTGGCCGACAAGTTCAACGGCAAGCGCTTCAACGCACCGAATGACATCGTCGTGCATCCCGATGGCGGCATCTGGTTCACGGACCCCGGCTACGGCATCAACGGCATCTATGAAGGCCATCCTGATAAGTACGAAATGAAGGAAGCCGTCTACCGGATCGATAAGTCGGGCCGGGTGGACAAAGTAGCCGACGATCTCTTCAAGCCGAACGGCCTCTGCTTCTCACCGGATTACAAGAAGCTCTATGTCTGCGATACCGGTGCGACCCACTATGACGCCGCGAAAAAAATCATACAGGTCTATGATGTGGAAGGTCAGACGAAGCTGACACACAGCAAGGTCTATTGCTCCATGGCCCTGGATGGCTTCAAGGAAGCGGGTCTTGCGGATGGAATCCGCGCCGATGCGGACGGCAATATCTGGGTCGGTGCGGGCTGGGTCGGCGCAGGTTATGACGGCGTCCATATCTTCGCTCCAGACGGGCAGCGCATCGGCCAGATCCTGCTGCCGGAAATCTGCGCAAATATCTGCTTCGGCGGGAAACGCAGAAACAAGTTATATATGTGCGCAAGCCAGAGCGTCTACTCAGTGTATGTGGAAACGACCGGAGCGCATATCTGCTGAGCGCTCCGGGCCACTTATAACTCTTTCACCCGGAAGTTTCGGAACCGCACCAGCGAGCCATGTCCCAACAGACCGATGTGGCCGCTGGTGCGCAACAAGCCGGGGTGCTTCTTCAGCACCGCTTCATCCTTGACATCATCCAGATTCGCATCCACAATCACCTTGCCATTCAGCGTGACCTTGATGTGCCGTCCGTCCGCGATAATCTCTTCGCTGTTCCACTCACCCAGCGGCTTGAACTCCCAGTTTTTCGCAGCTACAACACCATAGATCGACCCGTGGCGCTGTTCTGGCTTGAGCCAGCCCGCGTACATCTTGTCATCATGATCCAGAATCTGGATCTCCATCCCCTGATACGCCGCATCCCCCTCGAACGGAGCACGGATACCGATGCCATTGTTCGCGCCCGGAGTGAGCAGAAACTCAAACCGCAGGATGAAGTTAGAGTATTCCTTCTCCGTGAATAAGTTCCCGCCACCTTCTTTCGGACAAAGAATCTCATCACCCTTGGGATGATAGCCGGGACCCTTGCCGCCCATCAGCTTCCAGCCGGATAAGTCCTTCCCGTTGTAAAGGGGAGTGAAGCCAGGTTCCACCTGCGCGAGACAGGCTGCCGCCAGAGCGAGAGTCAGAATTACAGATTTGATCATTTGATTGCCTTCTTTCAGGAGACTTGCGCACAACGGCGACCGGTGCGGATACTCTTTGCCATCAATTGGCAGGCCGCGCCGGCCCTGTGCGCTTTAAAGGAGTCTTGGTTAAATTCTCAAACAGAAACAAACCACTCTTGCCCGCGGTGACGAAGTCCAAATCTCCGTCGCCGTCAATATCTGCCACAGGGATCTGCATGCCCCCGCCGGTGCGCCCGCCGTAATCGACGGTATGTTTGACCCACTCGACGCTGCCATCGGCCGCAGGCTTCATCGACTCATACCAATAGACGCCGAGCGGCTCCCGTTCCCCCGGATCTTTGCCGTTGTGGGCCATGAAGCGCTTCCCGGTGAGGATATCCAGCTTGCTGTCCCCGTTGAGATCCACCAGTGTCAGCGCATGCGCCTGGGACCAGCTTTCATCGATGATATGTTTCTTCCACTTGCCCGTATCGGTCTGTTCCATCCAGAACACGCCGTAGTTATGTGCCATGGAAGCCACCAGGTCCGGACGGCCATCCCCATTCACGTCCGTGACGTAGATAAAGCCGGTTTCCCCGAGATCCCAATCCGGGTGCCAGAGCCACATATCTTCGCGGGGATTCTTTGGTGCCTCAAACCAGCCCTTGGGCGTGAGAATGTCATTGCGTCCATCGCCGTTTACATCGCCCGCACCAATGCCGTGGCCATAACTCTTGGGACTTACGATATGTTGCACGAACTGCTTATTCTTCAACTCATACCAGCTCAGTGGCGCGTTGGCATTGCCGAACTCGGGAAGGATGGAAGTGGCCTTGCCTTCATTCGTCAGATCCACCGCAAAGCAGAACTCCACATTGAAGCCGGTCTGGATGTCATGTTCCTTCCACTCTCCAGCAACATTCTTCCCCGGATTCTCAGCCCACCACAGCCGCTTCTGGAACCAGCCGCAGCTGACGATATCGGGATAACCATCGCCATTCACGTCAATGGGCAGGTCACTGAAGTCATCAATGTAGTTATTCGAAAAGAAGATCTTGCGAAAGTGGTGCCGGGTCCACTTGGGCGCTTCATACCAGTTCTCGCCGGAGATGATATCCAGCTTGCCGTCGTGGTTGATATCGGCAATCGCGGCGGCCTCGTTCTGGCTCAGATCGAGGGTATGTTTCACGAAGGGGATCTCATCATCGGGACGCGTTCCGGCCACCATCACCAGGGTGGAGATCGTCAACAGGGTCAGGAATATCCAGCGCACCATGCCGTTGATTCTATCGCCCGGCGGGTGCTGCTGTCTGCATGGACTCCAACTCGTGCAAAAGACGGCTCAATTCAGTGATCGCGCGGCCATCCTGGCCGAAGCGGACACGCTCATAGACCGCGGTGAATTCCCTGACTTTGAGCGCTTCTTCCCCGGGCAGATGGCGGGCAAATTCCGCTGCGGTAAACCAAGCCGGCTTCTCAAAACCACGTTTGGCAAGCACTTCCAGCATGCGGGAATAGAGCAGGCGGGAATCAAGGTAGCCGGTGGGTTTCGCCTGCAAGCGCCGCAAACGCCGCTGCTTCAGAAAATCGAGCAGCCACTGCCGGACCCTGGGCGCTGCGAAAAAGCCCAGCACGAAGACCGCGATCCACCCGGCCGTCCATGTCCCCCACTTTGTTATCGACGCGGCGAACTGCTCAGGCTTCATACGCAACCGGCGCCACGCGGATGAAAGACGCGAAAAGAAGGCCTCCGTCCGCGCGGTTAAAGTGACCTGGCGCCCCAGGTCATACCCCATGACCCACTCCTGCCAGCCATTATCCAGAAAATCGAGATACATTTCGAAGTTATGCCAGAGGCCTGTTCGCTGCTCTGAATTGCGCGCGGCGGGTGTGGGGTCAAAGGTCACCCAGCCTGTGCCATCGATGTAACCTTCCACCCAGGCATGAGCGTCTGAGCCCCGCACCACGTACAGCCCGGAGACAGGATTGAAGTAGCCACTCTGAAAACCAGTCACCAGACGCGATGGAATGCCCGCCATCCGCAACATCACAGCCATGGACGAGGCAAAGTACTCACAGTGGCCCTTTTTTCTTACGAAGAGGAAGTCCGCCAGAGGATCTTGTGGAGTCCGCTTTGGCAACCGCAGCTCATATTCGAAATCATGCTGCAGATGATTCTCAATCCGGCGCGCGCGCTCGAGTTCGGAACCGGTGCCGCTCCACTGCCAGGCGAGTTCCGAAATCCGCGGGTCCAGACGGGCAGGCAGTTGCAGATAGCGCTTGCGATCCGCCACGGGGAAAGGCAGCGGCTGGGCGA
Organism: uncultured Acidobacteriia bacterium; assembly: GCA_903923395.1. Classification (GTDB taxonomy): domain Bacteria; phylum Acidobacteriota; class Terriglobia; order Bryobacterales; family Bryobacteraceae; genus BOG-234. Next base: position 78,929 of record CAIXXM010000083.1, read on the forward strand.
GTTGCGCGGAGATTTCATAGCGGAGCGGCTTGCCGGCGGGAAGTTCCACGCGAAGATTGCCCTCCCCATCCATGCGGAGGGAATCCACACTGGCATTCACGAACTCCGGAATTCCGGCAACGAATAAAACGCCGGGGTCCATGTTGCGGACGTCCACGCGGTAGATCACGCGCCTGCCATCACGCCGCGACCGCTGCAGTTCACCGGCCACGCGCACGGTACCGGCGCCGGGAGCAACATCATTCCAGCGTTCGCGGACGTTGAACCAGCGCTTGCCGTCGAAATAGGTCTGCGCGGAACCGCGCCACTTCAGATCTGGAGGCAGGTTCTTCGAATAGGGCTGTATGTGCAGAATAGGCCGGTCATTCTTGCCGATTTCACCAAACCGGCCGAGATCCACGAGGCCGGAAAACCCTGGCATGTACCGCATCTGGGGGAACAATAACCGTGCTCCCCGGGCGGTTCTGGGTACGACGAGGAAGAAGCCCGCGGCCAGCAAGAGTATCCCCGCTGCGGAGGCGCCGGCGATTATGCCAAGACGCCAGGGCAGACGAATGCCCTCCGGCACGCTTTGGGTTTCGAAGCGTTCCATGCCCCGCAGCATCTCCGCCGCCATGAGCGCCGCAAGAGAGAAGCCGGCGAACAAAGCCAGAAAGACAAAGAACAAAGGGCTCGACGACAGGACCGCCGCGGCGGCGAGTTCGAGCAGTGCAATCAGCGCCAGGAAGACGCACTCACTGCGGGAACTGGCAAAGACGATGGATACCGCACAGAAGAGATAGAAAGACATCGACAGCGCGTAATCCATGCGCCTCGGGTCCAGCATGATCGCCAGCACAGGCCAGCCAAGACAGATGAGCCCGGGCACGAGATAAGCCCACTTGCCCGTGGGCAGCCGCAGCCATCCGGTGACGATGGCGCAACGGAGCAGAATGGCGAGCCCGGCAGGTGCGGCAAGGTCAAGCGGCAGGCGGCCTGTCGCCAATAAGGCACCGTAACCACTGGCAAGCAAACCCAGCAGGGCTGTTTCGAAAAACCGTTCCACCGCTGCTGCCGTTCGGGTCCGCATCGCTGTTTTCAGTCTAGTCCAAATAAAAAAGGGGAGCCCGAAGGCTCCCCTGATTTCTCGCAGTCTCAGCTCAGTTCTTAGAAAGTGAACTTGGTCTGGAACTGGATCACGCGGCCCGAAACTGCCGAACCCTGGAAGGCACCGTAAGCGCTGGTGGGCGCGGAGACGGTTCCCTGGATCTGGCCGAAGGTGCCGACCGCCAGGTTGTTCACCGGCAGATCGAAGTTCGCGTGGTTGAACAGGTTGTAGAAGTTCGCACCCACCAGCAGCTTGTAGCGTTCGCTGAGGATGTTGAACGTCTTGTTCACGTTGAGATCCGAGTTGAAGTAGCCCGGTCCACGGAAAGCATTGCGACCGATGTTGCCGAAGTCACTCTGCTTGGCCTTGGTCTGGAACTGGCTGGCCGTGTAGCAGCCGGCATCGCTCGGATAGGTACAGCTGGGAAGCGAGCTGCCGCCGATCCAATCCGCGAGGAAGGTCTGCGTCGCAATACCGCTGGCGTTCTTCACACCGGCAGCCGTGCGGATGGCACTGTTGACGATGCTGAAGGGATAGCCGGAGTGGAAGAGAGCCACACCACCAACATTCCAGCCGGAAAGAGCACCGTTCAGGAACTTGTTGTTGAACTTCTTCGAGAAGGTGTAGAGGTAGTTGGCGCTGATCGCGTGACGCACGTCATAGTCCGAGCTGCCATAGTTGGAAGCATTCGGGCTGGCCGGGCTCAGCTGGTAGCGCAGGCTGACTGCGGTCAGAGCATTGAAAGGCTCCAGACCACCGTTCGAAATGGTGTCGAGCGAGTGGCTCCAGGTGTAGTTGAACGCACCCTGGAAGTTGCTGCTCATGCGCCACTTGAAGGAGGTGACCAGACCGTCGTAGTTGGAATGCGCCATGTTGCCCAGTTCGCGGATTTCGCCGAAGCGTGCATCGACAACCTTCGTGGGAAGACCGCCGAAACCATTCGCGGCGTACTGGTTCGCGAACACGTTCTGCAGGATTTCGTCATAGCCATGGTTGCCCACGTAGTTCACCACCAGCGAATACTTGCTGGTGAAGGCATGCTGAATTTCGAAGTTCCATTCGAGGTACTTCGGGTTCTTCAGTTCGCCGTTCAGCGTGTTGAAGTTGGGGAGGCTGAAGCCGGGAACGCTGGCCTGCAGTTGCGCCAGGGTGGAACCGCCGCTGAAGCCCTTGAAGAAGGCATTCGCGGAGTTGGTCACCAGGCCGAGCGCGGTGTTGGCACCGGTGCGGGCTGCCGTGCCGCTCGAAGCGGTGAACGAAGCAACCTGCGGAGCATTGGTCAGGAAGCGGTCAGCAATCAGACCCTGATAGAGATCAGAGAAGAGACCGAAGCCGCCGCGGATGACGGTGTCCTTCGAAACGTTGTACGCCACACCAAAGCGGGGAGCAGGAACAACCTTTTCCACGCTGGTGAAAGCTTCGCCGATGCCGGTCTTGATGGCGGCGTTATACGGGGTGGTGATGGTGTGATCCACCGACGCGAAGTTGCCGGCCAGTTCCGCAAAGCAGTTGAACTTGCACTTGATGTTGCTGTTGCGGTCAAAGCGGATGGCGAGGGTCGCGGTCAGCTTCTTGTTGACCTTCCAGGTGTCCTGCGCGTAGAAACCGGCGCTGTACATACGGAGGGGTTCCGCACCGATGGTGGTGAAGTTCTGGCCGTAGGTGGAGCCGTTGTCGAGCGAACCATTGACGAAGTCCGTCATGGAGTTGAAGGTCAGCAGGCCGCTGGTGTTGGGACCGTAGGCGTAGCTGCTCACGTAGTTGTAGCGGATGTTGGTGCCGAACTTGAACTCATGCTGACCCTTGATCAGAGAGAAGTCGTCCACGATCTGCCACTGGCCGACGTTGCGACCCTGGGGATAAACGTTGTCAGCACCGCCAACGCCGTTGTAATCACCGTCGCCAAACGCCCAGGTGGTGGGGAAGGCGGCCAGAGCGGCGCTCAAATTCGGCGGTCCAAAGATTGCGGAGTACCAGGAACCGGCAAGACGCAGGTCATTGACCATATTCGCGCCGATGGTCTTGGTGTAGCCCAACTGGCCGCCCTTGGAGGGCTGCACGGAGTTGGCGTTGAACACTGAGTTGATGGGGTCAGTACCGGTGGCCTGCACGCCGTTGTCAGCGTTGTAGCGGACATACATACGGTCAGAGCTGGTCAGGTTGTAATCCACCTTCAAGGACCACAGCCATTCGGTGTTGAGGTTGTTCACAGAGCTGCGGTACTGCTTGGCGCAGGCCTTCTTGATGCCGTAGCCGGAAGCCGTGTCCGCGAAGTCGCCGCAACCACCGGGGTCATCCGCGGTGATCGGCACATTGACTGCCGCGCCGGAACCGGGAGCACCGGCATACAGATTCAGAGCGGTCTGATAAACAGGAACAGCGTTGGGGTTGGTCTTGGCGAGGTTCGCGAGCACATAGCTGGCGAAGTCCGTGGTGGGAACATACACCGGGCCGCCGCCGGGCAGCACGTAACGCAGGCCTTCGTTGTTGAAGAAGAAGAACAACTTGTTCTTGATGATGGGGCCGGCCACAGAATCGGCCCACTGACGGGAGATGGAGAAGGGACGGTCCACGCCAGCCTGGTTGTTGAACCAGTCATTGGCGTTCAGAACGCGGCCGTTGTACCAGAAACCTGCATTGCCGTGGAACTGGTTCGAACCAGCCTTGGTCACATAGTTGACCTGCGCGCCGGACTGGCGTCCGTACTGACCGGTGTAACCATTCAGAATCACGGCCGCTTCCTGGATTTCATTGCTGCCCAGGGTCAGGTTGCTCGCACCGGAATTGTTGAGGTTCAGGTACGGGTCCATGTTGTCGATACCGTTGATGGTGAACAGGTTCGAATCGGCCGGAAGACCGAACGCGGAGAAGTTGCCGTAGCCGCCGCCGCTCGAAACCGTAACGCCGGGAGCAGTGTACGCGAAAGCCGTCATGTCATTGCCGGGCGAAGGCAGATTTTCCAACTGCTTCAGGCTGAACGTGGTGGCGAGGTTCGCGTTTTCGTTGTTGATCAACGTCGCTTCCGAGCTCACACTGACAGACTGCGTCTGCGCCTGGATGCTCATCGTCACAGGCACCGGAACCACCTGGCCGAGACCGACCTTCACGGTAGCCGTGTAGTCCGCGAAGCCGGAAGCACTCACCGTCAGCGTGTAGGCACCGGGACGCAACAGCGAGAAACGGAACTGTCCGGCGCTGTTGGTGGTGGCTGCATTCTTTTCGCCAGTGGCGTCATTTTTCAAAGCAATCTTGGCCGAAGCCAGGACTGCATTGGAGGGATCTGTTACCGTGCCTGCAATGTCGCCCGTCGTGATGGACTGTGCAAAAGCACCAGTGGCGAGAGAAAGCAGGAGACATATGGCCGCAAAGGCCATGAAGATTTTTGATTTTGTTGCAAGCCGCGAGGTAGGCGGCAATTGTTGCGAATGTCCTTGCATGCCGCTGTACGTAGCAATGCAATTGCCAGACCGTTAAGGTATTGTTAACAATACGGTTAGCAAGTTTTCCTACCCCTTCAACATTCAAGAGTAAGTAGAGTAAGCACCTGCAAGTGGGTGTTACCTTCCAAAAGCCATATAACGAAACTGTAAGTTCCTTATTCCTCTCGGATTGCGGCTGTAATCTCCAGTACAGTTTTCTCGGCGAAGGGAGCACCCACTACTTGCAGACCGGTCATCACCCCCGCACCTGCGCCCACGAACGGAATCACCAGCGCCGGATTGCCTAAAACATTAAAACAACGGACAAAGCGCGTCGACGCAATTCGCACTTCCTCCAGCTCGCCGTCAATCTCCACATAAGGTTCCCCCAACAGCGGAGCCTCGTTCGGACTCGCGGGAACGAGCAGCGCATCGATGTGATTCCAGACCGCAGCCCACTGTTGCTGGTAAACCCGGCGCAGCCTCTGGGCGTTGATGTAATCCGTGGCGGAGATGAGCCGGCCCTGGTCAATGAGAGCGATGACATCCCCGCCAAAGTCGTCACGCCGGTGGGCGAATTGGCTCAGCAGCGCAGAGGCTTCGCTCAACAGAATCATGCGGCCGATGGTGGTGACGGCAGCGGGATCGGGCAGAGTCACGGGCACCAGCTCTCCACCGCGGGAGCGAATGCGATCAAGCGCGGCATCAAAGGCCTCCCGAACTTTGGTCTCCAAGCGCGCATTGAAGAAGTTTGCCGGCATGCCCAGACGTTTCCCCGCAAGCGAAGCTCCTGGGGCAGGCAGGTAATCCTCCACGGGATGGCTCGAACAGGTGTCATCCCGTTGATCTTTTCCAGCCAGCGCGTTCATGACGATCGCGGCATCCCGCACGGTCCGCGTCAACGGACCCATGTGGTCCAGCGAATAATCGAGCGGCAGAGTGCCATAGCGGCTGATGCGACCCGACGTGGGCTTCAGGCCGACACAGCCACAAAAGGCCGCGGGCAGGCGGATGGAACCGCCGGTATCACTGCCCATGGCGAAGTAAACCAGACCCGCTGCCACGGCGGCGCCGGAACCACCGCTCGAACCACCCGGCACGCGGCTGGTATCGCGCGGATTCTTCACGGGTCCAAAATGCGGATTCTGGCTGGTGATGCCGTAAGCGAGCTCATGCAGTCCGGTCTTGCCGAGCAGCACCGCCCCGGCTTCCCGCAGACGTTCATAAACCGCGGCATCGTGTTCTGGGATATAGTCCGCGAAGAGCTTTGACCCGCAAGTGGTGCGGATGCCCTTGGTGCAGAACATATCCTTCAGCGCATACGGAATCCCCTGCAAAGGACCGCGGTCAATGCCATTGGCGAAATCATCATCGGCCTGTTGCGCCTGGTTGAACGCCAGTTGCTCCGTCACGGTAATGAAGGAGTTCAAGCCGGGCTGCGATTCGTGAATTTTCGCGATGGCGTCGGCGGTGAGTTCCATCGAAGTAACCTGGCCGGAGCGGAGGCGGGCTGCTGTTTTTTCGATGGTCATTCGCCCAGTACCGCCTGTTCGGAGAGGATGATGGAGGGCTCCACGGTGTAGGGAAGCTGTTCCAGCAGCGGCGCGAATGCCGCATGCAGCGAAGTGAAGCCGGGGGCGATCCGCGTCACGGCGTCTTCGGGGATATTCAGGTCCCTGGCCTTCGCCAGCGCAACCCAATCGATGTTTGCAGCCATAGGGTCAATCTAACCTATAGGTGATGGCCGAACATCTCTTCACTTACGGCACTCTGCGGCGCGGCTTCAACAACCCTTACTCGGCAATGGTCCGGGCGCGTGGCCAGTTCGTCCGGGAAACGACGGTGCCGGGAACCATCTACCAACTGGAAGGCTACCCCGGCTTTGTGCCGGCTGCCGGCACGAACCCTGTGCGGGGCGACCTGTACTCCATTCCGGAGAGCCTGCTGGAAGATTTGGACGACTATGAGGGTCCGGCCTACAAGCGCGTCCGCATCATGACGGCCTGCGGGGTGGAAGCCTGGATCTACCAATACACCGCTCCTGTTGCGGGCAGGCAGGTGATTGCGTCTGGAGACTTCGCGAAACCATGAGATTTTCGAGACGGCTGCCCCAGGCGGGTTCCGAAAACACCATTACCCGAATCCTGCAGGCGAAACGCGCCGCGGGAGTGAAGGTCCTGGATCTGACGGAATCCAACCCCACACACGCGGGAATTACTTACCCTGCAGGCCTGCTGGCCGGGCTGGCTGACCCACGGGCCCTGCAATACGAACCCGAATCCTTCGGCCTGCCCGCTGCCCGGCAACTGGTTGCCGACCAATATGGGGTCCCGTTCAGCCGCGTGCTGCTTTCGGCCAGTACAAGCGAAGCATACAGTTGGATCTTCAAACTGCTCTGCGACCCCGGCGATGAAATTCTGATCCCGCAGCCATCGTACCCGCTCTTCGAATACCTGGCAGCACTCGAAAATGTCACGGTGAAGCCGTACCCGCTCTTCTACGATCACGGCTGGTTCATCGACTTCCATGCGCTCGAGCAGTCACTGAACAGCCGCACAAAGGCGATTGTCCTCGTCAATCCGAACAACCCCACCGGCCACTTTCTGCGCCAGCATGAGTTGCTCGAACTGACCGAACTCTGCAGCAGGCACGGGATCGCGATCCTCTCCGATGAAGTCTTCGCCGATTACCAACTCCACCCGGCTCCAGACAGCGTACCCACTCTGCGCTGTGTTGCCGACGTGCTGACCTTCTGCCTCAACGGACTTTCGAAGACCGTCGGATTGCCCCAGATGAAGCTCGCCTGGATGTTCGTCAACGGTCCCCAAGCGCTTCTCGATGACGCCTTATCGCGGCTGGAAGTCATCGCGGACACCTACCTCTCCGCCAGCACTCCTGTGCAATTGGCCCTGCCCGGCTTCCTGGCGGCGCGCGGCTTCATCCAGGACCAGATCCTTTCGCGCCTGCACCAAAACTTGGCGCTGCTGCGGCAAGGCCGTTTGCGGATTCTCAGCGTGGAGGCCGGCTGGTATGCCGTGGCTGCACTCGGCCAGCCGGAAGAACCCTGGGTCGAGGCGCTTCTCGAACAGTACAACGTTCTCGTACAGCCGGGCTTCTTCTATGACTTCCAGAGTTCCGGCTACGCCGTCATCAGCCTGCTCACGGACCCGGAGAACTTTCGCGAAGGCCTGGCCCGGATCAACAACTTCCACTAAGCCGCCAGGCCTCTGGCTGTCAGTTCGAGTCCCCGCCGGACGCGTGTCTTCACCGTGCCGAGGGGAATCCGGCACACTTCCGCGATCTCGCTGTGCGTATAGCCGTCATAGAAAGCCATCTGCACGGCTTCACGATGGATCGCGGGCAGGGCAGTCACCGCCTGTTCGAGCGTGTAGCGCTGTACATTCATCACATACAGATTCTCCGGACTCGGCCCCGTCCCTGCGATCTCAGCCGGTAATTCCTCCTGCAGCCGCTCTTTCCGGTTTCTCCGCAGCCGGTCCAGAGCTCTGCTGGATGCGATTTTCATGATCCAAGCCAGAGGATTGCCGCGGGTAGGGTCATAGGAGTTCGCATTTTTCCAGATTTGGAAGAACGTATCCTGCGCGACTTCTTCCGCCGTCTCAAAGTCACGGACAATTCGCAGCGCGCAGTCAAAGACCAAGCGCCACCGCGACTGGTAGAGCTGCGCCATGGCGTCCTGCGAGCCGGTTTGGATTTCGAGGATGAGGACCAGATCGGGATTCATGACCGGCCTCCCATGAGGCGGACATTCATCTCAGCGATCCAGCAGAGGATCTCATTGAGGTCTGGGGAGCGAAGCTTGTCGCCCGTCTGGGTGTTTTCGACGGTGTAACTGAGGGGTGTCAGGCTGCCGGAAGCTTCAAACCAGCAGCGGATCAGGAAAGACGTTTGCAATGGCATGGAGCCAGCTTGCGTGCCAGCCGTTCCAAGCCCCTGCCCCGCAGGTTCCCCCGCACTTCCAACTCACTTCCAGATTGATTCAAAAAGACTTAACACTAAAAATAGTTTTTCTCAACCCGCACTTCCACATGATCAAAACCCTCACCCAGGGAAGGCGGAATGACCCTGGCCGCCATCAACTCCATTACTTGGGGCGGCACTTTGCGGTCCCGGGCGGCATTTCTGGCGAGGCAAACCGCCAGCGGAACGTCAAAATAGACGGCTTCCACACGCGCACCTGATGCCTTCGCCATTTGTAGAAACGGTTTGCGGTTCGAACGGACGAGATTGGTTGCATCCACGTACGTGACCGGCCGCCGCAGTTCCAGCCGCTGCTGCAAGAGGTAGCGGGCGGTGGCAAAGACGCGTCCGTGGATGGTTTGGTCTTCTTCGTTATCCGCCAGTTGCAGACGGATGGCATCGCTCGAGATCGGGTTGGCTCCGATGCTGGCGAGCCAGGTCGATTTCCCCGAGCCAGGCAAGCCAACCAGGATGACGACCCTCGGGGTCACGGCTGGTTAAGCTGCCTCTTTTTGCAACTTCTCGGCCTGGTAGTGCTGCACCAGAGCATCGATGATCTGGTCCAGACGGCCTTCCATCACCAGATCCAACTGGTGCAGGGTCAGCCCGATCCGGTGATCGGTCAAACGGTTCTGCGGGAAGTTGTAAGTCCGGATCTTTTCACTGCGGTCACCAGTACCGACCATGCTGCGGCGTTCGGCACCAATCGCGGCGTTCTGCTTTTCCATCTCCAACTCATAGAGCCGTGAGCGGAGAACGCGCAGCGCCTTGGCACGGTTCTTGATCTGGGACTTTTCGTCCTGGCAGGAAACAATCACGCCCGTCGGCAGGTGGGTGATGCGGATCGCGGAATAAGTGGTGTTGACGGATTGGCCGCCGGGTCCCGAAGAACAGAATGTATCCACACGGATATCCTTTTCCTCGATCTTCACTTCCACTTCGTCGGCTTCCGGCAATACGGCAACTGTGATCGCGGAGGTATGTACACGCCCCTGCGTTTCCGTGGCCGGAACGCGCTGCACGCGGTGCACGCCGGATTCGTACTTCAACTTGCTGTAGACCTTGTTTCCGCTGACCAGCGCGAGCACTTCCTTCATGCCGCCAACGCCGGATTCGCTTTCACTGGTGACTTCCACCTTCCAGCGCTGTGTTTCCGCGTAACGGAGATACATGCGGAAGACTTCTGCCGCGAACAAACTGGCTTCGTCGCCGCCGGCACCCGCGCGAATTTCCAGCACAACGTCCTTGTCGTCGTTGGGGTCCTTCGGCAAGAGCAGGATCTTCAAATCGCTCTCGATGGTTTCGAGTTCCGGCTCCAGACGTTCGATCTCCATGGCGGCAAGTTCCGCCATTTCCGGGTCTGACATCATCTGGTGGGCTTCTTCGAGCTGTGACTTCGCCGTCTTATAGTCGCGGTATTTGCCCACGACCTCTTCGATATCGCTGCGCTGCTTGGAGATCTTGCGGTAGGCATCACCATCGGAGATCACGGCAGGATCTGCCATTTTTTCGGTGAGTTCTTCAAAGACCTTCTCGAGCGATTCGAGCTTTTGTGAATATTGCATGGATTCCGTTCAGATCAACCGCTTACGCGATGACCAGTTCGCCCCCTTGGCGGGATTCGAGAGCCATCGCGCCGTTGAGTGCCGTGATGGCGACTTCGGCCTGTTCATTGGATGGCGTTTTGGTGGTGATGCGCTGGAGCCAAAGTCCAGGGGCGGTAAGAAGCGCCATGGCGGAGCCCTGCCGTTTCGCTGCAAAGCGAATCAATTCATAGCTGAGACCGGTAATGACTGGCAGCAGAATGATGCGGCTGATCAGCTTGGCGGCAAAAGTGGGGGCGGGGATGACCATGTAGACCAGCATGGAGATCACCATGATGACCAGCATGAAACTCGTGCCGCAACGGGGGTGCCAAGTCACGAAGGTCTGCGCGTTCTCCACATTCACTGGCTTGCCGGATTCGAAATTGAAGACCACTTTGTGCTCGGCACCATGGTATTCAAAGACCCGGCGGATATCTTTGGAACGCGAGAGGAAATATAGAAAGCCGAGGAAGATCCCGATCCGGATCATGCCATCCAGGAAGTTGAAGGCAATCTGGCCTTTGAAGAACGGCGCGGCATTGCTGATATATTCGGCCAGCTTCAGCGGCACCAGCTTGTAGAGAAAGATAAAGAAGAGGACCGAGACAGCCATCTGGCCGTACATCATCCAGTCTGAGATCTCCTTCTTCTCTTTGCCGTCCGCTTCCTGTTCCGCGGTAATGGCGGCGTTGGCGGAGAACTGCAGTGCCTGCAACCCGAGCCCCATCGCCTGCCCCAACGTACCGAGACCGCGCAGAACCGGGTATTTGAAGATAGGATACTTCTCAGACACCCTCGGCACCGGCTTCTCTTCCATCACGATGGTGCCATCTGGCTTGCGGACCGCAACGCAATAACTGTGCGGGGCGCGCATCATCACACCTTCCATCACAGCCTGGCCGCCGACGAGGGTCTCCTCGCCGCTTTCCAGAACCGGAAGCAGTTGAATGTGCGCGAACATGCGTAATGCGGAACGTAAGGACACTAATAAACCTCGGATTCTTCATTATACGGCGAAACGGCGTTACACTGCGTTCATGTCTCTCGTCATCGACGAGTCCTACCTTCCGGCGACCCTGACCGCACCTGCGATGAGCGACGCGGCGTTTGCTGAGTTCTGCTCGCAGTTTCCCGACCGGCTCTCCAGACTTCGCCACAAAATGGAGGATTGGATCGCCAACGGTGTGGCCCTCGCATGACTGATGATCCCGAACGCTGCGGGAAACGGGCCGCGGATTGTGGCATCGGCGGAGAGCGTATCGGGAGAAGGGCCAGTTGCCGGATTCACCCTGGACCTCAGCACTGTCTGGGACCACGCCCGGTAAACTTCTCCACGGGCATCCGGTAAAACTTACCGGACGCGCCGCATCGCTTCATTGAAAATAAAAGACTTACCGTTTGGCATCTCCCGCGCATTAGCAGTGCGCAGGAGGCAGTCATCCTATGAACGAACAACAGAATTTCCAGCCAGCCGTGATTGAGGTTAAGCGCTCCTATTGGCTTCCCCTCCTCGGCGCAGGCGTCCTGGCCGCGGGCATGTTCACGGTCTATGAAGGGTCGCAGACCAGCGAACTCCGCCAGCAGGTGGCCGCGTACAAGCATGAAAATGACGCCATTCGCGGCAAGCTGATGGCCAATGATTCGCAACTGCAAAGCACGCTTGCGGAACTGCGCGATGAAGTCGCCAACACCAAACAGGAAGCAGCCACCAGCGTGGGCCGCGCCAAGACCGAGGCTTCCCGCCATGCCGACATCCTGGTGAAGCGCGTGGAAAAGGCACAGCAACTGCAGGCACAACAGGCGCAGATGCTGGGCGAGCAGATCGGACAGGTGAAGGAATCCACCACGCAAGCACAGGCCCGGATTGACGGCATCTCGAATGAGGTGGGCTCAGTGAAGGACGAAGTCGCCTCCACCAAGACCGGGTTGGCTGACACCAACGGCGATCTACAGCGCGTCCGCGGCGATATGGGCGTGATGAGTGGACTCGTCGCCACCAACTCGAAAGAAATTCAGTATCTGCGCGAACTGGGTGACCGCAACATCTATGAGTTCACGGTCACCAAGAGCCAGGGCCTGCAAAAGGTCGGCAATATTCAACTGCAATTGCGGAAATCTGACGCCAAACGGAACCGCTACACGGTGGATGTGCTCGCCGATGACAAGCATGTGGAGAAGAAAGACAAAGGCGCGAACGAACCCGTGCAGTTCTACACTTCCAGCGCCCGCCAGCCCTATGAACTTGTTGTGAATGAAGTCTCGAAAGACAAGATCAAGGGCTATCTGGCCACGCCGAAGGTCACCATCTCACGCGCTTCCGCGCAGTAGGAGCCGAACATGAAAACACTTGTTGCTTTGTTGATTCTGAGCGCCGGCGCAACTCTTGCGCCGGCGCAGGAAACCGGGTCACCGTTCCTGCGGGAGCCACGATCCGGGTGCGTTTGAACCAATCCATCAGCACGAAGCAGAGTCGTCCGGGAGATCACTTTGACGGCGTGGTGGAAAACCCCATTGAAGTGGATGGCCGGATTGCGATCCACAAAGGTGCGGTGGTGCACGGCGTGGTCCGTGAGGCCAAACCTTCCGGCCGCTTCAAGGGACGCGCGGAGATCATGCTCTCGCTGGAGAGTGTGGATTCGAATGGCGAGCATATTCCCATACGCACCGTTGCCGCCGTGCGGAAGAGCGGGAGTCACAAGAAGCGTGATCTCGCCATGGTGGGAGGCGGGGCAGGGACAGGCGCATTGATCGGCGCTGCGGCAGGTGGCGGCGTCGGGGCTGCGGTTGGCGCTGGAGTCGGTGCGACGGCGGGCTTCACCGGTGCGGTAATCACCGGCAAGAAGCAGCTTCGCATTCCGGCGGAAACCGTGGTGACCTTCCGCCTGGCCAAAGCTGCACAGGTTTGAGTCAGCGCAGGGATTTGACGAGATCGGCACTGAGCAGGTCAGCCCGGCGGGCCAGTTGAGCCGCGGTGGGTAGATCTTTGGACCGGGCTTCGATGGCTTGTGCCACGAAAGTCCGGATGCGGGCGGCGGTGTTGCGCTGGTCCGCGGTGAGCGTGGCCTTTGCAGCCTGGTCGAGTGCGGCCTTTGCGCGGCCAATGCTCTGGTCGAACCCCGTTTCCAATTGCCGCCGCCGCTCGGGAGAAAGCATCTCTCCGAGTTGCGGCGGCGCCGTTGTTGGTAAAGGTGCGGGCGCAGGTGTGGGTACAACCGGCTGCGGCTTCTTCACCGGCACGGGCGCAGGTTGTGGCTTCGCTTCCGGCTGTGGAGCAGGAACAGCGGCCACCGGGGCTGGTGCGGGCACAGGAATTTGCTGGGGCTTTTTCTTGCAGGCTATGGCCAGCAGGCCCGCAGTGAGGAGCAGCAGGCTTCGCTTCATACGGCTCCCGGCAACGTCATCGTAAATGTGGTCCCCTGTCCCAATTCGCTATCCACTTCAATTGTCCCCCCATGCAACTGGGCGGCACGGAATGCCATGGCCAGTCCAATGCCGGACCCGCTCTTCTTGGTCGTGAAGTAGAGATCGAAGATGCGGGCACGCAAGTCCGGCGGGATGCCCGGGCCGTTGTCGCTGATGCGAATGCGCTGGAGGCCTGTGGCGCGCTCCACCTGCAGCCGTAGCGTTCCACCGGAATCCATGGCCTCCACACCGTTCATGGCGATGTTGAGCAGCGCCTGCCGCAGCAGGTCGCGGTCCATCCTCACGAGGACTGGCTCCGGGGGCACGGAGACCTCCAGCGTCACCTGCCGCAGCTCCGCTTCCGGGCCGAGAAACGCGGCGATCTCCTGCACTTCAGCATTGAGATCCACCTCGACGGGTGCAAGTTCCACAGGCCGGTTGAAATCCAGAAACGTGCGCACTACACGGTCCAGCCGGGTGACTTCTTCGGAGAGCACCTGGAACTCTTCGGCCGACTCTTCGCTCTCTTCGCTGAGCCTGGCCCGCAGCATCTCCAGCCGCAGAGCGATGGAGTTCAGAGGGTTCTTAATCTCATGGGCCACGCGCCCCGTCAGCTTCCCGATGGCGGAGAGCCTCTGCGCCACGGCCAGTTGGTCCTCCACCTGCTGCCTGCTGCCCGCATCCAGTTTGGCGAGTGCCCCTTCCAAATTGCCGCGCAACCGGGTGGCATCCTCGCGGGCGTCACGGAACTGCTCGCCCAGCAGATGCAGCTTGGTTTCGATGATGCTGAGCTCCGAACCCGGGCGCACCGCACCGGCTGGCATCTCTCCGCCTTCCGCGATCTCATCAATCAACTCCCCCACTTGCCGCAAGGGCCGCAGCGCCAGAACAGAAGACCAATAGGCCAGCAACACCGCAAGCAGCAAAGCGATGCCGGAGGCGATCCCGACACTGCGCAATTCGGGCATCACGGCATCGCGCAGAAACACGGAAGAAACCAGCACCTGCACCGTGAACAGCGGTTTCTTCTGGCCAGGAATGCCCAGCGGAACGCGGGTCTCGTAGTCGTCACGGCCGGTGAGAATCGCCGCCGTGCGCTTCCACAAACCGGCATCGCGCAACGCCCGCAATTCCGTCTTGGGCAACATCAGACCGCCGCGCCGCGCGGGGCTGGAGGAGGCAAGGATCCAGCCTTCCTCATCACTGACGCTGATCTCCACAATGGCCCTGGATTGCGCCATGGTCTGCTCCAGCAGCGCCGTGAGGTCAGCGTCTTCGAGTACCGTGCGCTTCCACAAGGCCTTGGTCTCGTCCACACTTCGCACGCGCGCCGGGGTCACGTCCTCCAGGCGGTGCTGCAGAAAGGATTTCAACTGGCGGCCGGACATCTCCGCACTGCTGACGGCAACCTCCAGCGCGCTTGCGGCGAGGCTGTTCAGGTTCACCGCCGTCATCACGAGAGCGACAGCGGCCACCATGGAAAGCGTCAGCAGCAGTAAGCGGGTGCGCAGAGTCATTCGGGAGCGCCGTACTCACGCAATTTATTGAAGAGCGTCTTGGTGCTGATGCCCAGCATCTCCGCCGCGCGCGTGCGGTTGTTCGCGGTATGTTCGAGAGTCAGTTCGATCAGGGCGCGCTCCACTTCCGCAATCGTCATGCCTGCGGCGAACGCCGGTCCGGTTGGCACTTGCGGCGGCACCGGAGCACCCGCAAACCCTCTGGGAAGATGCGCCACGGCGACGGTTCCCGTACCTGCAAGAATCACCGCGCGCTCCAAAACGTTGCGCAACTCCCGCACATTGCCAGGCCAGTCATAGGCCTGAAAGAGCGCCCTGACCTCCGGGGAGAGATCCGTCACGCGGCAATTGTATTTTGCGTTCAGGGATTGCAGCAGGTTCCGGCTGAGCTGGCCAATGTCATCCTTGCGGCGCCGCAGCGGCGGCAGTTCCACTTCGAAAACATTCAGGCGGAAGTAGAGATCCTCACGGAACTTCCCCTTGGCCGCGGCTTCCCGCAGGTTGACGTTCGTGGAGGCCAGCACCCGCACATCCAGATCTGTTTCTTTGGCTGACCCCAGCCGCCGGATCTTCCGTTCTTCCAGCACCCGCAGCAGTTTGGCCTGTGTGGGCAGCGGCATGTCCCCGATCTCATCCAGCAACAGTGTTCCGCCTTTGGCCAACTCGAAGCACCCCGCACGCCGGTCCACCGCACCGGTGAAAGCGCCCTTCTCATGCCCAAAGAGTTCGCTTTCGATCAGGGCTTCCGGCATGGCCGCGCAATTGACTGCAAAGAAGGGCCCATTGCGCCGCGGACTCAACTGATGGATACTGCGCGCCGCGATTTCTTTGCCCGTGCCGCTTTCGCCTGTGATCAGGATGGTGGCCGTCGTGGGTGCGACCTGTTGCAGAAGATGAAAAATCTCCTGCATGGCGGCCGACTCTCCCGTCAACTCACCCAGCACGCCGCGCGAGGCCAGTTCCCGCTCCAGCAACTGGACCTGCTTCCCGATGCCCTTCCGCTCCACCGCACGGCTCAGAATCATCTTCATCGCTGCCGGCTGCAGCGGCTTTTCGAGATACCAGAAAGCGCCCAGCCTGTGGACGGTTTCGAGCGCCAGTTCCAGGTTCCCGAATGCGGTGAGTACGATGGCGACCGGAGGATCGGGATGACGGTGCAGTTCTTCGAGAAGACCTTTGCCGTCCATGACGGGCATGTGGATATCGGTCACGACGATATCGGCGTCGAAGGTCTTCAGCTGGAACAGCGCTTCGGCTCCATTGCCGGCGGATTCGACGGTGTAGCCCCACGACGCGATCAAACGCACCAGGGCGCTGCGCTGGTTGACTTCATCGTCCACCACAAGGATTTTCGCCGGAGTGTTTTCCATGATGTGGCCGGTTTCAGTGTAGCGGAGAAATCGAAGCTGCACGGGTCCATCCACACAGGGAGTAATGCCTGAATCAGGCCTGTGACGAAAAAACATCCTTCTTGCTATTCCGGATTTCTACCGGAAAACGGGGTTGGTCATTGGCAGACCGCAACCTTGCCGGCCAGATTTCGGGATCTTCTGGAGGCTCGGCCTGCTAAGCCTCACTGTCGCCGAACCCGGGCCGGCGAAACGCATTGCCAGCCTTGCGGTAACCGCGGTAGTGACGCCTTCAGACAGCGGGAATGGAATCGTTCTCAGGTAATATCGGTAAGCTTCCGAAGGCCCTGAATGATCCCCAAAAGTAAATAGATCGAATACGTTTGGGACTTGACCTTCAGACATAAACAGTGGCATGAGACATACTGTGAAATTTGTGGAGCCTGCCTGAACCGCAACGTCCATCGCCTGGAACACCGAATCCCCAGGGAGGTACGTGTCTGGAGAGGGCGTGAAATCCAACTGAACTGTATCTTGCTCTGCAGCGTTTAGAGAAAGAACCAAGTCATTCCCAAAGCCAGCAGAGTTGGGCTCAGTGAAAACACTGGCAGTTGTTGCGGGCTTCAGGACGTTCAGCACATATGATGCCGGGATATCGCCGGTTACCTTCCCTTGTCCGAACCAGGCGCCACCAGCCGTGCGCTGAAAGTCTGGATTGGTGATTAGTTCTACGTGACAGGAACCGTATTGATCCAGTGAGCTCATTAGTCCGGTCTGGCTTTGTCCAATATATTGTGAAATCCAGGACGCGAAGGCTTTCCCTATGACATAAGCTCCGAGCACATTCAAGTGAGTGCCGTCGTCGGACAGACCGGGCAGAAAGACGACAGCATCAGACGGAGTTGAATCCCACAAACCTGCGGTGATATCCCAATAATAAACTCCCGGGTTCTGTTGCTGAAAGTTCATGATCCGCTGATTGTATCTTGATACTGCGCGGACTGGAGGTTGAGTTTTGAAGGACGTACTCCCTGACTCAGCGACCAACACTACACTCTTTCCGTGAGCCCGGAAATGCATTACTGCCTCGATCACAGCATCGGCAGCGACATCACCAACGTTCTCCTGGGTAACTGTCAATCCCCTTGAATTCACATAGCTCCCAAGAGCGCTTGTCTGCGAAATGTCATTGAGCGGCCCACCAATGACAACAAATTCAGCTATGTCATTCAATGCCTCTGACATGATCACATCAGATAGAAACCGATCGCTGGTTGCACCGGCAATTGCATAGTTACCGACGATTTTCATCGTGTGCCCAGTCAGAGCATTGGCAGAGTTGAACCAGTGAAAACCACTTACACTACCGACAAAATCGGACTGAACACTAAGCTCCGCCATCCTGCTGTCGCCCAGGAAGCTAAAGGACCGCGGAGACAGATTGACTTTCCTGGAGGCAAATAAATGGCCGGGGTTGAGTAACACCACCAGCACAGCTACAAACACAGGCGAGTAACTAATTCGCGGGCTGCTATAGTTAGTCATACCTATCTATCCCTACAGGGTAGCACGCTAACATGGGTTTCAATCTTGGGCAGAACCGGAACACTTAGGTCTTGGGTTTGGAGCGCTTCGGTTTCGGGGCGGGAAGTTCATCTGCCGTGGCAGCCATCAGACGGGACAGCAGTTCGCGGTCTTCCAAGCCATCATCGAGACGGAAATAGTTCGTCGCACCGGGGTAAGGCGGGGCTTCCACCACCTCCCCCAGGATCATCTTCCCCGCGGCAGTTGGTTTGAGAAAGAACTGGTTGTCGCAGATGACCGCCACCATCTTGTCTCCGGAATAGACCCCGTATTCCCCGAACATCTTGCGGGCGGAAACTTCGCGCGCTCCGCTCAGTTGGTCAAGGATGTAATCGACGAATGTTAGATCGGATGCCATGGATTTGAGTGGCGCGCCCGCCGCAACCCACTTAGTATAGTGGAGGCAAGCTGCAAGGTCTGTGAATGTTTCTCTGCAAAGCCCCCCAGTTAGAAACCTGGTCCCCGAACTTCGCTCCATCCGGCTTGCCACGTCCCATATGGACGCGGCTGTGCTTTGGACAGCGCCCGATCCAGAGGACTCCCGGGCCACCGGCATTGCGCGGTTCGGAGCAATCGCTTCCCTGCGGCCACCTGGTCTGCTCTTCAGAGGGCGGGAGTTCCAAACTCCAGAGTACTTCGGGAAGCTACTGGTGTTGAACTCCGGAACGCGTGGCTGCCACTGAGATGGAGGAATAAGTCAGATATCGAAGTTATTGCGGCCATTCGCGGCAGCCTCCCTGGTGCAGATGGACTGAAGACGGCCGAAGCCATCCGTCATGTCGAGTCGTGGCTTGCCTACTTCCATGAATACGCCGCGAAGGCAGACAACAACTACATCCCATATTTCGGGGCAGGCCTGGCTCTGGTGCCGGCCGGGTAGCCGTTGTTAGAGTCCCGTCTCCCGGTACTCCCCAAACACCTTCCGCAGCACATCAGAAATCTCCCCCACCGTACCCATGGCTTCCGCGGAAGCCAGAATGTGCGGCATCAGGTTCTCCGTTCCCCGTGCCGCGGCTTCGAGGGCTTGCAGGCGTTCCTGCAGCACTTCGGCATTGCGTGAAGCACGCACCGCACGGACCCGCTCTGTCTGGTGCCGCTCCACCGCCGGGTCAATCCGGAACACGGGCACAGGGACTTCCTTCTCCGCCTGAAACCGGTTCACGCCCACGATAATCTGCTTGCCGCTCTCGATCTCCAACTGCGCCACATAGGCAGCATTTTGGATCTCGCCCTGCACGTAACCCTGCTCAATCGCCTGCAAGGTTCCGCCCATGGCATCGATGCGCGCGAGATACTCCACTGCTTCGGACTCAATCCGGTCAGTCAGCGCTTCAATGTAGTAACTGCCGCCCAGCGGATCGGCTTCCGCGATGACTCCCGTTTCGCAGGCGATCACTTGTTGCGTCCGCAGCGCCAGCGTGGCGGATTCTTCGGTCGGCAGGCCCAGTGCTTCGTCCTTGGAGTTGGTATGCAGAGACTGCGTGCCGCCCAGCACGGCCGCCAGAGCCTGATAGGCCGTGCGAACCACGTTCACCTCAGGCTGTTGCGCGGTCAGCGTGCTTCCCGCTGTCTGGGTATGGAAGCGCAGCATGCAGGCGCGGTCCGTCTTCGCGCCGAATCTCTCCCGCATGATCTTCGCGTAGAGACGGCGCGCCGCGCGGAACTTGGCCACTTCGGTCAGGAAATCAGAATGCGAGTTGAAGAAGAAACTGATGCGGGGTGCGAAGCGGTCTACATCCAACCCGGCAGTGATCGCGGCTTCCACATAGGCAATGGCGTTCGCAAAAGTGAAGGCGATTTCCTGCACGGCGGTCGAACCGGCTTCGCGGATATGGTACCCGGATACCGAAATGGTATTCCATTCCGGGATTTCCGTGTTCGCCCAGGCAAAAAGGTCAGTAATGATCCGCAGCGCCGGACGCGGCGGATAAATATATGTCCCCCGCGCAACATACTCTTTGAGGATGTCGTTTTGGATGGTGCCGGAGAGTTTTTTCACATCCGCACCCTGTTCGCGGGCTACCAAAACATAGAACGCCAGCAGAATCGCCGCGGTCGAGTTAATGGTCATCGACGTGGAGACCTGGTCGAGTTGGATCTGATCAAACAGCACCCGCATATCCGCGAGCGATGCAATGGAGACGCCGACTTTCCCCACTTCCCCGGCAGCAAGCGGATGATCGGGGTCCAGGCCCATCTGCGTGGGCAGGTCAAAGGCGACGGAAAGCCCTGTGGTTCCTTGACTTAGCAGGTAGCGGTAGCGCGCATTGCTTTCTTCGGCGGACCCGAAACCGGCATATTGACGCATGGTCCAAAGCCGGCTGCGGTACATATCCGCATAGATCCCCCGGGTAAAAGGGTACTGGCCGGCCGGCGGCTGCTGCGTCATTTGTCTTTCCGGAAAAAGCTCTTACCGGCGATCTTGCGGGCTTTCAAGACGGACGAGGCCCCATAGCCACCCACAACCACGATAAAGATAAGCGCAATCAGGAACTGCGGGACTTCGAGCTTCTTCTCCGAACTGAAAAGCTTCCACGCCCCGAGCCCGGAGAAAGTTAAGAAAACAAAGCCCAAAACCTCATGCCAGAGCGAGTGCAGCGGTTTGACCGTTGACCCCACCACGTGCTTTGTGAACATCCCCGCCGTCCGCGCAAACTGGTTGGTTTGTTCCTGCGTTGGCACGGCCTTGTTCGCCAGCTTGGCCGCCATTTTCCCGAATCCCTGTGTTTCCACTCTGTCATGGTAACCCAGCGGAAAGCGGCCACCTTGCGGAAGGCGGAACGCATTTTGGGGCAATCGGATGCCTGGGAGCCTCCTGCCCCGGCACTGACACGAACACGAACGCGGCTCAATCTTTATCAAGATCTGGTGGATCTGCCTCAGTAAACTACTGGTGACACAGAGTACTCAGCGTACTTTGTTGCTACCGAAATGCAGTCTTGTAGACTGGCTACTTCGCCTGTACAATCAGGAAAATCGATTTGCATTGGATGAGGAACCGTTGGCCCACAACGTGCATCCAAAAGTTATTCGAAATATCGCCTCGCGCGATAATGGGAAAGCCCGGGAAAGGGGCCTACGTGGAAGAACGGCTGAAAGGGTTAATGCAGGACCTCGGGAACGCGATCAATTCATCGCTTTCCGACTCGGAAAATATCGCTGAAGCAATCGGCGAAATCAAACGTGCGGGATACGACGTTTTCCTCGTGCTGGAAGCCACCATCGGGTTCAACAAACGGGATGACGGCGACGAAATTCCGTCGGACGAAATGATGGATGAACCGCAGGAAATTGGCACGAATGGCCGCGTCCGGTTCACCACGCAAGATCACCGCTTCCTGAAAGCACTGCGGATCGCGGTCGACGAGGAAGCCTAGAGCGGCCCGACCACACACAGGCATTCGCTGCCGCCCAAAGTCCGTTTTGCCGGCGAAGATTTAAGAGAGCAATTCTGAGTAGACCCCAGCGGTCTGCTGCACCGCCTTTGCCCAAGTGAACCGGGCCGAGTGCGCCTTGCCGGCGGGGATGAGCACTTCCCGACGCCCATCTGCTTCCAGCAAGCCCGCGGAGATGGCCTCTTCACTTGTTGGGTCTACCAGCACCGCTGCGTCTCCACAGACTTCCGGCAGCGCGGCACGGTTCCCTGCCAACACCGGTATTCCGGCCGCCATCGCTTCCAGAACAGGCATTCCAAACCCTTCATCAAAAGAGGGAAATGCGAAAAGCGAAGCCCTGGCGTACCATCCGGCCAGTTCCTCGTCTGCCAAATACCCGGTGATGAGAATCCTGTCCTTCGCGGGACTTTCTGCCACCGCAGCCAGCGTTTCTTCCGCACCAAAGCCCGCCGACCCTGCCAGCACCAACTGCCAATCCTGCGGCATCGCACGGAAGGCCCGCACCAGGGCCGCCTGATTCTTGCGCTTCTGCACCGCACCGACACACAGAACTACTTTTTCGCGTTGCCGGACAGGCAAGACCCGCGGCACAATCCCGTGGTGGATGACCCGAATCCGGCTGGCGGGGACTTTTAGATACTCTTCCAACTGCCGCGCAGTGAAAGCGGAGACGGCGATGAGCAGATCTGACGTCTCCGCCGCGTGACGGGCCTGCGCGGCGAAGCGCGTCCGAAATTCTGCCGTGCTGTATTCGCCGGAAAGAACAAACAGATCATGGAACGTGGCGACCTGCCTCTTGAACTTCCGCACCGGCAAACGCTGGTTCAACCCGTGGAACAGCGCGGCGCTCCGGCTGCCAAAGCTTTCGAGCAAGAGCTTCCGCCGCACATTGCCCGGTAGATCATTCGCCTTGAAGTACTTATTCGACCGGTAAAACCACTGCCACGGCCCGGGCTGTGACGCAGCAAGCCCCTGCAAAATCTCGCGCGAGTACACGCCAACCCCCGAAAGATTCCGTCCTGTGCTGTACGTCGCGTCGAGGGCGATCACGCCTTGTCGAACGGACGCTCCAGCGAAGGACTCTGCGCCGTCAGCAGTTCCGCGCCCTTCTCCGTGATCACCATATCATCTTCCAGGCGCACGCCGAACTCACCGGGAATGTAGATACCGGGCTCGTCGGAGAAGACCATGCCCGGTTCCAGCGGTTGCGTATTACCCTTCACCAGGTAGGGCCATTCATGCCCGTCCATACCCATGCCGTGGCCAAGGCGGTGTGTGAAGTACTTGTAGCCGGGGCCGAAGCCCGCATCCACAATGACCTTGCGCGCGGCGGCATCCACCATCTGGCACTGCACGCCGGGTCCGGCGGCCTTCAACGCGGCGGATTGCGCACGGTGCACAATCTCAAAGACCTGCTTCATCTTGTCCGTGGGTTTGCCCAGCACAAACGTGCGGCTGATATCAGATTGATACCCCTCCACCGTGCAGCCATCATCAATCAGCACGATGGTGCCTTCCTTAATTTGCTGCGGCTGGACGGAACCATGGGGCAAGGCCGAGTATTCACCAACTTCCACGGAGGCGAAGCCGGGGAAACCGAGTTGCGTGAAGGCCTGCCCGATCAGCGCGGAGAACGCCCGCGTGGTCATCCCTTCCTTGCAACTCTTCCAGGCGGCCTCATAGGCGTCGATGGTGACCGAACAAGCCAGCCGCATGAGAGCCAGTTCCGCGGGACTCTTCCGGGCGCGGCACCCCGCCGTGATCACCGTCGCGTTCGTGACCTGATACTTGGGGTTCGCTTTGCCAATGCCATCGGCAAACACGAAAGGCGTCTTCTCTTCAATGCCGACAGCGCCGCTCAAGATGTCGACATCACGCAACCCCTTGCCCACCATGGAGTAGGCGTTGTCATCTTCCTGCCAGGTATAGATGCGGGCATCTTTCCCGCCCGGCACCTGCTCCCGCACGCGGTCTTCCTCAAAAGCAGGGCTCACATAGAACGGCTTGCCGCGCCGTGGAATCACCAGCGAGAAGATCCGCTCACTGTTACCCCAGCGCATGCCGGTGAAGTAAGTCAGAGTGGTGCCGCCGGGGATACAGATGGCCTCAATCTTGTTCTTCGCCATCAACTCGCGCGCACGTTCGAAGCGCTGTTCGCGCTCTGCATTGCTGATGGGCACGGCTTCGTTCTTCCGGCTTTTCAAAGCGGCAATCGCGGGCGGGAGCGGCCCCGTCATTCCGGGACTTCCCCCGCCCCGCTGCGCGCGCAAGGGAGGAACATTCAAGACCGCACCCACACCGGCGGCAGCAAGGAGATCACGACGGGTCCACATGATCTCCGATGATACTCCGAACAGGTTAGCTGCCCGCTTCGGAACCCTTGATTTGCGCGTCAATCTGCAGCGGCAGGCTCGCGTCATACTTGCCCACGTGGAAGGCCGCGCGGTTGGTGCCTAAGATGCGGAAGTTCCCGGAGATCAGCTTCTGCCTGCCATTCACGGTCTGGTAGAAGGTGGCCGAATAGGTCCGGAAATCGCCATTCTTCATGGTGAGAACAATATGTCCGGCCTGGTTCATGTGCACCTGATCCACATCTTCAAACTGCAACTGGATCGCGTTCGGATCCCCGCCGGGTTCCACAGTGTAAGCCATGGTGCGCTTGGTGGCTGTGACGGTCGCCTTGGCCGACACCAGATTGAAAGACACCACGGAAGCCAGGTTGGGGGTTACTGCACGGGTCTTCGCGGCTCCCGTGCTCACAATTGCGGCAGCGACAAGGGCCGCGGTCAAAATCTTGTTGGTCATGTTGTTTCTCTCCTCGTTTTGCAGCCTTCTCTTGCTGCTCTGTCCGGATACGCGCAAGCTGCAGGAAAACGGGATCAAAAAAGTTTTGTGCCAGAATCGAGTTGTCTTTCCATGCCAGATCTTACCCGCCTGCTCGTGGATTGGAGCCACGGCAACCGCCAGTCCCTGGACGAGCTCATGCCACTGGTCCATGCCGAGTTGAAGCAGCTTGCCGCAGGCTTTCTGCGGCGGGAGCGGGGCGACCATACTCTGCAGGCCACGGCCCTGGTGAATGAAGCTTTTCTACGCTTGATCCAGCAGCATGGCGTGGAATGGAAGAGCCGCGCGCATTTCTTCGCGATTTCAGCTCAGATGATCCGCCGCATCCTGGTGGATCACGCCCGCGCCCAGCGCGCGGAAAAGCGCGGGTCCGGCGGCATCAAGATCGAAATCGATGAGGCCATGGCCATCTCGCCGGCCGTGGACCTGGATATCGTACTGCTCGATGACGCGCTCGAAAAACTCGCCCGGCTCGACGCCCGGCAGAGCCGCATCGTGGAACTCCGCTTCTTCGCCGGACTCTCCGTGGAGGATACCGCCGGGGTGATGGAGATCTCCACCGCCACCGTCAAACGCGAATGGAGTTCCGCGCGCGCCTGGCTCTTCCGCGAACTGAAAGGCGGCTGAGTGCGTATTTGCTCTTTATGGCGGTCGCGTCCTCAACGTGGGAGAAAGTAAAAGCCGTTTTCGATGTTGCCGTGACTCTGCCAAAAGGAGAGCGGACGGCCTTTCTTTTGCGGGAATGCGCGGATGACGCCGCCCTGCTGGCGGAAGTCAGATCCCTGCTGGATGCCGACCAGGGCGCTTCGGGCTTTTTCGGCGACTGGCTCGATATCACCAAAGGTGCCAACGCAATGCCGCCGCGCGGTTTGGATACCGGCAGCAGCATCGGCCCTTACCGGATCGTGCAGACCATCGGCGAAGGCGGCATGGGAACGGTGTACCAGGCCGTCCGTGCGGATGACTTGTACCGCAAACTGGTCGCGGTAAAGGTGCTGCGGCTGGGAGCCCACGATGCCCTCACGCGCCGGAAGTTCGATCTCGAGCGCCAGATTCTCGCCCATCTGGAACACCCCAACATCGCCAAGTTACTCGACGGCGGGGTCACACCGGGCGGCGAACCCTACTTTGTGATGGATTTCATCGCAGGTTCCCCTCTGGATGAGTACTGCAATGCAGCCGGCATGGCCGTGCGTGCCCGCCTGCAGTTGTTTCTCACCGTCTGTTCGGCGGTGCAATATGCGCACCAGAACCTGATCGTCCACCGCGATCTGAAGCCCCAGAATATTCTGGTCACGCCGGAGGGTTTCGTCCGCCTGCTGGATTTCGGGATCGCGAAACTGATTGACCCGGAGCCGGAACCCGGCGGCGGCACGGTGAGTGTGGTCCAAATGCTGACACCGGAGTACGCCAGCCCGGAACAACTCAAGAACGAGCCGGTCACCACGGGCAGTGATGTTTACTCCCTCGGCGTGTTGCTCTATCTCCTGCTGACCGGGAAGAAGCCGTACGAGTTCGAATCCCGGTCACCGGTGGCGGTGTGGAAGACCATCGTGGAAACGGAGCCGCCACGACCGAGCACCGCAGCCACGAACCCGCGCGTTGCACGCACGTTGCGTGGCGATCTCGACAACATCATCCTGATGGCGCTGCGCAAGGAGCCTTCGCGGCGGTATGCCTCCGTGGAGCAGTTCGCGCGGGATATCCAGCGGTATCTGGATGGCAAGCCCGTGAAGGCGCGGGAAGATACGGCCCGCTACCGCTGCACCAAATTCCTGCAAAGGCACTGGCGTGGCGTGGCCGCATCCGCCCTTGTAGCTATTACTTTGCTCGGCGGCATTGTCGCCTCACGCTACCAGGCACGCATCGCCATGCGCGAGCGCCGTGCCGCTGAACGACGCTTCCAGGAAGTGCAGGAACTCGCCCACGCCGTGCTCTTTGACCTGCATGACGCCATTGAACCGCTGCCGGGTTCCACCAGAGCGCGGGAACTGCTGGTAACCAAGGCCCAGCATTATCTCGATCAGCTCGCCGGTGAAGGTGGCGGACCCGCCTTGACCCGTGAGCGCGCCATTGCTTATGAGCGAATCGGAGATGTGTTGGGACTGGCCACGCAATCGAACCTCGGCCACACGCAACAGGCTTTGGCGGCCTACCAAAAGGCACTGGGGCTGGAGCTTTCCCTGCCTGCGCAATATCCCCGCGTCCAGCATGATCTGCTGCGTACCTATGACCGGATTTGCCGCGTGCAGCAAAGCACCGGACAGTTCGACGCTGCGATTGCCAATGGCACGAGGGCTATCCAGATCGGAGAGCGATTGATCAAAGAACATCCCGCGGAACTACCCGCGCGGGCAGAGTTCGCTGCGGCGTATCAGGACCTTGCCGGGGCTTACTCCGCAAAAGGCGAACTCTCCCGTGCCAGCGAAATGAGTCAGCGGGCGCTGCGCGAATTCGAGCGCCTGAAACAGCAGGATGCCGCCGCGTATGCCTTTCCCGTCGCCTCAGCCTTTCTCCATCTGGCCACCATACACGAACAGATGCGGGACTTTGCGGCTGCCCGCCGGAACGCGGCATTCTCGGCCAACCTCTTCGAAGAGCTCTCGCGCAAACACCCGGAGGATCTGCGCGCCAAACTGAACAAGACCTTCGCACTACAGCGCCTCGGCAGCATACTGTTTTCGCAGGGCGATTTGCACGGTGCGCTAGAAATCTTCGAGCAGGTGCTGCCAATCCGGCTGGCACTGCTGGCCGCGGACCCCGCTGATGCACGCGCCAGTATCAATCTGGCCAACACCCACGCGGCCCTCGGCGGTACTCTGCTGCGCCTGGGCATGCCCGCCGAAGCACTTGCGCAATTCCGAAAACAGCGCGCGCTGGCGGAGGCACTGGCGAAGAAAGATCCAGAACACATCGCCTACCAGGCCAGCCTTGAGGAGGCGCTGGAGAATACCAGACTGGCCGAAATCCGCCTTTTCAGGCAGGACAAGGCGCACGCACTCCGCAGGGAAATCGCGGGTTTCAATAAGTGAAGCGATATCGTAGTAGAGATGTCGACATTAGCCTACGAACAGATTCTTCCCACCGTCCGCGAGGAACTGCAGAGCCTCAAGATCATTGATATCCACACCCACCTCTACATGCCCTCGCTGGGTTCCGTGGGGCTTTGGGGCATCGATGAACTGATTACCTACCACTATCTGGAAGCCGAACTCTTCCGCTCGCACTCCATCACCCCGGAAGTCTATTTCAGCCTCTCGAAGACCGAAAAGGCGGATCTGATCTGGAAGACTTTGTTCATCGACAATCCGCCGGTTTCTGAAGCCACCCGCGGCGTGGTGGCCGTACTCCAGGGGTTGGGGCTGCCGACCGCCGGAACGCTGGAAACGCTGAAAGATGCCCGCGCGTTCTTCGCCGCCCAAAAGCTGGAAGATCACATCGGCAATGTCTTCAACGCCGCCGGTATCAGCGAAGTGGTCATGACGAATGACCCGCTCGACCCCGCGGAATATCCGCTCTGGGAGCAGGGGGCAGAGCCGGACAGCCGGTTCCATGCCGTGGTCCGCCTGGATCGCATCCTGAACAAGTGGCCGGAACACTGGAGCATTCTGAAGGAAAAGGGTTACGACGTAAACCTGGAAGCAACCGGCAATACAGCTTCGGAGGTCCGCCGCTTTATCTCCAACTGGTGCAAACGGATGAAGCCGGTTTATATGGCCTGCTCGCTGCCGGATACGTTCCAGTTCCCCGAAGAAAGTACGCGGGCGATGTTCTTCCGCGAAGCCGTGCTGCCTGTTTGCCGCGAGTTCAACATTCCGATGTCGATCATGATCGGCGTCCGCTATCTGGTGAACCCCGCGTTGAAGCTGGCGGGGGATGGTGTGGGCAAGGCCGATCTTCGTGCCGTCGAGCGCCTCTGCCTCGAATTCCCCGATAACCGCTTCTTTATCAGCCTCTTGAGCCGGGAGAACCAGCATGAACTCTGCGTTTATGCCCGCAAGTTCGCGCAACTGATGCCGTTTGGCTGCTGGTGGTTCCTGAACAACCCTTCCATCGTGGAGGAGATGACCCGCGAACGCATGGAGATGCTGGGCACCACGTTCATTCCGCAGCATTCCGACGCGCGCGTCCTCGAACAGGTGATTTACAAGTGGAAGAACACGCGCCGCACCCTGGCTCCGATTCTTGCCGGTACCTACCAGACGCTGGCGGAGGATGGCCGTCCGGTCACCCGCGCCGACATCCAGCACGACCTGCAGAAGCTCTTCCGCAGTAACTTCACCAACTTCGTCGCTGGCGTGAAGTAGCACGGGCCACCACCGCGAAACCTGCAAACTAGTGAAATTCCTACCCGTCTCCTGCTAATGGAGGCGGGTAGTTCCGCCGATCTTTCTCCTGCGACGGGAATTTATGGCGACAGCGGCAGATGGAATCGAAGTGACGGGCAGTGAAAAGCGGTTTCACACGTCAAGGCTCGTGTGCATACCCGGTGCAGGCAGCGTGGATGACGTCCCCTGTGGACACATCACCGCAGGGATGGATGGCAAAATCCTCTCCGTCAATCTGACCTTGATGGCCTGGACCGGTCGGCGCCGGGATCAAGTGCTGGCTGGCTTGAAAATCCCGGATCTGCTGACTAATGGCTCGCGCATCTTCTACGAGACTTACTTGGAACCGCTGTTGCGCGCACAGGGCTCCGTCAATGAAGTCGCCTTGGAACTGCAGCGGGAGGACAATGAGTCTCTTCCTGTCTTCGCCAACCTCGCAGTCCGCTCCAGCGGAAATACGAATACGATTCGAGTGGCGATCTTCAATGCGTCCCAGCGCCGCCGCTACGAACGGGGGTTACTTGCTGCGCGCCGGGAAGCGGAGCGGATCGGCGTGGAACTGGCTCTGGTCCTCGAAAGCACCAGTGACTGCGTTGTTGTGATCGATCCCAATTGGAGGGTCACCTTTGCCAATTGCCGGGCTGCGGCTCTGTTTTCCCGCGAGGTTCCGCTGGTTGGCGAAGACCTGCGGACGCTGCTGCCCGGGCAAACCGAGGGGGATTTTCTCTATGAGTGCCAGCAGGCAATCCGCAGCCAGACACCGCGGACATTTGAGGCATACGTGCCACTGCTGCAACGCTGGTTCTCCGCCAACGCGTGTCCCACGGCGGAAGGGCTTTCTGTCTTTTTCCACGACATTACAGAATCGAAGCTGATGGAAGAAGAGCGGGCACTGGCGTTGAGCCGCCTGACCTTCCTGGCGCACCACGATCCGCTCACCGGGTTGCCCAACCGCTTGAATCTGCAGACCGAACTATCCCGGTATTGTGCAGAATCAAAACCGTTCGCTGTTCTTTACCTGGATCTGGACCATTTCAAGTACATCAATGACACGATGGGCCATTTGGCCGGAGACGAACTGCTCTCAGAAGTTGCCAAACGTCTGCGCCAGGTCGTTAAGCCGGAGGACTTCGTTGCCAGACTGGGCGGTGACGAATTCGCGGTGATTGCCGGCTTCCCGGAAACCCTGGATGGACCTGCACTTCTCGGGTGCAGGATTCTCGATGAGATCGCAAAACCATTTGCGCTGCAGGGCGGCACGGTGGGAATTTCCTGCAGCATGGGGATCGCACTGTCCCATGAAGGCTCCCGGACGCCCGATGCGCTGCTGCGTGAGTCAGACATTGCGCTGTACCGTGCGAAGGCGGCAGGTCGGCGGTGCTGTCAGTTCTTCGAAGACTCGATGGATGTTCAATTCCAGGATTTCCAGGCCCTGAAACCGGAGTTGGACCGCGCGGTGCGTGACAACGAATTCGAATTACATTACCAGCCAATCGTGAGTTTGCGCACGGACCGCGTCACGTGCATGGAGGCATTGATCCGCTGGCGCCATCCGGTACGCGGTTTGCTGCCGCCCTCGGCTTTCATCCCCGTGGCGGAGGAAACCGGTCTGATTGTGGCGATCGGCAACTGGGTGATCCAGCGGGCCTGCGGAGATGCTCTGGCCTGGCCGGAAGAGGTGCGGGTCGCCGTCAATGTCTCGGCAATGCAGTTCCAAACCGGAAGACTGGTCAGTGATGTCCGCGCTGCCCTGGCGAGATCTGGAATCGCTCCGCGCCGGCTTGAACTCGAAGTCACCGAATCATTCCTGCTGAAGGACAAAGCCGGTACCCTCTCCGTTCTCCGTCAATTGCGAAGCGCCGGTGTGCGGATTGCTCTGGATGATTTCGGGACTGGCTATTCTTCCCTCAGCTACCTCGGGAGTTTTCCCTTCGACAAGGTCAAAATCGATCAGTCATTCGTTGCGGGCCTGTTTGCGAAACAGGAAAGTCTTGCCATCATCCGGGCGATCATCGGTATCGGGTCCAGCCTGGGAGTGGTGGTCACCGCTGAGGGTGTGGAAACACTCCGGCAACTCAATGCCGTTCGGGCAGAAGGCTGCGACGAAGGGCAGGGCTATTACTTCAGCCGTCCCGTACCGTCGGATCAGGCAGCGCAAATCTTCGAGCGTTTTGAACCCCTGCGTCCAAAAGGTCTCGGTTCGGCACCGGAGGTCCAGTTGATATCGCAGACGGCATAACGGCCTGGCTCCATCCGCCCGATTTCTTCCACAAGCTGCGGAGAGACCGTTATACTCTTTGAAGACCGCCAGCCGTCCCGGTCCCGCTGCCTTTCATGAAAAAAAATCTACGCTGGGTCATTTGTGGCCTGCTCTTCTTTGCAACCACCGTCAACTATGTCGACCGGCAAGTCCTCGGCTTGCTCAAGCCGACCCTCGAAAAGGATCTGGGCTGGCAGGAATCCGATTATGGCTGGATCGTGTTCGCTTTCCAGGGCGCGTACGCCATCATGATGCCGATTGCGGGCCGGATTATTGACTGGCTCGGCACAAGACTTGGCTACACACTGGCTGTGATTGTCTGGAGCCTGGCTTCCATGAGCCACTCGCTGGCCCGTACTCCCATGCAATTCGGCTTCGCACGCTTCGGACTCGGCATCGGCGAAGCGGCGAACTTCCCCGCCGCAATCCGGACGGTGGCAGACTGGTTTCCGCGCCGCGAACGTGCCTTTGCCACCGGCATCTTCAACAGCGGTTCAAATATTGGGGCGATCGTCGCCCCCATCCTGGTCCCTCTGGTCGCCGCCGCGATGGGCTGGCGCGCCTGCTTCCTGGTAACCGGCGGGCTGGATCTCATCTGGCTTGCTGTCTGGCTGGCGTTTTACCGCAAACCCTCAGAACACAAAATGCTCTCGAAGGAAGAATACGCCATTATTCAGTCGGATCAGGAAGATGAGCGCCCGCGCAATGTGTCTTTCTCCGTTCTGATCAAACAGAAGGCTGCCTGGGCATTTCTTCTTGGAAAATTTCTCACAGATCCCGTTTGGTGGTTCTATCTTTTCTGGGTTCCCGGCTTCCTGAACAAGCAGTATCATCTCGACCTGACCCATCTCGGCCCGCCATTGATTGTGATTTATCTGGCGGCGGACATTGGTTCCATCGGCGGCGGCTGGCTTTCGTCGTTCTTCGTGAAACTGGGCTGGGATTTGACCCGCGCCCGCAAGACTTCGATGTTGATCTGCGCCCTGGCCGTAACGCCTGTGATGGGCATCATGTTCACGGGCGGCAACTTGTGGCTCACCGTGGCACTGCTGTCCTTCGCAACGGCAGCGCACCAGGGCTGGTCCGCCAACCTCTACACGTTGACGTCGGATACCTTCCCGCGCCCGGCCGTAGGCTCAGTGGTCGGCTTCGGCGGCATGGGCGGTGCCATCGCCGGCATGCTGGTCGCTCCCGCCGTCGGCTACTGGCTCGATTTCTCACACTCCGCCTATGGACCGCTCTTCATCATCGCGGGCATCATGTACCTGATCGCTCTCTCGGTCATCCATCTACTGCTGCCGAAGTTGGAGCAGGTCGAAATCTGAGGGGCAACCATGCGGATGCTGCTTCTGCTGCTTGCGGGTTACACCCTCACCGGACAGCCCGCGAGCGTTCTGGATACCCTCACATCCAGCATGCAGGATTACGCCCGCGGCATTACAGAAAACCGCTTTGACGTGAGTTGCAAACTCAACCGGTTTGACCCTGCTGGAAAGCTGACCAAGACGAAGGACACCAAACACGTCCTCGAATTCAGCAGGGGCATCTTCAAGACCGCCGGCGACTGGAGCGCCACCTGGAACGTGCGCGGTGACCGCAAAACACTGGGCCTCGAAATCCATACCGACGATGGCGCTCTACTCCCGGTATTTGTCTTTTCTCCCGCGAAGCGAAGCCGGATGATCTTTCACCCCGCCACCCCGTCTGCTTCCGGCGCTGTAACGGTTTCCTTCCAGCCCGCGGAACCCTGCCAATCCTTCAAACCCGCCACAAAAGGCTTCACTTTGAACGAAATTTCATGCGGCACGGGCCAAATCCTTCTGGATGAGAAGGCGGCGGTCCCCTTGCGGGCCAGTCTCGATGGTGCCGGATTCCCGCTTGTCAGCGGCAAGGAATCCATGGATCACTTCCATGTGGAGAGTGAATTCGAAAAGGTCGTGGTACCCGGTGCCAAACGCCCCTTCATCTTCCCGAAAAGAGTGATTGCTAACTTCGGCTTCAGCGGAGGCAAAGTTACCGCAACCTGCGAATATCAACCGCACACCAACAAAAAACGTTAGGCTGGCAGGCGCATCGAAAGCAAGCTGTCATTCGGATAGAAGTGATCCACGTTTTCCGGCGAAATCACCTGATGATTCGTAAACACGGCAGGGGATGTCGCTTTGCCGGCGAGGATATCGAACGCCAGCTTCAACAAACCATCCCCATACTTCTCGGGGAAGTAACCCACCGAAGCAATCAGACGCGACCGCGGCGTCCGCATTTCCGCCCGTGCCTCCTGCTCGGCATTCTGGCCGACCACCACGCAATCATTCGCCCGCCCCGCCTCTTCGAACGCACGCAGGGCACCAAGCGCGCTCGAATCATTCGCCGCACCCACCAGGATCCTCTTCGATTTTGAGGTCCGCAGGTGTTTTCTCACGCGCTCCAGTGCCGTCTGGAACTGTCCGTCACCATCGATGGAAATACTGCGGCAAGTCTCTGGAATTCGGATCGTCTCCTCAATGCCCGCCATGATGCCGCGGATGCGCGCCTGCGGCAGAGAACCTGCCCGCTGCAATTCAATCAACAGAATCTCTTCCGGTTCGCCATCCCATGACTTCTTCGCCCAGCGGCCCAGATAACGGCCAGCCAGCAAGCCCGCCTTGTAGTTATTCGCGCCGAAGTAAACGCCGCCGGGATGCGGAATATCAATCGCGATGAACGGAATATTCGCCTCCAGATACTTCGAAGCAATCGCCGAAGCAATCACCTCATCCGACTGGAACTCAATCACCAGATCCACATGTTCGCGAATCAGGAAATCCGCGTTTCGCAGAGCAATCTTCGGCTGA
The DNA here is from genome assembly GCA_903923395.1 of uncultured Acidobacteriia bacterium. Lineage (GTDB taxonomy): Bacteria > Acidobacteriota > Terriglobia > Bryobacterales > Bryobacteraceae > BOG-234. The sequence continues at coordinate 112,515 of CAIXXM010000083.1, forward strand.
TAGCGGTTGTCCACTGTAATCAGTTCCACCTGCTCGCGCTCGGCGGCGCGCTGCAGCCCTTCGCGCACTTCCCGGTCAAACGATGAATGCTGCCCTTGTGCCGCATACCCGATCCGGTAAAGTCTCCTGCGGCGGACTTCGGAAGCCAAACGGTAATGGTTCTCGCCCACCTTGTCCAGAAATCCGCACTCGTGCAGCGTGTAAATGAGCCGGAAACACATCCCTTTGTTGAAGCCGGTCCGGGTAACCACGTCGCGCAGCCGCAAGACATCTCCGGGCGATTCAAACGCGTCGAGAATTCGCGCGGCATGCACCAGTGATTTGACGAGATACCGGTTTGACGGTTCGGCTTTTTCAGACATGGAAATCCCCTGTTGAGGCAGTTGTAGCAGTTCCGCATCGCAAAACGCAAGGCCTTACAATACAAACCACGGCGCAGTGTGATATTCCTTTCCTGACGCCATGTTGAACCGCCGCGAATTCACACTAGCCCTCGCCACGCCCCTGCTTGGCCTTGCACAGCCCAGCGCATTGAAGGCCCGGATCAAGCTCGATACCGAGCGCATCATCTCTCCCATTGACCCGAAGATTTACGGCAACTTCGCCGAGCATCTCGGCCGCTGCATCGAAGGCGGCATCTTCGAGGAGGGGTCGCCGCTCTCTGATTCCCGCGGCTACCGCAAAGACGTGATGCAGGCAATCAAAGATTTGCACGTCACACAGATGCGCTGGCCTGGCGGCAACTTCGCTTCGAATTACCACTGGAAAGACGGCATCGGCCCGCGCGACCAGCGCCCGCCGCGCCTGGAAATGGCTTGGGGCACCATCGAAAGCAACCGCTTCGGCACCCATGAATTCCTCGATTATTCCGAGATGATGGGCATGGAACCCTACATCTGCACCAATCTGGGCACGGGCGATTGGAATGAAGTGCAGCAGTGGGTGGAGTACTGCAACCAGCCCGAAGGCACGGCGATGGCGAAACTCCGCAAGCAGAATGGCCGCGAGAAACCCTGGAAAGTCCGCTACTGGGGCCTGGGCAATGAGATGGACGGCCCCTGGCAAATGGGCCACCGCAGCGCCGAAGATTACGGTAAGTTCGCGCTCGAAGCCGCCAAGCTGATGAAGTGGACCGACCCCGACGTTCAACTCATCGCCGCGGGCAGTTCCAACTTCGGCGGCAATATCGACTGGGTGGGGTGGAACCGCACCGTGCTGGCCTATCTCAAAGACCACATGGAGTATCTCTCGCTCCACACTTACGTCGGCAACTCCGCGAATGATTACTACGAATTTCTGGGCAACTCGATTGAGCTGAACGCAAGAATCAAGATTGCCGCCGGGATCATCGAATCCGCGCTCGCCACCTCACCGGGCCACAAGAAGATCTACATCGCGTTCGATGAATGGAATGTCTGGTACAGAGCCCGCGGTGGTGCGAAGGGCCGCGGCCGCAATGCGCTGGAAGAGCGGTACAACCTGGAAGACGCTCTCAGCGTCGCCACCATGCTGAACACCTTCGTCAACAATGCCGACACCGTCAAGATCGCCAACATGGCGCAGATTGTGAACGTGATCGCACCCATTTTCACCAACCAGCAGGGCCTCTTCCTGCAGACCATCTACTACCCGCTGCAGTTGTTCGCCGCCAACGCACGCGGCACCGCACTGGAGACCTTCGTCGACTGCCCCACCTACACGAGCAAGAAGTTCGGCAAGGTTCCCTATCTCGATGTCTCCACTTCTTACGACCAGGGCACCGCGATCATCAACGTCGTCAACCGCCACCTGGAGCAGGAGATTGAAGTCGAAATCGAGGCGCAGGATAAATCTTTTGGTGGCAAGTTTGAGATTGCCACCGTCACCGGCAATGACATCAAAGCGGAAAATGATTTCGGGTCAACGAAGATCAAGACCGTGACCAGCACCGATACGGCCAGCGGGCACAAACTCCGTCACCGCGTGCCGGCAAAGTCTTACACACAGATCAAAGCGAGACTCAGTTAGCCGCACAGGCGCGAAGGCAGCATCGTCCGTTGTGCGGCTTTCTCCGTAGCTAGCCGGCAAAGGCCGGGGCGGCCTCATGACATACAAGCATTCGCCGCCGCCCCGAGGTCCGTTTTGCCGGCGAATACTTAGGAGCGGATTGTCACCCAAACTTGCGCGATTCGCGATAAGATGTCCCAAAACTCCCTGTGGAGTGAGGGTTAATGAGAATTCTTTATGTCTTACCGCTCCTGTTCGCGGCCTTGCTGCCTGCGCAGGATTATCGCGCGACTTTGAACGGCAGAGTAACCGACCCCCATGGCGCGGCCGTGGCGGGAGCAGTGGTGCTGCTGCGGAACATTGAGCAGAATGAAACGCAGCGCCAGACCGCGGATAAAGAGGGCAATTACATCTTCCCTCTGGTCCAGCCGGGCGAATACGAACTCAAGGTCTCGCATCCGGGCTTCAAGACCCTCACCCGCGCGGGGCTGACGCTGAATGTGAACCAGTCCGCGACGGCGGATGTCGCGCTGGAGGTCGGCCAGACCACGGAACAAATCACGGTCACCGCGGATGTTCCTATGCTGGACCTTGCGTCGGGCGACCGCGGCGGCCTGATCGATGGCAAGACAATCAGTGAAATGCCGCTGAACGGCCGCAATCCCTTCATGCTGGCTTCGCTTGTGACGGGCGTGGATTACAACGGCTCTCTGGCCTATCAGCGCCCCTTTGATAACGGTGCCATCGCCCAGTGGGGTGTCGGCGGAACCTCCAGTTCAGCCGCCTTTCTCATTGACGGTGTACCCAATGATTCCCAGGCAGGCACGAATAACATCGCCTATGTTCCGCCGGTTGATTCCGTGCAGGAATTCAAGGTGCAGACCAACGCCTACGACGCGCAGTACGGCAAGACCGCCGGCGGCGTGATGAATGCTGTGCTGAAAAGCGGCGCGAACTCCGTGCACGGCTCACTCTATGAATACATGCGGCGGAACTGGCTGGATGCGAATTCCTTCCAGAACAATGCGCGGGGCGCCCCAAAGGACGGCCATTCGCTCGACCAGTACGGCCTGCTGGTCAACGGCCCGGTCTACTTGCCCAAACTCTATGACGGTCACAACAAGACCTTCTTCATGGCCAACTATGAGCGCTATCTGGAGGATTCGCCGCAACCGCTGATTCTCTCCGTGCCCGCACTCGAAATGCGCCAGGGAGATTTCTCCAAGCTGAAAGACAAGAACGGCAATCTGAATGTGATTTATGATCCAGCGACGGGATTCACCAACTCAGCCGGAACCTTCGACCGCCTGGCATTCCCGGGCAACATCATCCCGCCCAGCCGGATCAACCCGATTGCGCAGAAGATCATTAGTTACTACCCTGCACCGAATGTAACCACCGCTGGAGCAACTTACTCGCAGAGTAACTTATTCCTCTCCGGCGGCGATAACCCGGCCCGGGATACTTTCTACAACCTCGCGGTGAAGATCGATGAGAACCTGAGTGATAAGCACCGCTTCTTCGTCCGGTATACACGCAATGACCGCACAGAGATCCGGCCCACGGACGGTGTTGCGCCGAACTCCCCGGGCGTTGATGGGCCTGACCCGCTGAAGCGCACCAATGACTCCGCAGCGATTGACTGGATCACCGTGATCTCGCCCTCCCTCCTGCTGAACGTCAGAACCTCCTTCGCCCGCTATCTGGAATCCTCACGCGGCTCGGGAAATGATAACTTCGACCTGACTTCACTCGGCTTCCCGGCATCTCTTGCAAAGCAACTTCCTTACGGCGCGGAGTTCGGACGTTACACATTCACAAACTACCAGTCGCTTGGCGAGTATCCCAGCCAGAACATCTCCAATACCTTTACTTTGCACCCCAGCATCACGTGGTCACATGGCTCGAAGACCCTGCGCGGCGGTGTGGATATGCGGCTCCTGCAGTATTCGACGCAGAACCCGGGTAACGTGCTTACATTGAATTCCGCGGTAACCTTCACGCAGGAACTTTATAACTCCGCACAGGCGCTGAAGGGGGATTCCATTGCCTCCTGGCTGTTGGGAACACCCAGCTCAGGCTCCGTCACTTATGCTGCCTTCCCGATCTTCCAGTTCCCTTACGCCGCCCCGTGGGTACAGTTCGACTGGAAGGTGCTTCCCCGCTTGACGGTCAATGTCGGTTACCGGCAGGACTTCAACCTGCCTCCCACCGAACGCTACAACCGCCTGAACCGGGGCTTTGATCCGAACGCGGCAACACTTGCGGATAACTTAGTGAACCGGACGATTTATCCCGTGGGTCCCATTACCGGCGCGCTGCAGTTTGCCGGAGTTGGCGGGCAATCCGCGCGTCCGACAGATCCCTACCTCAAGACCTGGCAGCCACGTTTCGGATTTGCCTATGCCCTGACGCCAAAGACGGCGCTGCGCGGCGGCTGGGGACGTTTCTATATGAATGCCAACAATGACTATCTGCAGAATGTTGGCTTCAGCAACACAACCCCTCTGGTGATCTCAGCCAATGAGAGCAAACTGCCACTCGACAACCTCATCAACAATCCGTTCCCGAGCGGTGTCATTACGCCTTCGGGTTCTTCCCTGGCATCACTTACCGGCCTGGGAACAGCTTTCAATATTGTCAATACCAAGTTCCGCCTGCCCCATGTAAATACAATCTCACTCAGTATCCAGAGGGCTCTGCCCATGCGGAGTTCGCTCGATATCGCATACTCCGGCACCAAAGGCGTTGACTTACAGGACTCCAGGACCCTGAATAACATCTCCGCCTCATTGCGGGATAGCTGCAATCTCTTCGCAGGTGGCGCACCTGCCCCTTGCGACAAGACGTACTCCAACCCGTTCGCCAATCAGGCTCCCTATGTGGGGACCAGCCTTTACACCAGCACCAGTCTTTCGAAGGCGACACTCTCCGTGCCTTTCCCGCAGTTCGGACAGATCACGGAACTGATGCGGAATGATGCCAGGTCCTGGTATAACTCCGTGCAAACCAGTTACTCCATCCGCAACCGCTGGACAACGTTCCGGGCTAATTACACCTTCTCAAAGACCATGGAGAAGAATGGCTTTCTCGATCCGCAGAATTTTGTGATGGAGAAAGGGCCTGCTGCTTATGACGTTCCGCACCACTTCTCACTCAGTGCGGTTTCGCAGTTACCGTTCGGCAAGACGGGCAACCGCTTCAAGCGGATGATCCTGGGCGGCTGGCAGCATTCTCTCATCGTCCAGCAGCAATCCGGACGTCCCTGGAGCTTGCCGACCAACGTCCTCTACACGAAGCAGGCGGGCATCAATGTCGATTGGTCCGGCTCCGTGGTGAAGGGTCTGGATAACTGTGTTTCGCAGTGGAACAGCAATGGCACGATCCCGCTGCTTGCCACCAGCGTCGCGAATGGGTGCACGGTTGCGAATTGGGTCATTTCACCGAACTACTCCCCCCGCTATGAGCCGAACCGCGAAACGAACATCCGCCTGCAGGGCTTCCGCTTGATCGATATGTCGCTCGACAAAACCACTTCCTTCGGGGAGCGCTGGAAATTCCAGTTCCGGGCGGAGATGTTCAACGTGTTGAACTCGTTCTATCTCACCAACCAGGCCTTCGATAACTCCGCCTCCAGCGCAACCTTTGGCACCATTATCAAAGCCAGCGTCAGTGCCCCGAACTCGAATTACCCCCGGCAGGCACAACTCGGGTTTAAGCTGTTGTGGTGAGACTTGCCGTATTACTTCTGGCCGCCTGTTCAGCCTTCGCGCAGGGGACCTGGACGCCGCTCTTTGATGGCAAGTCCCTCAGCGGCTGGCGGGCTGCCGCGTTTAAGAGTCAGCCGGCCCTCAAAGTGGAAGCAGGCGCGATTCTCATCGAGGCCGGTGCGCCACTCAGCGGCGCCGTGCGGCCGGACTTCAAGCTCAAAGCGGATTACGAGATCCGCTGGGAGGCGATGCGGAAATCCGGAGGCGATTTCTTTTCCAGCCTGACGTTCCCGGTGGAGGATTCCTTCGTCACCTTCGTGACAGGCGGCTGGGGCGGCGACATCACCGGCATTTCCAGCATCGATGGCTGGGATGCCTCCGACAACGAAACCCGCAATTACTTCACCTTCGAAACAGGAAAATGGTATTCCTTCCGCATCCAAGTCACTGCCGCGAAGTTACAAGCCTGGATTGGCGATCAATCCGTGGTGGATGTGAACATCACCGGCCGCACCCTCAGCCTGCGTCCGGGAGATACAAAACTCACCACGCCCTTCGGCTTCATGACTTACAACACCACCGGTGCGATTCGAAAAGTCGAAGTTAGGACGTTGTAACCGCGCGGGATCACTGCCACCAATCCGCTCCCGCCTGCATCCAAAGACCCGATACCCATGCCCCACAACATTCTTCTCTTTGGAGCCTCCGGCATGATTGGCTCCCGCATTCTCGCCGAAGCCCTGCACCGCGGTCACTCGGTCACCGCTGCCGTGCGGGACATCTCGAAACTCACCCCAGCCGTCAACCTTACGGCGATCACCGCGAACGTCCTCGATCCGGCCGCCGTTGCCGCCGCGGTACCCGGGCATGATGTGGTCATCAGCGCGTTCGGGCCGGGGCCGGAGAATCCCCGTCCTGTGGTGGATGCCGCGCAAGCCCTCACCACAGCGCTCGCGCAATTCCCTGAAGTCCGCCTCATCGCGGTTGGTGGCGCAGGCACGCTGGAAGTGGCTCCTGGCGTTCGCTTCGTGGATGCTCCCGGCTTCGTCGAAGAATGGAAGCCCATCGCGCTCGCCCATGCCGACGCCTGGGACATCATTCGCAATTCCTCCGCCAACTGGACCTATGCTGCGCCCTCCGGTTACATTCATCCCGGTGAACGCACGGGCGTCTTCCGCCTGGGGACCAACGAACTCCTGAGAACAGAAAAGGGCGACAGCGAAATCACAGCTGAGGATTTCGCAATCGCCCTGATCGATGAAGTGGAACACCCGAAACATGTCCGGGCCCGGTTTACGGCCGGCTATTAAAACGGAACGTCGTCGTCGGTAATTCCCTGCCCATAAGGATCATCCATCGGCTGTGCCGCCGGAGCCGGACGCCCGCCGCCCGCGCTCCGCGGCATGGAAACAGGCCGCGATGAGTAGCCGCCGCCATCGCCATCGTCGCGGCCACCGCCGCCACCCTGGCCACCCAGCAGAATCACGTCATCCGCCACGACTTCTGTCGAATAAACTTTCTTGCCGTCCTTATCTTCGTAGCTGCGTGTCTGCAAGCGGCCTTCCACGTAGACCTGCTTCCCCTTCTGCAGGTAGTTGGCAAGGTTTTCCGCCCGCCAAAGCACCACGTTTGACCAGTCGGTCTCATCTTTCCATTCGCCCGACTGCTGATCTTTCCATCTGCGGTTCGTCGCAACAGAGAACCGCGTCACAGACGCCCCGCCCGGCGTGAACTTCGTCTCGGCATCCCGACCGAGATGTCCCACGAGAATCACTTTATTTACACTTCGCGATGCCATACTGTTTGCACTGTATCACCGCCCGTTACGGCCTGGCGACAATCCTTTCTTTGATCTTCTTGTAAATCCCCTCCGGCAGAACCTTCCGGGCCACCAGTTGCCCCTTGTTCTTGTATGGGCGTCCCTTCACCACCGCCGCCGCGTATTCTTCGCCAATTTCCGGGATTGCCTTCAGTTCCTCCAGCGTCGCCCGGTTGATATCGGTCAGGGCGGTGGCTGCGGCATCCTTCATTGCTTCTTTGTCCGTCGCACGGGTGTTCTTCGAAACCGGCGGTTTCTCCTTCTGCATGCTCACACCCTGCCCGCCACAAGGCAGCGCGGCCAAAACAAGAATGAGATGTCTTGTAAACTTCATCGCGGCAATCATACCCCGCCGACGAAGTTTTGCGATACTACCTATGTATGTCCTTGAAGATTCTTTTCGCCGGAGCGCTTGTCGTCTGCTCCTTCTCCGCCACCCGGCTCGCCGCCGCTGACAATCCGAACGTCCGCGTGGTTGAGGAAATTGTTGCCAAGGTCAACAACGACATCATCACCCGCGGCGAATTGCTGAAGCAGCGCGAGTACTTCCGGCAGGAACTGATGGCGCAGGGTGTTCGCGAACCCAAGCTCACCCAGCAGGTGGAACAGCGGGCCGCAGACGCACTCCGGGAGCAGATTGACTCGCTCCTGCTGGTGCAAAAAGGCAAGGATCTCGCCATTAACGTGGATGGCGAAGTGAATAAGTACATCGCGCAGATCCAATCTGAATCGAAGATCGCGGAAACCGACAAGTTCCAGGCCTATGTTCGTGAGAAGACCGGCGAATCTTTCGAGGATTTCAAGCAGCAGATCCGGAACAAGTACCTGACGCAGCGGGTCATCGGCCAGGAAGTGGGCCGCAACATCACCATCCCGACCGCTGATCTCCAGAAGTACTACGACGAACACAAGAACGAATTCATCCGCGAGGAAATGGTTCTCCTCCGCGAAATCATGATCCCGATCACGGACCCCTCCCCGGCTGGCATCGCCGCGGCGGAAAAGAAGGCGAAGGACATTGTCGCCCGCGCCCGCAAAGGGGAAAAGTTCGGTGAGCTTGCCCGCCAGTACTCCGCTGCCGCGACTGCGCAGCAGGATGGCGAACTCGGCGCGTTCAAGCCCGGTGATTTGAAGAAGGAAATCGGCGACATCGTCTTCAAGCAAAGCAAGGGCTACGTTACCGAGCCCATCCGCCTGCCGAATGGCTTCGAGATTATGCGCGTGGAAGAGCGCTATGCCGCCGGCCAGGCCGCTTTTGATGAAGTCAAGGAAAGCATTCAGGGCAAGTTCTACGAAGAGAAGATGGCCCCGAAGGTCCGCGATTACCTCACCACACTGCGCGTCGATGCGTTCCTCGAAATCAAGCCCGGCTTCAGTGACTCCGGCGCAGCGCCCGGCAAAGACACCACCTGGAAAGATCCGGCACAGTTGAAGCCCGAAACGGTCCGCAAAGAAGACGTTTCCACACGCAAGAAGCGGAAGTTGCTCGGCGTGATCCCGGCGGGCACCAAGAAGGGCAAGCCCAGCAGCGAAACAACGCCTGCGCCTGCTGCTCCCGCAACCCCGGCAGCAACGCCTGCAACCACACCTGCAACTCCCCCGGCCACCACGCCGCCGGCTCCACAGCAATGAAGACCCCGTCCATTCGGGACCTTCAGCCGAACGAACTAGCCACCGCGTACTTCCTGGTCCAGTCCAAGGAGGTGCGGCAGAAGCGTACCGGTGAGCCCTATCTTTCTCTCATCCTCGCGGACCGCACCGGCGAGATTGATGCGAAGATGTGGGACAACGTGGCGGAAGTCATGGACACCTTTGACAAAGACGATTTCGTCAAAGTCAAAGCCCTGATGCAGCTCTACAACAACCGCCCGCAGCTGACGCTTCACAAACTCCGCCGCGCCCAGGACCACGAAATCGACTTCTCTGATTTCTTCGCCGCCTCACTTCGCGACCCCGAAGAGATGTGGCAGGAACTCCGCGCGATGATCTCGGGACTCGACAACCAGCACATCCGCGCGCTGCTGGATAGTTTTCTGGACGATCCCGAAATCGGCCCCCGCTTCAAAATTGCGCCTGCCGCCAAGACGATTCACCACGCCTTCCGGAGTGGGTTGCTCGAACACGTGCTCTCGCTGGCGAACCTGGCCAAGCGCGTGGTGCCGCATTACGAAGTCCATTACAACCTCGACTTCAACCTCGTGCTCGCCGGCGTGATCCTGCATGACATCGGCAAGATCCACGAGCTCACTTACGACCGCGGCTTCGGCTACAGCACAGAAGGCCAACTCATCGGCCACATCCCCATCGCCTTCCGCATGCTGAATGACAAGCTCCGCGAATTTCCCGGCTTCCCGGGCGAATTCCGCTCCATGCTGGAGCATATGATCCTGAGCCACCACGGCCAGCTCGATTTCGGTTCGCCGAAAGTGCCCATGTTCCCGGAAGCCTTGCTGCTTCACTACCTGGACGATCTGGATTCGAAGATGGAGGCCATGCGCGCTCTATCGGAACAAGATCCCCAAGCCGAAGGCCTGTTTACCCGCTATAGTCCGTCGCTCGAACGCGTTGTCCTGCGCAAGTCCCGTTTCCTGAATGGGCCGGCCGCCGCGTCAAGCCCTGTTTCCAGCACTGCAAAGTCCACGTCAGACGACCACTGGGACGCCACACCCGCCGTCCCGGCAAAGCCAACCCCTAAACCGTCGCCTGCCTCCAATTCGCTCTTCGCGGAACGGCTCAAACTGGCGATCTCAGACGAAAGGAAATAACCCATGGCCCGCGACCGGGAACTTCCGCCGCCGCTGGAAATGCTCTGCCTCAACGCCCTCTGGTCTATTGGAGAAGGCAATGTCGAACAAATCCGCTCGCTGATTCAATATGAGCGCCCGCTGGCTTACACAACAGTCCTAACGCTCTTGGACCGTTTGGAACAACGTAAAGTGGTTAGCCGGAGGAAAGAAGGCCGGGGATTCCGTTATTCACCGGTAGTGGAACGTTCCAAAATCCGCCAAACGGCTCTCGAACAGTTCCTGGAACTGTATTTCGATGGCAATGTGGCAGAATTGCGGGAGTTCCTGAATAGAATAGAGACTCCGCCCATGGCTGCATCAGCCTCGGCGTAACTCTATGAGCCGTAAAGTCCTCATCCGTGCCACTAACTGGCTGGGGGACGCTATCATGTCCCTCCCCGCGATCCGGCAGGCCGCAACCGCGTTCGCCGGGGCGGAAATCCATGTTATGGCCCGCCCGGCTGTGGCTCCCGTTTACCAATACGAACGGAGCATCACCCGCGTCATCCCACTTCCAGCCGGGCGGGGACTCTCAGATTTCGGCAGCAAACTCCGGATAGCGGGCGAACTCCGCAAAGAACAGTATGAGGCGGCGATACTGCTCCCCAACTCGTTTGAGAGCGCGTTGATCCCGAAACTGGCGGGCATCAAACGCATCATTGGCTACAACCGGGATGGCCGCGGCTTTCTGCTGTCAGAAGCCATCCACGTCCCCAAATCCGAGCATACGCAGCCACACGAACGCTATTACTACCTGGAACTCCTTCGCCGCGCCACGGTCATTCCAGATGTTCCCGACGTACCCGTCATTCTCTTCGATCAACTCCCTGCAGCACGCGACCGCGGCACGAAACTCTTCGAATCGCTTGGAATTGCGCTCCCGGTGATCGGTATCGCTCCCGGTGCAGCTTATGGAACCGCAAAACGCTGGCTCCCCGAAAACTTCGCCGAGGCCGCGAAGGATCTCGCCGCTGACGGGTATTCCATTGTCATTTTCGGCAGCGATTCTGAAAAGGAGGATTGCGATCTTGTGGCGAAGCTCAGCGGTGGCCGCAACCTCGCAGGGCAAACCAAACTCCGCGATTTCCTGGACCTGACCGCCGCCGCATCACTCTTCCTCACCAATGATTCCGGTGCCATGCACGCTGCTTACGCGTCCGGCATTCCTACGGTCACGGTCTTCGGCCCCACCAAAGAACTACACACCGGCCCCGTGGGACCCAAGGCCCGCATCCTGCGCCACAATGTGGAATGCGCCCCCTGCATGCTGCGCAAGTGCCCGATTGAAGACCACCCCTGCATGTCTCTGGTCCCGGCAGCGAAAGTGGTGCAGATCGCGAAAACGCTGCTATAGCGGGTGAACTGAATTGTCACCAGGGCAATTGGGAGCCGATGGGATCCAGTCCCTTGCTGATATCGATCTCCTCGCAACCTGGCGTCAGGCGCGGGGTAATTCCAATCATGCGCAATTCGGACGCGCGTTCGCCGGAGATGCGGAAGACGATGCTGTGCGGTTCGTCCGCGATACGGACCGCAACCTCCCAAACGGGCGGCGGCCCCGAGCAACGGGCTACAGCCTTCCATTCGGAAATCCCGGATTTTAGAGCTATGGCAGTTGCCGAACGGCGTTCAGTCGCCACGGCTGTTGCGTAATCCGACGGATGGATATCACCCGCGTCAAGCCACTCTGCGATGAATCCAGCCCGGGTCAGCGCGATAGGCGACTGTCGAACCGCACGGCCGTGCTCAATCTTGTAGCTTGCAATGGAAGCGGTCTCCGCTAACTCGGTATCCGGGAGTCCCCCGTTATAAAGAAAGGTGACCTCACTGCCGCGGATCGAAGCCAAGACCGGCGGACCCTCTCTGTCATGCGCCCAAAGCGGGCGGGCAAGCAGATTGAAATTGGACACGCCATTCATTCGATCAATTCGAATGCTCTTTCCGTTCCAAGTCGATGTACAGTTCGAGATTGCCCATCCACTGGCGAAAATGCGTCCGCCCCGGGCATCTTTCCCACCTACTGCGAGGCTCGAAAGATAGAACGCTCCGGATGCAGGAAGACCGCCATTGACCCAGCCGAGCCTTCGGCGCGACGGTTTGTCATAGAGGATCAATGTAACATCTAGTCCACACCAATCGTTCGTATAGATCGGGGCCTGAACAGCAAGCAAATCTTGTACGTCCGCGATTTGCACTTCCGCAGGAGGTTCGATACGCCCAACGTCCGACAAGTTAATATCCAAACTGGAGGCGTTGGTCTGCTTTGGAAGCGCACCCGCCGCCTTAAGCTCCGACGCCATACTTTTCCAGCTTTCGCGGGCTTTGACGCGGGTATCAATCCATGCGAGATACGCAGCCTGTATCTGCAGGAACTTGGCTTTTGACAGTGACTTATCGGACTGTGCGCCACGCAGGTAACGCGCCAAAACAGCCGTATCAGGACGGGTTACTGCAGCCGCCAGGAGGAATACGCCGCTGGCGGCACCCCGCGTGGGTCGACTGTTCGGCATTTCGGTTAGTAGCGGTGCAAGAACCTCCAAACCTAACATCGCCAGCACGAGCGGGAGAATACGGAGCACCATTGAATTATCGCAGTTTGAATATGGGTGCCCGGAGGGAACTATAGCCGGGCAATTCGCAGCCGCAAGGTCCGAATATGTAGAGAATAGTGCTATGTCAGCAACAGCCCGTCCAAACCGGCAAGCCCCTCGTTTGGCAGTACTTCTGGCTGCGGAAGCACCGGTGGGCGTTGTCTTGCGGCGCGGGCCAACAAAACTGGTGCAGGTGATCATCTGGAACCGTGAGACCGATAAATTCAGACTAGGCCCATGGTTCAAAGGCCGGATATTCGCCGACCGCTCGGATGTGTCCCCGGATGGACGCCACTTGATTTACTTCGCCATGGGCGGTGTGGCCTGGGCCATCCCAGCCACAGGGGGAACCTGGACGGCAATTTCAACCTTGCCCTCACTGAAAGCTGATGCGCTTTGGGGGCAAGGCGACACGTGGGGCGGTGGCGGAGTGTTTACCTCCAATAACTCTTTCTGGCTTAATGCGGATGAGAACACCTTTTTGATCCATGACAATTCGGGCCTCCGCAGAGATACCATCCCGCCAGCGTCTCCACGTTTGCTACGCAAGGGCTGGGTATGCAGCAATAGCACGGAACCCGTTGATTGTATTTACTCAAAGCTTCTTTGCAAAGGTTGGTTCTTGCGAAAGCTGGCAAAAGATAGTGGTTACGAACTCGAACAGCCCGGCATCGTGAAACTAACCTTTTCAGCGTGGGAGTGGGCTGAATGGGATCGCGACCGGCTGGTTTGGACAGAGCATGGCTGTCTATACACTGCCAAACCAGGGGCTCAGAAACTCTCCCCGGCCTGTATGTTATTCGACTTCAACGAATAATCGCGTATAAGATCAATCGGGCGGATGGTGGAAGGAATGATGTTCCAACAAACTGGCGAACAAGGATATTCTTTCGGCTCCTGGCTTGGTCAGCTATTGCTGGCGTCTGTCGTACCGCTGCTTCTGTGGGCAGGCTTGAGTGGTGTACTCCACTTACAGGACACCTTGCTCCCGCAGCTTGCCTGTTACCTATTCCTCGCGGGAACAAGCATCGGTCTTGCTCTTGGCGTTTCGAGGATCAATCGGGAAACTTTGAAGTCAGGCTCGTGGATATTCGTGCTCCCGTTGATGGTTGAGCTCTGGCTATTCCATTCCGCAATGTCATCCACAGTGCCACTGCGCAACATGTTCATCGTGCCCGGGCCTGGCCGTGGAGAAGAAGGCTGGGGAGTGCTCATCACGCTGCCGAAATGGAGCTGTTGCTGGTATGCAGCGGCCTGCGCGAGGCTCGCCCGCCTTCTCCCGGCCTCACCAATAGAGAAAGCCCCTACACCGGCACGAACTGCTTCAAGTACCGCAATCCCATCCGGAACCCGACCTGATAGCCCTCATTGATCTCGTTCCCATTCACATATCCCGGGCGGTACTCCTCATCCTCATGCTCGATGTTCATCGCGCCCTGATAACCCTTGTCCATCAGCACGGTGAAGAACTTCGCCCAGTCAATCTGCCCCTGCCCGGGGATCCTGTAACGCCACCACGCCACCGGATTCGGCGCGTTGATTCCGGTCTTTGCCAGAACGTGATACTTGATCTCGGTATCCTTCAGGTGCACGTCGTAGATCTTGTCGATCCAGTCGCGTGCCGCCTGGTAGGGGTCCATGAACTGCCTCACGTAATGCGACGGATCAAACTGAATTCCCACGTAAGGAGAATCCCCGAACGCATTGAACAGCGCTTCATAGCCCTGCGGCCCGGTCGCGACATTGGGTCCTTCCGGCCAGGGCTCCCAAATCAGCCGGACCTTGTACTTCTCGCACAGCGGAAAATACTTTTCGGTGTAAACCCGTTTGATCTCGTCCACATTCTCCGCGAGCTTCTTCTCCGGAATCCGCCCGGACATCGTTCCGATATGCGGCACGCCCAACTTTCCGGCTGTTTCAATCACGCCCATCACGTGATCGTTGACCTTCTTCCGCTCCGCCGGATCAGCCGCAATGTGGTTCGCCGTCACACCAATGACCGAACAATAAATTCCAGATTGGCGGATCGTCTCTTTGGCCTTCTCGAGGAAGGCATCGGTCACCACACCCGGTGCCAGATTGCTCTTCGGCTGTGCCCACAGCCCCATGCTGGTGAAGCCCTCTTTCTTCGCGAAGGCGACATTGCCCTCCGAATAATTCACCAGTATGCCGACCTTCGGCTTCCACATTTCCCGCCGTGGACGGTTCTGCGCCTGCGCGACGGCCGCAGTCACCGCTGCGCCGAGAAATGCACGTCTTGAAGAGCTCATCGCCGTTGATTCTATCTCAGACAACACCCTGCAATTGCGGTGTTGGTTTTACCCAAATAGAATTTCCCGGACGACCGTCCGCGACCTCTGTAACTCGGCCATGTTATGAGCCAGCAAAGGATGGTTCCAGCGACTGCCCTCGTCACGCCGGCAATCGTCTGCGAGTTGCCGCCCGACGGTCTCCAGAGGACCGATTTCACGGCGAAGGTCCTTCGGTTCCATGAGAGAACCAAGCACGAAGACTCGATCCCGAACGCCCGTTGGTACCTGTTTCACTATTTCCGCCGGCCGGTTGCTGTCACCATCGCAATCGATCAGCAACACGACGGCCCGGCCGGGAAAGCGGCTCATATCGGGCAGCAGGCGGGAGAATCTGCACCTGCGGGCAATCCGCCTCAAGCAGGAACCCGTTGTCCAGAGCAACATTCTCGTCGTCTTCCGGCAAAACCAACAGGTGCTGCTGGTAACGGTTTACGCTCAAGGCTCTACATCTCCCATGATCAAGGATGTCGCGAGATCGGCTCCCCGGTCCACTTCCTGCAGCGGTCGGATCACCGTTGGCGCTACATGGGACTTCCGTCCAAGGACGAAGATATTTTCAACAGAGAATCGGTGGATTGCCTCAAGGTTATGGGATGTTGCGATAAACTGCCCTCCATCTTTGAATCCGCGCCGAAGTGCCATGACAAAATGGCCAACTTCTGAGACAGCAAGGTAATTGTCGGGCTCATCCCACCAACAGACTACCGGTCCCTTCGCCTTGTTCGCAGCAAGGACCAACGCGCAAATCAGCAGGCACTTTTCGCCGTCCGAGAGTGCCTCGTACGGCAAACTCAGCTCTCCGCCAGTCGCCGGGCTGAATCAAATCTCCAGACTGTAAGCATTTTGGCCAACTTGAGGACTCCTGATCTCGCTCAGGTCTGGCAGGACCACCTTCTGATAATCAAGAATCAATCCGTAGGCTTTCGGAGCCTGTCGAACGAGTCCGCTGAACCATTCCCCAAAGTTGCGCACGGAGGGATCTGGAAAAAGTGTCCCCTCCCGCGACTCGCCCACACTGAGGCTTGGAATAGGACGGATGATCAGAATCTGCCTCAGCCAGTTCCTGAACTTGGATATTGGCTCGCTGGGTGACCCCTCCTGCAACAGTGGCAGCGCCACCAGGCTCTTATCGATTGAAAGCTGCTCCCGTGTGAAAAAAGGAACGCCATTCAACAGGAGACGCTCTTCCCACACGGTCCTATGCCCGAAAGGGTCGGCACGATCCAGGGTCAGCTGATAAGAGAAGGTGGCCTCTCCGATCAGGGCTTCCACCTCCAGTGTGACCGGCATATCCGCACCCGAAAGTCCGGAATCGCCTGGAGCGAACAGTGACTTCACGTGAGATGTGCCACGACCGACCCGTTGCAGAATTTCGAGAGCCGCACCGACGGTTGACTTTCCGCTTCCATTCTTGCCGATCAACAGCAACGACGTCAGTTCTCCCGGCTTAAGCTCAAAATTTTGGAGACACCGGAAGTTGTGGACGTACAAGCGACGGATCACACTCAAAATGATAACCTTCCGGCCCGGGACCGTCCAGTCAACGGCGATCACCACAGACACTCTGCAAAACCCCTCCGAAAACTGAATCCACCGCAGCCTGCCATCATCGAATGGGCTGACATGATGAAGCCTCTCTTTGCCGCTGCGCTCCTCCCGCTCATGGCCATGGCCGCGAGCGTTTATGACTTCACGCTCAAGACCATCGATGGCAAACCCGCGCCGCTTTCGGGCTTCCAGGGCAAGGTTCTCCTCGTCGTCAATGTCGCCAGCCAGTGCGGTTATACCCCGCAGTATGCCGGACTCGAAGCCCTCTACCGGAAGTACAAAGACAAGGGCCTGGTTATCGTGGGCGTTCCCGCGAATAACTTCGGCGGCCAGGAACCAGGCACCGATGCGGAAATCAAACAGTTCTGCTCGCGCACCTATAACGTCACCTTCCCGATGATGAGCAAAGTTTCCGTGAAGGGCAGTGACAAGACTCCGCTTTACGTTTGGCTTACGGGCGCGGCGAACCCGAAGACCGCAGGAGAAGTGCAATGGAACTTCACTAAGTTCCTGATCGGCCGCAAGGGTGCTGTACTGAATCGTTTTGACTCGGCAGTAGAGCCGGATTCCCCGGAGATGATTGCAGCCATCGAAAAGGCTCTCGCAAATTAACTTTCGCTACAAGCGCGCTCTTCACCACTGTTGTAACGCACACTGCTTACGCCCTGCCAAAAATGATGAAAACCCGTTCTTGTGAACGTGTTTTCATCGAAAATCCCACATTTCCCTGTCACAATTGAAGTAGCCGGTGAAGCTGCGGAACATAGATAGCGTTCCCGGCTGTCTGTGATCGCACAAAGGTACTTGCGGTGCCGGGTTACACACTGCCTGATCGCAGGGCAGCGCTGTTCACTGCCGCCTTTTATGCTGGAAGAGTCCCTATTATGAACCGTTTTGTCGTCTCACTTTGTCTACTCGCCACCGCAACAGCGGTGCATGCCCAGGAACCCGCCTCCGTCGACGATATGGTGAACCGGGCCATCGCCCAGGAAACTACCCTGCTAAAGATACTCCGTCCCATGCAGCCTGTTGTCGAAACGTACATACAGGACATGAAGAAGGACAGCGACTATGGTGCCGTACCGCAAACAGACCACTACTTTCTCGGCAAGATGGATCTCAGCAAAGGGGTCTCGACGTCGTCTTTCATCCCCAAGTCCAGCCGCCGCTCCCGTGCCTTCTCCGTCTTCACCAGCTTGTTCAAGCTGGAGTATCTGCCCAAGGGCTTCGCGCAGATGATGTTCATGGATACGCGCTCCCTGGACCGCAGCCGCTATGATTTCGAATTCGTCCGCCGGGAATTCCTGGGGGACGTCCGCACGTACCTGGTGACGGTGACGCCAAAGAAGGGAGCGGGCAAAGGCAGCTTCCTCGGCCGGATTTGGATTGAAGACAAGGGCTTCAACATCGTCCGCTTCAACGGCACGTACGCGTCTGATGCGAAGAACGCGAAGCAGATGTACATGCACTTCGACAGCTGGCGCACGAACGCCGGCCCGGACCTTTGGGTTCCCGCGCAGATCTACTCCGAAGAAACCAACATGAAGCTCGACATGCTGAGAAAGAAAACCTTCAAGGCACAATCCCGGATCTGGGGTTACGGCGCGCAGCATGAGCAGGGCTCCGGCGAGTTCACCAACATCACCGTCGAAGGCCTTTCCGAGCAGCAGGACAAGAGCGCGCAGGCGGCGGACAACAGCCCCCTCGAAAGTCTGCGGGCCTGGGAACGGCAGGGCGAAGACAACATCCTTCACCGCATGGAGAAGGCCGCTATTGTTGCCCCGGCCGGGCCAGTGGAAAAAGTGCTCGAAACGGTGGTCAACAACCTGATCGTCACCAATGACCTCAACATCATTCCCGACGTGCGCGTCCGCGTGTTGCTCACCACGCCCCTCGAGACATTCTCCGTGGGCCACACCATTATCATCAGCCGCGGTCTGCTGGACACCATTCCCGATGAACCTGGCCTTGCCGCAATCCTGGCACATGAACTCGCACACATTTCCCTCGGGCATATCATCGATACCAAGTTCGCGTTCGCTGACCGCGTGATCTTCGACGATGAGGAAACGCTCAAGAAGTTCCGCTTCACCCGCACGCAGCAGGAAGAGGATGCGGCGAATAAAGAGGCGGTCAAACTGCTTGAGAAATCCCCGTACAAGGACAAACTCTCCCAAGCCGGACTTTACCTAAAAGCGCTCGGCGTGGAGGGCGACCGTCTTCCCGCGTTGATTAAAGCTCTATTCGGCAGCAAAATGGCCGATAAGAACAATGTGACGCGCCTCTCTGACCTCATTCAGCGCTCGCCGGAACTCCAGCGCAAGCGGACTGACCAAATCTCCGCCCTGCCACTGGGTGGACATACCAAGCTCGACCCCTGGACCGATCAACTCCAGTTCACGCGAACCCGCGCCGTGCCGATTCTCGCCCCCCGCGAGAAGATGCCGTTCGAGATCGTACCGATTAACATCCATTTGACACGCCAGGGCGATGGCGCGGAGCCCCCGGCACCCGCTGCGGCACCGGCGAAAGCGGCACCCCCGAAATAAACCAAGCTGCGGGGACACTAAGTTCATGTGTTGATCCGTTTTCCCAACACGTGAGATTTGACACAATGAGAATATGCTGTACTATGAGTACTGTTGACCTTGAAGTACTAGAGGCTAAGTGACGATGGACGACAAACATTTTGTTCAGCCCGCGCTATTTCAACCGATGGAGCCGCCGAAGCGGTCTCCCGCATCGATTGCTGTAAGTATTGCTGTCCATGTGGGCATCATTGGTCTGGCCGTGATGATTCCCGTCGCCACGGTAAACAAGGTGATGCAGCCGCATCGTGTGATCTCCTATCTGCCGCCTGAGCCGGTAAAGCCCTACGAGCCGAAAAAGGTAGTACTTCCCAAGATCAAGACCAAGGTTTTCGAACTGCCGCCGACCGTCAAGCCAGTCGTGAAGTTACCGGAAATCAAGCCGATCGAACCGCCGAAGATCGCGCCGCCGCCGGAACTGCCCAAGGTGGCCGTCAATATTCCCAACCCCGTTCCGCTTCCCAAAGTGGAACCCGCACCGGTTAGACCTGCAGTGAAGACCAACGTGTTTGCGACGCCGGAAGCGCCCGCGACAAATCTGGCACCGAAGAGCCCCGTGAAGGATGTCAAGACGGACAACTTCGGTACACAGGCAGCGGCAGCCGGGGCGAAGGCACCGGTCAAAACAGTACAGACTGGCGGTTTCGGGGACCCGAACGGTGTCGCCCCGTCGAAGAATTCAACCAATAAGGGTGTTGTGATGGCCGCCTTTGGCTCCCAGGAACTGCCCGTGGGTAGCGGCAAGGGCGGTGGCGGTGGACGCCAAGCCGTCGGCAGTGCGGGTTTCGGTGGTGGCTTTGCCTCAGCCGGCCCGGGCGGCAACGGTACCGCAAAGGGTGTTGTTCAATCTTCAGGGTTCGGCCAGACAGTTGCGGCCGGCCCGGCAAAAAAGGAATCTCCCACCACGCCTCGTGAGACGCAGGTGGAGATCCTTTCCAAACCAAAGCCTGTTTATACCGCCGAAGCCAGGGATTTAAAGGTGGAAGGACAGGTCATGGTTGAGGTGCAGTTCTTGGCCTCGGGAACCGTCAAGGTTCTTCGTGTCGTCAAGGGTCTGGGTCACGGTCTCGATGAGACGGCTCAACAAGCCGCAGCCCAAATCAAATTCAAACCGGCCACCAGGGACGGTGCGGCAATAGACAGCACTGCCCGGGTCTACATTGTGTTCCAACTGACGTAAAACACTAGGCAAACGTACTAACACGGAGGAGGACTCCATGAAACGCTACACAACATCCCGCCTCGCGGGAGCGCTGCTCTGCGCCTTGCTGACAGCGACCACGGCTTCAGCTCAGCAGCCGGCACCACAATCGATGGATGAAGTCGTGCAGAGAATTTGCGCGCAGGAAGCAATCACACTGCGGGTACTCAAAGGCTTCCACCCCGTCGCAGAGACCTACATCCAGGAACTGAAAGCGGACGAGGATCTCGGCTCAGTCCCCTCTACGGACCATTACTTTCTCGGCAAGATCGACCTCTCCAAGGGCGTAACAGTGGATTCCTTCATCCCCGAACCGCGCCACCGCTTCAAGCTCCCCAAATTCAAGAACTTCTTCAACATCACCCTGCTTCCCCGCGGCTTTGCGCAAATGATGATCATCGATGGCGAGGGCTTCAATCCCGCCACTTATGACTTTGAATTCGTGAAGCGCGAGTTTGTTGGCGATGTCCGCACTCTGGTCTTTAACGTCAAAGCGAAGAAGAATTCCGGTACTGGCCGCTTTATCGGCCGTATCTGGGCGGAAGACCATGACTTCAACATCGTGCGTTTCAACGGGACTTATGGACCGGCCCCCAAGGGCAGTTTCTATCTGCACTTTGATTCCTGGCGGGTAAATACCGGCCCGGATCTATGGATGCCCTATGCGCTCTATGTCGAAGAGTCAGATCTTCCTTACGCCATGGGCCGCAAGAAGATGATCTTCAAATCGCAGACCCGCTTCTGGGGCTATGATGCCAAGGTCAATCCCGAAGAGGGCATCTTCACCAGTCTCTATGTCGACCTGAACGCCGCGCAGGATAAGGCCGCAACCGCGGATGCGAGTCCGCTCGAAGGGCTCCGCCAGTGGCAGGCGCAGGCGGAGGACAACATCCTCTCGCGCATGCAGAAAGCCGCGTTGCTCGCCCCCGCGGGTGAGGTCGAAAAGGTGCTGGAGACCGTTGTCAACAACCTCATCGTCACCAATAATCTCGATATCCAGCCCGATGTGCACTGCCGCGTTTTGCTGACCTCGCCCATTGAAAGCTTTACCGTTGGCCACAGCATTGTGATCAGCCGCGGTCTGCTGGACACTCTGCCCGATGAGGCCTCGCTGGCAGCAGTCATGGCGCACGAATTAGCTCATATCGCCCTCGGCCACAAGCTCGATACCAAGTTTTCGTTCACGGACCGGATGCAATTCCAGGACACCGAAGCGCTCCAGAACTTGATTTTCGCCCGCCCGGACAAGGAAGAAACCGAAGCGGACGACAAAGCGATGGAACTGCTCGCGGCTTCTCCCTACAAAGATAAGCTCGCCTCCCCGGGGCTCTTCCTTCGTGCACTGGCGGCGCGTTCCAGTTCGATGCCGGGCCTGACGCATCCTTTGTTCGGCGGCCGTATGGCGGATACTTCCGCAGTCCTCCGGATGAAGAAGTTGATGGACACCGCGCCCGAACTGAAGATTCGCGCACTGGACCAGACCGCCGCTCTGCCGCTGGGCGGACGCATCAAGGTCGATCCCTGGACCGACGAAGTGAAACTCCTCCGCAGCCGCACAGTGCCCCTGCTCTCGGCGCGCGAGAAGATGCAATTCGAAGTGGCTCCGATCTTCATCAACCTGACCCGCATCAAGGTTCCCGAAGAACCCGGCAAGGAACCGGCGAAGGACACGGTGCAGAAATCGGGCGGTTCCGGCGGCAATCAGTAGTAATTTCTTTTCCTTTCTCTCTCCAAGTGCGGCGCCCCAAATTCTCGGGGCGCCTTTTTTGTATCGTGGAACCATGCGAATCATTGACGCGCACGTTCATTTCTGGGACCCTCAACGCTTGCACTACCCCTGGCTCCCCCACGTGCCGCAACTGAACCGCGCATTCCTGCTGCAGGATTACAATGCAGCCTGCGGTGAGATCCAGGTGGAGGCCATGTATTTTGTCCAGGCCGAGTGCGCCCCGGATCAGGCCATGGAAGAAGTTCGCTTCATCTCGGAACTGGCTGTTGAAGACCCCCGGCTTCGCGGCATGGTGCCGTTTGCACCGCTGGAACTCGGCAACGCTGCACGCCCGTGGCTGGAAACGCTCCAACAGAACCCTCTGGTGAAGGGCGTTCGCCGCATGATCAAATCCGAACAGGACTTGGATTTCTGCCTTCGCCCCAAGTTCCTCGAAGGAGTGCATGCGCTGGCGGATTACAACTTCAGCTTCGCCCTCGGCATCAACTGGCGACACATGAAGAACGCCGCCAAGCTTGTGGAAGCCTGCCCGAATGTGAAGTTCGCCATCGATCACTTCGCCCAGCCGGACATCAAACACCACATGCTGGACCCCTGGCGTGACGACCTCCGCCGCCTCGCGGCACAGCCCAACACCTGGTGCAAATTATCGAGCCTCGCCACCGAAGCCGACCACACCCATTGGACCGTTGATGACGTGCGCCCCTACCTCGAACATGTGGCGGAATGTTTCCCCGCAAACCGGATCATGTTCGCGACAGATTGGCCCGTTTCGACGCAGGCCATGACTATCCCGCAGGCCGTCGATATCATCTGCAAACTGGATCCCGCACTCATCAATTCCACCGCCCTCGACTTTTATGAAAACCGTCTACCTTGAAGCAGGCCGGGTTGAACTCCGCGACGTACCCGTTCCTGACCGCCCGGAAGGCTTTGCGCTCATCCGCCTTTTGACTGCCGGCATCTGCAATACCGACCTCGAATTGCAACGCGGCTACTACGGCTTCGCCGGCACGCCAGGCCATGAATTTATTGGCGAAGTGGTGGCGGCGGACACGGCTGCCCTCATCGGCAAGCGCGTTGCCGGGGAAATCAATCTCGCCTGCAACCATTGCGACTGGTGCCGGAAAGGCATGGGCCGCCATTGCCCGAACCGCAGCGTCCTGGGCATTGTGAACCATCCCGGTGCCTTCGCGGAGTTCCTCACCCTGCCGGAAAGGAACCTCCATGTGCTGCCGGAAGCACTCGATACCCGCCGCGCTGTCTTCATCGAACCCGTCGCGGCGGCATGCCAGATTCTCGATCAAGTGGCTATCCCCTGGGACTCTGAGGTAGCCGTGCTGGGTGACGGCAAGCTGGGGTTGCTGATCTCGCAAGTGTTGCAGGCCAGAGCCTTGCGCGTTCACCAGTTCGGCAGACACAGGGAGAAACTTCGTATCGCGGAAAAGTCCGGCGTGACAACAGAGATCGTTGGCAACAATCTTCCTCATCACAAGTATCAATGGGTGGTGGACGCCACAGGCTCCCCGGAAGGCCTCAAGGTCGCCGTTCAAATGGTCACGCCGACAGGTACCGTAATCCTGAAATCTACGGTCCATGGCGAAGTGCCCGTGGATACGGCACCGGTTATTGTCAACGAAATCACGCTGGTCGGGTCACGTTGTGGACGTTTCGAACCAGCGATCGAATTATTGCAGTTGGGGGCCATCGACGTGGAGTCAATGATCTCAGATACCGTCGCGCTAGGCAGCGCACCCGCCGGATTCGAACGGGCTGCACAGCGCGGTGTTCTGAAGGTGCTGCTCGAAAACTAGCGGCCGGACACAACAACTCCGCCGTTCAGAGTGGAAATACTGATATTTTCCCCAGTCACCGAGTGGCCGCTCTTCTCCAGTTTCAGACTGGCCGGAGCGGCAACAGCCACGCCGCCGTTGCGTGTGGAAAGCCTGATTTCATGAGGCCTTGCGCCCTGTCTCAGGGAAACAGCCAAGCCCCCATTCACGGTATCGCCAAGCACTGACCCGGTGATTCCATCCACGGCCAGCCCCCCGTTATTCGCCTTCAGTTGAATATCCGTCTTGCGGGGCACGAGAATCTCATACGTGACCCTCCAGACCGACGCTTGCGGCCCTGCGGAAATCACGCCGTCTGTGATCTGCAGTTCGACACCCGCGCGCTTCGAAGAAGTCTCAATCCTGGCCAGTATCAGAATGTCCGGGCGGTCTTCTCCCCGCACCGAGATCGCACCGTTGCGACCGCTGTCAATCTTCAGTTGTGGAATCGCGGAGATGGTCACCTCCCGCACTTCGCAAGACGGAGCATCCGAATTCCTGCAGTCCAGCGCCGCCGTTTGCGCCAGCAGGCACCAGCAGATTCTGGGCATCGCCACACAGAACAAGAGGAAGGTCCGCATGGCTGGTTCGACGCCAACCATGAGGATTGGTTAGTCGCTATTCGAGCGGAAGACCGCTGTCTTTCAGCGCGCGCCATCCGCCGTCGAGAGAAATGGCATTGGTGTAGCCCATCTTTCCCAGGTTGTCAGCAGCCAGCGCGGAACGGAAGCCACCGCCGCAGTAGAGCACCAGCGTGGTGGACTTATCTGGATACGCCGCTTCGATGTCGCGCTCCATGATGCCCTTGCTCATATGCACCGCTCCGGCGACGTGGCCTGCCGCGAACTCATTGTCTTCGCGCACGTCCACCAGAACATGCGGCGTGCCCTCCGCAAGCATTTGCTTGTAACCGTTGACGTCCGTCTCCTTGACGCGGGTTTTGGCGTCATTGACGATTGCGAGAAAGCCGGGGCTGTGGGTCATTGCCATGGCCTTATTCTACCCGCTGTATGTTGGCTCCCACGGCGGCAAGCTTGGCTTCGATCTTTTCGTACCCGCGGTCAATGTGATACACGCGGTCGATGACAGTCTGCCCTTTTGCGGCTAGCGCTGCCATGACGAGTGAAGCGCTCGCGCGGAGGTCGCTGGCGATGACACCGGCACCGGTGAGTTTGCTGCGCCCGGCCACGATCGCGCGGCGGCCATCGATACGGATCGTCGCCCCCATGCGGGCCAGTTCGGAGACATGCATGAACCGGTTCTCGAAGATGGTCTCCGTGACGAGTGAGATGCCTTCCGCCTGTGTCATCAGCGCCATGTACTGGGCCTGCAGATCCGTGGCGAAACCGGGGTATTCTTCCGTCGTCATATCGACGGGCTTCAAGCTGCCGGATGGTTTCACGACGAGGGTCGTGTCATCGGGTTGGGTGAGATCCACACCGGCTTCCTGCAGTTTGACGATCATGGCACCGAGATGATCCGGGCGGCAACCGGTGATCCGGACGTCGCCATTGGTGATTGCGGCGGCCATCACGAAGGTACCTGCTTCGATGCGGTCCGCGATGATCTCATGGGTGGCACCTTCGAGGCTGGAGACACCCTGCACAGTGATTGTGCTGGTGCCGGCACCCTGGATTTTGGCACCCATCTTGGTGAGCAGATCGGCAAGGTCACTGACTTCAGGTTCGCGGGCAGCGTTCTCAATGGTAGTTTCGCCCTCCGCGAGAACCGCCGCCATCAGGATGTCTTCCGTGCCGGTGACAGTGATGCGGTCAAAAGAAACGCGGGCACCCTTGAGGCCCTTCGGCGCCGCCGCCTCAATGTAGCCATGTTCCTGACTGATCACCGCGCCGAGGCGTTCGAGGCCGGAAAGGTGGAAGTTAATGGGCCGGGAGCCGATCGCGCAGCCACCGGGCAAAGAGACGCGGGCACGTCCGGCGCGGGCGACCAGCGGCCCGAGCACCAGACTGGAAGCGCGCATGGTCTTGACCAGTTCATAAGGCGCTTCCGGCGAAACGATAGCCGGTGTCTTGAGTGTGACGGTTTCGCCTTCCACGTCGATACTGGAACCGATATCGACCAGCAAGCGCTCCATCGTCCGGATGTCGCGCACGCGGGGAACGCGGTGCAGAACCACCGGCTCCGCTGTCAGGAGCGCAGCGGCGAGGGCCGGAAGCGACGAGTTCTTGGAACCGCTGGTGGGAATGATTCCCTGGAGCGGAGTGCCGCCCTCGATTACGAATTTATCCATTGTTACTATCTTGCCAGCGCGGGCGAGTTGGCGGAGAGCACCCGCGCGTCAGTTCTCGACAACCACCTCGGTGTAGCGCGCCGATTGATGGTTCTGGGCATCCACCGCTTGGAAGTAGAGCTTGTAGGTGCCGGGTTCCACTTTATCGAGCGGGATCTTCATGCCGATGGGCACCGTGCCGCTGCCGGGTGGCACATTGGCATCGAAGCGCTGGAGGCCTGTGTCGTACTTGATGGCTCCGGTCTTGGCGTCCGCCATCACGATGCGGGTGCCGAAGATGTTGCGGAGCTTGGCGGGATCGGTTTCGACCTTGGGCGCATTGGGTTTGTCGTCAGCCTTGGCTTCTGCAGGTTTTGCTTCAGCGGGTTTGGCGTCAGCAGGCTTGGCTTCGGCTGGTTTTTCATCGATGGGCTGCAGCAGCATCGGCGAATAAATCTCCGTGTAGAAGAAGCCCGGGCCACTCTTCTTGAAGGTCGTAGAGCCGGTCGGTACCACCTGAATGTTACCCACGATCATGGGAACTTTGCCTTCCAGAATCGTGGAGTCCAGTCCACTGGCAACGGCCTCGCCGGTGAGGATGCTCTTGCTCAGTGCGATGGAACCAACACCGAACTGTTGCGGATTCCAGGCCTCCACGGTGAGGGGTGCCTTGAGTTTGCCGAAGCTGTCCTTGCCCAGGCCGAAGATCACGTTGACGTCATACGCGCCAGAGGCGATTTCGATCTGCTTTTCGTAGTGGATCGTCGTTTGCTGGAAGGCTTCCACGGCCTTCTTATCGGCAAGATCGAAGGGGATGGTGTCGCTGAAGCGGGCCGCGGTGCCTCCTGTGGGGAGCTTCGCGATACCGAGCACCGGCACGGAAGCATGCATCAGGCCGCCCTTGCCCTTGGTGAAAACCACACCCGCCGCGGGGATCTCCATGGTGATGTTGACCCGCGCCGTGTTGGGTGCGATGTAGTAAAACGGCGTCTGCATGGTGGCGGAAGCAGAGGAAATCGTGGTGCTGGTCATGCGCGATTCGAGGTCACGTTCCGTGGAGGTGCCGGAAAGAACATCAAGGGGTTTGGCATCGCAGTAACCCGTGCGGTAACGGACGGAGCTGCCTGATTGATCCACCTTGACGCGCAGGGTGTGGCACTTGCCGGGTTCCAGTTCCTTCGAAGGCGAGTAACCGAGCAGGTAGTATTCATTCTGCTCCTGTCCAATCTTGGTCAGGCCTCCCAGCATATCGTTCGTATTGACGATGACGAAGCCGCCGGTGCCATTGGCCAAAGCGTAGAGACCATCCTGTGAGCCGAGGGTATCGGGAATGATGGTCCGCATCGAGTTCATGCGGTTGTTCTGACGGTTGAAGACATTGTTGGCGTTGTTGATGTTGTTATTCGTGCTGCCGCTCCCGCTGGAGGGATTCCGGCTGGGGTTGTTAATCGGATTCGACGGTGCGCGGGGAGCGGAGGGTGTGCTGGGCGTGGTCGGTGCCCGGGGGGTGGATCCGCCACCCGAGGGTGTGGTGGGACCCTTGACCTGAAAGGCCATGGTCTGCAGCGCGGCAAAGGCGGGCACAAGATCCGCCAGAGGACCCGCGGCATAGGGCAGGAGGAAGCCCATGGGCGGACCACCGCCAAGACCACCGGGGCGGCGGCCATTCATGCCGGGGCTGGAGGCGTCACCACCAGCAGGCAGCGCCATCAGGCCGCGGATATCGATGGGATAAACGGCGACATTGGAACGGTTGCAGGAATCAATGGCTGCGGCGAGCTGCGGGGAAGTGTCCTGGTTGATCCTGATACCTGCAGAGAACAAGATGAGGCTCTTGCGTTCGGGAAACGTGTTCAGTCCACGGGCCAGACTCTGTACCGCGGCAAGAGTGTTATACGCGGCACCGGAAGCTCCGGAAAGTCCACTGCCGGCACCGGCTCCCATCACGGGGAATTTCACGCCGCCAATCACCTGCTGCAGACGGTCGGGATCATCGGTGAAGTTCTGCGTAATCCGCATCACGCCGGTATATTCGACAATCGCCATGAGCTTGCCCGGACCGGCGTTGGCAGACACAAACTGCTTGGCTGCGTTCCGGGCGATGATCTGGTTGCCCGGTGCGGCACCGGCACCGGTGTTGTCAAAGAAGAGAATGAAATGCTGCTTGCGGTCTTTGTTGGGGCCACCATCGGCGGAGAAAGAGAAACTGTTGACAGCTTGTTCCTTGCCGTCTTCCCAGATGTGAAAATCCTTCTGCTTGAGGTCGCGGACGTAGGTCCCCTTCTTATCGGTAACGACGGCATCGACCAGCACGACGCGGGTCTCCGTCTTGATAACAGTGTTGGATTCGAGAGGGTCCTGCGCGAGCGCGGGAGTGAATCCAGCGGTCAGGATGGCGATCAACGTAAGTGCGGCCGGTTTCATTGCGATATTTCCCTCAAGCTATGGTATGTCAAGTGCGCCATTCTGCGCGGTCATGGTTTGGCCTTCCGCATCGCGTACGACGAGGCGGACGATGTAAGTACCCGAAGTGACCTCAAAGTCAGACCGGACCGTGATGCCTGTTGTCACACGCTTTTCGAGCGTATCTTCCTTCAGGCGCATGGTAAGCAGCTTCGAGACGCCCTGCAGATAGCGTCCGTTCTTATCAAACAGGCCGGTAACAACAACAACTTCATTTGCGTTACGGCCATCCTGCTTGCGGAATTTGAGTTTCTTAACGTCCACGCGGGCGAGAAGAACCAGGTGGGCTTTGACGTCAGAAGTCTTATAGAACTGCGTGTGGAGTTCCACGGGGATATCGCGCATCTCCTCGCGTGAGAAGAGAGCTTCGCTAATTTCTTCCTTGGCCTGGTCATCAGCGCTCGATAGTTTGCGGGGCGCGAAGTAACCGCGGCGGGCTTTGACATTCATGCCGGCCGGGGTGACAAGACTCACCTTGAGAGTGTGGTAACTGCCGTCGAGCTTCAGGTTTTGGGGCGAGAAGCCCAGAATGTAATAGACCTCCGGCGTGGTGGCCAGGAGTTCGAAGCCTTTGTTGATGTCGTTGGAGTTCTGGAAGTGATTGCCGCCGGTGCCGTCCGCGAGTTCGCCGAGCGTGGCGGAGTTTTCCATTTGTGCGGCGGATTCATATTGGCGCTTGGCGATTTCCGCCTGGATATTCACGGAGCGCCGCGAGATATCCGGCATGGAGGTGTAAAGACCGCGGGCATCCAGCGCTCCGATGGTCACGTTGCGCTTAATGGCATCTTCCAGGACTGCGGTGAATTCAGGGCGGTGCTGGTCCAGCACGAGGAAGCCCGGCGAGGAAAAAACCACGGAGCGCTGGCCGGGCATGCCGGAAAGCCGCCGGACAGCGTCTTTGAGTCCGAAGATATCGAGGCGTGTTTCGCGGTCACCGTCCGTGAGTTCCATCTGGGCGGCACGGGTGACTTCGGCGGCCGCCTGCTGCGCGATGCCGGAGGCTCCAGGGCAGGAGTTCGCTTCCGCGGTGGCGGCGGAGGTGGCCATAGTGTCGTTCTTGTTCACGATCAGGTCCGCCATGTAGTAGCTGATATCGGGGCAATCCTGAATCCCTGTGCGGACTGGCTTCGGATTGATGCGCGCCAGGGTCTGCCGCAGGAGTTCCTGGTCCGCCGTGAAATCCAGGGTGACCGTGCCGGAGGTAGTGTTGATGGCCACGCGGTCCGAGGGGGTGAGTTTGGAGATCGCCGTGGTGGCGGCATTGCGGACGTAGACCCATTCGCCAAACTTGGTGGCAACGTCATCAAAGAGCCAGATGGAGTAATGGTCAGCCACGGTGACACCGGGGTCTTTCTCATCAGCGGCTTTCTCATCGGGCGTGCGGTCGAGTTGCTGGATCTTGGTGATGGTGCGCGCACCGGCATGCTCCACGGAGAATTTCATGATGGACTGGGGCTTGCCCTTGTCGAACAGCTTGAAATCCTTCTGCGTGAGGTTGGCGATTGGCTTGCCGTTTTTGTCGCGAACCACCACGGGAACCAAGACCAGGTTGACGCGGCTCTGGAAGGTGATGCCGGCATCGCGGGCTTCGGTTTCGGGCGCGTTTGACTGCTGCGCGGGCGCGGGCTGGGCTGCGGCAGGCGGAGTTTGTGCGGGCGGAGTTTGGGCCGCCGCGAGGCAGAGGGAGAACAGAAGTGCGGCAAGGGTTTTCATTGTGAGCGCGAGACTGTGGTGGTATTAGTTTACGCCGAAAATACCCCGGGGATACAGCAAGGCTCTTTCCGCTTCATAATTGCGCGGGATCGGGTTACACTCCTGAAATGCTGCGACGAGTTTTGGTTTCGGGTTTGCTGGCCGCCGGAGTGCTGGCGGGGCAGGTGGCGGAGCGGGTTTCGCCGGGTTATAAGAGCATCCGCGCGGTGGATCTGCGCGCCGATTTAACCTTTCTGTCTTCAGATGAATTGGAGGGACGCCTCTCACTGGAGCGCGGGTCTGAGATTGCCATCCGCTGGATTGCAGCCGAGTTCGCCAAGGCCGGACTGAAGCCCCTGGTGGGCGATTCGTACCTGCAGCCTGTGCCGTTGATCGATTACCGGCCGGCCCGTGCGCTCACATCGCTCACGGTCAAGGGCGGCCAGAAATACTCCGCGCCGGATACGATCGGGTCATTCCCGGACGACATTACCGTCAGCGGCAAAGTTGTTTTCGCCGGTTATGGGATCACCGCGCCAGAACTGGGGTATGACGATTACGCGGGGATCGACGTCAAAGGAAAGGTCGTCATGGTCTTCGCGCATGAGCCACAGGAAGATGACGCGGCGTCCATCTTCAATGGCAAGGGCAACACGCGTTATGCCAATACGCGGGCAAAGATGTTGAACGCGGTGAAGCATGGCGCGGTGGCGCTGCTGATCGCACCGGATCCCCTGCATGATCCGAAAATGGTGCGCGGCCCGATTGGACAGCCTTCCACAACGCTGAACGGGCAGCCATATATCCGCCCGACGCAGGCGATTGCCGATGAAGGTTCGATTCCGGCATTTACTGTTTCGCAGAAGGTGGAGGATGACTTACTCCAGGCCAGCGGCAAGAAGGGTGCGGACTTACAGAAGGCCATCGATACGACTTTGAAGAATGTGTCCATGCCACTCAGTGCCGAGGTGGAGTTACATGCGGGAACTTCCATGCGGCGGCGGGCGGTGTCATATAACGTGGTCGGGCTGGTGGAGGGCAGCGACCCAACACTTCGGGCTGAGACGATTGTCATTTCGGCGCACTATGATCATGACGGACTCTCGCCGCAGGGCGGTATCTTCCACGGTGCGGATGACAACGGCTCCGGGACGGTGGGTGTGGTGGCACTTGCGAAGGCATTCGGGCTGAATCCAGTGAAGCCGAAGCGTTCGATCCTCTTTGCTGTCTTCGCGGCGGAGGAGCGGGGCTTGCTGGGAGCTTATTACTACACGGCGCATCCTTTGCGGGATCTGGCCAAGACCAAGGCAACGATCAACTTCGACATGATCGGGCGGGATGAGACGCCGAGCCGCCAGACGGATGGGCTGATGGATATCGCCAAAGATACCTCGAATGAGTTGAATGTGATTGGGACAAAGTACAGTCCAAGTTACAGGAAGACTGTGGAGGAATTGAACCGGGCGACGGGGCTGAATCTGAGTTATAAGTGGGATGAAGATACCGTGTTGAGCGTGTTGTTCCGGAGTGACCAGTATCCGTTTCTCATGCATGATATTCCGGCGATGTGGTGGTTTACGGGCTTCCATCCGGATTATCACCAGGTGACGGATACGGCGGATAAGATTAACTACGGGAAGATGGAGAAGATTCTCAAGCTGGCGTATCTGACGGCGTTCGATTTCGGGGATGGCGCAAAGACACCGGCGTTTGTCGCGCGGGGTGGGAAGTAGGGGGAAGGGCCTTGTGGGGTGCCCAAACCTGATGGGCCTTGGTGCCCGTGACCTTCGCGTGGAGACGCACGCCTGAAAGGCGCACGAACTGGAGTATTAGAGAACCCCAGGGCGCGCTTTCGCGGAATAACTTGACCCGGGCCGCCTAACTAATCCCTACAGGAGCGAAGCCGAATCCGCATCCAGAAACAGCGTGGCCTTCGGGTGCATCCGCAGAATCGAAGCCGGACATGCTTCCCGTATCTCGCCCTTCAGGGTCTTCTTCACCGCTTCCGCCTTCCGAATCCCGGGCACCATCACGAATAACTCGGGCACGCGCATCAGAGCGTGGATCGACAGGGTCAGCGCATGGGTCGGGACCGAAGGCAAATCAGGAAACGTCTGATCGTGGACCTGCTGCTCGCGACATTCGCGGGTCAGTTCGGCATAGCGTACGAGCGACAGATCATCGAACTTGGCGTACGGCGGATCATTGAAGGCAATGTGCCCGTTTTCCCCGATACCGATGCAGCCGATAGTCGGGTACTGCGCTTCGAGGATCGCGGAATAGCGCGCAATCTCGGCCTTGATATCTGGAGCCTCGCCGCGCAAGCCGTGGAACCGGGGAATGCCGGCCGGCCCAACAATTCGGTCGAGAAGATAGCGGCGGAAAGACTGCGGGGCATCCTCGGCGAGTCCAATATATTCATCGAGATGGCATGCCGTGGCAAGATCCCAGGGCAGCCCCGGAGTGGCCGCGAGTGCATCCAGCGTTTCATTCTGCGAGGGCGCGGCCGCGAAGAAGATAGAGAATGGCGCGTTGCGCGTACGCAGTGAAGCAGCGACCGCAGCGGCGGCCGTCTTGCCAAGTTCCTGGCGGGTGGGGGAAATTACAACTTCGAGACTCATGTTAAGCGACGGCTGCCTTGGCTGCGGTTTCAGATTCGTGGACTGTGGCGTACTTGGTAATACCGACCATCTTGAAGACCTTCTGGAAGTGCGCCGTCAGCCCAAACACGTGAATCGTCTGGCCGGATTTGGAGGCTTCCATCATGATCTGGATCACCAACGCGATGCCGCTGGAGTTGAGATACTCGGACTTCGAGAAATCCAGCAGTATCTGCTTATTCACATCCTTGGGTAACTTCTGGTAAGTTCCCAAAACGGCCTCTTTGGAGTTACTCGAAATGTCACCCGAGAAGCGGATGACCGTCAGGGGAGTGCCGGACGCTGAAGTGCCTTTTTCCACCTTCGCGGTGGTTTCAATCTGCATAGACATTAAATCAATTCCTTATCCAAACGGATAACAAGACGGCAGTAACTCTTGCCTTCAATTGTTGCGGGGACCCATTCGGCCTCATCCACCAGCGCCTGGATGAGAAACATACCCATGCCGCGGGGGTCCTCTTCACCGTGCATTTTGCGGTCGATATCCGGCGGAGCGACCTGCGCGCTCATCCCGTCGCCGTTGTCGATCACCTTCACTTCAAGAGTGTTCGCGTCCATGGAAAGCACCACGCCGACGCTGAGCTTTTCATTGAGATGGTTGCCGTGTTCGATGGCGTTGATACAAGCTTCGGCCACCGCGGTCTTCAGATCTTCCACGCGGTCTTCCGCAAAGCCCATCAGCTTGGCGACACTGGCGGCTGTACCCATGGCCACCTTTTCAAAACCAAGACGCGATGGGAGCCGGACTTCGACTGAAGTGGCGGTGCTCGGCGGTGTGATGACTGTCATGCGGGCTCCTCCTGATTGGCGGGCTTGCGGTGCAGAGCAAGGGCGGTCATATCGTCATGCTGATGGCCGCCACTGGAGAATTCGTTGAGGCTCGTCCAAATCAGATCAAGCATTGCCGTGCTGGAGGGCACGGCCGGGGTTGCCACAAGATCAAGGAGCCGGTCTTCGCCAAATTCCTCATCATCACGGAAAACCTCGGTCATACCGTCAGTGTAAAAGAGCAGACGCGAGCCGGGCTGAAACTCGATCGTTTCGGCGGAATAAGTCATGCCGGGCAGCAGACCCAGGGGCGGTCCGCTGGCGTTAATAAGGTGACGCGTGCCATCGGCATGCACCAGAAAACCAGGCGTGTGGCCCGCATTGACGGCCTGGGCGGTGTGCCCTTTGGGGTCCAGCTTGAGAAAGATTGCCGTGACGTAGCGGCGGCGGGTTTCCGGCCCTTCGAGCCAGTGCTGCTGCCCCAGCCGTGCTGCAACTTCCGCCAGTTCGATGCCGGACTGCACCATCGCGCGAAACGCAGAGCGGAATGCGGTGGAGATGATGGCGGAAGCGAGACCCTTGCCCGCCACATCCGCGACCACAAGAAATTGTTCGCCCGTGGCGGTTTGGAAGATATCCAGGTAATCGCCGCCGACCTCATAACAGGCGCTGGAACGGGCCGCGACGCAGTAGCCGGGAATATCCGGCATGGTCTGCGGCAACAGACTGCGCTGAATGTTACGGGCGGCGTCCAGATCATATTGCACACGCGCCCATTCCAGGTTGCGCTTGTGGAAGTGAGCGTTCTCCAGCGCAACGGAAGCCTGCAGGGCGAGGCCTTCCAGAAAATCCTGCTCGTAGAATCCGAGTTCCATGGCAGGTCCGGGCGAAACGATCAGCTCGGTTAAGAGCTTGCCATCTTTGTCATTGAGCTGGAAGCGGGCGCAACCATCCCAGGGCTCGGGCGGAACATCGCCGTAAGTCATGCGGGGTTCCACAAACAACGCGCCTTCCATCTCCAACTCGCGGACAACGATTTGCAGGACTTTGCGCAGAACCTCGTCTGCTTCCACCGTGGCGTGCACTTGACGGGAGACTTCAAGCAGCGCTTGCAACCGCGCCACTTGTTGCTGAAGCGGTATAACTTCGCTGGCGTCCTCCGCGGCTGGAACCGGAACCATAGTCCCCTTAATTTACAACAACCGGGGAGGGGGAAGCACTATTCCATTCCGGGCGCAGGCGGAAGGCGCGGGAGGCGCGGACGGTGATCTGCCAGCGGTAGGCCAGTCCGAGGGTGAAAAGCAGGGGAACAATCTGCATCAGAGAAGCCTGTGTGATGTAGAGAATCTGGATCTGGCGCAACCCGGGGTTCAGAGCCAGCAGAGCTGCGATGAGCCGGAGGACCGGATAAGCGATGAGGCAAAGCAAAGCCCGGGACATGTCACCGCCCCGCATCTGGTAGGCAATGCGGTGCAGCAGGACAGCGATGCCGGCACAGGCAGGCAGCAAGAGCGGACCTGCGTAACGGAGAAGGTAGATGCTGGACGTCAATTCCGAGGGATTCTGCAACCCGCGCGAGAGGAGAATCGGCGGCATCAGCAGCACAATCAGGATCAGCAGCGCAATATCGACCCGGCGCGCGTGAAAACCAAGTCCCAGGGCAGAAAAAGCACACCACATGGAGATCAGGCCGGCCAGAAATGAGAGCACGGCCAAGGCCATGGGCAACTGCGTAATCAGATAGTAAACCGGCGCGGGCATGCCGTTCAGCAGTTGGAAGCCATGCAGCAGGAAGGCCGTGTGGCGGATGAGACTGAACCCGGAACTAAGCCCGATGAGATTCCACGCAAGCTGGACAGAGGCCGAACTGCGGTGCTCCGCTGCGATCTTTCCCGCCAGATAGATACCGGCCGCGTAGGCAGCGACGTGAACAATCGACACCAGGCCCTCCCGCATGGGATGGGGAACGCCGGTGACCAGACTGAACGTGCCGCTGAAGAACGTCACAATCGCGGCCAGCAAAATCCAGCGGGGGCTGAGAAGCGCTGTCACCGGGACTGCTCCGGCAGCGGTTGGGCAGTCTGTTCCACCAAACGGGCGGCGGTGGAACCGCAGATCACGTCGATGATGTTGCCGAGATTGCCCGCAAGCAGCGCGGATTCAGCAATGGCCGGCCCGCACATGGGCACAAGAATGGCACGGAGGAGTTCAAAATCGATCTCGCGCGAGAAGTCTGGCTGGTCCTGCAGGCCGGTGTTGCGGCGAATGCGAAAGGTGATGCCATCCCGGATGCGGGTGAGCGTGCTGCGGTTGGGCTGGGCGGAAGCAACCAGCGCAAGTGCCTGCTCCGCAAGCGAGCGATCCACGGATTTTAGGGCATCGCGCAGCCGGGTGCACGGCGCGCAGGTGGCACAATGCGCCTCCACCACTGGCAGAGCAGCCGGATCCGCAGCCGTGAATTTCTCCCAGGTGTGCCGGGATATACAGTTCTTGCTCACTTGAGTTTCCTCTTCGCTGGACTCCCGAACTTCACCGAGAGTTTCATTTTGCAGTTGAAGACACGCCATTTTGCGGTACCGACGGGGATGTCGAGCGCGGTGGCGATCTCGTTGTATTCGAGTCCGTCAACGTAGCGGAGGGTGAGCAGTTCGCGCTCTTCAGGACCAAGCGCGGAGACGATGTCAGAGAAGCCGGCGTCGAGGCCCGGCGGTACGGAACAGCATTCCGGCAAATGGCCGTCCAGACTGTCGAGATGGATGCAGTCCGGTGTAGTGCGTGCCTTGCGCCACTTTTGCAGCAACGCGTTCTTGGCGACTTTGTAGATCCAGCCGCGGAACAGAGCTTGATCGCGCACAGATGAAGCGCGGCGGTAGATGGTAAACAGTACGTCCTGCGTCAGTTCTTCCGCGGAGGACGAATCACAGCCCCGCACCCGGAAGTAACGCATCAGGCGGGGGGACATGCCGTCGCAAAGGTGGCGGAAAGAGTCTTCGGTGCCGGATTCGAGGAAGCGCAACAGAGCGGCATCATCGAAAGACGGGTTGTTGGAATCACCGAAGATGGTCTGGCGCAAAGGCATCTTATTTCAATTCGCGGATCTTGATGTTCCGGAACATCACCCACGTGGAGCGGTCATGCAATTGCAGCCCGATGGGGCCGGTCTTGGGCCGCGCCGGGTCAGGCGCGTGTTCCGCGGCAACTTTTCCATTCACCTTGACCCGTATCATATCCGGGCGGGTCTCAATGTCGAGAGTATTCCACGAATTCAACCTCTGCAGACCGGTTTTCGCACGCTGCAAGGTATAAATGGCACCGGTGATGTATTCCCCCTCATCGCTGCCGAGGAGTTGAATTTCATAGCCGATGTGCGCCGGTGTTTCGATCTTTCCCGGGCCGAAGGATTTGCCGCCGCGGGAACTGTCAAACAGCGAAACACCGCTGTTGCCGCCTTCCTGCAGCCAGAACTCCAGATGCAGGTCATAGGAAGTGAAATCATTCCGGGTGGTGTAGAGCCAGGCCTGCTCGCTGAACCAGGAACGGTAAGCCTTTTGGGCCACCGGCCAGGGGCCGAAGGGTTCTTTCCCGTTCGGCACCGGCCGGCGTCCAAAAAGATAGCCTTCGCCGGTCACCATCCACTTGCACTCGCCGACCGGTTCCCAGCCGTTGAGTGTCTTGCCGTCGAACAGTGGAGTCCAGTCAGCGGCGGGAAGCGAGGCCGCCGCCATCAGCAGAAAAACGGCGGTGCGTGGGAGTGTCCGGATCATCGCTCTATTGTTACCAGAACAACTTCGCGCCAACAAATACCGTCCGCGAAACAAGTGCTGCGTTCGGTTGCCATAGCTCACCATAAGTGGATTGCATGGTGAAAGCCGGTATCGAAGAGTTGGTCTGCGACGAGTTATTAAAGGCATTGAAGGCCTTCATACCGCTGTTGGGGTTGAAGTAGTAGAGGGTATGGTTCATCGCGTTCAACGCTTCCAGGCTGATTTGGATGTAGCGGCGTTCGCTGTTGCCCAAACGGAAACGCTTCTGGATGCTGGCATTCAGCGAATTCAGCCAGGGCGAGCGGCAACCGGTCAGCGTGCGCGGCGCATTACCAAACGCCGGGTGCAAGAGCGAACCGGGAACCGAGACGCCGTTCGGGTTTACATACGGCATGTTGAACGCGTTGCTGTAAGAGAAATTCGGGTTCAAACACGGCTGTCCAGGAACAAGATCGGGACGGAGCAGAACACCTGCGGGCAACACCGAGGTACCCGTGGACGAAACCCAGTAACCCGCGCTGCCAGCCTGCACCAGGAAGGGCATGCCGGATTGGGAGTTGATCACGCCGGAAGTGACCCAGCCACCCAGCACGTTATCGATGATCTTGTTATTGGTGCGCAGTAACTGACCGCGCCCAATGGGCAGTTGATAGGTGTAGCCGATCGAAGTCCGCACCGGAGTATCGAAGTTCGAAACCGCCCGTTCCAGCCGCAGATTGAAGGGATTCTGCACCGTGGCATTGCCGTAGATAGAACCACCAAGAGCCACAGCAGGAGACCCGCCGGCATCATCAATCGACTTCGACCATGTGAATGATGCCTGGAACGTAAGTCCGTATCCCAAACGCCGGGTCACACCGGCGAGCAAAGCGTGGTAGTTGGAGTTGCCATCGCGGTAGAACTGTTGCTGCAGGGCCTGGTTGAAGAAGTTCTGGTAGGGGTTCAGGCTGCTCAACAGATTTTCCTTGATGATTGCACCATTCTGCACAATGCCATAGGGATTGTTGATGGTAGTGGAAGAGAAGTTCTGCCCGGATTGAATGTCCGAGAACAACGTGTTGAGGTTCGGGAAGTTCAACGGAGGTGCAGCAGTGCTGATCAGGTGGTGGCCCACCGTGCCGGCATAACCCACTTGCAGCAGCGTCTTCGGATTCAGCGCGCGCTGCACTGTGAAGCCCCACTGCTGGATATAGGGAACTTTGTCTGTCTGCGCGATATAGGGAACCGTAATTCCCTGCACGGTGAAGAACGGTCCGCGCCCCTGCAGCACGGTATAAGCAGAGCTCAGAGGACCCACCGGATTCGTGAGGTAATTCACCGGCTGATTGGGAACCACACCGCCCGTGGTGCCGCCAACCGAGTAAGAGTTTACGTTGAAATCAGGCAGCGGCGTGTTGCCGTAACCGGTGAGCGGCACCTTCATCACACCGTAATTCGCCCGGATGGTGGTCTTGCTGTTGGGCGACCACGCAATACCAATGCGCGGCTCAAAGCCTCTCTTGTTCGAAGGCCAAAGCGTGCTGCCGAGACCGCAGTTATTCGCGAAACAGAAAGCACCGGTAGCAGGCAGACCATTCAGTGTGCCCGTAAGATTTGGCAGGAAGGTACCCTGATTGTCAAACTTCTCCATGCGCGGAGTTTGGAACTCATAGCGCATGCCGATGTTAATGGTCAGGTTGGGAAGCACCTTGATATCGTCCTGGAAGTAAGTGCCCAAATAGTTCCAGCGATAGTAACCGGGCACCGCAACGGGAGTATTCGTGAAGCTGCCAATGAGTCCGAGATCAAAGCTTGCCAGGGAATTGCCGCCGGAGCCATTGTTCGTCTGCGACGGGCTGAAGCTGTAAGTGCCGCCATAGATGCCCGCGGCATTGTACTGGTTCGAAAGCTGGCGGCGGAGATCCAGACCGGCGGAGATAGAGTGCCGTCCCACCGTCCATGTAATGGAGTCTTCAATCTGATAATTCGAATCCACCTGGGCGTTCACAGAGTTCGCGCCCGGTGCAAGTGTGTAAGCCGACCACCCGATATGCGGCATGCCGGACCCGTTGATTGCCGGCGTGAGACCGTACTTCGCGCCGTAATCTTCGGCCAAGGCCACGGAAGACTGGCCGCGCACCTGGTGATTCCGGGCGTAGATGATCTTCAGGTCATTGATCATCGAAGGCGTGATGATGTGGGTTTCATTGAGAGAAACCACATACGAAGAAGCGTTGTCTGTGGGATATCCGGCAAATGGCGTCGTCAGCGGGTAGCCGTAGAACCGGGTTGCCGTGAGGGGCTGCACCGCATAGCGGACATTCATCCTGTCTTTGTCATTAAACAGGTGGTCCACTTTGACGGAGTAACGGTCATCTGTGTTCGTCACGCCGCGGATCAGATTCGCGTTATAACCGCTGTTGTTGTAAAGACCGTCCGACCGCAGGAACTGCGTGTACGGACCCGGATTCGAAGGCGTGGGCTGTCCGGCAAGCACGAACTGCGCAAACTTGTTCTGCGCAATGGCATTCGCCACATTGTCATTGGGAACCGGCACATACTGGCTGCTGCTGGAATACTGTGCGCCGACCGGAACGCCGAAGGAGTTCACCGGGCTCTGGTAGTACAAATGTCCGGTGCGGGGCGCGGCCAATGCGGCAGCAAGACCCTGCTGGTTCAGGATGGTGGTGTTCAGGAAGGTGATGGAGTTCGAAAAATCACCGGCGAGTTCAGCAGGTGTGGGTACCGTACCCAGCTGTGAGGTAGCGTTGTAGAGCCGTGCCGGCTCAAAACCGCCGAAGAAGAAGGTCCGGTTGCGGCCGTTATAGATTTTCGGAATGATGACCGGTCCACCGACGGTGGACCCGAAGAAATTCTGGTGCTGCTCATTCGGAATGGCATTGCCCGGAGGATAGGCGTTGAAACCGGGGTCCGTGTGACGCCAGGAGAAGTTTCCGTGGTACTCATTGGTGCCGCTGCGTGTGGCCTGGATGATCACACCGCCGCCTGTATTGCCGTAACGTGCCGGCACGCCGTTGGTAACCACCGTGACTTCCTGCACCATGTCACCCGATACACTGATCGCCGCGCGTCCAATGCTGCCCTGCGTAACGTTGGAACCATCCACCATGATGGAGGTCGCGCCGGGCATACCGCCTGCGATGTTCGTGGCCGCGCCAGGGGCGATGGGTCCGGTATAGATGCCTGCATTTTCACCGGTGACCTGGCCGGGAGAGTTGGGGTCGCCGCGCACGCCGGGGATCAGCATGGCGGCTTCGAGAGAGTTCCGCTCCGTGAAGGGCAGGTTCGAAACCAGATCCCGCTCGACAGTTGTGGCAACATCCGACGAGCTGGTGTTTAGCATGGTGGTCGAGGCCTCTACTTCCACTCTGGTGGAGACCGCACCAACTTTGAGCGCTGCATTGATAGTAGTGGTTTGACCAGTGGAAACAATCACCTTTCCGGTAATGGAGGTATCAAACCCCTGCTTGGTGACTGTTACCTGATATTCGCCGGGAACCAGTGACAGCAGGTTATAGATGCCGTCGCTGGATGTTACGGTCTGGGAGTTGACGTTCGTGGCAACATCGCGGGCAACTACGGCAGCCCCGGCGATTGCCGCTCCCGAAGCATCGGTGACGGCTCCTGTAATCTGTCCCAGACTGGTCTGCGCGGACGCGGAAAGGCTGAATATTGCGGCGGCCGCAAGAGCGGCAAAAATCGTTTTGACCCTGAGCATGGGTTGGTGGACCTCCAACGTGGAAATCGGTTGCTGTTGGGCGAAGATGCGCTCTCTTGGGAATTGGTTGGGTCAAAGAAGCAAAAAAATCATCGTTTGGAAACACTCAAGTCACACTTCATATAAGATAGAGGCACTGAGCAGCTTCGCTCGCATATTCCAAGAGGTTAGAAAATGAAACAACGTTGTTTCGCAGTACGGTCCGCGCTGCTTGTTTGTCTTGCAGCGGGGATCATGAGTCTCCCGGCCTGGGCTCAAACCAGCTTCGGCCGCGTGACCGGTACAGTAACAGACCCCAGCGGTGCCGCGGTGGTGGGTGCATCCATCAACGTCACCAATCTGGAAAATCAAAGTGTCCGCACGGCAACCACGGATGCAAACGGCTACTACGCTGTGACGGACCTGGCCATTGGCCATTACAATGCCGTCGTCAGCGCCAACGGCTTTACCAAGCAGGAACAGAAAGATTTGAACGTGGTTGCGGATGGCAGAGTCACCGCCGACTTCAAACTCGCCGTCGGCGATCTCAACCAGTCCATTCAGGTTGTGGCCACGGCAGCCGAGCAGATCAACACGGACTCCGGCGAAATGTCGAAGACCATTGACCAGAAGGAAGTCGCGAATCTGGCGTTGAACGGCGGCAACTACATCGAATTGCTGACCCTTGTGCCCGGCACGGTTGTCACCAACCCGGACCAGTTCAGCGTCACCACCAGCCTCACGGCAACCAACCAGAACATCAACGGCAACCGCAGCGATACGCAGAACCTGACGGTCGACGGTGCCTTCAACCTCGTGGCCGGCAGCAACGGCAGCTTGATGAACAACGTCAACCCTTCATTCATTCAGCAGGTGAAGGTGCAGACCTCGAACTTCTCGGCCGAATATGGCCGCAACTCGGGCGTCGCTTTCAACGTGGTGACCAAGAACGGTACGGACCAATATCACGGCGGTCTGTTCGAGACCTTCCGCAATGATGCGCTCGACGCCCGCAACTTCTTCTCTGTGAACAAAACGCAACTGCGCTACAACGATTTCGGCGGCAGCATCGGCGGCCCCATCAAGAAGGACAAGCTGTTCTTCTTCTTCGGCCAGGAATGGAAGCGCCTGCGGCAGACGCAGAACCCCACCCGCGTTTCGGTTCCGGATACGAACTTCCTGAACGGCATCTTTACCGGCAGCATCCACAACCCCGGCGGCAGCACCCCCTACCCCGGCAATATTCTCCCCGCGTCGCTGATTACGCCCGATGGCAAGGCAATCGCCAATGTTTACAAGCTGATGTCCCAGCAGGCGTCGTTCTTCAACGACAACCCGGTGACCAACAACGTGATCCTGCAGCCCAGCAACCCGCTGAACTTCCGCGAAAGCCTGGCCCGCATCGATTACCGCATCAACTCCAACCACAACCTCTATGGACGCTGGATTGCCGATGAGAACAGCCTCGTCGACCCCTTCGGCACCTTCTCCAGCTCCGGTTTGCCGACGACCCCGACGCTTCGCAACCGTCCGGGACGCAGCTGGCTGCTGGGCGAAACCTGGCTGCCCACGCCCGCGATCGTCAACGAATTCCGCGTCAATGCCAGCTGGGCATCACAGCACATTCCTCCCTATGGCGATACATGGAAGCGCTCCACCTACGGCTTCCAGTTCAAGCCGCTCTACCAGGGCAATGACCCTTGGGATGCGGATGGTATTCCTGACGTTTCGGTCAGCGGTTATGCCAACTTCAAGGGCCCGAACTTCTCTCTCTTCTCGCCCTCCACGGACATACAGATCTCTGACACCATCACCTGGGTCAAGGGCAAGCACATCCTGAAGGGTGGCTTTGCCTACATCCGGGACCGCGTGGACCAGAATGGCCGTTCGCCCGTGACTGGCAACGTGACGTTCCAAACCTCCGGCAACACGAACTCCACCGGCAATGCGGTGGCGGATATGCTGCTCGGCAACTTCTATAACTTCAATGAAGCTGGTTCAGATCCCGTGGGCTTCTTCCGCT
This sequence comes from uncultured Acidobacteriia bacterium, assembly GCA_903923395.1. GTDB lineage: Bacteria > Acidobacteriota > Terriglobia > Bryobacterales > Bryobacteraceae > BOG-234. The sequence goes on from CAIXXM010000083.1 coordinate 155,914, forward strand.
TCTCCCAGCCCGGCGCTTTCGTGCAGGACAGCTGGAAGGTGACCCGCAAGTTGAGCCTGGAAATCGGCGTCCGCTGGGAATACATGATTCCCTTCTACACGCAGGCGAATAATATCGTGAACTTCGACCCCGCCCGCTATGACCCCTCGAAGGCCGTGCAGATCAACTCTTCGGGCAATCTGGTGGCTGGCGTGGGCAACCCCTACAACGGTCTGGTTCTGGCAGGCAACGGCGTTCCCACTGACCAGCAGAACCGCGTTCCCGGCAGCACCACGGCGTTCTTCCAGTCTTTCCCCACAGCTGGACTGCGTGGTTTCTTCAACAACCAGAACGTCTTCATGCCGCGCTTCGGCTTTGCCTATTCGCTCATGTCGAAGACGGTAATCCGCGGCGGCTACGGTACTTACTACACGCGTCCGCAGGGCAACATGATCTTCTCGCAGCTGAATATCGCCCCCATCACCCAGACCACGCAGCTCTACAGTGCGAACCTGGGCAACCCCGGCGGCGGTTCTACTCTCGCTGCTCCCCAGGCGAACATGTCCGCCATCAACCCCAACGTGGTGAACGGCTATGCACAGCAGTACAGCCTCAGCATCCAGCGGGAACTCGGCAAGGGCTTCGTAGGGGAACTCGCTTATGTGGGCAACCTGGGCCGCCACCTGCTTCGCGAACCGGATATCAATCAGGTGATCTTCTCGAAGTATTCGGCCAACGCCCAGTTGCCCAGTGCACAGCAGCAGCCGATCGCCGCTCTGCGTCCGTATCTCGGCTATGGAACGATCACGCAGTACAACAGTGATTCGACCTCCAACTACCACGCGCTGCAAAGCTATGTCTCCAAGCGCACCGGCAATCTCTTCATGACCGCCAGCTACACCTTTGCCAAGGCTCTCGGTGACAGCAGCGCGCAGGGCGATAATCCGGAAAACTACCTCAACCGCCACTTCAACTACGGCCCCACCAGCTATGACCGCCGCCATGTGTTCATCGGCACTTACGTGTGGACACTGCCCCGGTTCCGCAACTCCAACACTCTGGTCCGCAGCACGCTGGGTGGCTGGATGATGAACGGCACCATCCGTCTGCAGTCCGGCCAGTATTACACCATCACCGGCAGCACGGCGGAGGGCACACGGCGCGCGGATTACAACGGTCAGCCGCTGTATGACCTCAGCCAGGGTCCGAACGGCTGGTTCAACACTGCGGCGTTTACCGCGGCACCGATCTCCCGTCTCGGGAACTCTGGCGTGGGTAACGTGGAAGGCCCCGGTCTGAAGTCATTCAACCTCTCGATGTCGAAGAGCGTGACTTACCGTGACCGTTACAACCTCAAGTTCCAGACGGATCTGTTCAACGCGCCGAACCACTCGAACTTCACCGGTTTGGGCACTACATCGACGTCCAGCGGCTTTGGTACGCTTTCCACTGCGTATCCTCCCCGGCAGATTCAGTTGAGCTTGAAGCTGAACTTCTGAGCTTCGGAAGATGTTAAAAAAAGGCGGGTCTCTTCGGAGATCCGCCTTTTTTTGTTTGGCAGTTATAGATTTGCCAGCATCTCACTAATGGCCAGCAGGCCGATAGCATCGACATTTTCCTTGATGGGATAACGATCCGTTCCGGCGTTCACCAGGAAACGCTTGTCCGGCTTGAGATCTTCGCAGGCAATGTAAAAACCTTTGTCGGGCTTGGCCGTCAGGCTCCGTTTGATTTCGAAAGCCCAGAGTCCATGACCGGGAATCTCCAGCAGCAGATCGATTTCAGCACCAGCAGCGGTGCGGTAGAAACTTGCCAGCGTGCGGGCCGGTGCAGCAGCAATCAAGTTCTCCAGGACAAAGCCTTCCCAGGACCCGCCGATGACAGGGTGTCCGGAGAGCGCCGTGAAATCAGGGATGCCCAGCAGTGCATGCACCAGCCCGCTATCCCGCACATAGACCTTCGGAGCCTTCACCAGCCGCTTGCCGACATTGCCGTGAAAGGGCTGTAGACGGCGTACGAGCAGAAGATCCGAAAGCAGGTCGATATATCTGGTCACCGTCTGGGCGCTGATCATTAAAGACGTCGCCAAACGGGACGCGTTCACCATCGTTCCCTGCTCGTGGGCCAGCATCGTCCACAAGCGTCCCAGCAGTTCCGCCGGAATGCGCGGGCCCAGCAGAGGAATATCGCGCTCCAAATAGGTGCGGATGAAGTCCTTGCGCCAGGCCAGACTGTCGGGGTCATCCGCCGCCAGGAAGCTGTCTGGAAAACCGCCGCGAACCCAGAGGGAGTTGATATCCGGGTAAGCCGCTGCGGTTTCGAGTACCGTCAAGGGCCCCATTTCCACATAAGCAATCCGTCCGGCGAGAGACTCGCTGGACTGCTTTAAGAGATCCATGGAGGCGGAACCCAGTACGAGAAAACGCGAATTCCGCTTGCCCTTGCGGCGGCCGCGGTCAATGATGCCGCGCAGGACTGGAAAGAGCTCTGGAACCCGCTGGATCTCGTCGAGAATCACCAGCTTGTCCTCATGGCTGTTTAGAAAGAGGGTGGGATCCAACAGCTTGGCGCGGTCATCCGGGGCTTCCAGATCGAGGTAGACGGAGGGAGTGTTTTCGAGGATCGAAAATGCCGTGGTGGTTTTGCCCACCTGACGGGGTCCGGTGATGGCCACAGAAGCCTGGCGGGCGAGGGCGGATTGGATGAATCGGATGGCTCGCCGGGGTATCATCCTTGTATTTTATCCACGCTGCGGACAATTTACAAGGATCAAGACCGCAATCCTTGCAAATTATCCATGCGGTGGATAATTTGCAAGGTTGCTAAACCCAAAACCTAGACGACCAGCTTCCAGGGTGCTCGATACTTCGCCTTCAGGAACGGCTTCACATCATCCTGCTTGACCGTCCAGTTGGCCTCATCCCAATCCAGAGTCTTCTTGTGGCGCATCGCCAGATTTGCCAGCAGACAGACCGTCGACGAGCGGACGCAGGTTTCGATTTCGCTCTGGGGCTTGTTCCGGGTCTTGATGCATTCGATCCAGTTCTTCCAGTGCGGCACGTTCATCTGGTTCATCTCGTTGTCGTTCTCATATTTGACTTCGAGAGCCTTCTGCTTGTCGCTGGCCGGAATCACGTAGCAGTGGCCGCGGTTCACGAACAGCGTCGCTTCGGTGCCGTGGACGGTTGTACCGGCACCGAAATTCATGCCAAACATCGGCAGAGGGTTCGCGGTGCGGCTTTCATACCTGGCCAGGAACTTGGGGTAGTGGAACGTCGCGAGCATGGTATCCGGCGTCTCGCGGTTGTCGGTGACATAGTACTTTTCCCCCATCGCGGCGACCATGGTCGGCATGACTTCATCGAACATCTGGTGGAGGGGATCAATGAGGTGGACACCCCAATCCGTCATCGCACCGCCAGCGTAATCCCAGAAGTAGCGGAACGTGGGGAAGCCCGAGCCGAAATCAGGATGAGCCTTGTCTTTCACGCCCCAGCGGTTGAGATCGAAAGCAACCTTGGGCGCGGGCCCAAGCCACATCTCCCAGTCGAGATCGGTCGGAACGGGCGTCCCGGCGGGCGGTGTACCAAAGCCATTCTTGCCGGTGGAACCGCTCTGGAACGCATGGCAGAAGGTAATTTCACCCAGGATGCCGGACTTCACGATTTCGCGCGCCTTCTTGAAGTAGCCGCCGGAGCGCTGCATGGTGCCGGCCTGCACAATCCGCTTGTACTTGCGGGCCGCCTGCACCATCTTCTGGCCTTCTTCCACATACACGCAGGAAGGCTTTTCCACGTAGACGTCTTTGCCTGCCTTGCAGGCTTCCACGGTCATATAGGCATGCCAGTGATCGGGTGTGGAGATGCAGACCGCATCCAGTGATTTGTCTGCAATCACATCGCGGAAGTCTTTGACGATCTTAGGCTGAAAGCCTTTGCGTTTAGCGGCGGCCTCATTCTTTTCGAGGGCCGGCTGGTAGACGTCGCAGAGCGCCGCGGGGACGATCTCCGGCACCTGCATGCCGTAACCGAGATTGCCGCTGCCCATGGCGCCCAAGCCGATGTAGCCGACGGCGACACGGTCATTTGCTCCTTTCACCCTGCCAGTAAACAGGGAGGTGGTGAAGGCGGCAGCGCCCACACCGAGAACATCTCGACGGGTAACAGGTGAGTTCGACATCGTTGGCAACTATATCGCAAGGATGCAGTTGTGTGAAGCAAGGTTTGTCAGTAATTCAACTTCATGGCGAAGCGGAGCTGGCGCTGGCCGGAAGAACTGGTGATATTCCCGAAACCGCCGCTGGTCACCGTCGCCGCAGGGTTGCCGAAATGCGGAGTGTTGGTGGCTCCGAAGGCTTCCGTGCGGAACTGGAGTTTAAATCGCTCCGTGATCCGGAACATCCGGAAGACGCTGGCATCGAGATTGAAGTAGCCGGGTCCGCGGAGGATGTTGCGTCCGGTGTTGCCGAAGACACCGGCACCGGTGGGAGCGGAGAAGGCCGCAGGGTTGAAGTACGGGGTGAGTCCACCGTAGATTTCCACCGTGGGGAGAACCTGATTCGCCGTTTGAGCATTGCCGGGAGAATTCAAGGCAGTGGAGGAGGAAGCCACGGTGAACGGCGTGCCGCTGACCAAAGACATAATGCCGTTGATCTGCCATCCTCCGGCGAGCTTGCCCCAGAAGCTGTGGGTGAGCCAGCGCTGCCCGCGCCCGAACGGCAGTTCGTAGGTACCGAAGAACTTCAGGTTATGGGTGCGGTCGTAACCCGCAAGGGCTTTGTTGCGCTGGATCATCGGGGCCCAGTTCCAGCTAAGCGTGGAGTCACTGTTGTCGTTGTAATCAATGGCGCGGCTCCAGGTATAGGCCATCCGGAGGGACGATGCACCGCGGAAGCGCTTGATTGCCTGGGACTGCAGTGAGTTGAAGCGCGACGAATTGAAGGGCTGGACGACATAAATGTCCGACTGGTTGCCGTAGAGCTGATAGAGCGGGCGGCCGGGATTGCCGCCATTCGGGATGGAAGCGTTGATATCCAGCGAGACGAACTGGCGAATCGACATCGTGCCCACGTAGCCGGCTTGAAAGTTCAAGCCATGGCCCATTTCCCGCTGCACCGTGAAGTTATAGGACTCAATGTAACCCCGGCGGACGTTTTGCGGATAAGTGGTGGTGCCGAGATTGCTGGGAAACGGTAACTTACCAGAGGTGATATCCGGCAGATCCACCGGAGGAAGACCGGTGGTAAGGCTACCTGCCGCCATATAACTGGTCTGGCCGCTGATTTGTTGGGAAATCACCGCTGGATAGGCGTCCCGCAGGTTACGGAAGTTATTGGGATCGACGCTGATGCCATAGCCGGCCCGGATGACAGTCCTTTCGCCGAGCCGGTAGGCTGCACCCAGGCGCGGGGCGAAGTTACCCCATCCCGCATTCAGCCCGGTATTTTCAGGCACGCCGCCCAAGCCACCCAGCAGCACGAGGTTGGTGGTGGGGTCATAACGGTCAAAGCCGAAGTGGTCACGGTGCGCGGGGGGATAGTATTCATACCTCACGCCGTAAGTGATGGTCAGGTTGCGCCGGAACTGCCACTGATCACGGGCGTAGAGACCCAGCGATTTTTCCCGGACCGTACCGGGGCTGATGTACTGCAGATCTTTGCCCATCGATTGCGGCATGCCGAGCATGAAGTCCGCCCAGTCGTTGTACTGGTTGGCCGCTGAACCGCCATTCAGGGAAGTCATGCCGCCATTGAACCCGAAGCCGCCGCGGGCACCCCACTTCAACTGGGGCTCAATGTGGTTGATCTGCATATCCACAAAGTCAATTCCGAACCGTGTCGAGTGGTTGCGCTTGATCCAGGTCAGATTGCCGGAGAAAGTGTACTGGTTATCGCGGAAGCTGAAGGGGTTGGAGACAGCCGGATTGCCGAACGCCGTATAACTGCTCACGGAGAAGTAAGGATAACCGCCCTGCCAGATGGAACTGCCATTGGTGCCGGGGATCTTGAGAACATCCGAGCCATAGTTCTTATTGATATCCACATCCTGGCCGGAGATGCCCTGGCGCGTGAAACCGACGTTGCCATCCACCAGCAGCGAGGGAGTGATCGTGTATGTTCCGCCGGCTGCGGCGCTGCGGACAACGCCGCTGGAATTTCCCGGCTGAATACTGTTCATGCCGCTTCCGCCGCCCGTACCCAGTTGCGGAGGATCAAAGAGATTGTAAGGCAGCTCGCTGTAACGCGTGAACACCGTAACCCGCTCCGCAGGATTGTAATTGATCTTCAGGTCATAGTTATTCTTGTTCGCGAAGTAATCGCCAATCCCGAAATAGTTCGAGGTGGAACCGGTTCCCAGATTCGGCAGCGGCAGAAGCGCCGCCATCATCATCGCGGCGGGATTCAAACGACTGGCAGGGATCTTATTGCCGGGGAATTGCGTACGGCCCGTGCCACTCACTGCTCCGGTCAGCGGGTCATAGATCTTCGTGGTGGTGAAACTGAAATCACCGCTGCGCATCTGCGCCAGGGGAACCGAGTAAGTGCCCGATGCCGCCTGGCGCTTCATGATCCGCTCCCAGTCCGCAAAGAAGAAGAGCCTGTTCTTGCGGATGGGCCCCCCAAACGTGAGGCCGAACTGGTTGCTGATGTACTTAGGCAGATTCGGTCCTCCTTTATAGAAGAAATTCTTGGCGTTCAGTTTGCTGATGGTGTTATATTCCCACGCCGCGCCATGATATGAATTCGTGCCGGACTTCATGGTTACGTTCACGGCACTCCCTCCAGCGAAGCCCTGTTCCGCGTCATAGTTGCCAGTAGAGACGCTCACCGCTTGAATCGATTCGGCGGGAGGAACATAGGCGATGATCTCGGGCAGCCAGGGATAGCTGTTCACAGTGCCATCCACACGGGTCCCGTTGTTGTTATAGGAAGCGCCGTTGACGTTTGTGGCGAGAGCGCCTGTCGGATTTCCTGCTTCTGAGTGCGAAGCCGCTGGAGGTGTTACACCGGGCACGAGATCGAGAAGGCTTTGGAAGTTACGCGCTCCGCCCATGGGAAGATCCTCCACTTCCTTGCCGGAGATCTGCGTATTGACTTCCACGCGGTCCGCCTGCAGAGTGACGGCGGACGCGTCAATCGTCACGCTTTGGTTCACCGCGGAAACACCCAGAGAAACGTTGACGCGGCGCTCCGTATTGGCATCCAGCTGGACGTTGTTCTCGACAGCGCTGGCGAAGTTGGGAGCGGAGATCGTCACCCGGTAAATACCTGGCTGGAGGTCCAACAGGGAGAAGACACCCTGCGCATCTGCCTGTGCCTGCTTTGTGACGCCGGTTTCTGTATTGACAGCCTCGGCCTTCGCGGATGGCAGCGCCAATCCGGATTTGTCAGTAACGTTGCCGGTAATGGAGCCATAAAGCACCTGTGCAGGAGCGGAGACAGCCAGCAACAGAGACAGCGCGATTAGAACAAGGACCCTCATGGGGCCGAATCCTATCACAAAAGCGTCAACAAGGGATCGCAGCGTTGCAGGTGAATGGTCCAGCATGCAGGGTAAGCTTGTGTTCGGGCGCACTTTTTCGCGCGGATTGCGTAATTTATGGAAGGCAAACCTATGTTCGGTTTCATTTGCTTCAGACAAAAATTCTTTTTGCAATGGAGCGCCGCGCTTCTTTTCGCAAGCGGCTTGCTGCATGCCCAAAATCCCGAAACAGAGACGGAACGGCGTTTCGCTGAGATGACGGCCTTGATTCAGAAACTCCAAGCCCGCGTGGATGATCTGGAAGCACGCCTCAACGCCCCAAAATCCACTGCGGTGGTGGTATCCACACCCGCTCCAGAGGCACCCGCTGCGCCGGCCGCTGCCGCAACTGCAGCGAGTCCGGCCAAGACGGACCTGCTGCGGGGCACCACAGTGAACTTCCTGCTGGATGGCTACTACGGCTACAACCTCAACAAGCCTATCGGCAGGGTGAACCTTCTGCGCGCTTATGACGTGAGCAGCAATGCCTTCAGCCTGAATCAGGCCGCTATCGTTATTGAGAACGCAGCCGACCCGGAGCATGGACGGCGTTTTGGCGGGCGGCTGGATCTACAATTCGGCCAGGCCACTGAGACGTTGCAGGGCAATAATGCCAATGAACTCCGCCCCAATGTGTGGCGCAATGTTTTTCAAGCTTATGGCACGTACGTGGCACCGGTGGGAACAGGCCTCACCGTCGATTTCGGGAAATGGGCCAGTTCCCTGGGCATGGAAGGGAACTATACCAAGGACCAGATCAATTACTCCCGCTCCTACTGGTTTGACTTTCTTCCCTTCTACCACGAAGGTGCACGGGTCAGTTACAAGTTGAACGATGCTGTCACGGCCAATTACTGGATTACCAACGGCACGCAGCAAACCGAACCTTTCAATAACTTCAAAGATCAGTTATTCGGCTTTACGGCACAGCCTGGCAAAACCGTGTCATGGACGATGAATTACTATCTCGGCCAGGAGCACCCGGATGTTCTCTATCTTCCCGGCAACTCCACCCCCGGTCTTCCATCGCTGCAGGGCATTCCCTTTCAGCCCATCGCAAATGCTCCGAAAGGGAAGCTCCACATTCTCGATTCCTATGTGAACTGGCAGGCGTCACCCAAGCTGAGCTTAGCGCTGGAAGGCGACTACTTAATCGAGCGCTTAACGACCTCTTCCGCGCCGGACCACACGGTGGGAGGTGCCGCCTATTCCAAATACCAACTCACACCGCGGACAGCGATTGCCGGGCGCGCAGAATACCTTTCCGACCGCGGCGGGCTGTTCACCGGACGGACACAGACCATCAAGGAAACCACGGTCACCTATGACCAGCGGCTCGGCGATGGCTTCCTGCTGCGTGAGGAATGGCGGCGCGACTGGTCGAATCATCCCTACTTCCTGACGGATACGCTGGGGATTCTCAAGAAGTCGCAGAATACGCTGACGCTGGGAGTGGTGTGGTGGTTTGGTTCGAAAGACGGAGGGTGGTAAAACGGTGCGGGCCACAGCGAAAGTTGCTGCGGCCCGCCTTTTCAAGAGTTTACTTGCCGAGGACTTGGAGCGCCGTCGCGACGACGTTATCGACGGAGAAGCCGAACTGCTTCATGATCAGTTCGCCCGGCGCCGAAGCACCATAGTGGTCGATCCCGATCACAGCGCCTTCATCGCCAGCGTACTTGTGCCAGCCCATGGTGGATCCGGCTTCCACAGTGACTCGCTTCTTCACTGACGGAGGAAGGACGGAGGCTTTGTACTCGACATCCTGCGCTTCGAAACGGTCCCAGGACGGCATGCTGACCACACGGGCCTGGATGCCCTGTTCCTTGAGTTTCGCCTGCGCGGCAACGCAGAGAGAAACCTCTGAGCCGGTGCCGATGAGGATCACTTCAGGAGTGCCTTCCGCTTCCGAAAGAATGTAGGCACCCTTGGCCACGCCGGGTTCCACGGCCGTCGAACGGTCCAGATGCGGCATGTTCTGGCGGCTCAGGGCGAAGAGAGTTGGGCCGCTGTGCTGCACGGCAAACGCCCAGGCTTCCGCGGTTTCCGTCGCGTCACCGGGACGGAAGACAACCAGACCGGGAATCGCACGGAGACCGGCAATCTGTTCGATGGGCTCATGCGTGGGTCCGTCTTCGCCGACACCAATGGAGTCATGAGTGAAAACGAAGAACACTTTCAGCTGGCTCAATGCGGCGAGACGCACGGAGGGCTTCATGTAATCCGAGAAGACAAGGAAGGTTGCTGAGAAGGGCAGAACACCGCCATGCGCGGCCATGCCGTTCACTGCCGCACCCATGGCGTGCTCGCGCACACCGAAGGCGACGTTGCGTCCGCCGTAACCCCATTCGCCGCCGACGGAACCCATCATGCCGGGGCCGCCGAAATCCGCAGGCTGGAAATCCCCCATGCCCTTGAGCGCGGTGTTGGTGGACGAGTTCAAATCCGCGGAACCGCCGATGATGTTGTGAATGCCTTTGGCCAGAGCGTTGAGCACTTCGCCGCCGGCCACGCGGGTGGCAACGGCTTTGTCAGTTGCTTTCCAGGTAGGCAGATGGGCATCCCAACCTTCCGGCAGCGTGCCTTCGATCGCGGCTTCCAATTCCGCTGCTTCGGCCGGGAACTCTGCTTTGTACGCGGCGAACTTCGCGTTCCAGGCGGCCTGCGCTTCGCCACCCTGTGTGAGGGCGGAACGGAAGTGGCTCAGTGCCGCATCCGGGACGAAGAACTTTTCCGTGGTGGGCCAGCCGAGATTCACCTTGCTGGCTGCCAGTTCTTCTTCCCCAAGCGGGCTGCCGTGGGAGCTGTAATTGTCCTGCTTCTTGGGGCTGCCGAAACCGATGTGGGTGCGGACCAGGATCAAGGTAGGCTTGCGGGTTTCTGCCTTGGCTGCTTCAATGGCGGCGGAGACTTCAGCAACATCGTTGCCGTCTTCCACCTGGATGGTCTGCCAGCCGTAAGACTGGAACCGCATGGCCACATCTTCTGTAAAGCAGAGATCAGTGCCGCCCGCCAGAGTGATCCGGTTTTGATCATAGAGAGCGATGAGCTTGCCCAGGCGCAGGTGGCCTGCGAAAGAAGCCGCTTCCTGCGTGATGCCTTCCATCAAATCGCCGTCGCCGCAGATGGTGTAAACAAAGTGGTTGACGATCTCATGCCCTGGCTTGTTGTACTTTGCGGCCAGCCATTCTTCGGCGATCGCCATGCCAACTGCGTTGCTGAAACCCTGGCCCAGAGGCCCGGTGGCCACTTCCACGCCCGGCGTATGACCGCGTTCCGGGTGACCCGGAGTCTTGGAACCCCACTGGCGGAAGCTCTTCAAATCATCCAGAGAAAGGTCATAGCCCGTCAGATGCAACAGGCTGTAAATCAGCATGGAGCCATGCCCGGCGGAAAGAATGAAACGGTCCCGGTCAAACCAGGTCGGGTCCGCCGGATTATGCTTCAGGTACTTCGTCCACAGAGTGTAGGCCATTGCGGCAGCGCCCATGGGCATGCCGGGGTGCCCCGAGTTGGCGTTCTGCACTCCGTCCGCGGAGAGGAAGCGGATGGTATTGATGCAGAGCAGATCGAGCGGTTGTTCAGCGGTAGACAAAGTTTTGAATGATCCTTTCGCGTGTAATTTCCAATTCTATCGAAGAGCAGTGTGTTTCCTGCTGACAAAACTATTACACGCGAAGAATCCGGTTTCCGGTAGTTTGGGTTTGTGAGTACACAGCCTCTTCCTTTTCCTATTGACAAGAGCCGGATGAACTGGCCGACTGTCATCGTTTTCGGCATTTTCCATATCCTGGCGCTCATTGCGATCCCCATGTTCACCTGGAAGGTGTTCCTGGTCACCTGCGTGATCCACTGGGCCTGCATCAGTCTCGGTATCGGCATGGGTTATCACCGGTTGCACACACACCGCGCATATAAGGTACCGAAATGGATGGACTACCTGTTCGCCACGCTGGGCACCATGACCCTCGAAGGCGGACCGATCTTCTGGGTGGCCACCCATCGCATCCATCACCAGCTTTCTGACAAGCCCGGCGATCCGCACTCCCCGCACGATGGCGCCTGGTGGGCGCACATCGGCTGGATGCTCTTCGGTGAAGCGAAGCACTCCAATACGAAGCTGATGTCGAAGTACGCTCCCGATCTGGCGAAAGACCCTTACTACCGCTGGCTCGATACCTATCACTACGTGCCGCTGGTCATCTTCTCTGTGTTCCTTTATTTGGTTGGCGGCTTGCCGCTCTTCATGTGGGGCACGTTCGTCCGCGTCACCTGGGGCCTGCATTGCACCTGGATGGTGAACTCCGCCACCCATATGTGGGGAACCCGCCGCTTCAAGACCCGCGATGACTCCCGGAACTTGTGGTGGGTGGCACTGCTGACCTTCGGCGAAGGCTGGCACAATAACCACCACGCACACCCCGCCTCTGCCCGTCACGGCCTGAACTGGAACGAACTGGACATCACCTGGCTGCAAATCAACCTGCTGCAAAAGCTCGGCATTGCGAAGAATGTGAAGGTCGCGAAACTGGACGACCAGAACCTTGAACAGCAAGCAGCCTGAACTCACAATGCAGTACCCGGGGGGACTTGAGCGTCTCCCCGTGGTGCGGCGTCATAATTGGAGCATGGGTTCCAGCGGACGCCGCAGATCAATGGCACTGTTCATCACGCTCGGCGCGGTGGTAGTCGTCCTCGCAATTGTTCTCAATGTTCTGAATGTGGCTTTCAGCTGGCGTACGGGCCTCATGGTGGTGCTCGGAACGCTGTTTTCCCTGCTCATCATCGCGGGCATCACACTGAACACAATCTTCCTCGTCCGCGAAATCCGTCTGAATGAACAACATGACCGCTTCATCAATGCAGTAACGCATGAATTGAAGACACCGGTTGCGTCGATCCGCCTGTATCTGGAGACCCTGCAAAAGCGGGAACTCGATGAGGCCAAGCGGAAAGAGTTCTACGAAATCATGCTGGCAGACAGCCAGCGCCTCACCAGCACGATTGATCAGGTTCTACGCGCCGGGCAGGCGAAATCGGCAAAGGCGAACCGTATCCCCCTCGACCTCGGAGAACTCGTGCGCGAATGCGTCGACCTGGCACGCAAGCGGCATCATCTGGACGGCGAAGCCATCCAATATGAAGGCATTCGCGTCACAGTGCGCGGTGATGTGGATGAACTTCGGGCAGCAGTCTCCAATCTTCTGGACAACGCGATCAAGTATTCGCGAGAGGAAGTGCGGGTAGTGGCGCGGGTTACCAAGATTGATGACATGACTGCCGCGGTGAAAGTCCAGGATCAGGGCGTTGGCATTCCGAAGAATGAATTGAAGCGGGTCTTCAAGCGCTTCTACCGGATTCCCGGCGTGATTGCGGTGCGGGTGAAGGGCACCGGCCTGGGTCTCTACATTGTTCAATCCGCGGCGGGCAAACATGGCGGTCGGGCATTCGCGGAGAGCGAAGGTCCGGGCAAGGGCAGCACTTTTACTCTGGAATTGCCGATACCCGCAGGCTCATGAGCTCCATTCTGGTGGTCGAAGACGAGTGGCACCTGGCGCAGGGGCTGCGGTTCAATCTCGAAGAAGAAGGCTTCACCGTGGAGGTTGCGGAAACGGGAGAGGCCGCACTCGAGAAAATTCCCGTCGGTGCGCAACCGTTTGATCTGGTGGTGCTTGACGTGATGCTGCCGGGGATCGACGGCTTTACCGTCGTCCGGACTTTGCGCGAGCGCAACCAGTTCGTACCGGTGCTGATGCTGACAGCGCGGGGACGCAGCGAAGACGTTCTGCACGGTTTTGCTTCCGGGGCCGATGATTACCTGCCCAAACCCTTCGAACTTTCCATTCTCATCGCGCGCGTCAACGGTCTTCTCCGCCGCAAGCAGTGGCTGGAAAGCAAACCGGTCGACCCCACTGATCTCTATGAATTCTCCGGTCGCACGCTCGATTTCAACGCCATGGAAGTCTCTGTCGCGGACCGGAAAATGCCCCTCACCCTGATGGAGGCCAATCTGATGCGGTACCTGATCCGTCACAAGGGCAAGACCATTTCGAGGAAGTCAATTCTGGAAGATGTGTGGGGAATGTCAGAGGACACGGACACGAGGGCGATCGACAACTTCATCGTCAGGCTGAGAAGGTATATCGAAGATGATCCGTCCGAGCCGAAGCATTTGCTGACGGTGCGGGGGGTCGGATACAGATTTGTCGGCTAGATGTTGGCCGAAGCCACATCAAACCTGTCCAGCCTCCGACCCGTAGTTTGCAGGCAACTTACCCGGCGCAATACTGATCGAATGCGGCCGTCAGATTCTTCGCAATCGTGAACGGATCGCTCTGCTCGATCTGGAAGCGGTGCATCACATAGACCGGCTGGCCATCTTTGAAGATCGCCACCGAAGGCGATGAGGGCGGATAATCCTTGAGGATCTCGCGAAGGCGGGCAACTGCTTCCACGTCGCCACCCGCGAATACCGTCGCGGACTTGGCAGGCTTCACGGCATGCTGCAGCGCCATACCGATACCGGGACGGGCCTTGCCGGCAGCGCAACCGCAAACGGAGTTCACAACCATCATCACGGTGCCATCGGCAATGATGCGGTCGACATCCTGGGGAGTGCGCGCTTCCTCAATGCCGTACTTGGTCAGGTCTTCGCGCATGGGGACGATGAGGTGCTCTGGATATCGCATAGTTTCTCTGTTTATGATTGTCGCACTCCGCTTTTGGATGCGTTTTGCTACATTGTGAGTCTCACGCAAGTTTCGGCACCACGCTGCGCCGGATTCTCCCAACAATCCCTGCCCGAGGTGACCAATGAACCGACGTGACTTCCTGGGCGCCGCTGCCGTATTTGGACTGACCGGCTGCGCCCGCAAAACACATATCGCCCGCGTGGCCGCGCCACCGCTGCCCGCCTACGATGTCATCCCCAAGCTGTATCCGATTCGCGCCCATACGGACCGCATCTTCCGGATTACCGTTTGTCTGCGTCCTTTCCGCGCGGCGGGTCCGAGGATGGATGTCGAAAAAGTGGGGGACAAGACCGTGATCCACAACTACGGCCACGGCGGCAGTGGCTGGTCGTTGTCGTGGGGTGCGGGCAGTATCGTAGTCGAAAAAGCGCAGATCCTGGGCGAGAAGGAGATCGCCGTGATTGGCTGTGGTGCGCTGGGCTTGACCTCCGCCACGCTGTTGCAGCGGGCAGGCTTCAAGGTCACCATTTATGCCAAGGAGCGCCCGCCGGAAGTCCGCTCCTCGCGCGCAACCGGCTCCTGGACGCCGGATTCCCGGGTTGGCCTCACGAATTCCGTGAACGCGAATTTCCCGGCTTTGTGGGAGAAGATGACCCGCTACTCCTTCCACACTTATGAAAGCTATCTCGGCATGGCTGGAAACCCTGTCGAATGGACAGACCGGTACTCCCTTTCTGACACTGCGGATGGCGGACGCGGATCTTCACGTCCGGAACCCGGCACGCTGGACTTCGCCAAATTCCAGGACCGTGTGGCTGACCTGACTCCCCGTGGAATCGATCTCCCGCCCGGCAGTCACCCGTTTCCGACGAAATTCGCCAACAGAGGTTCCAGTCTCACCTTCAACATCGCGGGCTTTTCCAGGCAACTGATGAATGACTTTTTCATTGCAGGGGGCCAGATCGAGACCACGGAGTTTCATGAACCTTCGGAACTCCGCACGCTGCGCCAGAAGGTGATCGTAAACGCAACCGGCTATGGGGCCCGTGCTCTGTGGAAGGATGAATCCGTGGTGCCCGTGCGCGGTCAAATCGCCTGGCTGATTCCGCAGCCGGAGGTGAATTATGGCTTGGGATATAAGGGCATAAACGTCCTCGCGCGTCGCGATGGAATCGTCGTGCAGGGCCGGGGCAAGGGTGAGATGGAAGGTTATAACGATACGAATGAGAATCCGGATCGTAAGTCGGCGGAAGAGTGGGTGGAGACGATTGCGGAGTTATCTTCGCGGATGAAGATCAGTTAGGCGCTTTCCAACACAACCCGGTCATATAGGTCCGCCAGAATCACCTGACATCCAATGGAGGAGAGGTTGATTTCCGTTTCGGGCTGCATATGCTCGCGGAAGAGCCAGGAGCCGTCCGGCTGCTTCACGTGATGCTCTGCGCGGATCTCGGTTTGCCAGAGGATCAGATACTCCTGGAATGACGGCAGCGAACGGTAATAGAGAAACTTCTCACCCCGGTCATAACTTTGGGTGGAAGGGGAGAGAACTTCCACGATGAGCGTGGCATCGGTCAAGACGTCTTTGCGTTCATCCAGAAACTGGTCGGGGCCACAGGTCACCACCACGTCAGGATAGGTGTAGATCCCGAAGGTCCGGCTGTGGATTCGCATGTCACTCGAAACCACACTGCAGGGTTTCCCTTTCAGCTGCTGGTGCAGCGCAGCTGCCGCATTCATCATCACCAGTGCGTGGTTTCGCGTTCCGCCGGACATCGCGTAGATGCCACCCTTGATGAACTCACTGCGGAATTCCGACTTGCGCTCAAGCTCCAAATATTGCTCGGCAGTGAAAATCGGGATCGGCTGGGTCGACATGACTTTCCTATTCTCTCAAAACTCGATCCGCGCCACCATTTGCATGAACCGGGCACTGCGGGCGGAAGTAATCAGGCCGTAGCCGGGGGAGTTGAATGTGGCTGACTGCGTCGCGGTATTCGCCACCACGGAAAGGCTTCCTGAAGGCAGCAGCAGATTCGTGTGATTCAGCGTGTTGTAAGTCTCAGCCCGCAACTGCAGGGCGAGCCGCTCCCGGAAACGAATTCGGCGGCCGGCGGAAAGATTGACGTTCCAGTCCCCCGGCGCACGCGCGATTTCCCGCCCCAGGTTGCCGATCGCGGCCGGCAGAATCAGCTTGGTTGCCCCATTAATTGTGGCGAAGAGCGGACCCGTTGGCTTCAGCGGAAATTGTGGATCGCTCACGGGACGCAGATATTGAATGCCGGTCCCGACCGTAGTGAGCGTTGGGGCATAAAGCAGCGCCGCGGTCCCCGTGATATTCGGGCGCTGCTGCACGGCATCTGGATACAAGTTGTTCTGGTAAATATTCACGGGCAAACCACTGCGCGCGGTGAAGACCCCGCTGAACTCAAGATCCCGCAACCATTTCGGTCCGCGTGTAATGGTGTACCGGGGTGCTGCGGTAAAGGTCTGGCGGCGGTCAAATGCACTGACGGCATGCTCCAGATTGCGGGCCAGCTGCGGAAGCTGGCCGGAATCCACCACGTTACTCGGCTGTGTATTGGTGAAGGTTCCGCTGCCATCATCCATACTCTTAGACCACGTGTAGTTCGCGATCACTGAGAAGGAGCGCGAAACCTCACGGGACAGCCGCAGTTGCAGAGAAGCATACTCGGAACTTCCCACATTGCTGATGGCACTCCAGCCGGCAACAGTGGGAAATGGCCGGTATTGCTGCGTTGCGATGTTACTTCCGCTGGCAGTAATCAATTCCGCGATGGAGAAGGACGGCAGCACATTTTCCCGGATGAAGAGCGGCAGATGATAGGCGTGGGATCCCACAAAGGTAGCCTCCGCGACAGTACCCCGCGCAATGAGCCGCTGTATGCCAAAATTCCACTGCAGATTTTCCGGAAGATGATTTACATCTGCGAATTGAACACCCGGCGACAGAGGATTGGATGTCGTCGCCGCCTGCTCCACCAGGAAAGGATTGAAGGATTGCACCAGCGGCAAAGGCATCCCCTGCGTGAGAGTGAATGGCTGGGCAATGCCGCGGCCCAGACTGTTGTACTGCTGTTGCAGCGTATAGCCAGGGAAGTTCAGCACCCCGCCCAGATTGGCGAACAACTGATAGAAAAACACACCAAAGGCGGAGCGGATAACGGTCTTTTGATCGAGCGCATATGCGAATCCGATCCGGGGCCCGAAATTGAACTTCGGCGGATCTAAATTCAAACTGTCCGACGCATTCTTTCCTGCCACCAGCAGCTTGCCCGTATTCACATCCACGCGCGAATACATGCCATTGGATGTGGTCATGGGCGACTCATACTCGTCGCGCAACCCCAGATTCAACGTCAGCTTCCGGGTGATCTTCCAATCGTCTTGAATGAAGAAGCCGAGGTTATAGCCGCGCCGTCCAATCATCGGCTGGGAGAGAGTGTAAACAGAACTCTTCACGGAACCCAGCAGGAATTCCGCCAAGGCATTGACGGCGTTTCCGGCGGTTGTATTCGTGGAAGTAAGTTCACCCGTGAAGGTATACCCTCCTGCGAAGTTAGCAGCGGCATTGAAAAAGTTGTACTGGTGCCTGCGGAACTGCGCACCAACTTTCACCGTATGGTTGCCGTGGACCCAATAGAGCGAGCCCGCGTATTGGAACATATTATCGGCCTGACTTACCCATGTATTCCCCTGACTCCCAAACACCGTGTATCCCGTGATGGAGATCGATGGCGCTGCCGCAATCGGGAAACGCTGCATACCGAGAGCCCCTGCAACGTCGAGCCCTAGACTCGGACCGGCCTGGTACAGCGGCTCACGCACCACACTGGCCCGCAGCTCCATCACCAGACTTGGCTTCAGCGTGGAGGTGTAGCCGAGCACGCCCTGCCAATCCGTCGAATGATTGTCCCCGTTACCGGGATTGAAAACTCCACCAATAATAGGGGCCTGTGGACTGAGCGAGTTGAAATGCGTGAAGCGGGCAAAGAGGCGGTTGGCGCTGGAGAGGTTATGGTCAACACGAAGATTGATGTCATTCGTTGACGGATGCGTGAAGACCTGGTTGACATAGTTATTCACACTCCGGCCTGTAGCCGAATCGAAAGACCCCGCGGAATTAGGAGTTGGAAGCAGTGCCAGGATCTTCTGCGCCGTAAGATCCAAACGGGAAGCAGGAATCTTATTGCCGGGAAATGGTATTTGCCTGGCTGCCGGGTCACCCACCACAACAGGCGACGAAGAAAAGTTCCCGCCCTGGAACTGTGTATCGGGCAGGGTCGAGATATTCAACGTGGGTGCCAGGCGGCGCAACCCCTCATAGTTCACGAAGAAGAAGGTCCTGTCTTTTCCCTTGTAGAGCCGTGGCAGCCAGAGGGGGCCGGAACCCTTAATGCCAAACTGGTTCTGCCGGTCATAAGGCCTTGCAGTACCGCGTAAGTTATTGAAGAAGTTATTCGCGTTCAGATCCTCATTCCGGAAGTATTCATAGAGACCGCCATGCCAGAGATTCGAGCCCGAATCAATCACAGCTGCAATCGTGGCACCTGTGGTCCGGCCGAACTCCGCCGAGTAAGTGGAGGTGAGAATCTTCAGCTCCCGGATCGCCTCAGTGGAAGGGATATGCCGGGTGGAGCCAGTGGTGCCGCCAACCACCGAGACGCCATCCACTGTGATCTCGCTGGCCTGCGTCCGGCTGCCGTTTACGGAGTACTGTGAACTCAGAATCGCGGTGGCATCCCCTCCTGCCGAGACACCCGCAGCCAGGTTCAAGAGGTTGAAGATATCGCGGTTCGCCATGGGAATATCGCGGATCTGGGCAGTGTCAATGTCCAGTCCCAGCGCGGAATCTTCCTTATTCAATACGGAGGCACTTTCTCCCGTAACTGTGACGGCTTCACTCAATTCGCCGGGCTGCAGGACAACATCCACGCGGGCCCTTTGATTGAATTCGAGCGGCAGTGCCTCGATTGAGAACTTCTTGAAGCCGGGATGCGTGACGACAACATTGTAAGTGCCCACGGGAAGCGCCGGAGCAACAAAACCACCGCCGGCATCCGTTGCGCCGCTCCATGCGTGGACATTGGTCGCTGCGTTCACAATCAAGACAGAAGCTGCGGGAATCAAAGCCCCGGAACTATCCTTGACCGACCCCGATATGGTCCCGTTCACATCCTGCCCGGAAAGACAGGTGCTGAGCAGCAGAAGCATTGCGGTGAAGCGGCAGATGTGCATGGATGTTGGAGGATATCGTATCCTGATTCGTAACCATGCAAAAAACATTTCTCACCGCACTGCTGTGCGCTGGCGCCCTTTGTGCGCAAACTCCAAATCTCACCGGCGTCTGGAAGGCCGATCTTTCCAAGAGCAAGACCGCTGGACCCGCCCCGCAAAACATCCTCGTCATCCTGGAACAGAAGGACGAAAAGATCACAGAACTGACCGGGACCTTCACGCAACGCGGGGAACGCCGCAACAGCCTGACCTATACGACTGCAGCGGGCAAAGCCTCCAACAACATGTATCGCGGCGCTTCCATGCGCTCCACCGCAAAGTGGGAGGGCAACACCCTGACCGTCGATTCCAAAATCGCACAGACCAAGCCCGCAACCATGCTCGCCAAATATACCGTGGCGGCGGACGGTAAGAGCTTCACGCTGGAATCCACGCTCAAGACAGCTGACCGCGAATCCGTGCAGACGCTGGTATTCGAAAAGCAAGCCGATGCAGCCGGGGAACCTTTGCGCAAACCCGAAAAGACGGCGTCCGAAGTCGAGAAGAACGTGACCGTGCTCGGATCTCTGCCGGCCTCGCAGTTCAGTGATGCCATGCAGAGCTTCAACATCGCGCTGGGTGTGGAATGCACCTTCTGCCACGTACAGGGTGATTTCGCCAAAGACGATAGACCCCAGAAAGCCATGGCACGCAAGATGATCACCATGACGCATGAGATCAACAAGCAGGCCTTCGAAGGCAAGAATGAAGTGAAGTGCTATACCTGTCACGCCGGTGCGGGCCATCCCGCATCGCATCCCGCTTACGCGAAGTAAACCCTGCTTCTGATGATCCGGGCGCACTGGCGGCAGTTACTCTTGCCGCTCGTGCGCCCTCACTATGTCAGGGCGTTTCTCCAGGTTCAAAGCCGATGGGATGTTACTCCAGGCTCTCGCCTCCGCCAGCAGCACCAGAGCGAAGTTGGAACCCCAAAGCAGAACGCTGCCGAATAAATAGCGTTGCCAGTCCGGAAGAGTGAACTTATTGCCTGCGATCTCTCCCGCCAAATCCATCAACAGCATGGCTGGAGCATTCAAAAAGCTGAACACGGCATACATCACGACCAGCCATTGGTCAGTCAAGCCAGACCGCAACATCCAGAAGATTCCCCAGCCCCACAGCAGCATGAAGAGCGGCCATATGATCCGGACTTTCCGCCACGGCACAACAGCCCTTTGCCGCTCCAGCAGCCAACCCGCGATGCGCCACAAGCCGTAAAGGCCGAGGCAGAACATCAGGTTGAAGATCTCATTCACAAGCGGCTAATTCCCTCTTCGTCCGCGGCCACCCGCCGTCGGTCCCGCCGCCGGAGCCTTCCCGGGAATGATTCCCAGATCCGACCCGTCATACGGGCAATGGTCAAACTCAAATGGATGCGCGCGCTGACAGACAGGGCAATACTTATGCAGTTCCGGCAGAGGATGGATCGACTTCGAACTCAGCCACTGTTCACGAAGCGTCAGTTGTTCCTTCGATGGCGTCTTGCCTGCCTGTTCCATCGGCACCAGTTCCAGTTGCGGAGACTCCGTGAACGTAATCTCGACATCCTTCTTGCCACCGCGCGATTCCACCTTCAACTTTGCTTTGTCTCCCGGCTTGTGGCCATCCACCCAGCGCGTCAACTCCGCTTCCGTCTTCAGTGACTTACCTTCGAACTCCGTGATCTTGTCGCCGCGGTCGAGGCCCGCAAGGAAGACCGGGGAATCCCGCAGCACCGGGCCAGTAATATCCAGGCCCGAATCCGTCAACTCATAACGGCCTGTGCCAAACCAGACATGGTTGCCGGGGCGCTTCCGCAATTCCATGCCCGCGGAGGCAAGCAGCGCACGATAATCCATCGCTTCTTTACCGTAGATATGGCGCTTGAAGATATCGGCGGCAAAGTCCCTGCTGGTGACTGTCGCGAGCGCGCTCTGGAGGTCTTCCAGCGTGTAGGGCTTCTGCACATCTGGATGTTCTTTCCACATCTGGCGCATCCAGTCATCCAGACTCTTGCCCGGAAATTTGTTGCGGATGGATAAGTCCACACCCAGCGCAATCGCCTGCCCGTAAGTGTAGTAAGAAATGAAGGTATTCGGCGTATTCACCGGGTCATTCGCGGTCGCCGCATCAACGAACGGAGCCTGCCGCGCCATATCGATCACATTGAAGACCTCTCGTCCCGGTGCAGTCATCACGGCACTCACCGCAAAGCCCATGCCGCGCGCGAAAGTATCCACGCTGGTAAGCCCCGCGCGCTTCAGAATCAGCGGACCGTAGTAATTCGTGAAGCCCTCCGCGAACCAGAGCTCCCCGGACATATTCGCCTTCTCGAAATCAAAAGGCTCCAGGCTCCTGGGACGGATGCGCTCCACATTCCAGGAGTGGAAAAACTCATGCGAAACCGTGCCGATATTCTGCGCCGCAGCCTGCTTCAAGGAGCGCGTGCCGGCGATCACAGTGGAGTCACGATGTTCCATGCCATCGCCCGAAGCATAGGGAAGATAGTCAATCAGGAACGTGTAATTGCCCCAGTCATACCGTGGAAATGCACCGAAGACGCCTTCCGCCTCCGTAACCACCGCCTGCGCCATGCGTGCAAAAGCATTCGCTTCCTCCGTGCTGCCGGTGTGGTGCAATGACATCCGGAACTGGCTGTTGCCAACAGTCCAGGTGGGCATGTCATGAGCGCTGATCTCGACCGGACTGTCCATCATCATGTCGACATTCGGCGAGAGATAACTCCCGTCGGTCTGCGGTTGCAGTTGCGTGGCAACCTTCCACTTCGAACCCTCCGGAATCAGGAACCGGAAGCTCATGGGCGTCTTATCCATGCCATGTGCCCACACAAATGTCGCGGGCATGTTGAGGTGCGCATGCGTCTCATCGATGCCGTCATACGTTCCGTCGGCCCGGTCGCCAAACACGGTGTATTCGATCACCACTGTTCCCTTGTGCCCGGAAACATTCCACTGGTAAGGTGACGTGCGGTCCACCTGCAGCTCATGCCCCTCTCCATCGGTAGCCTTCACGCTGTAGACATTCTTCGCGAACTCATGCAGCGCATAGCGCCCCGGGGATGAACGGCTCATCACCACTTCCAGCGTGCCGGGTTTGACCCCGGTGAACGTGGCGCGCACCTGCGCCTCATGGTGGGCTGCATTCGGGAAGCTGATCTCGTAACGGATGGGGGCCTGGGCGAAAACGCTGGTGGCGGCCGCAAGAAGAAGGAAAATCGCTGTTTTCACGGGATTGCCCGCGAGTATAGCAAGATCCACGATCGATGTCTTGACAGCAAAAGGTAGACATCAAAAGCCGTTTGAATGAACCGGCCCTTGCAATCGAGGCCGCCTGAGATACATCCAACTGTAACTCCCCTGAAATAACCACAACATTTTCGCCTGTTACTCTTGCCGCGAATGAAGAAAACACTTCGTATTGCGGCTCTACTCGCTGCATGTTTGTCCGCGGCCCAAGCGGACATCATCACCGCCTGGACGTTTGAAAATAACTCCCTCGCCGTGAACAACAATCCGGTTCCTTCCATCGGCGCCGGAACGGCCAGTTCCATGGGCATGGACAGCTTCCCCACCCCAAACGTCGGCGTCACCACGAATGATGTCCTCCTCGGCGTGGTTGGGGATACCGGCGTCAACGGCGTCGCCAACACCAGCCAGATCTGGCGCGTCCGCGCGCAGGCCGATGCCAGCGGTGCCGCCGCGAACGGATGGTCGAGCGCCGCTCCCATCGGAACGCAGGGTGCCGTCTTCAGCGCCAGCACCGTCGGCTATACCAACATCAAAGTAACCTTCGACTGGTTTGTCACCAATCAGGGCGAAGCGAAACTCCAACTGCAATACACCACGGACGGCACAACCTGGAAGAACACCCCCATCAACCTCGCCGGTTCCGACACCTTTCTAGTCGCCCTCACCAACTCCACCTCCCCGAATACCGTGAAGGGCTCTTACGTCTTCATCACCGGCGGTGGACAGGGTTGGTTCACCGGCTTGACCGGTGTGATCAATGATCCTCTGGCCGCCAACAATCCGAAATTCGCCGTCCGCATGGTGAATGCGGCAACCGGTGCCGATTGCATCAGCGCTTCCGGCACGGCTCTGAACAACACCTCCGGCAACTGGCGCTTCGATAACATCGTCATCTCCGGCAAGAGCACCTTCAACGGCTTCCTGCCCGGCAACCTGATCCTTTCCCGCACGGTCTACACGGGCGACGCCGCCACTGTCGCGGTTGGCCAGTCCCTGCCCCCGGTCTGCCCCGCCAGCGCGGAAGCCGCCGCACCGGGTGCGTGCTCGAAGAGCAAAGCCACCGATAACGGTCTCTACGCTTCCACCGCCACCGCCAACAACGTTTTCAATAACAACAAGATCGATGGCAGCTTCGGCATTACGTCCCCCATCTTCCTGGATCAACTCACCCCCACCGGCACCACGCTGAACAGCTTCCCTGTCCCCACCAACATGCTGGTGACCAGCTTCAGCTCGAAATCCGAACTCGCCCTCAACCTGTCACTCGATGGCAGCCTGATCACTTTCATGGGCTATGTGGCGCCTCCCAATACGGTGGACGTGTCGAACTCCAACACACCCGGCGTCTATGACCCCACGAATCCCGCCGGCGGCAGCTACTTCCGTGCCGTAGCCCAGATCAGTGCCGATGGCTCCCTCCAGATCACCCCGACCAATGCCTACAGCGGCAACAACGGCCGTGCGGCAATCCTCGCCAACAACGGTCTCTATTACATGGTGGGCAACTCCAACAACGGCGCCGGAACACCCACCGACGTGGTGAACTCCACCGGCGTTCAGGTCGCATCGCCCGGCCAGTCCGCGAACACTCCACCCATGCCCGTCGGCAGCTTCTCCATCAACCAGATCAACCCGCTCACCGGTCAGGTCTATGCGGTGGATGCCAAGGACAAAGCCGGGAAAGACAACAACTTCCGCGGCCTGACCATCTTCAACAACACCCTCTACGTCACCAAGGGCAGCGGCAGCAACGGCATCGATACCGTGTATCAGGTTGGCAATGCCGGTTCACTGCCCAGCCTGGCCAACGCAGCCACAGCACCCATCAACGTCCTTCCCGGCTTCCCAACCATCTCCGCGCGCCTCGTCGGACCCACCGACATTTACCCCTTCGGCATCTGGTTCGCTGACGCCAACACGCTCTACGTCGCGGACGAAGGCGACGGCGTTCTGGCCGATGCCGCCACCAGCAAGACGGCCGGCCTGCAGAAGTGGGTTCTCACGGGCGGCATCTGGAAGCTCGCCTACACCTTGCAGAACGGCCTGAACCTGGGCCAGCCCTATGCCATCGCGAACTACCCCGCGGCACTCAACCCCGCCACCGCCGGCCTCCGCAATATCACCGGCAAGGTGAATGGCGATGGCACAGTCACCATCTACGCCGTCACCTCCACCGTCAGCACCAACGGTGACCAGGGAGCCGACCCCAACAAGCTCGTCTCCATCACAGACGTCCTCGCGGCAACCACCGCCCCCGCTTCAGCCACCTTCACCACCCTCCGGACCGCCGTCGCCGGGGAAATCCTCCGCGGCATTGCCTTCGCCCCGGATGGTGTCTACGCCCCCAGCGTGCCGCTGATCCAATCGGCCGCGAGCCCCGGCGTAACCGCCATCGCCCCCGGTGGTCTGGCCATTGCCACCGGCCAGAATCTCACCTCGGAAACCGGTGAGGGTCTTGGCGCCCTGCCCTCCACGCTCCGCGGCACGTCAGTCAACATTCTGGATGGCCTCGGCAACAACACCAAAGCGAACGTGATCTTCGACTCCCCCAGCCAGGTCACTTTCCAGGTTCCCTCTACCGTCGCTCCCGGCATCGCCCGCATCACGATAACAGCACAGGGCTCCACGCAGGCCACCGACAATGTGGTGATCGCTTCCGTGGCACCCGCTGTGTTTACCGTGAACGGCAGCGCCCTGCTCGCAGGCTACGCAACCCGCACCACCGCGTCAGGAGTCCAAACTACGCAGCCCGCTTATGTAGCGAACCCGCAGGGCGGGTATTCCGCCGCTCCCATCAACCTTGGCGCAGCCACAGACAAGGTCGCCCTGACCATCTACGCCACCGGCCTGCAGGCCGCGCCGCTGGCGAAGGTCTCCGTGCTCGTGAACGGCATCAATGCGCCAGTAACCTTCGCAGGACCCTCCGGTTACGCCGGTGTGGATCAAGTAAACGTCACCCTGCCCGCCTCCCTGGCCGGTGCAGGCACCGTCACCCTGCAACTCACCGCCGCCGGTGTGGCAGCCAATTCGGTGCAACTCGCAATCCAGTAAGACAAGGTTTCACCCCTCATCGCCGGGCAGGACTTCGGTCCTGCCCGGCTTTTTTGTCTGCGCACGAAAATCCCGCCCGTTGGATAATCAAGAACACCCCGCTCCACCTGCCCAATGAGATCCCTGTTCCCACCCCTGCTCTTTCTCGCGTTGACATCCCTGTGCGCCGCCCAGACCGCGCAATCCACAGAGGAGCCTCCCGAAGCCAACCCGGCCAGGCCCACCGTTTCCACGCCCGCGACCCTCACCCCCGTCGGCTACCTGCAGTTCGAAACCGACTCCCTCGGCGCAACCACCTCCCCGGAGTTCGGCACCCGCATCGGGATCAACCAAGTGACGAAGTTGACCGTCCTGCCGCGGCTCCAGTTCGTGGTCTTGACGGAACCCTATGTCCACAGCAGCAACAGCAAAGGTCTGGAAAAACAAATTCATCCAGGCGAGGTATTCGCAGGTGCGCAGGCAGTCGTGCTTCCCGGCGAAGGCGCCCGCCCCACGGTCTCCGTGAGCTACATCCGCCGACTCTACGAAAGTCCTGCCCAGGAGTTGGATATGGGAACATTCCGCCAGAGCGGCACCATTCTGCTCAGCAATGACATGGCAGGCTTCCATTTCGACAACAACTTCATCTTTACGGAGCAAACCGAACATGGCACACGGCGGGTCCAGCAAGCCCAAACACTCTCCATCTCCCACAAACTGAAGAAGATCACCGTCTCCGCCGAAATCTGGCAGTTTTCGCAGCCCTACCTGACTTCAAATGCAGTGGGCAACCTCTGGTGCATCGCTTACCCTCTGCGCGGCAATCTCGTGATTGACGGCGGGTTCGATCACGGGCTCACCCATACCTCAACGCACTGGGAGTCATTCGTCGGATTCACCTACCTTCTGCCACACCGGCTGTGGCGGAAATGACAGGCGCTTCGCCCCTGCACGCTACCCTGAAACCATGCTGACCACCCCAGCCCCCCGCCCCGAACGCATCGCCCTTCCCGGCCGGTACGTCACCCTCCGCCCCCTGCGCCCCACAGACGCCGAAGAGCTTTGGGAAGCCGGGGCGGACGTCGATGAACTCTGGCGCTACATGTGGGCCGGTCCCTTCACCACACTGGACTCCTGGCAGGCGCACGTCCTCACCCAGATCCCCACCGAAGACCC
The DNA here is from genome assembly GCA_903923395.1 of uncultured Acidobacteriia bacterium. GTDB lineage: Bacteria > Acidobacteriota > Terriglobia > Bryobacterales > Bryobacteraceae > BOG-234. The sequence goes on from CAIXXM010000083.1 coordinate 182,854, forward strand.
GCTCTTCTTCGCCATCTGCGACAACGAATCCGGCCGCGCCATCGGGCAGGCTTCTTTTCTGCGAATCGAACCGAAACACCGCGTCATTGAGGTCGGCCACATCCTCTACACCGCCTGCCTGCAGCGCACCCGCGGAGCCACGGAAGCCATGTACCTCATGGCCAAATATGTCTTCGAAGACCTGGGGTACCGCCGCTATGAGTGGAAGTGCAACGCCGCCAATGCGAAGTCCCAAACGGCCGCCCGCCGCCTGGGCTTCACTTACGAAGGCACCTTCCGCCAGCACATGATCGTCAAAGGCGAAAACCGCGATACCGCCTGGTACTCCATGCTCGACAGCGAATGGCCCGAAATCAAAGTCCGCTTCGAATACTGGCTGCGCCCGGAGAACTTCGATGAACTCGGCGAACAGCGCTCCCGCCTGAACATGGAGTTCGGAGCGAAAGCATGAGCCGCGAGGTCATGACGCGCACCCCCGTGTCCGCCAGCCGCCGCATCCCCTACGGCCCGGACCCCAGCCAGTTCTTCGACCTCTACGAGCCCCCCGCCAAGCCCATCGGACTCGCCGTCAACATCCACGGCGGCTTCTGGCGCTCCCGCTTTGACCTCACCCACGCCAGCCACCTCTGCAACGCGCTCGCCAAAACCGGCATCCTGGCCGCGAACCTCGAATACCGCCGCGCCGGCGAAACCGGCGGTGGCTGGCCCGTCACGTTCCAAGACATACAGAGCGCTCTCCAAGCCGTCCGCAAAACCTTCCCCACCCTGGGCGACCCCATCGTGCTCGGCCACTCCGCTGGCGGACACCTCGCCCTCCTGCTGGCCACCAAACTCTCCACCCTCAAAGGTGTCATCGCCTGCGGACCCGTCGCCTGCCTGGAACTCGCCCACCACAAGAATCTCGGCAGCGGAGCCGTCGCGGAATTCATGGGCGGCACCCCCGAACAACTCCCCGCCCAATACGCCGCCGCCGACCCCGTGCGCCACACATCCTCCGTGCGGCGCATTCTCGTCCACGGCACGCAGGACGATATCGTGCCCCTCGAAATCAGCCGCGCTTTCCTCGAAGCCCGCCAGACCGACAAAGGCATGCTGACGCTGCTCGAAATCCCCGGCGGCGATCACTTTGACCCCATTGACCCGCAGTCCGCTGCATGGCCCCTGATGGAGACCACTGCGAAAGGTTTGCTGGGCTCGAAGGAACCGCGATAGGATGACTCTCGTGAAATCACTGCGCAACCCGCTCCTCCTGCTGCTCGCCGCCCTGGGACTCGGTGCCGTCGAACCGGCCGGAACCATCCTGGAGAACGATACGGTCAAAATCGTCCGCGCTCTAGACAAGCCGCACGTAAAAGGCAAACCCCATGAGCATGACCGCGACCGCGTCATGGTCTACATCACCAGCGGGAAACAGCGCTTTGAGTATCAGGATGGCCGCAAACCGGAAGTCTTCAACTGGAAGGCCGGGCAGGTGGTTTGGAGCCCCAAAGGCGGCGTGCATTCCCCCGAACTCCTGAGTGAGGAGCCGCTCAGCATCATTGAGGTGGAGCTCAAAAACCCCGGCCACGGCGGAAAAATCTCCGGCGCCAAAGATCCGCTCACGGTGGCCCCGAAGCTCTACAAACTGGAGTTCGAGAATGATGCCGTGCGCGTGCTCCGCGTGCGGGTGGGCGCACACCAGCAGATCCCCATGCACGAACACGCCCTGAACCGCGTCACCGTTTACCTGACTGACCAGGTCAACCGCATCACCAACGCGGAGGGCAAAGCCGACATCGTCAAGCGCAAAGCCGGCGAAACCGTCTGGGCCACCCCGGTCAGCCACCAGGAAGAAAACATGGGCGACACACCATTCGAAGCCCTGCTGATTGAGATGAAGAAGTAAGGAGCGGAGATCGAACGCCGCTCCGCCGGGCCAACAGAACACTTCGTGCACCTATCAGGCGGGCGTCGCCAGGCGGAAATCAAGTGAAGCAAGACCAAGCGGGTTCGGCACCCTGCAACCACTCTTACCCACCAACCCCGCCAGAGTCACACATCCCGAATCCGTTACATTAGGGAGTTACCGCCGCATACGGTTCTTACTCTCAGGGCAATGGAACTCATAGACAACATCAACAGCCTGCTCGGCGACGACCTAAGACAGACTCTCGTTCCGGGCGCAAAGCTCAAAATCGCCGCATCCTGCTTTTCCATCTATGCTTTCGAAGCCCTGAAATCCGAGCTCAGCAAGATCGAGTCACTCGAATTTATCTTCACCAGCCCTGCCTTTCTTCCTGAAGAAGCAACCGACAAAATCAAGAAGGAGCGCCGCGAGTTTCATAACCCCAAATTCGAACGCGAGCGTGGACTCTACGGCAGCGAATTCGAAATTCGCCTGAAGAATAAACTTACCCAGCGCGCCATTGCAAGGGAATGTGCCGATTGGATCCGGGCTAAGGCCGCATTCCGCTCCAATCTCGGAAGCGCACCCATGCAGCAGTTTGCCTGCGTCCAAACTTCAACCTCTGCCGAAACTGCCTATCTTCCCCTCCACGGCTTCACCGCCGTCGACCTTGGTTACCAGCCGGGCAATGCACTTTCCAACATCGTGATGAAGTCAACCGACTCTCCTACGACCCAAACCTTTCTTCAACTCTTTCATCAAATCTGGCAAGACTCTTCCAAGGTGGGCGATGTCACTGAGATTCTCTGCGATCACATCGCCTCGGTCTACAAAGAAAACTCACCGGAACGGATCTACTTCCTAGTCCTCTTCCATATATTCAGCGAATTCCTCGAAGAGATCGGCGAAGATGTCCTTCCCAATGACCTCACCGGTTACCGCAACACGCTCATCTGGCAGAAACTCTATGACTTCCAGCGCGACGCCGCCACCGGCATCATCAACAAGCTCGAAACCTTTTCCGGTTGCATCCTTGCCGATAGTGTCGGCCTCGGCAAAACCTTCACTGCACTCGCCGTAATCAAATACTACGAACTTCGCAATCGCTCCGTACTCGTTCTCTGCCCCAAGAAGCTCGCCGATAACTGGCTCACTTACTCCCGCAACCTGAAGACCAATATCTTCCTGAAAGACCGCTTCAATTACACCGTTCTCTGCCACACAGATCTCCAGCGCACCCGCGGAGAATCCTTCGGCACCCGCCTGAACCAAATCGAATGGAATAACTTTGATCTGGTAGTCATCGACGAATCACATAACTTCCGCAATAACGACACCTACAAAGAGAAGGAAACCCGCTACCAGCGCCTCCTCAATTCCGTCATCCGTAACGGCATCAAGACCAAAGTCCTGATGCTCTCCGCCACCCCCGTCAATAACCGCTTCGCTGACCTCCGCAATCAACTCGCCCTCGCCTATGAAGGCGACCCGCACCTGCTTGCTTCCAAACTCAAGTCAGCCAAAGACGGCACACCCCAAGATATCGACCTCATCTTCCGCCGTGCCCAGGCTGCCTTCAATACGTGGGCGCAGTTACCCGCTGACCAACGCACTCCCGCCGCCATCCTGAACACTCTCGATTTCGACTTCTTTGAACTGCTCGATGCCGTCACCATCGCCCGCTCCCGCCGCCACATTGAAACCTTTTATGACACCGAAGCCGTCGGCAAATTTCCGCAACGCCTGAAGCCCATCTCTGTCCACTGCCCGCTCACCCACCGGACCGATGTCATCGGCTTCAATGACATCTTTCAACAACTCTCCTTGCTGAACCTTTGCCTGTACGCACCGGTCAGCTATATCCTCCCCAGCCGCCTCCCCAAGTACGAAGATCTCTATGACACTTCCGTCAAAGGCGGCACCGGCACTCTGAAGCAGCGTGACCGTGAGCAGAGCCTCAAAGCGCTCATGACCGTGAACCTCCTGAAGCGTCTGGAAAGCTCCGTTGAATCCTTCCGGCTCACCCTGAGCCGTCTGGCCACTCACCACGAAGATCTTCTTCAGAAAATCGAACTTTGCCTGAAAACCGGCGCCGACGTCACCTACAGTGACCCCTCACCCAGAGTCCTCAACACCGACCCGGACGATGACGATGTGGACGACCCCCTAGACGAGCCCTCCGATTCCAGCGGCCCCACCATCGGCGCCAAGATCAAAATCTCCCTTTCTGACATGGACCTGCCGTCCTGGCAGCACGACCTGCGCGCGGATCTCACTCTCATCTCGGCCCTGCTCCACGAAATGAACAAAGTCGGGCCGGAGGATGACGCCAAACTCCAGCACCTGAAAACACAGATCCTCTCCAAGCTCGCTTCCCCCGTCAACGCCA
>CAIXXM010000084.1 GCA_903923395.1 uncultured Acidobacteriia bacterium
CCGCAACCCCTGCTCAATGAGCGGATGCGCCTCACTATAATCCGCGATCAGGCCCTCTTTGAAGACCTTCTTCAGTTCCGCCCGCACATCCTGAATCTTCTGCTGCGGCGGCACCTTGAAGAGGAACCGCTCCGCCGCGCGGCTGCCCGGCACCAGCAAGCCAGTGCGCGCAAACCCTTCGCGGGAGAGCATCATCCGCGGACCCACATTGATGCTCCCGGTCATGCGATCCGGCTCAGAGAGTACTTCCGCCACAATCTTGAAGGACACTTGTCCGATCTTGATCTGGTCCCCGAGCTTCGCATTCATCCGCAACAGAACGCCATCGGCCACAACCACGGCATCGGGGCTGAGCAGTTTGCGTATGTCGCCTTCCGGGTTGAACTTCAGGGTTCCATAAAACGGATACACCTGCGGATCCACGGCCTTCACAGAGATCAGCAAAGGGAAGCCGCCGCTCGAAGGCATCGCCATCGTCAGCGTCTCCGTGATCAGGGTCTCTTTGACCCCTGCGGCGGAGAGTTGCTGGATCACGCGGCTTTGGTCTGCATTTGCTTCCGCGAACGTGCGGACAGAAAGGTCCGCCGCCATGAAGTTGCGGGCATCGCGTTTCAGCATCGTCTCGAAGCCAGTCGCGAAGCCGCGCACACCGGTCAATGCGCCAACCCCGGCAGCCACGGCCAGGATGACGAAGAGGAACCGGCCCGACGAAGCCCGTGTTTCGCGCCACGCAATCTTAGCGGCTGTTCGGTACTGGCTCATAATCTTCTTTCATCACATCAGAAACAACCAAACCATCGCGCAGGTGGATCACACGGTCAGCATGTGCGGCAAGGCCGGGGTCATGCGTCACCAGCACCATGGTCGCGCCCTCCTGCCGGTTCAGTTCCAGAATCAGTTCCAAGACCTGTTCCCCGGTCTTGCCGTCCAGGTTCCCGGTTGGCTCATCGGCATACAGGATGGGGGGCTTCGTAATAAAGGCACGGGCCAGGGCCACACGCTGTTGCTCACCGCCAGAGAGTTGAATCGGGTAGTGGTGCCGCCGGTCGGCCAGGCCGACACGGTCCAGCAGGGCACGTGCGCGGGCTGCCGTTTCCCGCCCGGCACCGGCCAGTTCGGCAGGCAGCAACACGTTTTCTTCGGCCGTCAACGTGGGAATCAACTGGAATGACTGGAACACGAAACCAATCTTCCTGCCCCGCACTTCCGCCATCTGATCTTCAGAAAGGCCCACAATATCCTGCCCATCCAGGTAGATGTGTCCCGAAGTGGCGTTGTCCAGGCCAGCCAGCAAGCCAAGCAGCGTACTCTTGCCCGAGCCCGACGGTCCCATAATCGCCGCAAACTGGCCCTTGGGAATCTGGAGATTGATGCCGCGAAGAATCTCCACGCGATGCACCGCCGTCTCTATAGTGCGCGTCAAATCAGTAACTTCAATCATGGGGCGGGAAATGGCGACAACCTCCGGAAGTGGTCTGTAAGAATTATGACAGTGAATCGGTTTATCTTTTGGATGTTGGCAGCAACAAGTGCGATTGCACTTCTCAACTGCGGAAGCAAACAGCAGGCGGCGGAGCCCGCGACGAAAACAGCAGCAGCACCCGCAAGCACAAAGGCTGAGGCGGCGAAGCCCGTTACTGTGGATACGCGCCCCGCCATTGTTGCGTTCGGTGATAGTTTGTCCGCGGGCTTCGGCCTGCAGGACGGCGAAAGCTTTCCGGACGTAGTGCAAACCCTGCTCGACCAGGAAGGCTACACGTACCGCATCGTCAACATGGGCGTCTCTGGCGACACCACGACGGACGGCGTCGTCCGGCTCCCCAACGTTATCGCCACGCATCCGGCCGTCGTCCTGCTGGAATTCGGCGGCAATGATGGACTCCGCGGCCTCCCCGTCTCCACCACCCAACAGAACCTGGCCAAGATGACGGAAGATCTGCAACAGGCCGGAGCGAAAGTAGTGCTGGCCGGCATGACGCTACCCCGGAACTACGGCCCCGATTACATCTCCTCCTTCGAAAAGGTTTACGTTGAGATCGCGAAGAAGTACAAAACCCCGCGGATTCCCTTCCTGCTCGAAGGCGTTGGGGGACACCCCGATCTCATGCAGGCCGATGGCATCCATCCCACCGCCCAGGGGGCACGGATCGTCGCCCGTACCGTCATGCAGTATCTGACGCCTGTCTTGAAAAAAGGCTGACGTTCAGTTCTCCACTGGACGCTCAGCCTGATCCACAACAATGGTCTGGATCGTTCCCCGCCCTGGCTCCAGTTTGAGCCCCAATTGCTCCTGCACGGCCGTGAAAAATGGGGGACTCGAAGCATCGGGTGGTGCGGCCGGAACATCGCCGCCTAATTGCGTCTCATCCGGGGCCCACTCGAGATTGAAATCATAACGGCCCGTCAGACCAGTGCGGTCAAGCACCGGCCTGTCAAGAAACGCACGCTGCAATACCAGTGCAAACTCCAGCATGGTGGCATTCCGTGCGGGCAGTTGAATCCTCTGTGGATAGACGGTGCCGATCAGCGCAGCCGGTTCGTCCGCCGGTGCTGCGCTGGCTTTCAACTTGGAGCCGCCCCTGGCCACTGTCAGCGAATAGATCGCGAACTCCTTCGGCACACGGTGGAACTGCAAGTGAAACCGCTCGGCGAGAAGGGTGCGCAGCATAGCCATCTGCTCTTCCCGCGTGGGTGTTTTCTCTCCGCCTGTAAGCGCGAGGATTTCGTAGGTGTCCTCTGTCATCCAGGCTGGTCCTCCGCTCACTGCCTTTGGATTCAAATCATAGGCGATGGAAATCAGCCGCTGCAGACTGTAGTTCTTCACCACAAACCGGTGCGGACTGAGCATCTTCATATAGCGGCCTTCCCTGCTCTCGGGCGAGGTCGGCTTGATGGTCGCTACTTCGAATGACTGCGCCAGGCATGAGGTACAAACCAGGAGCGCTCCCGCCACAAAGCGAAAGAACCACAACGGATTTTGTTTGGAAAGAATTCTCAACACAAATTGGATGCGGTGCGGGAGATGTAGATCAAAAACAAGAATGACATGCGGAATAAGGAACCACGCTCACATTCCGCCCATTTTGAAGTGATAAACTTGCGGAGCTTTGAGAAATCTTTCCCGTCGCGACTTTTGCCTCACTGCCGCCGCCACTGCGGCAGCCCCTTTGCTGCCTGCGCAGACATCCACACGCAAGCGGAACGTCATCTTCATTCTCACGGATGACCACCGCTACGATGCCATGGGCTTCCTGCATCCGCAGACCTGGCTCAGAACGCCAAACATGGACAAGATGGCGGCAGACGGCGTCCACGTCAAGAATGCTTTCGTCACCACAGCGCTCTGCTCCCCCAGCCGCGCTTCCATTCTGACCGGTGTTTACGCCCACCGCCACGGCATTGTGGACAATAACACTGCCATCCCGAAAGGGACACACTTCTTCCCGGAACTGCTGCAGAAGGCCGGCTACAAGACAGGCTTCTTCGGCAAATGGCACATGGGCAATGGCGGCGATGAACCCCAGCCCGGTTTCGACAAATGGGTTAGCTTCCGCGGCCAGGGCACTTACCTGCCCAGCCCCAACGGACTCAACGTGGACGGCAAGCACGTCCCGCAAAAGGGCTACATCACGGACGAACTGACAGACTACGCGCTCAACTGGCTCGACACCTTGCCCAAAGAGCAGCCGTACTTCATGTACCTCTCGCACAAAGCCGTCCACTCTGACTTTGTCCCCGCCGAACGACACAAGGGAGTCTACGCGAAAGAGAAATTCCAGCCGCCCAAGACCATGGACCCCTCCGGCCCCAATGCGCAACACCGCCCCATGTGGGTCCAAAACCAGCGCAACAGTTTTCATGGCGTGGATTTCCCCTACCATTCGAACCTGGACATCGCCGAATATTATGAGCGCTATGCCGAGACGCTGCTCGGCGTGGATGACAGCATCGGCCGCGTGTTCGATGCCCTCAAAAAGCGCGGAGAACTGGAATCCACGCTGGTCATCTACATGGGCGACAACGGCTTTTCCTTTGGCGAACACGGGCTGATCGACAAGCGCACGGCATATGAGGAATCCATGCGCGTCCCCATGCTGGCCCGCTGCCCGCAACTCTTCCCCGGCGGCAGAACAGTGACGGATGTGGTTGCCGGACTCGACATTATGCCCACGGTCCTCAATGTCTGTGGTGCTGCGATTCCTGAAGGTCTCGACGGACGCAGTATGATTCCCGTGCTCACAGGCAAGGGAGATCCGAAGTGGCGCAAAGAACTGCTCTATGAGTATTACTGGGAGCGCAACTTCCCCCAGACCCCGACCATGTTCGCGCTCCGCACGGACCGCTATAAGTACATCCACTACTACGGCATCTGGGATACCGATGAGCTATATGACTTACAGGAAGATCCACTCGAAACCAACAACCTGATCTTCAACCCGGAGCGGCAGCCGACGATTAAGAACCTCAACAAGCGCCTCTTCGACACGCTGGAGGAAAATGGCGGCATGCAGATCCGCCTCTACCGCGATACCGGCGGGCAGAACAACAAGCGCAACCCGGCGAAAGGCAAGGCAGCAGATTTCCCGGAAGAATGGAAAATCAAACCGCAGTAGAGGGAATGAGGAGCTGAACTTAGATCTCTGTTCCCGGCTTCTGGCGGATTTCCGTACAACCCCGGCGCAAGGTCATCACCTTCCCGGGGTTCAATCTCTCCGCGGGATCGAAAAGCAGCTTGAGGCTCTCCATCACCGCGAGCGAATCCGGGTTGAACTGATCCGGGATCAGCTCCATCTTCTCCATGCCAACGCCGTGCTCGCCGGTAATCGATCCGCCATTGGCGACACAGAACCGGAGGATCTCATCTCCCGCATGCCGGGCACGGTCGAATTCATCCTGGTTCCGGCGGTCGAAAAGAATGATGGGGTGCAGGTTGCCATCGCCGGCGTGGAAGATATTGCCGATCTTCACGCCAAACCTTCGGGACACCTCGTCGATGTACCGCAGTGTGGGTGCAATCTTCGTTCTCGGCACCACGCCATCCTGCACATAGTAGGAAGGGCTGATGCGGCCAATGGCCCCAAAGGCATTCTTGCGGCCTTTCCAAAGCAACGCCCGTTCTTCAGCAGTGCGCGCCGCACGAACCTCGCGTGCACCATTCGCAAAACAAAGCCCCTCAATTTCGGCAACCTGTTCCTCCACTGCCTCCAGCATGCCTTCCAGTTCAATCAACAGGACGGCGGCTGCGTCCATCGGATACCCGGCGTGCGTCGCGGCTTCCACCATCTGCAGCATCGCGCCATCCAACATTTCCAGTGCCACCGGGGTGATGGCGCGGGCAGTGATCTCCGCAATGGTGCCCGCGGCTTGATCGGTTTCACTGAAGATCGCCAGCAATGTCTTGATGCACTCGGGATGCCGCATCAGGCGGACGATCACTTTGGTCACCAGAACGAGCGTGCCCTCCGAACCTGTCAGCAAACCAGCCAGGTCATAGCCCGCACCGCCCTGGCACTTCCCCCCCACCGTGTGGACCATACCGTCCGCCGTCACAAACTCCAGGCCGAGCACGTGGTTGGTGGTAACGCCGTACGCCAACGTATGTGGCCCGCCCGCGTTTTCGGCCACATTGCCGCCAATGGTGCAAGCGCGCTGGCTGGAAGGATCGGGGGCATAGAAATACCCTTGTCCCTGGATTGCATTGGTGACTTCAATATTCACCACGCCGGGCTGGACTGTTGCGCACTCATTGGGAATATCGATTTCCAGAATCCGGTTCATTCGGGAAAAGGCGATGACTGCGCCGCCGAAACGTGGAATGGAGCCGCCGCTAAGTCCAGTGCCGGCACCGCGCCCAATCAGCGGAATATCGAACTCCGCGCAGATCTTCACGATGGCAGCAACTTCTTCGGTGGTCTGCGGCAGCAGCACGACCGCGGGAAGGGCCTTGTCGACACCGCCATCGTATTCGTAGAGCGCCAGATCTTCCGGCTTCGAGAGACAGTTCCGGCGCCCGAGCAACGCCGCGAACCGCACGAGAGCGAGTTCCGGGACTTTAAAGCAAGGACTGGACATATTCGACCAGGTCCGGGGCAGTAAAATCGGCAGGCCCAATGATTTTTCGAACCACACGGCCATTCCGGTCAATCAGATAAGACTCAGGGATCTGCAGCGTGCCATAGCTGTAGTTGATCTTCTGTTCGCCGTCCCGGTAGACGGAGAACGGAATGGAGAACCGCTGCACGAACCGTTTGTAGGCGGCCTCGTTGCCGTCGATGCTGACACCAAGCACCACCAGTCCTTTGGAACCCAGTTGCTTGCTGAGTTGTACCAGAGACGGGGTCTCCTCAACACAAGGCGGGCACCAGTTGGCCCAGAAGTTGAGCAGCAGAATCTTCCCGCCGAAATCCGTGGTGGTGAACTTCTTGCCATCGTCTGAGGTGAGTGAGAACGCGGGAGCGGTATCCCCCGCCTGCACCACCACTTCGCGGACCGAAGAGTAGATGAGAAATACGAAGAGCGTCAAGAGTGCGACGACACCGAGCTGGAGAAGGCGTTCAGGCTTCATTGTGTTCACTATAATTCTAAGTGAGCGGTCGCACTGGCGTTGAAAATACTATGTTGATTTCAAAACGGGTCGAATTTTCGGCCTCACACATTTGCCGCTCGCCGCTGCTCTCTGAAGAAGAGAACCAGCGTGTTTACGGTGCCGCCTGCAATCCGCACAGCCACGGTCATAACTATCTGATCGAAGTGGCGATTGAAGGCGAGCCCGCCCCCGTGACCGGAATGATCATGGACCTCAAGGAACTGAAAGACATCCTGGAAGAAAAGGTTCTCAATATCTATGACCACCGGCTCTTGAACAAGGAAGTCGAACCGTTCGACCGCATCGTGCCAACTGTCGAGAACATCGCCATCGATATCTGGAACCGCCTGCAAGGTCCCATCAACCTTCATGAACGCTCCACTCTCTACTCGGTGAAGGTCTATGAGACGAATGACTTGTTCGTCGAATACCGGGGCGGCAAATGATCCGTCTCAGCCGCAAGTACCGGTTTTCGGCGTCTCACAGGCTCTACTCCCCTGCCCTGAGCGAAGAACGCAACCGTGCGATCTACGGCAAGTGCGCCAATCCCTATGGCCATGGGCATGACTACGAAGTGGAAGTCACGGTCGCAGGCCGGGTCGACGCGGTTACCGGGCGCAGCGTAAGTCTCGCGGCGCTCGATGCACTTGTGAATGGTGAGATTGTCGAACCGTTCCGTTACAAGAACCTCAACGAAGAAGTGCCAGCCTTCCAAATGGCGGTGCCGACGACGGAAAATTTGGCAGTGGAAGCTGCCCGCCGTCTGCGTGCAAAGTGGCAGATTGTGTTCGGCGCGGATGGTCCGCAATTCGAAAACATTCGCATCTGGGAAACCGAACGCAACATCTGTGAAGTGAGCGGCAGGGAATTTCAAACTAATGAATCGTAAGCGCGCAGTCGTAGAAGTCATCTCCCCCAAACTGCAGGAGAAGCCAATCGCTCCGCTGGTCTCAACCATGCTGGAAGCACTGGGGGAGGACCCCGCGCGGGAAGGTTTGCTCAAGACCCCCGAACGCGTGGAAAAGGCCATGCGCTTCCTGACCAGCGGCTACACCGCGGACATCAGCAAGATCGTCAATGGTGCCATTTTCAACGTGAAGTATGACGAGATGGTTCTGGTGAAGGATATCGAATTCTTCAGCATGTGCGAACACCATATGCTGCCGTTCCATGGCAAGGTCAACATCGCGTACATCGCCCGGAACAAGGTAATCGGCCTCAGCAAGATTCCCCGTATCGTGGACGTCTTTGCCCGCCGCCTGCAGATTCAGGAACGCATGACGCAGGAGATCGCGGAATGTATTCAGGACCTGCTCGACCCTCTCGGCGTGGCCGTGACAGCGGAAGCCCAACACTTCTGCATGATGATGCGCGGCGTGGAAAAGCAACTCTCCACGACCGTCACGAGTGCCATGCTGGGTGCGTTCCGGGAGCGCAAGGAAACGCGCGATGAGTTCCTGTCGCTGGTTCGTAACCGCTAAGTTCAAACATTCGCCGCCCTTCACGTTTCGGCGGTATTTCAGGTTCGCGAAACTTCACCGAACGGGGATGTAATCCACAGAGAATCCCCGTAAGCTAGGCACATGAACACACTGCCCCTGGCTTGTGGTCTTGTGCTGACAGCGACTCTGCATGCGGCTGTCCTCCCGGTGCAGCATCTCGACAAGAAGACGGCTCAGGAGTTCGACACTTACGTTTCCCAGTGGGAGAGCGGTCCCCATGCTGGCTATGTCAAAGACAGGCACATGTGGATCGATGCACAGAATCCGGCCCGCCGGGCGGAATTCGATGCCCTCAAACCTATAGTCGAGTGCCGCACGGAAGCGAATATTCCGGGCGGCCATATTCACCACTTCTTCGGTACGTTCCGCATCCCGGGCGTGAACCTCGATACAGTGCTCCGGACAGTGGAAAATTACTCCCGGTATCCGGAATATTTCCAGCCTGATGTGCTCCGGTCCGTGGCGGAATTACTGCCGGACAGCACGCCTGAAGACCAGCACTTCAAAATCGATATGGACCTTGCCTCCAGCACGGCCTGGGTGGATATCGCCCTGCACGGCGGTTATGACGCCCATTACCGGAGACTGGACCATTACCATCTGACGACGGTGTCACGGTCCCTGTTCATTCAGGAATACAGAGACGCACACCACCTTGGCTGGGGCACTTTTCCAGAAGGGAATGACCATGGTCTTCTCTGGCGGACTTATACTTCCTGGCACATCCGCGAGCGGGATGGCGGCGTAGATCTGGAAGTCAACAGTTTCTCCCTCACACGGTCCGTGCCTCTTGGGCTGGGTTGGTTTTCCGCCAAAAAGGCGCGGGAATCCGTGGAGAAGATGGTGACCAGAACAAGGGACGCCATTCAGCGCAACAAGCGCGAAGGGGAACGCGTGCCGCAGGTGGAAACCTCGATCGAAGCAAAGCCAGCGCGTCCCAAAGGAACGGGTCCGGAAGCCTAGCGGAATTCCCCGCCACGGGAACCCCCTTCGTTAGACAATGGAAGCCATGTCCGACCCCGTAGTGTTCCTCGTCGATGGTGTGCCGATCACGGCTTCTGAGATTCGGAAGGAGACCGCAGCCCTGCGCGCCGAGGCCGAAAGCGAAGGCGTGGAACTCCCGCTCGAAGCCCGCATGGAGTTGCGGCAGACCGCCATAGAGAACCTGATGGACCGCATCCTGCTGTTGCGGGAAGCCGTTAAGTCCGGCATGACCGTTACCGATGAAGAGGTGCAGCAGGCTTTGGCCGAACTGGCGCCCCGTGTGGACGGCGTGGAAGGGTGCCGCGCCGGAATGGACAGCCAGGAGAACCTCGAAGACATCGCCAACCGTTTGCGCGTCGATAAACTGCGCAACTTCTGGCTCTCCAAAGCCAAGCGCCCCAAGAAGGGCGAGGCCAAGGCCTGGTATCTGAAAAACCGGGAAACGATGCAATTCCCCGCCGCAGCCCATGCGATGCACATTCTCAAGCAGAGCGGTCCGGAGGAAGTGGAAGCCCTGCGCGCCAGAATTCTGGCCGGAGAGGACTTCGCCGCCGTCGCCAGTGAAGGCTCAGACTGCCGCGATGGCTGCGACCTCGGCTGGTTCACAGAAGGCACCATGGTGGATGAGTTTGATGCCGTGGCCTTCAAGATTCCCCTGGGCGAAGTGAGTGAGGTCTTCGAAACGCCCTTCGGCTTTCATTGCGTGAAGGTGCTGGACCGCCGCGAGCGCGGCGTCCCGCCCTTTGAAGATGTCGAGAAGGAGATCGAAGACAACCTCTGGCGGGCCAGCCAGGAGGAGCACCTGCACCGCTGCTTCAACCAGATGTTCGAGCGGGCCACGATCGAAGAGGTGGGACGTTGACACCGAAACCCACCTGCTGCGCACCGTCGAAGGTCCGGCTCTCTGTGTTCGGAGAATCTGTCCGGATCGCAGCAGAGCGGCAGCGCGCCACGAAGGGTTCCACCGAAGGCATGATCAAGCTCGATGGTGGACCGTTCCTGATGGGCAGCGAGGATGCGGATTCGGTGGTCGCAGATGGCGAAGGTCCTGTGCGCAAGGTTGTGGTGGATCCCTTCTACATGGATCGCAGCGCAGTCACAAACGCACAGTTCGCGGAGTTCATGGCAGTTTCCGATTATGTCACGGAGTCAGAGCGCTTCGGATGGTCTTTTGTCTTTCATCTGCACCTGCAGAATCATGGCGAAGACATGCAGCACGTCCCCGGTCTGCACTGGTGGCGGAAGGTGGATGGCGCGAAGTGGTCGAATCCGGAAGGGCCGGGCACAGATGTTGCAGGACGCGAGAATCATCCCGTGGTCCACGTCAGTTGGAATGATGCTGCTGCCTATGCGCAGTGGGCGGGCAAGCGGTTGCCGACCGAAGCCGAGTGGGAGTTCGCGGCACGGGGTGGCCTGGAACAAAAGCGCTTTCCGTGGGGAGATGAATTGACTCCCGGCGGAGTCCATCTTTGCAACGTCTGGCAGGGCGAATTTCCGAATCTGAACACGGGCGAAGACGGGTTCATCGGCACCGCGCCTGTGGACGCCTATCCGGCGAACGGCTTCGGCTTGCTCGGCATCACCGGCAATACGTGGGAATGGTGCGCGGACTGGTTCAGCCCGAACTGGCACACCGCTGCGTCACAGGTGAACCCGACCGGTCCCGGTGAGGGCCGCAGAAAATCCATGCGGGGCGGCTCGTATCTATGCCATGCCTCCTACTGCAACCGCTACCGTTGCGGCGCGCGGACGTCCAATGACATGGACAGTTCCACCACAAACATGGGCTTCCGCTGCGTGCGGGATATCGGCTAAAGAACGCCAGGCCCGCCGCCGTATTGCTTCCAGTACAACTGCTTATAGGGGGCGATGCGGGGCGGCACTGCGTTTTCATTTTCGAGAAGCGGGAAGATTTCTGCCCACCAGCGGTCATAGGCAGCATCCATCCGGCTCACTTCCTCTGGAAACTGTGCGGCAACATTCTTCTTTTCGCCTGGATCGGCTTTGAGGTCATAGAGTTCCCACTTTTTGGCAGGGCCGGCATTCACCATGCTGAAGCGCTCACTGCGAACTCTGCACTTCAAGTACTTGCCTGCAGCGGCCTTGCCTGCGTCCCAACGGCCCACATGCGTGAAGAGCAGCCGGTCCGGCCATGCTGCATTCGGGTCTTTGAGCAAAGGCAGCAGACTGCGGCCATCGGGAATTACGCCCGCGGGGATTGCAGCCCCGGCTATCTCCGCCAGCGTGGGAAAGAGATCAATATGGGAAGTCAACTTACTAACATTGCCCGCTTGTAACACGCCGGGCCAGCGGAAGAAGGCAGGTACGCGCGTACCGCCCTGATATGGCGTGCCTTTCGACGCGCGCATCCCGGCGTTGAATACTTTGACGCCAGCGGTGCCGCCATTATCGGTCATGAAGATCACCAGCGTGTTAGTCTCCATGCCCCAGTGATTCAAACCATTCAACAGACGTCCCACATTGTCGTCGATATTAGTAATCATGCCGAAGAATTTCTCGGCATCTTCCCCAATGCCAAGCCCCTGGTAGAGGCGCTGGTACTCTTCCGGACAGATCAACGGAGCATGTGGCGCATTGGGCGTGATGTAAGCAAACCAGGGCTTTTCCGCGCCGCGCTGTGCTTCAATCCACTTCGCGGCCTGCGCGAAGAACACATCCGTGCAATAACCCTGCGTGCGCTCGAACTTCCCGTTATGCATGATGACAGGGCTGTGATAAGTATTCCCCGGCGCATCGGAACAAGTCCCTGGATAATCCTGCCCAATCCCGCCGCAGCCATGAATGAAGACCTCGTCAAACCCTCTCGCGCCGGGCTGATAAGGTGCCGCGTCGCCTAAGTGCCACTTACCGAAGATACCGGTGGAGTAACCGGCTGACTGAAGCACCTGCGCAATCGTGGCCGACTTCAGACTCATACGCTCACGCTCCAGAATCGTATGAGTTACTCCGGACTTGAACTCATGCCTCCCGGTCATTAATGCAGTGCGGGTGGGAGCACAGGTCGGGCTGACATGATAATCCGTCAGACGGACACTTTGCGTGTATAGATGATCAATGTTCGGCGTCTTGATCACGGGGTTGCCGTGACACGCAAGATCCCCATAGCCCTGATCATCGGTGAGGATGAAAAGGATATTGGGCCGGGGCGTTCCCGCAGGCACAAAGGCGGCCGCGGAGGCGGCAAGAAACTGACGGCGCGTAAACATCAGCGCCTATTCTATCTGGATCTGTGCCTCTTGCCACAAGCGCTCGCCGCCGGCAAACGCATTCGCATTTTGTCCGGCGCGGCAGCCCTTGGGCAGGTCCGAAATTTCCCGCACATTGCCCCCGCCAATGACGGTGTCTTCGGGTTGCAAGCCCGCGATGAGCCGAACAATCACGTCCAGCGCCGTCTTGCGCCACTTCTTTTTCCCGAGCCGTTCAATGGCCGCAGTGCCCACATAATCCTCAAACGTGGCGCTTTTGTACGGCAAGTGGCCAAGTTCCATGGGCAGCACCACCGGGGATTGCTCTTCGCCCGTGCCAACCACCATGGCCGTACCGAGCCCGGTACCCAAACCCAGATACAGCATCTTCCCGCCCTGATAGCTGCCGAGAGCCTGCAGCGCGGCATCATTCATGATCTTTACCGGACAGCAGAAAGCCTTCTCAAAGTTGAAGCCTACCCAGCCGGATGCGAGGTGCAGCGGATCGATCTTTGGCTTGCCTGCCGCAACGGGACCGGGGTAACCGATGGAGATAACGTCGTAACTCCAATCTTTTGCCAGTGCTTTCACTGCTTTGACCATGGCGCGCGGGGTCATCTCGGGACCGGAAGGAAACTTTCGCCGCTCTGATTCTCCGGTCGCGAGAATCTTCACATGGGTGCCGCCGATATCGATGGTGAGAACGTTCATCTGGATACCTCCAATTCGACCACAGACGCACGTGTCCGCCAAGGCAGGCAAAGAAAGGTTTTAGATTTGGGGAGAATGGAAAATGAGGTGGGTGGTGAGTCGGGCGGGAGTCGAACCCGCGACCTTTGCATTAAAAGTGCATTGCTCTACCAACTGAGCTACCGACTCGTGTCTTTTTGGGCACAGATCTCTCCGGAACCTGAAGACATGCTGCTGTGCTGTGTCGTTTGGTTTGATGCCCGGAGGGGGCCACTGAATTTAAGATTATCATGCCCCCGTGGCTTGCTATACTTCCCAGTGTCAGCACGCGAACGTGGCGGAATTGGCAGACGCACTGGATTTAGGTTCCAGCGCCGCAAGGCGTGGGAGTTCGACCCTCCCCGTTCGCACCATCAATGACATACGGTATTTTCTCCTTTCGCACTCTGTGACGGTTTTTCCGCCGTTTGTGACGGTTTTTCAAAAAACTGCTCCAGGGTCTTCCCTGCCTGCTTAATATCGGCCTCGCTGACGATGTCGTACCGGAGATACACCGACTCAGATTTGTGACCCGAGATTGCCCGCGCTACCGATCGCGGAATTCCAGCTCGCTCCATATTCCGGACTGCGGACCGCCGCAGGTCGTGGAAACGCCGATCCACCCCGGCCCTCGCGCAGGCCTTCGCCCAAGCGGTCTTGAAGCTCTTCAGTCGCTTGCCTTCCAACTGGCAGAGCCATGGACACTTAGGGTTTCTCGCCGTGTAGGCCAATTGCAGCCAAGAGAGCATGTCGCCATAAATCGGGCAGACCCTGCCGTCTTGATTCTTCGTTTCGCCCGCTCGAAGCCGGATCTGACCGGCGATGAAGTCCACCTGCTCCCAGCGGAGATTCAGCAGCTCGCCGCGACGAATGCCGACGTGATACCCGATCACGAGCAGCAGCTTGCAGTGGTTTGGCAATTCCGCCAGTAGCTTCTCGTACTCGGCGTGCTCGAAGAATCCCTGTCGGATGTTGGTCTCTGGAAGCTGAGCGATATGCGGCACCCTGCTCACCAGCGCCGGCTC
Source organism: uncultured Acidobacteriia bacterium (assembly GCA_903923395.1). Classification (GTDB taxonomy): domain Bacteria; phylum Acidobacteriota; class Terriglobia; order Bryobacterales; family Bryobacteraceae; genus BOG-234. The sequence goes on from CAIXXM010000084.1 coordinate 14,033, forward strand.
ATGCCGGTACCCGAGGACGAACCCGCGACGGATGACAGCCAGTTCACGGTTGATAGTTGCGTTCTCGGCCTTCTCTCGCCTCCGGTTGGCAACGTATGCGGCCCGGAGTTGAGTGGACCAGTTTGCGGCCTTCACCTTGCCAAACTGCGGCCGCAGGTGCTTGGTGATCCGGCCCAGAAGCTCGGCCGTACTTTTCCGCTGCTGTTCCCGGTAGTCGGCAATCACCAGGTCAAACAGATCACCCATGGTGACCTTCGCCGCGCTGCCAATATGGTCGCCAGCGGTGACCTCCAGTATCTTCTTCGCCAGCTTCTTCTGGGCTGCCGCCTTGTCGCCGGTCCTACAGGACTCGCGGTACTGCTTTCCGCCGTCCCAGTAGGACATGTGCCAGACCTTACCGCGAAGGATCAGTGTTCCGTTACCGCCCATTAGTCGCCCTCTTGGGCAATGTGGACGGGTTTGGCCCCGCGAATCATACACTGCCAAGTAACCATGTCCGCGATACCCTTACTTTCCATTCCAGCCAACACGCGGACGTACTGGATAAGGTTTTGCTTTCGCGCAACGTCCCAGAGGATATCGATAACAGTCAAAGTCATATCGAGGCTATTCTTCCGCCAAGCATCCCCCGGCCTCGGGTCGCGGCGGGCGTCGTCAGCGGTCCTCATCTTCCCTCCCTCTGTCACACATGTACTCCGCAACACTCACAGCATCGTCGTCGCTCGCCGCCATCACCGCAAATCGTTTCCCCGCGATGTCCACAAAGCGGATTGTCTCGCGGGGGAAAATGCGCTCCCGGTCGCTAAGGTTTCTCATCGGATCGCCGCGACCAGCGCCTTGCAGATCGCCAAGGCGAGGGTATCAGCCTCAGCCATTGCCAATTGCTTATCGTGCCCTTCGCCGTTGAGAAACAGGTCACAAAACCGGATCGGCACATCTGGCTGCCTGCCGCAAATGTACATGCGAAGCTTGCCGCCGTCGGCCCAATGCTCCAGTAACTCCAGTGCCTGTTCGATGTCGTTACATGGGTCCCATGAACTACTAAAATTGACACCAAACCGAACATAGATCGATGCGCCGACTCCACTGATGTAACCATCAGACTTAAACCGCCACTTCGCCAGCCGCTCGTTAAGATCACGCTGTTCTGTTGTCGTCATCTTGCCTCCATATATACTGCCCGTTCGGCCAGTAATTCAGCCAGCCGCTTTGAGTCAGCTTGGAGGCGTTGGTACTCCACCTTCGGTATGGTCACCGTGGTGACCTCGCTGATAACTTGACCGTCTTGGCAGCACGGGCACGCGGTGTAAATTGCGTCGTCCCATGCACTCCCGAATTCGCAGATATAGCCTGCCATCCTACTTGCCCTCCTTTCCCCACGGCCCGGTGATCGTGGTTACCTTGCGGGATTCCACCACACCGCTCCATTTCTCGGCGCTTGTTCGCGCAGCCTCTTCTGGCAGCACGCCACAACCGAATCCGATTCGCCCGTCTCTCTGGGTGACTACGGACCACCATTCTTCCGTCACCACTTCCCCGGCCAAAAGTTCCGCCAGCCGCATTGAGTCTAACTGAAGGCGTTCCAGCTCGGCATAAGGGACAGTCACCGCCAATCCATAGCATTCGGGGCAATCGAAAAGATGCTTGGTACACAGGACGCACTCCATTGCCTGCACCTTTCGCGCCGCTGCCGGGGTCTTAGGCATGACGTAACCCCTTCCATGGTTCCGTTCCATTCTTCCGGTTATTGCGAATATTGCGGGGCCGTAGACGCTGACGCCCTCCCGCTGCCGGATCGCCTCGGCCTTACCGCTCATACTTACTCCGATCCACCAGTGCATCCAAGTCCTTGATGTCAAACCGCAACCGCCGGTCAATCTTCACCGTCGGCAGAATGCCATTGGCCGACTTACTGCGCAGCGCATCCTCCGTGATTCCGAGATACTCCGATGCTGCCGTGATATCCAGTAACCGCCGTGCTGGCGGGGCTGACTGGAAGGCCAACAGCGCCCGCTGCACCGCCATATCTACTAATCCTTCAAGTACTCCCTGTGCTTGACTCATGCCGCTTCTTCCTCCGCTCCCGTGAAATTCTCGAACTTAGTAATGTTGTGAAGGAACACCAAATTCACCTTCCCGATTGGCCCGTTGCGCTGCTTCGCGATGATCAATTCCGCCAGACCGCGAAGGTCCTCACGCTCCGGCTTGTAGACTTCTTCGCGGAAGATGAAGGCGACGACGTCGGCGTCCTGCTCAATCCCGCCAGAGTCTCGCAGGTCGCTCAGTTGGGGCCTGTGGTTGCCCTGCCGTGTTTCCGGCGCGCGCGATAGCTGAGACAACACCAGAAACGGAACGCTGAACTCTCTGGCCATCAGCTTGAGCCCTCGACTGAGAGCGCCCACTTCCTGATTCCGGTTCTCGCTCTTGCCTCCCATCAACTGCAGATAGTCGATCACCACTAGGCCCAACCCACGCGATGCCCGGAGTTCATTCAGCTTGCGCCGAAAATCCTTCAGCGATCCATCCGCGCGGTCATCGATGTAGAGCGGCATCTGGCAGACTTCCCGGAATGCCCGCGACAGCTTCGAGCGCTCGTGCTCGCCGACTCGACCGGCGCGAAATCGCAACTGGTCAATACGGGCTCTGGCACAGACCAGCCGGGTAAGCAGCGATTCCCGAGACATCTCCAGAGAGAAAATCGCCACCGTGTGACCCAGCTCGGCCACGTTTGTGGCGATGTTGAGGGCCATGGCTGTCTTTCCCATCGCAGGTCGAGCCGCCAGGATCACCAGCTCTCCCGCATGTAGCCCCAGCGTCATCTGGTCCAGACGATGGAATCCGGTCTGTATCCCCGGAGTCCGCTTCGACGGGTCCAGGAAAGCATTGACTCCGCCGTCGAAGTTCTGGACGATCTCGACCGGAGAGAGCAGCCCACGGCGCTCGATCTCTGCCTGTCGGACTCTCCGGCGCGCCTCCTCAGCCATCGCCTCAATCTCAGCGACCGAATGACCGGCCTCGACGAATTCTGTCGCGTCCTTCCCGGAAGGTAGTGAGACAATCAGCGCCTCACCGGCAATACCCTTCAGTGCCTTAACTACTTCCGCGGCGTGCTTTTTCCCCGGCTCGTCGTTGTCGGGGATCACCACGACCTGCTTGCCGCGCAGTGACTCCGAATACTCGGGGAGCCATTTATTCTGCGAACCGCCGCTATTGGTCGTCGCAACAAGACCACCAGCCGCCAGCGTCAGGACATCCTTCTCGCCCTCGACTACGTACACCGTCTCAGCTTGGAGGACCTCAGGCAGCCGGAATAGGACCCGACGGACCGCAGGAAGTTCATCGTCTCCAACACCGTCCTTGGCCGGATACCATTCACCATTGCGACGGTAGTAGCTGCCTGCGTTGATACCCCAGACCCACGCACCGTCCAAAGGATGCGGACGACGCTGCCGGAACTCCTTCTTCTTCCCATCGCGGCCCGGCTCTACCCTCTGGACCTCATAGAGCAGTTCGCCATGCTCATCGATATACGAGTAAGTCGCGACAACTTTGCCAGGTTGAGACGCAGATACGCATGGTTTCTTCGTATTGCCATTTACAGCCACCGGAGTAGTGACCGTGCCGAGCATCTCGGCCACTCGCTGGACGGCATCAGTGAAAGAGACACCCTCAATCCGTTTCACGAATTCGAAGACATCCCCGCCAGCCTGACACCCAAAACAGAAATACATCTGCTTCGCCGGAGTGACCGTGAACGAGGGCGTCTTATCCGAGTGGAAGGGACAAGCGCCAACCATCTCGCCAGGTCCAGATTTGCGCAACCGAACGTACTGCCCAATGATCTGGACTATGTCGGACTGCTGCTTGACCTGATCAGCGTCTACATGCACTTGACCCACGTCTCGCCTCCATCGTCGGACCGGTCTACCCAGTGCTTTGCGTATCGGTGCTCCGAGTAAAGGGCCATGAACTTCGCGGGAATTCCAATGTCACCGTACTCTGCCGGTTTAGTGATGGGATAAGGTCCAGGGAGAACCAACCCGCGCTCGTTTGAGTCGGCTGGCAGTTTGCTTATGACCCGGATGCGGAAAAGGGGCATCTACGCTGTCTCCTGCCAATCTGGAGACCACTCCGCATTCGGATCGACTCCGGCACTTGATTTCTTCCCGGCACGCCGCGATATCTTCGCCTCGGCGCTGGCTGGTGGATGGTCCTTCCACATCCGGCCAGACTGCTTCTCGTTACCCGTCAGGAACGTCGCCGGAGCCGGGATGTACTTACCGTCATCCCGCGCCCATTCCGCTGAATCCCTCCAGCGCTGAAGTCCGGCATGCACGTCGGCCAGCGTGTCGGTCGTAATTTCTCCGGTACCGATCAGCGTCAGCCAAGACCGCATCGCCGTGTCCACTTTGACCGGATTCGGGTATTCTGCGATCCAGCGTTCGAACTCTGCCGCCAGTGGGTCGGTGGTCTGCGGTTTCGTCGGAAAGGGGATAACAGGGGTTTCTTTGGAGATTGGAGACTGGAGTGTTACCGGAGACTTATCGGAAATTCGTAAGTCTTGGGTAAGGTCACTTACCGCAACCTTACCCCAACGTTTCTCCGCTGAGCGCTTTCCTCCATCCGAACACTTACCAACGTACTCATTGCGATCCTTGCGGAGACTCTCCACCTTCGGGTGGATCAGGCGCCCATCTTCGCGCGGGACGAACAAGTCCTTGAGACCCGGCCAGATATCGCCTTCGAAGCGAGGATCGTTCCCGCATATCGCGCGAAGCTTCGCCGCTTCACTGGGAATTGACCCTTCTTGCCAGCAATTCCACAGGAGCCGCATGTACGCCCCCTGCTGCTCAAGAGTCATAATCACGACGTTCTCATCGCTGTAAAACTCTCGCCCGTAAAACTGCATTGATGGTGCCTTCTCTTTGGCCATCCCTTAAGCTGCCTCCCTAAGCTCAACTACAGCGCGTTCGTTTGTCGATCTGGCCGCGAAACTGGATCGGCCCAGGTAAGTGCTTCACGTTGTCGCCCTTCAGGACGCCCGCGGTAACCAGCGCGTCCTGAAGAGTCGTGTACTTGTTGTCGAGGTCGCCCCTGGCGTCGCGAACGTAGAAGGTAACCAACACTGAGGGGCGGCTGACAGGAGGCTTTCCGGCCCACTGTGATTGAGCCTGGATCACCAGCGCATCAATCTCCGATTTCGTCTCGGAGCGATCAAAGTAGATCCCACCGCGCCCTGCTCGTTTCCATTCGTTCTTCTTCGCCGGGATATGCCCGAACAGAACCAGTACGCTGTTCTTACCGTTCTTGGGTTCCATTTACCGTCTTTGGAGAGAATACTTGTCCGTGACTAAGGCCACGCCTGGAATAGCGTCGCCACTTTCCAGGGCCGCCTTTACCGCACGCTTGTCTACCGCGATATCACACTTCTTGATAGAAGCCATAAACTTCGACCGCTCATCAATATCCGCAGAGTCAACGAACTCCTGCCATGCTTCTGCTGGCACGGTCAGGGCAAGAGTCTTCAAGGACGACGGAACAACAGCGTCATCCTTGATATCCACAGATGCTGGGCAGCTTTTGACGCTGAAGACCGCAGTTTTGCCCTCCAGCTTTCGATACTTTCCCTTCTCGTCTTTGCCAAGGTCCAAAATGGTCCGAGTAACATACCCCTCAACGCGCTCCTGCGTTTTGGAGTAGGTCTGCTTAAGGTTCTGGAGTCGCTTGATTTCGGCGTCGATCCCGGCCTGCTGGATTTCGCAATGCGCGATGAACTGAGCAACCTTGTCGCGCTTTTCAACCGCCGCCAGGTGGGCGGCCACGATATCTCTCGCGATAGCCTCCTGCTGCGCTGGATCTTCCACCATGTCCACTGTGTCGAGCAGGGCGACAAGGTTCTCTTCGAGTGCGTACAATGTTACGGCGCTCATTGCTGGCCCTCACACTCGACGAACTTCCCGGCCTCATTGAGCCGATACCAGACGTTAGGCTTCAGCTTCTTGCTCTTGCCGATGCCATCGCCAATCAGAGCCGCTCTCATTTCGGAGCGCTGCGTCGCTGGATTGTGAAAGGCGAGCGCTATGACCCCCAGGGGACCGCCGCGGGCCTTGCCGTCGAAGGCAGTTACGACAGCCGCAGAGCATGCACCAGTGGACGAAGCGGAGCCACTCTCACCAGTGGACGAAGCGGAGCCCCTCCAGCCAGTGGACGAAGCGGAGCCACTCCAGCCAGTGGACGAAGCGGAGCCACTCGCACCAGTGGACGAAGCGGAGCCCCTCTCACCAGTGGACGAAGCGGAGCCACTCCAGCCAGTGGACGAAGCGGAGCCACTCCAGCCAGTGGACGAAGCGGAGCCACTCTCACCAGTGGACGAAGCGGAGCCCCTCTCACCAGTGGACGAAGCGGAGCCACTCGCACCAGTGGACGAAGCGGAGCCCCTCCAGCCAGTGGACGAAGCGGAGCCCCTCTCACCAGTGGACGAAGCGGAGCCCCTCTCACCAGTGGACGAAGCGGAGCCACTCGCAGTCGCATGGACTAGCGCCATTTGGCCGGCCAAGACGAATCCTGTGGCTGCCCACCAGTTACCCACGTAACGGATCACACCTGCGCGGGCCTTACATTTCCCACCCAGGCTTACGACATCCTCACGCTTCGCTCCAAACACCAGCCATTTCCCTTGCCAGTCCGGATCTTTGCCATCGCCGATGGACAAGCCCCACGGCCAGCCGTGCAGTCCTTCGCCGCAAGTCGGTGCTGGGTTCCAGCTTTCGGGCTCCACGGTCGCGCCGACCTGGAGCGGCCACTTGAAACCGCCATGAGACGATCCATCAGCGGCTACGCACTTGACGATCAACACTTCGTCGCCATCGTGAGTCCACTGATGGGCGTGAGATAAATCCTGTATTTCACTCATGCGGTTCTCCAGTCTTCAGGCAGAATCAGATTCAGGGGCGGATCAGTGAAGAGGGAACGCATGGTTTCCTCGGGGTAACCAGCGATACCGCAGCCGACTTTAGTGAGCAGGAACGTTTTGTTTGGATTTTCGACGCAACACCGATACAGGTGATCCCGAAAAAAGCCAAGAGCAGTGAAGCTAACCTTCTCAAGTCGCCGTCCAAGCGTTGGAAATGCGTAGCACTGGCCAGTAAGTCCTTGCCCAACACCCCACTCGGCACCGAATTCGCAATGCGCTTGCCGCGCTGCACCGCCGCCATGTTCGCCAGCTAAGTTGGACCCGAACACGAAGATTTCATTGGGCTTCAGTGAGCTAATCACGCGGCCTCCTGTTTCGCTTGAGCGAGAGCGGCCTTCAGCGACGCGAAGCATTTCAGTGCCTTCTCGCCGCTCTTGAATTCGTTGGCGTGGCGAACATCGCACAAGTCCAACTCACCGTAATAGATGACGTCGCTTCCGGTGGCCTGAGCCAGCGCTGCCTTGATGTCTGCGAACGCCTGGAGCATGCCCTTGAACGTCGTCCAGGGTTTTTCAGGCTCCATCGCCCGTTGACGCGCTGCCGCTACATGCTTTTCTGACGAGGGCTCCGTCTGCGGATCGACCCAGGTGCCGCCCATGTTGCTCGGGATATCATCGTCGCCAATCTCATGCAATGCAGGAGCCGGAGCGGCCTGTTTCATCTGCGCGATCTTATTGTCTCGGACATACTCTTGAGCCGCGCGGGAGTTCATCTGGTGTCCGCCAGTGTCGATAGGCTCAGCGTCGATGATGTCGCCATCCGCGTCCACCTTCGCGCCCAGCTCCTCCGGCACGTAGACCGGCAGGCCGGACATAACCTCTGGGCAATACCACTTCGCGCCGTTCGACATGGCCCGCGAGAAATACATGTTGCGCGGGAACTTCTTGTACATATCGCCGTACACGCCAGCCTTTTTCGCGTCGTCCTCAGTGAATGAGCTATCCCCCAAGAGTGCGCCGTCCTTACCGTAGAAATCCAGCACACACCCGGTATCGTCGAAGCGAGTGTGCCGGAAGTTGTACCCGTGCCGCCGAACCTGCGCAGCGATCAGATTTGCGCTTAGGCATACTTTTCCCTTGATTATGTTAATGCCCATCACTGCGGCAACTGGCGCAATCCCGAGTTCTTCACCCGCCATCACCTTTACAGCCGCCTGAGCCATATCCTTCACGTCCGCGAAGTAGCCCGATGCTGCCAAGATGTTGCCCACTCGCTGGACTGTAGTCAGCCTGTCTTCGTGTTTCGCGATCCCCGCAGTGGGAACCGTTGCAATTGCTGTACTCATGCTGCGATCCTTTCCGCCGCGCTCTGCAATGCGGCAATCACTTCGGGTTTCGACTTCGTTCCCTGCCGAGCGGCAGAGATCATGTGGTCGAGTAAGTTGAGTTCGTACTCATCCGCCACGGTGAGCTTGCAGCCAACACACAACGTCTTGCCGCCCTGCGTCGGACCGCAGTGAACCGCGCAATACCCATCCGTGCATTCGGCGCACTTGACTTCAGAGGTCGGACAGACGCGCTCTGCGCAGCCATCCGCGTAACATTCGTGGGACTCGTCCGGGTCGTGCAGGTTCCCCATGCTGGAGTCATCCAGGTAGCGACGATTGCCGCAAATGCAGTCTGCCTCGTCTTGCAAAGTCGGAGCGGCTGGCCAGTGGTGACGTGAGAAGTGTGAAGAGCCAGCAGTTACTGGCAGCGCGGGGGTCATCGCATCACCCCCACCGGAACGGCCTGACGAACCTCGCATCCTCCTTGGCTGGCGACATAAGCGCCCATCATCCCGACCAAGAGCAGCAGCAACACAAACCGGGCAGCAGCCAGGGATTCATCGTGTTGCGTATTAGTCCACTTGCGTGGCTGGAAGTCTACGGGAGTGGTGACCGTGACCTCTGCCGCTTTTTCAGCGGCCCTCCGCGCTGCCACAAACCGCACTGCCTTATCTGGAGCGTTGATCTCCACCGGCATACCCATCGCCCAGCTATTGAATCCGTGATCCATGGGAGCCTCCTTCTGTAGCGATATCGCGGGCAATCATGCCGTCATCGTCGGCCCGCATGAGGTCGAAGTCTTCGACGCTCATCAGCGATACGGTAAAATCTCGGGCAATAGCAATGTCCTGCAACACGTTACGCCGCCTTCCTGACGGCCAGCACCGCCGCACGCGCCGACATCGGCTCGACTGCAGCTTCCTGCGCCTCGACAGCCAGCAATTCCGCCGCCTTTGCAGCACTGGCAGCAGCCACCCGCTTACTCCGCGACAGCCCCATCAGGTATTGGGAGATATTGACAGCGTCGATCCCCAACTCTTTGGCAATCTGCGTCATGCTGCCGCGATTCCGCCGGAGGACAGCCCCAATCTCTTCCCGGGTCAGTTCTTGATCCATAGTTTCCTTTCGATTGCCTCAGATGAGGCTAATCAGAGGTTAAGCAACATTTCTTTCATTTGCAAGATTGAAATGAAAGAAATACATCAACTCATTGATTTCAAAGGTAAAAATCTTGGCACGAATCACTAAATCCATCCGGGTCGAACCCGATCTCCACGCTCAAATCAAAGGATTCGCTGGAGCAAATGGCATCAATCTTGACGATGCGTACGAACTCGCAATCCGATCTCTTGTAAACCCGGCTGCGGAAGACCCTTGGAAGCTCTCACATCACGAGCGCACCTTAGTGGATGCTTTTGTTAGGCTGGTACGTTCGAAGGAAGAAATGTCTGAAATGATCCTCTCGGGAGTGAAGATATGGATGAAGAGCAATCCACCTGTGCAGACCGAAAAACGGAAGGCGTCATAGAGCGGATAGGACCCCAGCGAGTGGCTTCGATCCGTCGAAGCGGTATCATCCGCCAGTCAGAGATTCAGAAACTAGCTGATCTTCAGGCCGCCGCTTGGCAGGCCGAGAAGGCAACTCAACGCGCAATGCTGCGGTTGGAAAAAAGGATTGAGGCGGGGGAAGAGGTAGAGGACGGGCCGATGTACTTCGACAGAGAGCTTGGCATGGTCAGAACCAAGAAAGAGAATGCAGGATGAGTTGGCATTTCATGGGGAAGATTCTGGAATGCGGTCACTGGCATTCCTTGGAGTCCACTCGGATGACCCGCCACCTTGCAATTGCCCTCGTTTCGTCTTTGATGATTTCTTGCGGTCAACCCAAGGCTCCTGTCAGCTCGCGCGAAAAAACAATAATCTCAGGCGCCGAACGCGAAGCAGCGCTGCGTTCGTTGCCCGTTGGCCCATGGGGTTTCAACGAACAGACGAAGAAGATTGACGGTGCCAAGGAATACACCATCTCGCGCTCAGCAAACGGATGGACCGGTCAGACGATTTTCGTTCGATGTCAAGCCGCGAAGCCGGAGGTATTTATAGCTACGGATGACATCCTAGCTCCGGAACACCAAGGTGGAAACGTGGCGAGAGTCCGGTTCGATGATGGACCGGTGACAAAAGTCTCTTGGGGTCATTCGACCAGCGATAAAGCGCTATTCAGCCGAGCGCCGAAACCGTTCATTAAGCAGATGGCAGCGCATCACACACTGATGATTGAGTATCAGCCATTCCAAGAACGGGCAAAAACTACGGAGTTCGATTTATCAGGCTTCCCTGAGCAGCTTGCCAAACTGCCGAAATCCTGCCAGTGACGCCCAGTAACGATGCACATCAGGGGCAAGTGGTAGGCTACTTAAGGCCAGCTTGACCGCCTGCGGGTAATATAGAGGCCATGAAGCCCGACAACATCCACACCCTACCGCCACAGAACTCGGAAACCGTAGTGATTACCGTCGGAGGCCGAACCGTGCGGGTGACCATCGGCGCGAAGGTCGAAGAAGTACAGCCGAAGCCACCCGCTGAAGTTGTCGAGTTTCCCAAGCCGAAAAGTTAGCGCGCCGCTTGGTCCCTCTGGGTGCTGCGAAGCGAAGTATATAAACTCCCCAGCGCGCCAACGATCACATCTTCACCTTTGGGTACATTGCAAGCTACAAGCACCACGCCTACCACGAAGATGAAGAGGGCCACGAGAATGTGACCCCCGCCGGTATCGATCCAACCTACCCTGTCATTCATCAGCAGCACACTTACTTCGTAGGGACCGACATTGATCCCGTTCCCGCCGCTGCCAATACCGCCTGAGCCTTGATGGTCGGGATGATCGACTTGATATCAGCCACCACGGTCGCATCCAGTGCGATATTCACGCCGCCAGCATTGCCGGCAGCTTCTGCATCTTGGATTGCCTTGATCGCGCTGCCAAGGATCGCGAAGCCGACACGCTCAATATTTGCTGCCTGCGGACTAATGAGGCTAGTGATTGCCTCAATGGTCGGCGCGTCTGCCTCTACCTTTTGCAATGCGGGAAGTACCTTCGCCTCCACGTATTTCGCCATCTTCACAACATCGCTCGCAGCGGTCGCGAACGCGTGCTCAATGGATGTGAGCAAAAACATGTCTTCTTCTCTTTTCTTCCCGGAGTACTGGCCGGGAACCGGATTTCGGGAAATCAGATAGCGCCGTAGAGTTTGGCGATGGCCATCAACCATGCCCTGATCTGCGACCAGATGGATTGCGGTTTCGTGAGAACATCAGCTTCGCGAGTCACGTCCCCCGCGATCTTGTCCGCGTAGCTGGTCATCTTTGGGGCTTCATCCGCCACGACTTTCGCAGTCTTCGCGGCCTGCCCCATTGTGACCTTAGTGGCTCCCAAGACACCCATAGTCTCGGCCACCAGTCCCTGATACTCGCGATCCGCGCGAATCTCGTCCGGCAGGTTGGTGTACCGAGCCTCCAGCGCCGCCGTGGATCTTGCCACGGTGTCGAGCGAACGGTTCGCCGCAGTGAGTTGTCCTACGGCATCCATCCGCGCCCAAGCTGCCTGCTGGGTAATCTCCCCGGCAGTACTGGACACGACCTGGAGGGCTTGAGCGGTTCGCTGATCGGCGATGCCCGCAATCTGACGGATGTCGGCCCGGGCCCCTGCCACTTGACCCAGTAACTCGACCCGCAGGGATGCGACCTCCGCCCGGGTGTCGAGCTGGACCGCCGCAACCCGCGCATCGAGCATCGCGGGAACAGTCTGGATGGTCCGCAGCGTGCGAATTGCTTCGTAGGCGACGCCAATCAGCAGCAGGTAGAAGGTCAGCAAAGCGACCTCGGCCGCAATCTGGAGCCTCGTCATAAAGCCTTCCGAGCCCGAGCAATCGCATCGGCCACGTTCGCTTGTTGGGCAATTGTGCCCGCCAGCTGCCAGTACGACGGATCGGTTGCGTAGACCCGTGCGATGTCAAAAACCAGCTTTGTGAGGTCCTTCGAAAGCTTATAGCCCGCCCACGCATCCCGGTACGGTGAACCGTGGGTGATCAGCCAGGCATAATCTTCACAGGAAGCTTCGAGCGACGGATAATCCGCGAACTCCAGATCAGCGATGATCGTTTTGCCGTGGACCACTTCGTGAGTGGTGACAGTGCAACACATCGTGTGCCGGTCAGCCTTCTTGATCCCGAAGTAATTGGCGTGACCGGCAGGCTTTGCGCCCCACTGCGACTCAAGCGCCCACTGCGCGACCATGAGTTGTGCCGGAAGGCCCGTTTTTGCCTCCAAGCGCACGGCGATATGAGCAACGGCGTCCAGCCGCTGCTGTCTTTCTGCATCCATAGTCTGTTCTCTTTCTTGGGTAGCTCAGGCTGTTGCCAGAAGCTCGCGGAGCTTAGTGGCAAGGTCGATCAGATGCCCGTTGTTCTGGACGGTGCGATCTGCGGCGATCTCATCGAGTACGGTTTCGCTGATGTGGTCGGGGATACCGTCCAGGGTGGTCGCCCGCTCAATCCTCCAGATCACACCGCCACGCCGGAGGATCGCAGCGGACTCATTGGGGAATCTGACATCAGAGAACACCACGCGCGGATGTCCTTCCGCCTGCGCAATGCCTTCCTTGACCCAGTAATCCGGATCTTCAGACCGCCGGTAATCAGTACCCCACCACTGGAGAATCCGGCGCATCCGGCTGCTGGTCGGCTTCGCCCAGACCTCGGCCTCATCAGCAGAGAGCATGTCATCAAAGAGCGGTGTTCCGAACGCCTTGCGCGGGAACACGCCGTCTTGGATTGCCTCCATGACCTCGCGCCGGACCTGGTCGGCAAAAGCGATTCGCTTGTAACCGACCATGGACAACATCGCCGCCGCCGCATCTTTGCCCACGCCCATGTGGCCGGTGAGCCCGATGATTCGCGGCTTCTGATCTGGCCGAAGCGGGATTACAAGTCCGCTCCGGCTCTGAATGGGAATTACTCGTCCTACGGTCATCACGCCGCCCTCTTCAATCTGCTTGGCAAGCCGAATTTTCGAACATTGGACTCGTAGAAGCCGCGATCATAGAACGGCAGAAACTCGATCCGGAAGCGCGTAATCCTCCCGTCGGGAGCCTGTAAGAACTCTACGATCTGACCGCCAACGTGCGCCTGTAGTTGCTTCTTCCGCATGAAGAGTGTCTGATCGCAGCAGGTAGCCGTATCGACAACGTGAACCTCTCGCGGGTACCCGTAGTTGAACTTGTGGTAGTGGCCCTGCAGGATGATCGCGGGCTTCTCGCCGCCCTGAAGAGCCTCCACATACTTTTGGCCCTTGTAGCTGATCGCATAAGCTGAACCGCCGCCAGGGTGATTGACCATCATCTGGCGGGAGCCTTTCGCGGCCTTGAGTTCAACGAGAGCTTCGGCGTATCCGAGATACTTCAGATCGTGCCGACCAGCGTCCTGAGCGCGAAGCATCGCATAGCGCCCGATCTCCAGACACTCCCGCTGCTGGTACCAGCCCTCATGGTCGTCACCTGCCACGAAGTGAGTGCTGATTCCCTTCCGCGCCGGATGGTTCTCGATCCAGTAATCGATCTGCGCGTCCATGCCATGAACCAGCAGTTCGCCCTTGTTGAAACGGGCCTCGCCGTCGATCCAGTTGCCCGTATCGTAGACGGTGGTGATTCCCTCCGCTTCGAAAAGATCGTAGAGCAGCTTCATCACGTCGAGACGTGAGTGCATGTTGCCCAAGTGCTTGTCACCGCAGACGCCGAAACGGACCCACTTGCCTTCATAGTCGGCGGTATCGTGGACGAGAGCCACCTTTCGGACCGGCTGAGATTGCACAGCCTCCAGTTTGACTCCTGCGCCGGGATTAGCGGATACATTGAAACCCTTGCCGCGCAGCCGTTCAATTGCTGCGACGACAGCAGAGGGGCCACGATCCAGCGTGTTGGCGATGGCCTCGACAGTGCTGGCCTTCTTGGCCTTCAGTACATCAAGAACGGCATCGTCAAATGTAGTTGAGATAGTCACACTGGTAGCCTGTTCTCCTTGCTTGCGTCGCTGCTCCCTGAGCGCGATCCCGCATGGCAGGGAGCACGCCTCCTGCCGGATTGGATAACTACTGACCTTCCCACATGCGGGGCAAGCCCGCTTGGAAGTTTTGAAGCCTGCGGTATTGCGCGTCACAGCGAGAATCTCCTGCGCAGACTGGGGCGACTCAGCGTGACCGTAATGTTACCCGCACCAGTCAGCACAAGTGAAAGACGAAGAATCACATACCCCTGAGTAACTCCGCCACCCGAGGGCAACGCTATGGGAAGAGTCTGCAAGCTATATGTATATGCCACATTCGGGCCTGGTCCGTTTGTGCCGTCGTTGTATAAGTCGAAGACGTTCGGCGCTCCAGCAGACGTGTTGTAAATACCGTTCAGGTAGACGTGAGCATTACTGCTCCCAGCCGCGACCGATATGTCGATGCTGGCTTGCAGTATGTCTCCCAGGTTGTAGTTGGCATTTGACGGGCTGAAGTCGAGGTTGATCACATCTGCCGCGCTGCCAGTAACCGCGAGAGTTATCGTATTTCCGAAACCGTTTGGTTCAGACCCGTTTGTTACCATCACAGACGTGGATGCCAAGGTAGGAGTAAGTGTCCAAGATGCAGGAACGTTTCCGGTCACAGTCCCCGCGCCTGCCTTAGCGCCACCGGTCAGTGTGCTGAATAGGGGATTTGTAATCAGTTGATAAGCAGAATTGGCGTTACTTTCCCATTGAGCCGCAGGGCGAAACTCCGTCGGGAGGATAAGTGGAGACAACCACGTTGCGAACGCTTTCCCTAGATAATATGCACCGTAAACCAAATTTGGGTGCGTACCATCGCCGCTGTAGTTAGCCCGAAAGGTGATGGCGGAGGAAGATGCAGTTGGGCTCCAGAGAGACTGTGTGATATCCCAGAAAGCTACGCTCCTCGCATTCTCCACAAAGTCTCGAACCCTCTCGTTGTATTCGCAAACGGCACCGACAGTGGAAGGCGTCGTAAAACTCTGCGATCCCGTTTCGGCTACCACAATCACCCGCTTGCCGCGAGCAATGGATAGTGTTATTGCCGTAATGATATTAGCTGCGGCTACTGATGCCACATTGGCCATCGAAACCGCCACACCATTGACATTGGTGAAGTTGCCACTCGAAGCTTGCGAGATATCGTTGACCGCCGCGGAACCGAAAATCAAGATATCAGAAGAGTCGTTCAGCGCCGCATTGAGGTTAGTCGCCAGGAATTGATCACTCCGATTGCCGCTTATGCCGTAGTTTGCTCTCAGTTTGAGTGGGTGCCCCATCAAAGCATTGGCGGTATTCAGCCAGTGGAATCCAGCCAAGCTTGTGATTGCTCCGGCTTGGCTGTTGACTTGGGCGGAGCGCGAGTCTCCGATGATGGAGACCGTTCGCGGCGCAAAAGCTTTCGTTTTATCTGGTGCTTGTGTGATTGATATCACGTTATCTCCTTAGTCGTTTGCCGTGGTGCCAGAATAAGCACCCGTTGTGGTGTTTGCTGCGCCGCTATAAGTGCGGTTGTGTGGATGGTTGGACTTAGCTGCGAGTGCAGCTGCGAGGCCAGAGATGTCGCTGATGCCTAATCCTAGTGATGCCTTGATCGCAGCCACTAGGCCAGAAAAACTAGTGTTCAATCCCGTGCCACCTTCTTAAATGGGGTCATTACCTGTGTTTCCTGTGACGTGGGTGGCACCCGCCATCAAGGAACCAGCCGGATGTGTATGTGGAAAATTAGCCTTCGTGGCCAGCCCAGCCGACAAAGCAGCCGAAGCAGCATCTAGCCCAGCCGTGAGATCAGACGTACTCGCAGGGGTAAATCCCAGAGCTGCCTCAACCATTCCTGCCGTGAGAACCGACGCGACTGCAGCCGCTAACGATGCGAAGCTTGCCCCCGTCCCCCCTTGATCGGTCCCCAGCGGAGTACCCAACTGGGTACTCCCGTTTAAGAAGCACCCCGTGTTTTTGAATTGGATCGCCTCGAATTCCCCGGCACTACTGCCAAGGATTACTCGTGCATGAATGCCGCCCGCGCCATCACTGATGAGCCTGCCAAAATCTACATAACTTGCCGGTGCGATCGCTGTGTTTCGCACCTGCAAGGCTGGTTCGATGCCATCGCCGCGACTAATAGTCGCGGCGATGAATTGCGCCAGATCAAGACAAGACAAACCCAACGGGAATATAGCCCCTGTCTTTTTGAGTTGCAGTGGTTCATACTCAGTCACCACTCCCTCCACCGACTGGCCGATAATTATTCGCGCTTTCGCTGCTCCCGCTCCGTCTGAATTCACTCTCCCAAAGTCTACGTAGCAGCTAGGGACCGCTGAATTATTGCGCAGATGTACAGCTGGTTCCGCCCCACCATCCGTTGCAATGGTCGCGTCACTTAACAATGCTGGCCCAACAGCCACCAGAGAATTCGGGATATACAGCGTGCCATCCGCGCG
>CAIXXM010000085.1 GCA_903923395.1 uncultured Acidobacteriia bacterium
AGGAACTCGCGCACAACGGACGACTTCTGGCCGGCAGAACGTAGCGGTTTCTCATCGGGATTGCGGGCGGCCCTCGCGCCTGTGCGGCTCATGAGGAACTCGCGCACAACGGACGACTTCGGACCGCCAGCCGTCCCATTTCCAGTGGGGAATTGCGGCGCGGCCATCGCGCCTGTGCGGCTTTCTACGGAACGGGCAATCCGCGCCAGGGACCGGGCGATAGAACCGGAAACCGCTCCGAGTGACATATCGAGAATCTCCGCGATTTCGCGGTACCGCAAGCCCTCTGCTCTCAGAAACAGACACTGCCTGTCCTGCTCTGCGAGGGCATCCACCACGGCCATCACACGGCTTAGAGATTGCCGCGAAGCAATGCAGGTCTCCGGGCTGGGTGCGGGATCGGCGGTCTGGCCGGGGCCCGCAGCGTCCAGTTGCACTTCGCCGTCACGGCGGTTCTTCTGCCGGCGCCGAATGGCCATGTTGTGAGCCACGCGGTACAGCCAACTGCGCACATTGTCGATCGACTTGCCACGGCTAAGGTAGCCGAAAAGCGACAGGAATGCATCCTGCAGAACTTCTTCCCCATCCTGCATCTCCAGACCAAACGTGGAGAGAAACCGCAACAGCGGTGCCCGGAGTTCATCGAACAAAACCGCGACTTCTTCGCGCAGTTTCGCTGAGGAGTCAGCGCTGTCTTCATCCGACAGCCGCAGCAGCGGAATTGCCAACGGTGTAAAGAACTCGCGGGACATTGTCTTGATCCTATGCTAACTTCCGCCTCGTTTGTGATGAGGCCCGGCCTTTGCCGGCTCCTAAGTATTCGCCGGCAAAACGGACCTCGGGGCGGCGGCCCCGGCCTTTGCCGGCTAGAAAGTGAACTTCAGCCCTCCAAAGATGTTGAACGGCGCGCCCGGTGCGAAGAATGTGCTGGAACGAACCGGATAGTTGCCCGCTTGCGGTCCGCCGGAATACGCAGGAAAGGGACGGATGACCAACTGCCCGGCATTGTTGTAGGGGGAGGTGGCCAGTACCGCGCCAGTGTAGTAATGATGGTCGAAGATATTGTTGACCCGCACAAACAATTGGAGCCGGCGTTCCAACTGGTAGCGGATGCCAGCATTGGTGACCCCATACCCTGGCGAGTATGGTTCCCCGAGATAGTAAGTCCCGTCCGGTTTGTCCAGATTGTTTTCGTTACCCCGTGCAAGAGAGCGTCCGGCGGCGTGGAAATCAACATTCACGGAAAGCTTCGCGTTGGGCGTGTAGTCGAGGTAGGCCTTGCCCAGGTTACGCGGGATCTGCGGAATTCTGTTGCCCGGTTTGATATGGATATCGTCGTCAACACCCGGGTAGCCCTGCGCCGCGCTGTCATTGGCGCTGTTGGCAACACCGTCAATGGTCTGCGGGCTTTGGTAGGTGGCATCGAGCAAGGTGTAGTTCGCACCCAGCACGAAGTGCCTGTAATGTCCGCTGATACTCAGTTCCGCGCCCTGCCGCCGCGTCTTACCGAAGTTGGTGAAATAGCCGAAGCCCGTGGTGGGTGAGGAGACGAAGAGAAGATCATCGGAGTTGACGCCACGAAACAAGCCGGCGCTCCAGCGAAGATTCCCGGCGGCAGCGCTCCGGATTCCGAGCTCAAGAGTACGCGTGGTTACCTGCTTCAGCGGTGGATCTGCCACCAGCGCATTCGGCAGGTTGCAGGGATTATTCGGGTCTGCGCAGCCCAGCTCGATAGTGGACGGGGCACGGCTGCTCTGCGTGAAGCTGAAGTAGGTGCTGATCTGTTTGGAGACCGCATAGGTCAGTCCGGCGGCGGGATTGAACTTGGTAAAGGATGAGAACCCGGTCAGGGATCCCCTGCCCCCATCGCTGCCAGCTTGCCCGGGAGCGCCGGGAGGCAGACGGTCCAGGTTATTGATGCTCGCATAATTGAAGCGGCCCGAAACAGTGAAGCTGAATCTGCCTTGGCTGTAGGTATCCGAAGCATATACGGCCGGGGTATTCGTGATCCCGTGAAGATAGACACGTTGATCCACAGGCACGCCATTCGAATTACTTGTGCCATCCGCAAAGAACGGCAGCAGCGTCAATGTCACGCTATCGGGATTGAGATAGGCAAACTGCACGCTTTGCTGGAAAGTGAGACTGCTGTGATCCCAGGCAGCACCGACGGTGAGCTGATTATGCGGACGGTGCCAGGCCGTTGCGCCGGAAACACCAAAGTTATTCTGCTTCGTCCACTCTTTGATCTCCAGAGCATCGCACTTCTCCACCGGCTCATTGGCGGCGAGGCCTTGCGCGATGCAGCGCCAGTAGGGGAAAGGTTCCGTGAGATAGGTGCCGGTCACTGGATATCCGGAATAACCGGCGGCCTTGAGGGCGGCCTGATCAGCCGAGCTCAGGTTGTAGAGTGACTCGTCGAAGGAGTTGGCATTCAGGTTGGCGTTGACCGTATCCGAGCGGACATAGCGGAAGTAGGCGGCTCCGGAAACGGTCAGATTCGGCGTGGCATCATACCTGGCGTTCAGCGTCAAGCCCGGCGAGTGGTTCCATTGGATATCAGGGGTGGTATATACGCTCTGGTAATTCTTTTGGAGGAAGCGGAAGTCCTGTACGCCATTGCCCGTTAGATCGTTATCGCCATAGGAGAGGCTCAAGCCGAGATGCAGGCGTCCGCGCTGCCAGCCGAGCTTGCCGAAAATCTGCCGCACGGTGGAGGGCGAAAGCTGCCTCCAGCCATCTTCCTTGTAGAGATTCCCCGCCATGTACCAGTTCCAGCCCTTCGCACTCGAGCCGCCGTACTCCGCTTCCACGGCGCGCCTGCCAAACTTGCCGCCGGTTGCCGTAATGGAGGCCCCGGGGTGGGCCAAACCATCCTTGGTCTGCATGGCCACCGCCGCGCCCAGTGTGTTCAGGCCGTAGAGCGGGTTGGAGCCTGGAATCAACTGCATCTCATCGATCGCAATCTTTGGAATCAGGTCCCAGGAAACGATATCGCCGAACGGCTGATTCTGCCGGACACCATCGAGATAGACCGAAATTCCCTCCGGGGTCCCGAGCAGCGGGGAAGCTTCATAGCCGCGGTAATTGAGGTCCGGCTGGAAGGGATTCGACTGGTTCTCATTCACGTAGACGCCGTTAAAGCGCTTGTTCAGGAAATCTGAAGCGTCGAGCGCGCCACTGTCTGTAATGTCTTTGGAGTTTGCGGTCTGTACGGGAGCGGGAACCTGGTCGCGGGCCACGTCCATCCCAGGCAGTGGCAGCACGGAGATGACGTCGACGGCGGATCGCACAGCGCCTAACTCCAGCGTGACCGTTCGTGAAATGGACTTCCCTGCCGTAATTTCCACCGTAAGCCGCTGCGTGGTAAAGCCCTGGCGCGAAATCTCCACGCGGTAGGAACCCGGAGCCAGGCTAGTGATGTAGACACCCTTGGCATCCGTGATGAAGCTCTGCGTGCTGCCAGTGGCCACATTCCGCCAACGGCCGGAGGACTGCGCCCCCGCGCCTGAGGGGTCCTTCACTTCCAGACGGAGTTCGCCCATATTCAGTTGAGCGAATGCGCCACACGTGAAGCCCAGAAATACCAACAACAACCACAAACCACACCAGCGGCGTCCAAACAGATCCATACTTCTTAGGTGGCGGAAGCTGGTATTCTGTTCAGTGTTTTTTAGTAGGCTTTCGGTCTATACCCCGGGCGCGACCGGACGCGATAACGTTTCCCAGTGTCCGTGACGATCTGCACATCGATCTTGCGGAAGCCTTCGTTGGGATTTGGCGCAGGGTAGTAAGTGACGGTGTAGGAGTTGCCCAAATCTTCGCGGATCGATTCGAAGGCCTCTACCTGCTTCTGCCACGTCTTGGCCCAGTAAGCTTTGCCGCCCGTGCGCGATGTGATGCGGCGGAAGACGCTGCTGGAAATGGCATCTTTATTCACATCATTGGTGGAGATGACGTAGATGGGAATGCCCTCATCTTCCGCAACGGCGCGGACATCATCCGGTGCCACCATGCTGGCATTATCCGGTCCATTGGAGAAAACGATAACGACTTTGCGGCCCGGCACTTTGGCGGCATCGCGAAGGGTCAGCAGCAAGCCGTTGTAAAGCGCGGTGTCATCGCCGGCGACGCTCTTGCGGAGCCCCAGAAGTGCTTCGTTGCGTTCGTGTGTGAGCGACGAAGCGCGGGATAGATTGCGGCTGAAGGTGTAGAGGGCGACGGAATCGGCGCGGTCCAGGCCGCGGATGAAGTCGGCGATGGCGTCTTCGGCGTAGACAAAGCCCTTATACATGAAGTTGCTGGTGTCAAACAGGACAAAGACGTTGGTTCCAACAAAGGCATCGGCAGCGGTGGAATCAGCCCCCTTTTCGCCAGCGGCCTCCGCCAATGCGCCAGTCAGGGGTTTCAGTGAGCCATCGGCCATGACCTGCATGGCGGGGCGGTTGCCCTCGGCGAAGGTGGCCATCTTTTCCTGAATGCCATCTTCCGTGATCTTGAAGTCAGCAGGTTTCAGGCCGTTGATGTATTTGCCCTTGCTGTCTGTAACGGTGAAGCTCAACACCACCAGATCGACTTTTGATTTGAAGACGGGTTCCTGCGCGGCAAGCCAGACGCCTCCGCTGACCACTGCCGCGGCACCGGCCGCCATTCCACAACGCACCAAACGTTTGAGCATCCCTTATGCGTTCCTTCCTGTTATTCCCTGCCTGCTTTTACAGCACCTGCCTGCGGCGACGCCAAGTCTGTCCCTACGGACCGCAGGCTCTTCAACAAGGCCGGCCAATCTTCCAGATGCGAGGCAAAAATCCGTTCCACTACTTTGTGGGTCCATTCTGGGACTAGAACATTCAACTGCGCCGGAGTGATGGAGTACTGATCGCCGACGTCGGCCCAGTAAAGCAGGTTCGATTCCCAGCTCTCCGCCATGATGCGGCTGGAGTAGCCCATCAATGTTGGAAACGTGCGCAGGTTGAGCAATTCCGGGCGGTACGAGTTCGCGAGGGTTGGCTTGGGCGTTCCCCAGGCGCGCGAGATGGCAACGTCGCTCATCGCTTCCTGCATCGATTCGCGGTAGTGGGTGATCTCACCGGAAATCGCATCGCCGAAAGCCGTTGCAGTGAGCAGAGAAGCGACCCGGAAGGTCTCCGAGGGAGTCAACAATTCGCTGGCGAGGTGCGCATCACCCGATGCAATGGCCTGGTTCGCGAGCGCGGCGCGGTAAGGACTGGCCGCCTGATTGATTGCCGTTGTGACAGCATCTCTGGCGGCGGGGTTCAAACAAGCTTCGGCGATGCGGCTCTCAGCGAAGCGCATGTGCATGCCAACCCAGTGCATCTGCGGCGTGGTCACGCTCCAGAAGCGTGGAATGGTGGCCGTAAGAATCATTTGCGGGACCAAGTCCCCCCAGATGAGGGCCTGCGTTTGCGATGGCACCAGGAAATTCTGTTCCGCTTCCGCAAGCGCATAGGGCAGGCCGGCTAGAGAACCAACCAGACGTCCGCCCGCGTTGGAAGGCCAGCCGGAGCCAAAGAGTTCCGTTGTCTTCCAGCTGTGGTTCGCACCCTGCAAGCCAATGAAGTCATGCCCGCGGACAAACAACGGATTCGTGATGAGGATTTGCGCTCCGGGCGGTGCGTAGTGAACGTAGTTGTACCCGACAATGGTGTCCCGCAGCAGAGGAGCCAGCTGGCCACGGATGTCACGGATCTTCTCCGGGTCTTTCGCCGCCTTATCGATCACCGCCCGCAGGTTCAGCTTGCGCTGGTTATCGATATGCTTTTCGACGTAGAAACCGAAAGCCAGTGCATTCTTTTCCGCGCCGGTCAGTGCAGCGCGTGGCAACAGGATGTCATTCAGCTTCGCGCCAAGGCGCTGGGCGAGTTTGGGGTCCAGCTTCTCACCCTTGGAGACCGCTTCCAGATTGTCGGCGATTTCAAAGAGCAGGTCGGCGGAGAGCAGCTTCTGTGCATCGAAGATCCGCTGTTCCGAGGCCACCAGCTTCGCGCGGGATTCCGTGTCATCGAGCTTGGTGCCGCCGGCCAGAAGACCCATGATGCGGTCCTGATAGGTGCCCTCTTTTGCGCCCGCGGCCGAGAGCAACGTGCCAACTCCGGCCCGGCCCACATCGAAGAGGTCCTTATCCGTTTTGATGGAAACGATCGCGGTCAGCAGTGTGGTCAGTGACTCTTCGGCCTTCGCGGCGGGGATGCTGCCCTGCCTGACGAGAATCTGCCAGAGGCCGGTGAGACCCTGCATCATGCCGATGAGCTCCTGCCGCTGCATGGGGTCCCGCCGCTTATCCAGCAACTGGGCGGCATCCATGTACTGCATGACCGTCTTGTCACTCAACATCGGCGCGTCATTGAAGATGGCGTACTGCGCGCCGTAATCTTTCCAGGCGCGGGCCAGACGATCCACGGTGGCTGCTTCGAGAGGCTTGGTGCGGAAGCGGTCCACATCAGAAAGCGTCATGAAGATCTTCAGCGGTTCGTTTTCCACGGCCTTGCGGGAGAGCGCGAAGAGAGCTTCCAGCACGTCATCCGGTTCTTTCCACTGCTGGGCGAGCTTCGTCAGCTTGGCGTCGTACTTGCTTGGCGGATGGTTGATGAAGAGTTGCCGCCAGATTTCCAGACTGCCGGGAATGTGCGGCTGGCCGTTCGGGTCCAGACGGAGCCGCGTGGTCAGCAGCATCATGTCGGCGTTCGAACGGAATACGGGGCGGGCGGGGCCTGGAGTGGTAATGCGGCCGCGGACTGCCGTATAAAAGCGCTTCATGCGAACAGGGTCGGTGAGGTAGTCCTGCACCGGGCCATGGATACGGGCCAGAGCGTCGTAGAGACTCGCGAGCCAGCCGTCATCCTTCGACATCAGCTTGTCGATGAACTCCGTGCCTTTGTCCGGCGAGACACCGGTGAGTTCGGTCCAGGCCGGGTACGAGCGCTGGCCGCCGGGAACAATCGCTTTTCCGTTGCGAATCTCAAAGTTGCCACCAAAGAAATCGACGACATGCGAGTAGGCGCGCAGCCGGGCCACTGGAATACCAGCCTTCATCGCATCCGCAGTGGCGGGGTCCAGCTTGGAGAGGCCCAGGTAGAAGCGGCAGAGTTGAGGGTCAGAAAGGAAGGCATCAATGAACTCGCCCTTGTCTTTCGCGACGAGCCAGTAATCCGGGCCATAGAGCACCGGCACGTTGGAAGGATGGAAGTCGTAAGTGAAGGGCTGATTGGTGCGCAGTGCCTGTTCGAGTTCGGCGATGGGGAAGCCGGAATCCGTGGAGAGGAAGGCGCGGGGGGCGTTGACGGTTTCCAGCACCACTTCACTGCCGCAACCGCCGCGCATGCGGAAGCCCAAAATCCGGAGCAGATCTCCGGTTTCAGCCGATTCGCAGGCTGCGATCTTGATGATTTTGGATTCCCCGGCGAATTTCTCCAGTTCTCTTGCCTGCGCCAGGTAACGGTGCACCAGTTTCAAATATTCGGTCTGCTCCAGCGCGTCATTGCTGCGGGAGGCTTGAAAACCATTGGTCACAACGTTGCGGGCGAGAGCGGGAAGCACCTCATCCATGCGGCTGTCAGAAGCGATGGCAGCCATGCGCGCGAAGGAACGCAGCGGGCCGGGAATGCTGACCGTGGCCGCGGCGCTCGTGGCAGTTTTGAGTTCAGGCAATTCCAGTCCCGTGCCGCCGGCGGCACGGTAATCGGCAAGGTCACTGGCTGCTGCGGCGCGGTCACCGGTGAGAAGATCCAGCAGGACAGCCTGCTTCAAGGCAGCGGCGGTTTTGGCCTTATTCCCCGCGGCTTTCCAGGCATTAGCGGCATTGCGATAAGCGTTGCGGGCGGCGGCATCGTGGTAGCGTTCCAGGAACTCCGCGTAACCGGTCAATAATTCAGAATCTTTGGGGGCGGCTTTCAGTGCTTTTGAAAATACTTCCCGAGCCGCGGCGGCATCTCCGGAATCTTCTAACTTATGGGTAAGGTCCAACACATCATGGGCGGAGAGAATGCCGATAAAGCCAGTGAATAGAATAAGTAAGCGCACGTTCATGCTGCCGGGCCTCGCTTTGGTAGATCACTCTAGCACGTTCTGGAACTGGTTGTGTAACGAAGTTGTTTACGAGTTGGATTGTGCTTGGCGGGCCTTCGGGAGAAAGAATGTTTGAGAGCCGCGCGCCATTGCTGAAGACCGACCCGAGCGGGCTGTTCTGCGAGGCCGGACAGTTTCATATCGACCCCTGGCTGCCCGTCGACAGAGCGCTCATCACGCATGGGCACTCCGACCACGCCCGCCGCGGCTCCAGCGCCTATTTGTGTACTGCAGCCTGTGCGCCCATCCTGCGAGCCCGGCTGGGGGAAGATATCGTCCTCCAAACACTGCCTTACGGGGAAAGGTTGAACCTGAATGGCGTCACGGTCAGCTTTCATCCCGCGGGGCATGTCCTGGGTTCGGCGCAGATCCGGGTGGAATTCCAGGGCGAGGTCTGGGTGGTGTCCGGCGATTACAAGACCGTTGCAGACCCCACAGCGACGGCCTTTGAACCTGTCCGTTGCCACACCTTCATCACGGAATCGACCTTTGGATTGCCCATTTACCGCTGGCCTTCGCAGGAAAGTGTCATGCAGTCGATCCATGACTGGTGGCGCGCCAATCAGGCCCATGGACGGGCGAGCGTTATCTTCTCGTATCCGCTGGGGAAATCGCAGAGGATTTTAGCGGCTCTCGACCCCGTGCTTGGCCCGATCTTCTGCCATGGTGCGGTCGAGAAGATGAACGGGATCTACCGCGAGGCCGGCATTTCCCTGCCCCAGACTCTGCATGCCGTGGAACAACCCCGCGGCTATGACTGGTCGAAGGCCCTGATCATCGCGCCGCCCTCCGCGCAGGGTTCCACGTGGATGAAGAAGTTCGGTCCGCATTCTGATGGCATGGCCTCCGGCTGGATGCGGATTCGCGGTACACGCCGGCGGCGTTCCATGGACCGGGGCTTCGTACTCTCCGACCACGCCGACTGGCCCGGCCTGCTCCACGCGATCCGGGAAACCGGGGCCCAAACGGTACTGCCCACACATGGCTACCGGGCACCACTGGTCCGCTGGCTGACGGAACGGAGCCTGGAGGCGAGACCGTTGGAAACCCGCTTCGAAGGGGAAGCCGGCGGAGAGGCGGAAAGCGAATGAAGGCCTTTGCGAATCTCTTCACGGCTCTGGATGAGACAACGAAAACCAACGCCAAAGTGGAAGCGCTGGTGGCGTATTTCCGCGCGGTGCCCCCGGAAGATGCGGTCTGGGCGATGCACTTTCTAATTGGGCGGCGTCCCAGGCGCTTGATTGAAACGCGCAAGCTGGTGGAGTGGGCCACGGCGGAAGCGCAGGTGCCGGATTGGATCTTTGCGGATAGTTACGCGGCCGTGGGCGACCTTGCGGAAACCATCGCGCTGTTATTGCCCGCGCCCTCGGAATCGAGTTCCCTGCCGTTGCATTACTGGATTGAAGAGCGCTTGCTGCCGCTGCGGCACTGGCCCGATGATGTCCGGCAAGCGGCATTACTTTCGGCCTGGCGCGAGATGGATGAAGCACAGCGCTTCGTCTGGAACAAACTCATCACCGGGGAGTTCCGCGTGGGGGTCTCACAAAGCCTGGTGGTGCGCGCCATTGCGGAGGTTTCGGGATTATCGACTGAAGTGATCGCCCACCGGCTGATGGGAGACTGGCAACCGAATCCTGCGTTCTACGAAACGCTGCTCTCGAAAGATACGGATGATACCGATTCGAGCCGGCCTTATCCGTTCTTCCTGGCCTATCCGATGGAGGAGGAAGTTACAGCCCTCGGCAAGCCGGAGGATTGGCTGGTTGAGTGGAAATGGGATGGCATCCGCAGTCAGGTGATCCGGCGGAAGTGGAATACCTATATCTGGTCGCGGGGCGAAGAACTGGTTACCGAGCGCTTCCCGGAACTGCAGGCGCTGGGTGCCATGCTGCCGGAAGGCACGGTGATCGACGGGGAAATCCTGCCGTGGAAAGACGGCCTGCCGTTACCTTTTTCGCAAATGCAGCGGCGTATTGGACGGAAAGTGCTGGGACCCAAGATACTGGCGGACGTGCCGGTCATCCTGCTCGCGTACGACCTGATGGAGTGGCAGGGAGTAGATATCCGGGAAAGCCCCCTCGAAGAGCGGCGGGCTTTGTTGACGGACTTAGTGGCTTCGCTGCAACATACCGGCCGTATACGGCTCTCAGAACCCGTGGCGTTCTGCACCTGGGAAGAGTTGAGCGCCCTGCGCAGCTTGTCACGCGAGAGGCGCGTGGAAGGTTTCATGTTGAAGCGGATGGGCTCCCCGTATCGGACCGGGCGGCGGCGCGGGGATTGGTGGAAGTGGAAGATCGAACCCTATTCCGTGGATTGTGTTTTGACCTACGCGCAGCCGGGCCATGGCCGCCGCGCCAGCGTCTTTACGGACTATACCTTCGGGATCTGGAAAGACGGCGAACTGGTTACTTTCGCGAAAGCTTACTCCGGACTAACTGACGCCGAGATCAACCGTGTGGATGCCTGGATCAAACGGAATACGCTGGAGCGCTTTGGGCCGGTGCGGCGGGTGAAACCGGAACTCGTCTTTGAGCTGGCCTTCGAGGGGATTCAGCAGAGTTCCCGGCATAAATCTGGCCTTGCCGTGCGGTTCCCGCGCATCGCCCGCTGGCGCGAGGATAAACCCGCTGCTGAAGCGGATTCAATAGAGACCATACTGGGGTTGCTATGTTCGAAATGACAATTACGGCGGCACAGGAAGATACAGATCAACTGGGGCACGTGAATAACATCACTTATCTCCGGTGGGTGCAGGAGATCGCGATTGCCCACTGGAATGCCCTGGCGCCCGCAGAAGATATTGAAAAGCTGCTCTGGGTGGTGCTTCGGCATGAGATTGACTACAAGGCGCAAGCCTTCGCGGGGGATGTACTTACTGTGCGGACATGGGTGGGTGCCGCAGGCCGGTTGAAATTCGAACGCAATACGGAGATCCTGCGCGGCGGGAAGCTGCTCGCAAAGGCTTTGACCGTATGGTGCCCCATCGACCGTGCGACGGGGCGCCCCACGGCTCCCGGTGAGATCGTCCGGGCGCTGTTTTCAAACGCTAACGGGTAACTGCGCGAGTTCCGCCAGATCCAGGCGTCCGGTATAGATGGCCATGCCGACGGCCGCGTGGATCTTCATTGCATCGAGAGCGCGGATATCTTCGATGGTCGTCACGCCGCCAGCCGCGGTAATTTCATGCTGCGTGGCATTGCGCAAACGCTGGAACCAGCCCAGATCCGTTCCTTGCATCATGCCTTCCTTATCCACATAAGTGCAAAGGAAGCCGCCGCAGTAAGGTTCCAACTGGCTGACAACCTCTTCGGCGGTGAAGTTCATCGCCTGCCGCCAGCCTTTGACAACGATACGTCCGTCTTTGGAATCGAGCGCGATGATAATCTGCTCCCTGCCGACGGCGTCCGCGAGGGATTGCAGAAATTCGAAGTTCGGACCGGCTTCCCCAAATGCGGAAGTCCCCACAATTACTTTGTGTGCGCCCTGCCGGAGCAATGTGCGGGCGCGCTCGACCGTGCGGACACCACCGCCGATCCTTGTCTTCGCCTTCGCTGCCACCAGTTCGACTAGTTCATCATTGAAACCCTTGCCAATCGCGGCATCGAGATCAATCACCTGGATCTCTGGAAAGGCGCTGAACTTCCGCAGCATCTCTTCCGGGCTGTCCGCCTCCAAAGCCTTTTCCCGGCCCTGGACCAGTTGGACGACCTTGCCCTCCATCAAATCAATACACGGAATAATCAAAGCGTTTTCCTAACCGGAATCCCTTCTTTGTCGAGATACTCTTTGAGATCGTTGACGGTATAAGTGCCGAAGTGGAAGATAGACGCGGCAAGTGCGGCATCGGCCTCCCCTTCCGTAAGAACGCGGACGAAATGTTCGGGTTGACCGGCACCGCCGGAGGCAATCACGGGGATGCGGGTCGCCCGGGAAACTGCGCTGGTGAGGGCGCAATCGAAACCCGTTTGCACGCCGTCAGTATCCATCGAAGTAAGCAGGATCTCACCGGCCCCGAGTTCTTCGCCTTTGCGGGCCCACTCCACCACGTCCAGACCTTCATCATCCCGGCCGCCCCTGGTGTAAACATGCCAGCCGCCGCCTGCATGACGGCGCGCATCAATGGCCAGCACAACAGCCTGGGCACCAAATTCGAGACTAAGTTCCGAGATCAATTCCGGTCGCCGGACAGCGGCGGTATTGACCGACACCTTATCTGCGCCGGACATGAGAATCAACCTCGCATCCGCAATGGACCGGATGCCGCCGCCAACCGCGAGCGGAATAAACACCTTGCGCGCGGTCTTTGCAACCACATCGGCCATGGTGGCGCGGGCATCACTGGAAGCAGTGATATCCAGAAAGACCACTTCATCGGCACCCTGCTGGTTATACCGGTCAGCGAGTTCCACGGGGTCACCGGCATCCCGCAGGTTCACAAAATTGACGCCTTTGACGACGCGGCCCGCGGTGACATCCAGACAGGGAATAATTCGTTTCGCCAGCATCTTATAACCTCACAAAGTTGCGGACGATACCAAGACCAATCGCGCCTGACTTTTCCGGATGGCATTGCACG
Organism: uncultured Acidobacteriia bacterium; assembly: GCA_903923395.1. GTDB lineage: Bacteria > Acidobacteriota > Terriglobia > Bryobacterales > Bryobacteraceae > BOG-234. The sequence continues at coordinate 12,662 of CAIXXM010000085.1, forward strand.
CCGAAGATATTCCCCGCCTCCAACACAGCGGTGTATGGCATGGAATAACTGCAGACTGCCGCTGCCTGATCCACCACCGGCACATAGTAACTGTGGGCAAAATAGACATAGGGGCTCTCCGGCAGATCCGCCAGGAGCTTTGATTCCCGCACGCGCTGCAAATTGTTCCAGCCCATATGCGGTACGCGGAGATCATTGGGGAAACGGGTGACCGTACCGGGGAAGATACCAAGACCCCGCTCGCCGGGCGCTTCTTCGCTCGCTTCAAACAGGCCTTGCAGGCCGAGGCAGATCCCGAGGAAAGGCACACCGGCATGCAACCGCGCCACCAGAGTCTGGCGGACATCCATGTCATCCAACGCACGCAGCATTTGCCCGAAATGGCCAACACCGGGGAGGATAATCTTCTCTGCCGTCTCCAGACCCGCGCGGTCACGCACCAGCTCGTAACCCGACCCAATCTCCTCCAGCGTGTTCTGCACGCTGCGGAGATTACCTGCCCCGTAATCGAAGATAGAAACCACTTAGAGCAACCCCTTCGTGGAAGGCAACTGATCTTTCAACCGCTCATCGGTGGAGCAGGCATAGCGCATCGCCCGCGCCCAGCACTTGAAGATAGCTTCCAGCTTGTGGTGATTCGAGCGGCCATACAGGACCTTGGCATGGAAATTCGCTCCGGCATGCACGGTGAAGCCGTCGAAGAAATCATGCATCAGTTCGGACTGCAGATCGCCCACCAGACGGGTCTTGACCAGATCTTTGTACACCAGCGCCGGACGTCCGCCGAGATCCACAGCTACCACGGCGAGTGTCTCATACATCGGCAGAACAAAGTAACCCGCGCGGTTGATGCCCTTGCGGTCACCCAGTGCTTTGGCGAATAACTGGCCGATGACGATACCGACATCTTCCACCGTGTGGTGCTGATCGACATCCAGATCACCCGTGGCCTTCAACTGGAGATCAAAGCCGCCATGTTTGGTGAACAGTTCCAGCATGTGGTCAAAGAAGCGGATGCCGGTGGATATCTCATACTGGCCCAGGCCCTCCAGAGTCAGAGAGCCTGAGATCTGCGTCTCCTTTGTGTCGCGTTGAATCTGAGCGGTTCTAGCCAAGCACGGCCTCCAGTGAATTAATATCGTCCAGCACGGCGACGGCACCTTCCGCGCGCAGTAACTCCACCACCTCGGCATGACGGGGATTCGAGGGCGCGGCGATCCCGATGAAAGGAACACCCGCAGCTTTGCCAGCCCTGGCATCATCCACCGTGTCACCGATGTACCAGCACTTCTGATGCTCCACTGCCTGACGGATTTTGAAGATACCTTCGGGATGCGGTTTGGTTTGGGCCACCATATCCGCGCCGATGACGTGGGGAAAAAGACCAGGAGCGAAGCGGTTCGCGGTCAGCATGGCTTCGTCGTAGTAACGTCCCGTGAAGACGGCGAGATGATAGCTTTCCCGCAACCGTTCAAAGAGGCCGGGTTCCGCGACCCACTCTTCCTTCAGGATTAAGCCATTCGTACCATCGCCGAGAAACAGCTCTTGGAAAGTATCCACAACCGCAGGAAAGGTGACACATATGCCGCGCTCCCGGATCATCTCATGAGAGAGCTTCCAGTCATCGTTATAACCACCGCGGTTCTTCCAGGTCTGTATCTCATCATTTCCCGGAGCATATCCGGTGTAATGTTGCACAGTGGCTTGAATCGCGGCGCGATAGGAAGCAGTCACTTCCACCAGCACGCCATCCATGTCAAAGATAAGTAGATCTTTCACCAGATACGCTCCAGTTCCTGCAGCACCGTTTGTGCCTGTTCGCGGGTCCCGACCGTGATCCGGACACCGCCCGGGATCTCATAACTGCGGTCGCGGACAAGGATGCCCTTGGCACGCAGCGCATCGCGAACTTCCAGAGCACGGTGTCCAAAATAGCCGAGTACGAAGTTTGCCGAACTATTGGCTGATTCTATGCCTTTGACCTGCAGGCCGGCTTTCAAGCAGCGCCTGGCTTCCAGGGCTTCCGCAACATAGTTAGCAACGTACCCTGTATCTGACACAGCGGCTTCGGCAGCCAGTGCGGCCAGGGCATTGACGCTGTAAGGCGATTGCGCCTTGTGCATCATACTCACGTTGCCGGACTGTGAGAAGAGACAGCCGAAGCGCATCGCGGCCATGCCGTAAACCTTGGAGAAAGTGCGGCTGACGAAGAGATTCGGATATTTCGCAAGCAAGGGCAAAGCCGTGATGCCGCAGAACTCGAAGTACGCCTCATCCACCAGAACCACGGCATGCTCTGCCTTCTTGAGGATCAACTCGATAGCATCCAGCCCGACCGAAGAGCCGGTTGGATTATTCGGATTCGAAATAAAGACAGCGCGGGTTGCCGGTTGGATCGCTTCAAGATACTGTTCGAGTGGAAAGTCACACTCGGGCGGAAGATAACTGACTTCCCTCACCTTCGCCCCGGCCAGTTCGGAATAGAACCGGTACATGGCATAGGAAGGCTTGGCGATCAAGACTTCCGTGCCGGCATCCACATAGGTATTGACCAGAACCTGGATCGCCTCGTCTGTGCCATTCGTCAGCAGCATCTCCGCGGAATCGACGCCGAAGAACTGACTTAGCGTCTCTCTCACGCGCGCATAGTCAGGATATACAGCCAGTGCTTCTGCCGAAAGCTGCTCACGCAGGAAGGCAATTACTTTGGGGGAAGCGCCGACCGTGTTCTCATTGAAGTCAAAGCGGGCCTTGCCCAAACGCCCACCAGTTGGCGGATGATAAGGCGCCATGTCGAGCACCGCTTTTCTTGGTTTGACCGGATCAGGCAAGCCGCACCTCCACGGACCGCGCATGGGCTTCCAGACCTTCGGCCCGCGCCAGAGTTGTCACGGCCGGTGCGATTGCAGCCAAAGCATCGCGATCCAAATGCTGCACGGAGATCACCTTCACATAATCCGCCGCATTCAAACCGCCGCGAAGGCGGGCCACGCCGCTGGTGGGGAGTACGTGATTTGGACCGGAAGCGTAATCGCCGGCAGCTTCCGGGCTGTAGGGGCCAACAAAGATACTGCCTGCATGAATGATCTTCGGGATCAATTCTTCATGATGGATCGAGAGGTGTTCCGGTGCGAAGCGATTGGAAATCTCTACGGCCTCATCGAGGCTCTTCACCAACACAATCGCGCTGTTCTTATCGATTGCCCTGCGCGCCACGGCTGCGGTCGTCAGGGTGGCTAACTGCTTCTCGATTTCCTTTGCCACCTTGTTAGCGAGCCGCTTTGACGTTGTCAGCAGAATGGCACTGGCATCCGTATCATGTTCCGCCTGGGCCAACATATCGGCGGCAAGATAGGCAGGGTCACCATCGGCGGCGATGATCAGGATCTCTGTGGGCCCGGCGACGAAGTCGATACCGGTCTCTCCGGCAATCAGCTTCTTGGCAGCGGCAACATAGATATTTCCCGGGCCGACAATCCGGTCCGCCCGCGGCACAGTCTTGGTTCCATAAGCAAATGCGGCGACCGCTTGCGCCCCGCCCATGAGGAAAACATGATCCACGCCGAGGATATACGCCGTGCCGAAGACCTCATCCACCGGCTTGGGGCAGGCGACGCAGACATTCGGAACACCGGCCACTTTCGCCGGCACCGTGGTCATAATCACGGTGGAAGGCAAAGGATATCTGCCCGCCGGGATATAACATCCCACCGTATCGAGAGGCCGCACCACCTGGCCTAACTTGCGCCCGGGACCGAACGGTGCTGTGTATTCTCTGGGTAACTGGCGTTCCGCATAGGCCCGCACGTTCGCGGCGGCCTGTTCTACTGCTGCGCGGAACTGTGGCGTGAGACGTCCGGCCGCGGCGGCCAGTTCTTCATTGGGAACCCTGACGGTTTTGCGCTCCAGCCCGTCAAACTTTTTAGCGTATTCAAGCAGCCCCTTGTCCCCGCGCTTGCGCACGGCTTCCAGAATCGGACGCACCACCTCTTCCGCGTCAGATAACTTCGCGGCCCGCCGGGAAAGCACCTTTCCCATGTCCTTGGATTCCAGTATCCGGATCATAGCGGTGCCCTTAGAACACGATCTTATTGAGCGGATATTCCACAATGCCCTCGGCACCGGCTGCTTTCAGCCGCGGAATAATCATCCGGACTGTCGATTCATCAAGAATCGTATTTACAGCGAACCATTCCGGGTCACTCAGGGCAGATACCGTGGGCCCCTTCAACGAAGGCAGGACACCGATCACGTTCTGCAGCGAATCCCTGTGCACGTTCAGCATCAGGCCGACTTTGCCCAGCGCATTAATCGCGCCTTCGAGCAGCATCTTCAGGTCATCGAGCTTCTGGCGCTTCCAGGGGTCCAACATCGACTGGTTATTGACGATCAACTGCGTGTTGGATTCGAGCACCGTCTCCACAATGCGCAACTTATTGGCGCGCAGCGAAGAACCGGTTTCCGTCACTTCCACGATGGCATCGGCCAGCACGGGCGGTTTCACTTCCGTGGCACCCCAGCTGAATTCCACCTTCGCATTCACGCCGTTGCGTTCCAGATAGCGCTTGGTGGTGGCGACCAGTTCGGTTGCGATGATCTTGCCTTCCAGATCTTTCACAGACTGGATCGGGCCGCTCTCCGGCACGGCGAGCACCCAGCGGACCTTGCCGAAGCTTTGCTTGGCGTAGATCAGATCGGCGAAGGGGTGTACGTTCGCGCCCACCTCCTCCACCCAGTCGCGTCCGGTCAGGCCGGCATCGAGAATGCCATCTTCGACATAGCGGGCCATTTCCTGCGCGCGGATGAGCATGCACTCCATTTCCGGGTCATCGATCGCCGGAAAGTAAGATCGCGAGCTCGTGGTGATATTGAAACCTGCGCGGCGGAAGAGATCCACCGTGGCGTTTTCCAGACTGCCTTTGGGAATACCGAGTTTGAGCTTCACTTTGCGCCTCCATAGACCGCTGCGGGGTCATACACACGTTCTTCGGAAACAGACCAGGTATCGCCTTCCAGACGGCGGAAGAAGCAACTCTGGTAGCCTTCGTGACAAACGCCGGGGCCCAGGGCTTCCACCTGAATCAGGACCGTATCGAGATCGCAGTCCGTTGAGATCTCTTTTACGACCAGCGTGTGACCGGAGGTTTCCCCTTTGGTCCACAGCTTGTTGCGCGTGCGGCTGTAAAAAGTCACATTGCCGGTGTCGCGGGTCTTTCGCCAGGCTTCTTCATTCATGAAGCCCACCATCAATACGCGGCCCGTCGCCGCATCCTGCACTACCGCCGGCAGCAGGCCGTCCAGTTTTTGAAAATCGAGTTCCATTGCTCCCATCGCTACACAGCTCGCCGCGAACCTGGCGGTTTTTCTAAAAGAAACGCCCGCCGTTCTGCGCGGCGGGCGTCCTTTCGTTCTGGCTTATTGATTTCGGATTACGCCAGGACCGCCCGCACACAATTCGCCCGGTGGTGGTGATGATGCAGATGCAACGGGCTGGCGGCGATCACTGCCATAAACCTCAAGTTTACCAAGAGCCTATTCTTCGCTGAGCACCAGATAGATGAGATGCCCGCCGCGCTCAATCTGCACCACCAGCGGATCTCCGGTTTTCAGCTGATCGAGCGCCCCCCGCAGCGCCTCCAAAGTAGTCACTGGACGGCTGTTAACGGTGTAGATAATATCGCCCGGATTCAACCCGCCCTGTCCGTTGTATTCGGCGATCCCGGCCTTGGCAGCCACGATCACACCGTACTTGAAGCGGGTATCCGAAACAATCGCGGCCACATCCTGCGTAATCGCAATGCCCACAATGCCAAGGCGCTTCACCGTGTTGGTCTCCGGCTTCACCAAGTCCGCGAAACGGAAAGGATCATCCTCCGTTTCCTTCACTTTGACCGATATTTCGAGATCAGAACCGCTGCGCTTGACCTTCAGCGTTGCCGTATCCCCAATGCGCAGTTTGAACAGGCCCACCTCAAATTGACGGGCATTCTCCACCGGCTTGCCATTCAGCGAAACGACGAGATCACCTGTCGCCAGACCGGCAGCTTCGGCAGGGCCGTCGGGGTCCACATCACTCAGAATGGCACCCCAATCCTGCGGCAGACCCAGGCCAGCCGCCAGTTCGGGTGTCACCGTCTGAACCCGGACGCCGATTTCGCCCCGGTGCACGTGACCGTCCTTCACGATCTGTTTGTAAACGTAATCCACCACGTTGCTGGGAATGGCGAACCCAATGCCTTCACTGCCGCCCGATTGCGACAGGATAAAGGTATTGATCCCCACCACCCTGCCTTCGGAATCCAGCAGCGGACCACCGCTGTTGCCCGGATTGATCGGCGCGTCGGTCTGTATGTAGCTCATGGGATCGTCCGGCTTGATCTGGCGCGCCACGGAGCTGACCACACCGAGGCTCACCGAGTTTTCCAACCCCAGCGGATTGCCGAATGCCAGCACGATTTGCCCCTGCTTCAGCGCATCGGAATCAGCCAGTTGCAGGGCGGGCAGCGGTGCCTTTGGTTTGATCTTCAAAACGGCGAGGTCAATAGTGCGGTCCGTGCCGACGACCTCGGCATCGAGCAAACGGCTCGCGCGGCGCATGTCTGAGGAATCACCCGGGGCCTCGGCCAGCAGTACTTTTACTGAGCGCGCCCCCTGCACAACATGGTTGTTGGTGACAATGTAGCCATCCGGCCCAAGGATTACGCCGGACCCCGTGCTCTTCTGTTTCGTCACCAGGCCAGTGGAGTGGCTGTTTTCTTCGCTGTCACTGCCAATGGAATAGCCGGTGGAGAAGACCTGGACCACCGAGGCATGGACCTTCTTCGAAAGGACCTGAATAGAGTCACTGAGGTCATGCAGGGCATCGCGCTTCGTCTGCGCCTGCGCCAGAACTGGCAGGAACAGGAATCCGAGAGAAATCCAACGCTTCATGGCACCTTGGATGTCCCAGGCAGCAGCGAAGTTGCCGTTCTGCCCTGCGAAACCAGGGACTTAACACTTCATTACCGAAGCTGAAGGCGGGCAAACACTGGTAAACTACCGCTTTCCCGTGCGAAGCTCAGCTCTTATTCTCGTCCTGGCGGCCTCACTCCATGCCGCCACTTCCCAGAGGTTCGATTCCAACTGGCGGTTCCTCCAGTCCGATGCTCCCGGTGCCGAAGCGCCAGGCTTCCATGACTCCACCTGGCGGACGCTCGACGTGCCTCACGACTGGTCAATTGAAGGGGACTTCAGCAAGCAGGCACCGGCCGGTCAAGGCGGAGCGTTCCTGCCCGCCGGAACGGGCTGGTACCGGAAGAGTTTCACATTGCCACAGGCAGACGCCGCGAAGAAGGTGTTTATCGATTTTGATGGAGTTATGGCCAATAGCGATGTCTGGATCAACGGCTTCCATCTGGGCAAACGGCCATATGGTTATGTGAGCTTCCGGTATGACCTGACCGGGCATCTGAATTTCGGTGCGAAACCAAACATCATTGCTGTTCGCGCGGATAACTCCAGGCAACCGGCTTCTAGATATTACTCCGGTGCCGGCATCAACCGCCATGTGTGGCTGGTGGTTTCCAATCCAGTGCATCTGGCGCACTGGTCAACATTTGTGACCACTCCGAAAGTCTCGGCAGCGGCAGCAACCGTGCACGTGAAAACGGACCTCGTCAATGACTCCAGCATTCCCCACACGGTGTCTGTAAGTATTCAGATTGCCGGACAAACAGTGACCGCGCAGCAACGCGTGGAGGCGGGCAAACAGGTCACTTTGGAGCGCGACCTTGAAATCAAGTCACCGCAGCTTTGGAATCTGGAGAGCCCGAAGCTTTACGCCGCGGAAATCAAGACGGCGGAAGCGGGCAAAGTGCTCGACAGCGAACGGGTTTCCTTTGGCATCCGCGAATATCACTTTGATGCGGAGACGGGCTTCTGGCTCAACGGCAAAAACTTCAAGATCAAAGGTGTCTGCCTGCATGCGGACGCCAGCGCGCTTGGCACCGCTGTTCCCCTCAGTGCCTGGGAGCGGCGCTTGAACGCGCTGCGTGAGCTGGGGGTCAATGCCATCCGCACTGCGCATAACCCGGTATCGCCGGACTTTCTCGATCTCGCCGACCGCATGGGCTTCCTCGTGATGGACGAGATGTTCGATGTCTGGACTGTCGCAAAGAATCCCTACGATTATCACCTCGACTTCCGCGACTGGTCCGTCATCGATACCCGCGACACCGTGATGCGGGACAGAAACCACCCCAGCATCATCCTTTACAGCGCGGGCAATGAGATTCACGATACGCCCAAGGCAGATCTGGCCAAGGAGATTCTGGCCAGTTTGGTGAAGACCTTCCATGAGGCGGACCCCACGCGGCCCGTCACGCAGGCACTTTTCCGCCCGAACGTCAGCCATGACTATGACAACGGCCTGGCGGATATGCTCGATGTCATTGGGCAGAACTACCGGGAGAATGAGATCCTGGCCGCGCATAGTGCCAAGCCCTCGCGCCGGATCATTGGCACGGAGAATGGACATCTGCGCAATGCCTGGCTGCCCATGCGGGATAACCCGGCTTATGCGGGGCAGTTTCTTTGGTCGGGGATTGATTATCTGGGCGAAGGGCGTATCTGGCCGCTCATCGCGGGGTCCTTCGGATTGCTGGACCGGACCGGCGCACTGAAGCCAGTTGGAATGGAGCGCCAGAGCTGGTGGGCAGAGAAGCCCGTCGTGCATATTGTGCGGCGCGTGGGACAGGGCGAACGGCAGGCTACAGACCCTGGTTATGAACCTGACCCCGCGAGTGGACGCCTGAGTTATCCGCTGCGGAATGACTGGACGCCGGCCAACTTAGCGCCGCATGAGGAGAATGTGGAGGTTTACAGTAACTGCCCTTCGGTGGAGTTATTGTTGAACGGGAAGTCGCTGGGTTCGAAAACACTGCCGGCGGATGCAAGTCCAAGAAATTGGCGGGTGCCTTTTGAAGCCGGTACGCTTCGTGCCTCCTGCGGCAATATCTTTCAAGAATTGAGGACAGCCGGAAAGCCGGCGAAGATCCTTCTGCGCACGGAGCCTTCGCCTCTGACCAACACATGGGACAGCGTGGCCTATGTGACGGCCGTGGTCACGGATGCCGATGGAGTTACCGTGCCGGGTGCCAGGGAGAAGATCACCTTCAACGTGTCCGCGGAAGGCAAACTGCTCGGCACGGACAGTGGCGATAATGCCAGCCTGGAAGCTTTTCACAGCGCCGTCCGCTCTCCGTTTTTTGGCACCTGTACGGCGATTCTCCGTGCAGCGCGGAACACGGGGACCGTAACGCTGCAGGCAACCGCCCCCGGCTTGCCCGCGGGAACGGCAAGTATCAAAATTTCGTCCCCTTTCCTCCCGGTTTCCCGCTGATAGAGTAGGAGGCCAACATGGCAAACATCGATTGGAACGAAGCACTAAAATACGCGCAACTTGTGCAGGTCGCGTACTCGGCGGCACCGCAGGGGGAACTGGATCAGGCGGCGAAAGATGCGATGGCAGCGCTGGGTTATACCTACATCCAGTCAGTCTATGCAAACGATCTGGCGACGGATATCAATCCGAACGGCGGCCATGACTGGGTTTCGTTTGGTTTTATTGCCGGCTCCGCAGCTGAGCTTGTGATATCGATACGCGGTACCGAAGGCATCAACGAATGGCTTCATGATGCCGAATTCTGGCTGGTGTCCTGCCCTGTGTTTGGAGCCAAGGGCTGGACCGAAGACGGCTTCTCCGCCATCTATAAATCCTTCCGCCCCACCCGCGACCCCGCCGGCGCACCGCACCTGATGCAAACCATACGTGGCTTGATTGATGCCGGAGCATACACCAAAGTTACCGTCTGTGGACACAGCCTCGGCGGTGCGTTGACCAGCTTCCTTGGTCTGGATATCGCGCTCAACACTTCCTGCAAGAATCCGGTTGTGTACAGTTATGCGAGCCCGCGGGTTGGCGACCCCACGTTCGCGCATCACTACAATCAGACGGTTACAACAAACTACCGGATTGAGAACCGTTCTGATCTAGTCCCGAAACTTCCGCCCATTCTGCCCGTGCCATATGAGCACGTCAATACGGACGAAGCCCTGATCCCGGTCCCCGGAGAGATCAAGGCAGAGATTGCGTGCATGCACGTGATCGAAACGTATCTCCACTTAGTTGCCGCGAAAGCTGGTGCTGCCGGTTTCCCTGTGGGAGCCAACTGCATACCGCCTAACGCGACTGCGGAAAACCAAGGTTGACCGAACTGGTGGCCGGATCAGGCCAGCGGCTGGTCACCACTTTGCCGCGTGTATAGAACTGAACCCCTTCAGGCCCATACATATGCAGGTCTCCGAACAGGGAGCCCTTCCAGCCGCCAAAACTGTAGTAAGAAACCGGCACGGGGATCGGAACATTGATCCCCACCATGCCGACCTCCACATCGAACTGGAACTGCCGGGCCACGCCTCCGTCGCGCGTGAAGATCGCAGTGCCGTTGGCATAGGGATTGGCATTGATGATAGCCAGCGCTCCCTGATAAGTCTGCACACGGACGATGCCGAGCACGGGTCCGAAGATTTCGTCGTCATAACAGCGCATGCCGGGCTTTACGTGATCCATGAGTGAGGTGCCAAGAAAGAAACCCTCGCCCTGTGCGGCAGGATGTTCCCGGCCATCCACCACCACTGTTGCGCCCTCTGGGTCAGCCAGATACGAAGCAACCTTATCGCGGTGCACTTTGGTAATCAGTGGTCCCATGTCCATGCCTGGTGTCTGGCCGGGGCCGATCTGGATCGCCGCCATGCGTTCTTGAATCGCGGCAATCAGTGGGTCCGCCACGCTGTCTATGGCCACAACAATCGAGATCGCCATGCAGCGTTCGCCGGCAGAACCGAACGCCGCAGATACGGCAGCATCGGCGGCCATATTCAAGTCGGCATCAGGCAACACCAGCATGTGATTCTTCGCTCCACCCAGCGCCTGAACGCGCTTGCCATTTCGCGTTCCCGCTTCATAGATCGAACGGGCAATCGGTGTGGAGCCTACAAAGCTGATGGCCTTGATGTCGGGATGTTCCAGCAGCCGCTCCACGGCAACACGGTCGCCCTGAATTACATTGAACACGCCATCCGGCAGACCGGCCTTCTTCAGCAATTCGGCCAGCAACAGACTTACGGAAGGATCTTTCTCCGAGGGCTTCAGGACAAATGTATTCCCGCAGCCGATGGCATTCGGAAACATCCACATTGGCACCATGGCCGGAAAGTTAAAAGGAGTAATTCCCGCGACCACACCCAGGGGCTGGCGGATCTGATAGACATCCACACCCCGGCTGGCCTGCTCAGAGTAACCACCTTTGAGTAAGTTGGGAATCCCGCAGGCGAACTCAATATTCTCCAGTCCGCGGGCTACTTCGCCCATGGCATCGGCAACAGTCTTGCCGTGTTCCAGAGATACTAACTGGGCAATTGCCTGCCGGTTGGCATCCACCAGTTCCCGGAAACGGAAGAGGATCTCGGCACGGCGGGAAAGTGCCGTCGCGCGCCACTCTGGATAGGCAGCCTTGGCCGCAGCAACAGCGGCATCCACATCCGCGGTGCTGGCGAAATCCACCTGGCCCTGCCCTTCGCCGGTCGCGGGATTCCAGATGGTGCCAAACTGGCCGCTGGCGGATGCAACAATCTGCCCGCCGATCCAATGCGATGTTCTCTTGATTGCTGCGCTCACTGGCTGTTCCTCAGAATCCACTCTACCGTGCTGTCCGCCAGGCGATCGAGCGCCGCTACAGCCAGTTCAAGGTGATCTTCTCTTGTATCTTCAATCTTGTTGTGGCTGATGCCGCGCAGTGATTGCACGAACATCATAACCACGGGGATTCCGCCACGGACGATTTCCGCGGCATCATGGAGAGGGCCGGAAGGCAAACGGTGCGCGGTGCCGCAGGTCTCAGAAACCGCCTTTGCACAGAGTTCAACCAGTTCCGGGTGAAACGGCAGCGGTTCAATACTCCAGATGCGGGACCATTCCACACTGCACTTCTCTTCCGCCGCGAAGCGCTCCGCCGCAAGCTTTGCTTCACACCACATGCGGGCCAGCACTTCAGCACTTAGATCGCGCTGGTCCAGAGTTGTTTCACAGCGGCCCACAACAGCAGTAACAATCCCGGGGAAGGTCTTGACGCTGCCAATGGTACAAACTGCGTCAGGATGCGCACCCGCTATGTTACGAATCTCCAAGGCTAACTTCGCAGCGGCGGCAAGGGCATCATGGCGCTGGTGCATTGGCGTGGAACCAGAGTGCGCCTCCTGGCCATGGAAAGTAATAGCATGACGCTCCACGCCCTTCGTGCCCAGCACAACGCCCAGGGGAAGATCGAGACTTTCGAGCACAGGGCCTTGCTCGATGTGGAGTTCCAGATATGCGGCCATATTCCTGCGCTCTTGTTGAGCTTCCGGGAACCGGTCTATCTCCACACCACAGCGCCGAAGCGCATTTTCCAACAGGATGCCATCTTTGTCTTTCCGAACCCGGTCCGCGGCGATAGAATCCGTACCAGCGACGGCAGAGGAACCCAGCAAACTGCGCCCAAACCGCGCACCTTCCTCATCGGCGAAATCCACCAGCCGGATTGTCACCGGCGGACGGCCTCCATACTGTTCGGCAAAGCGCCGCATGACCTCCAGACCGGCCATCACTCCGAGGGCACCGTCCAGCCAGCCGCCATTCGGCACAGAATCCAGATGACTGCCAAGCACAAGTGCCTTCTCTGAATCGCCTGGCAAAGTTACCCAACGGTTGCCCGCGGCATCCAGATGATGCTCCACGGGAAGGCTGCTGAGCTTCTGCGCAAACCATTCGCGGGCCCGGAGCCAGGTATCTGTCCAGGCGACGCGCTGAGCACCGTGTTCATCAGCGGTGAGCGCCCGTAACTCCTTCAACTCCGCGATGGTGCGTTTGGGATCAAGCATGAATCGCCTCACGCCGCAGTAACTTGCCGGTTCCCCGTGTACCGGTGAATTTCGCTTCTTTGACCTGTACAGCGCCGCGAACCGTCACGGCCCACGGCCTGCCTTCGATGGCGAAGCCTTCAAAACCGTTGTAGTCGAAGTTACCGTGATGAGTTGCCGCGGAGATTGTGCCCCGGTACGCAGGATCATAGATGACCAGATCCGCGTCACTGCCCACGGCAATCGTACCCTTGCGCGGGAACAATCCGAATAACTTCGCTGCCCTCGTACTCGCCGCATCCACAAAACGGTGGATGTCCAAACTTCCGCGCTTTACACCGTAGGCGTACAGCAGGTTCACACGCTCTTCGAGCCCCGGAATCCCATTGGGAATTTGCGTGAAGTTCCCTTCTCCCATGCGCTTTTGATCCACATCGAAAGGACAATGGTCCGTGCCGACCGTATCGATCAATCCAGCCGCCAGAGCATCCCATAGCGGTTTCTGATTGCGCCGGTCACGCAGGGGTGGCGACATCACATGCTTCATGCCTTCCACACCCGCGCGCTCCGTATAGGTCTTATCGAGCAGGAAATGCGGAATCACGGATTCCACACTTAGTCTGACGCCGCGCTGTTTGGCAAGCACTGCCGCGCGCAGAGCCGGTTCGCAGGACAAGTGAACCACATATCCCGCCGCGCCCGTATTTTCCAGAAACGTTGCAAAGCGCTGCGTGCCCTCGGCCTCCACGGATTCCGGGCGACTGGGTTCATGCCATTCCGGACCAGTCTTGCCCTCCGCCAGCAGGCCTTGCTGCAGGCGGCCCACCAGTTCTGCATTCTCACAATGCGCCGTCACGATCACACCCAGCTTCTTCGCCAGCTTCATGGTTTGGTACATCTCGCCATCATCCACACCAAAGAAGTTCTTATATGCGAGAAAGATTTTGAAGGAGCTCATACCATCGGCAACAATCTCCCGAAGCTGCGATTCGGTCTTGTCATCGAACCTGGTTACGGACATATGGAAGGTGTAGTCGCAGGCACTGTGGCCCGCAGCCTTCTGCTTCCACAATTCATAAGCTTCCAACGCATCATCGTTGCGCGAGGGGCAGCACATCTCGATTAACGTTGTCGTTCCGCCCAGCAACGCCGCGATGCTGGCCGTTTCATGCGTATCCTTCGCGAAGGTAGACATGAAAGGCAGATAGATATGAACATGCGGATCAATAAAGCCAGGAAAGACCAGCTTCCCCGTGGCATCAATCACCTCTGTGCCGGGTGGCACGGGCAGGTTATGCCCGATGGCTGTAATGGTCTCACCGGCCGCATAGATATCCGCGTGAAAGCGGGAATCCGCAGTAACAATTTCACCGTTCTGAATTAGAAGTGGCATATATCCTCAATGGATCTCAATTCCATGGGCATCACGGTAGGTCTTCATCGCCTCCCAGTCCTCTGTCACCGCACAGTGATCGCGAACCACCTCAGACCACGTAACGGACTCACGGCCGGAGGGTACTTCCACCATCTCAATGCACTTCTCCACGGGGCAAACGTTGTAACAGAGGCGGCAACCCACACAATCATGCTCCCGCACCACGGGTTGCGGCCGCGAAGATATGGCCTCCTGTTTCCCGTTCAGCGTTACAGCCCATGCATAAGGAGCCACCACTTTCCCGCCGCTATCGAGTAAATCAATACATTGGTGCGCCGTATCATTACAGGCGACGTAACACAGGTTGCACTTGATACAGCGCTCCTGATCAATACGGGCAACAGCCTTGAAAGACAGGTCGAAGTGTTGGAATTCAGATACACGCTGCAAGCTCTTGCCGCGGATATCATATATCGAGGCAAAGCCTTTCGAATCCATCCAGTTGGATAGACCGTCGATCATATCTTCGACAATGCGATAGCCATAGTGCATCGCAGCCGTACAGACCTGCAAGCTCGAAGCACCCAGCAAGAGAAACTCCGCCGCATCCTGCCATGTGGAGATGCCGCCCATACCGGAGATCGGTTTCCCCGACGAGCCCACCACAGAATCACTACCCAGAGCAGCCAGCATGTTCAAGGCTATCGGCTTCACCGCAGGACCCGCATAGCCGCCATGCCCACCCTTGCCACCGATACTCGGCACCAGTTCGAGAGTATCTAAGTCCACCGCAACAATCGAATTAATGGTGTTGATCAAGGACAGCGCGTCCGCCCCCGCACGCAACGCCGCCTGCGCCGGGACAACGATGTTCGTGATATTCGGCGTCAGCTTCACGATCACCGGAATCTTTGCGACGGCCTTCACCCAACTGGTGATCTGCTCGCAATACTCAGGCACCTGGCCAACCGCACTGCCCATGCCGCGCTCACTCATGCCGTGCGGGCAGCCGTAATTCAATTCGATCCCATCCGCACCGGTATCTTCAATTTGCCGCACGATAGTGTGCCACGCTTCCGGCTTTGATTCCACCATGGCAGAGACAATGACTGCACGGTCCGGCCACGCCCGCTTGAGATCGCGAATCTCCCGCAAATTCTTTTCCAGTGGACGGTCAGATATCAACTCCACATTGTTGATGGCCAGCATCTTCTGACCACCGTAATGCCAGGCCCCGTAGCGGTTCGACACGTTCAGCACGGGCGGGCCGATCGTCTTCCACACTGCCCCGCCCCAACCCGCTTCGAAGGCCTTGTGGATTTGGGCGCCGGAATTCGTTGGCGGCGCGGACGCCAGCCAAAAGGGATTCGGGGATTCGATCCCTGCGAACTTGATACGAAGATCAGCCATGTGCCGTCACCTTTTCATGAATCGCTGCCGCTGCAAGTTTACCGTCCTGTACGGCCATGACGGTTGAGGCCGCCCCCTTGATCCGGATGCAATCACCACCCGCGAAAACTCCGGGGATGTTGGTTTCCAAGTTCTTATCCACTGCAATCAAACCCCGTTCTGTACTTAGTCCCAGAACAGATGCAAGGGATGGACGCTCCTGCCCGACAGCCTTGATAATCTGATCCGCTGGCAACAGAAATTCACTGCCGGGAACAGGCACGGGATGCGGAGTAAGCTCCGTCCGGAGACACTCGAGCGCGGTAACTTCGCCAGCCGCAACAATGACCCGCACAGGCTGCGCAAGAAACTCAAACCCTACGCCCTCGTTCTTCACGAAACTGTACTCGTGTTCGTAGGCAGTCATCTCTTTCTCAGTGCGGCGGTAAACCATGGTGACGCGCTCCGAACCAAGCCGTTTGGCGATGGTGGCGCAATCGATTGCTGTATTTCCGGCACCGATCACCAACACGTTTCTGCCGGGCTCTAACTCATCAGGATGTAACTTGCTCCGGCTGATGTAATCGAGGCCATCCGCAATCCATTCTTCGCCCGGGATGCCAAGCAATGGCGTCGCACCAAGGCCCGTGCTCACAAAGATGGCATCGAAGCCGGCGGTAAGGATCTCCCGCCCCACTTCAACACCGGTCTTAACCTCCACGCCAAGCCGCTCAATCATCCTGACTTCCGCGAGCGCCACTTCGACCGGCTCACGCAAAGCAATGATGCCGTACGTGGAAAGTCCTCCGCCCAGTGCACGCTTTTCAAAAACAGTGACAGCATGCCCCCGCCGCGCCAGTTCTCCCGCGCAGGATAAGCCCGCCGGACCAGCACCTATCACCGCAACTCTGCTGCCGCGCGCCGGGCCCGGTCGAAACGGCAACATAGCCTTTGCCGCCGCGTAATCCATGGCATATCGCTGCAGACGGCCAATGGCGATTGGCTTGTGTTCGGCACCAAGCACACAGGCACCTTCACACAACTCCTGTACGGGACAAACCCTGGCACAGGTGGCACCTAACAGATTCGAATCAAAGATCGTCCGCGCGGAACCCGTGAGGTTGGCGGTTGAAATCTTCTTGATGAAGCGGGGGATGTCAATGTGCGTTGGACATGCCTGCGCACAGGGCGCGTCATAACAGAACAGGCATCGGTTGGCCTCAACTACAGCTTCATGGGAACTCAATGGGGGCAGTTCTTCCGCTATTTTCATGACTTCTTCCTCATCAGCAGCACGTAACAACCTCCGGAAACCGCAAAGCCGACAAACCAGGCATAACTATACAGGGGATGAAGAGCGTCCACCACCAGCCCGACCAATGCGACGGCGATACCAGCGAAAAGGCTAAACACGGCCTGCCAGTTGATTCCACCGCTGTATTCATAGGCACCACCGCGGCGGTAGAGGTCGTCCACTCTCAGTACGCTCTTCCGCACAACAAAGTAATCCGCGATCATGATGCCCGCGATGGGACCCAGCAGTCCGGAGTAACCGACCAGCCAGCCAAAGACATACGAACCATAATCTGACATCAGCTTCCAGGGCATGATCACAATCCCGGCGACGCCGGTAATCATGCCGCCTGTGCGGAATGAGATCAGCTTCGGGTTGAGATTGGAAAAGTCATTCGAAGGCGAGACCACATTCGCCGCGACATTGGTATTCAACGTCGCGATAAGTATCGCAATCAGCGCAATCAGCGCCAGCAAAGGTTCATGAAAACGGCCGATCAACGCTACTGGATCCCAAATCGCTTCTCCGAATAACACCACCGATGCGGAGGTCACCGCAACGCCGATGAAGGAGTAAAGCGTCATCGCCAGAGGCAGCCCGATCGCCTGCCCCACAGCCTGCGCCTTCTGCGATTTTGCATAGCGCGTAAAGTCGGGAATGTTCAATGCGACAGTGGACCAGAAACCCACCATGCCCGTAAGTGACGGAATGAAGACGGGGAAAAATGCGCCAAAGGTATTGAGCTTGCCTGGGGAATGTAATACCGGTCCGAAGCCGCCGGCTTTCCCTGTGATCCAGAACAACAGAGCAATGCCGACCAGTAACATCAGCGGTGCACCTACACCTTCCAGGAACCGGATGGTCTCAATGCCCCGCCAGATCACGAACATGTTCAGCAACCAGAAGGCAAAGAAGCAAATCCAGATGGAACCGGGCAGCGCCGCCCATGCAGGCAGTGCCACCACCAGCATGGACTGTATTGCCTGCCCGCCAATCCACGTCTGGATACCGAACCAGCCACAGGCCACCAGCGCGCGCAACACCGCGGGAAGGTTCGCGCCCTTCACCCCGAAGGAAGCGCGCACAAATACCGGAAAAGGAATGCCGTACTTCGTGCCCGCATGCGCATTCAACAGCATCGGGATCAAGACGATCAGATTGCCCAGCGAAATAGTCCCAATCGCCTGCCACCAGTTCATGCCACTGGCGATCAAAGCGGAGGCCAGCATGTACGTGGGAATACAAACGCTCATCGCGACCCACAGGGAGGCGTAGCTGTAAATCCCCCAGGTTCTGCGGCCCAAGGGAACAGGCGCAAGGTCTTCGTTGAAAAGACTTGGGTCGGGTTGCTGCAACGCGAGAGCCTCCTTGGTCCCCAAATGGGGAATCTTGGAGTTTACCGCAAAAATGCAACTGTTACGATTCCATGAAAAGCGCGGCGAATTTAGCGCTTCGCCGCGGAGTCTCCCCTGCGCGGCACACGGCCTTTCTCAAACTCAAATCTGTCTCTCCGGCCCGAAGGAGTTTCGATCCAGACCGCCTTGTTCCCATCCGCAGTAGCTTTGCAACCCGGGGGCGAAATCAGGACCGCGGAAGTGACGGATTGGTTCAGCACAGACGGATAACTGAATTGCACGTAAGGCGCAGGGGCCGGATCTTTCCCCGCAAAACCAATCCAACCCCGCGGCGGGGTCTTCTGGCCTTCAAAGCATTCCACTACAGTTCCCTTGGGAGCCACCACCAACCGGACTTCCATATCTGCCGCCGACCATCGCAACGCATTCTTGTCCACAGACCATGGACCCGGACACAATTGATACCCGTTCTGGATCCTGTGCCCCGCATCCGCTGACACATGGTCCACAATGAGCAGGTATTCGCCCTTCACCCAAAACAGAGTGCGTTCCTGTTCCCCCCAGATCCCCTCGCCGTGTCCCTCCGTAAAACCCCAGCCATAGGTACCCTTCCACCAGCCTCCCTGATACACGGCCTGCATCACCGCTGTATCTTTCGTGAGTTGCGTGTAAAGCAACCTGGCATCTGCTGACGATTGGTTCCAGCCATCCAATGAGACCGTGGAATGTGCTGCGGTGGACTTCCCATACGGCCCCAGCGGATCACTCATTTCATAGCTCAGAATGCCGGGGTCCGCCACTATCACGCGTCCATTCTTCCGGAAGGTAAAGGAAAGACGCGATAAGTGGCAATGGGTACTTCCCCAGGAACCGGCATCGAAGGCAAGATAGTCCGCCTTCTTCTCCCAGCTGGTCCTGCTGAATACATGTCCGGCCGCGCGAAATACTTGATCCAAGGGTGCACTTTCATCCTGCAGGCCCAGCACACTCCGGGATCTTGACCTGACGCTGAGATACTTTTCCTGTGCATTGCTGCCGGGTAATGCGGTGTCGTTCAAACCGGAGAGTTCGCTTTGCGCGCTGTAATCCAGTGACTTCGCCACTCTTGCAGGATTGACGCCTGCATCAGCCTCTGGAAACTTACGCGCCAGATCAAAGTAATTGACTGCGACGGTAGTCATCCAGTTGTGATAAGCGGGGGTTCTTTCTATGTGGACGCCATCATCGAGAAACTGCCGAGACATTTCCTCGCGCAACCTGGATACGCCAGTCTGCAGCCATTCCGATGCACCATCCAGAAACGGCAGCCGGAGACTGACAAAGACCAATGCATCCAATTGCGAGATATACCAATTCGGACCCACCGCCAGATGACCCGCCGCGAAGCTGGCCTGCCCCCGGATAGATTGCAGCAAATGGTCCAGAAACTGATCATCGAACGCCGGACTATCGAGAAACGCCGTGAGATTTCCCGTCCAGCCGGGGCTTTCGCTGTTCCCCAGACGGATGCTCATGGTCAACGCGCTGTCACCCGCTCTGCGCTTGCTGGTGTTGGGATAGGGGTCGCCCTGCATCCAGTCTTCCAGGTAAGCCTTCGCAGCCTGCGCGTAGAGTTCCTCCTTCGTTGCTGCGTAAGCCGAAGCAAGAGGCGCCAAGTGGAAGAAGCGGTTCAATTGCGCAGGCCATTCTTGATGCTTGAGATGCCCGCCGCTCCAATCGATATTACGAAGTCCGGTCTTCACGGGAATCCGCTTATTGAAGAAGACTGTGCCTTCCGCGATCTGCCTGGCCAGCGCCAGATCCACCTTCGGCAATTGCTGGCCCGGATAACCCGACAGCAGGCTGGCCCGTTCCCGGATCACCTGCCTGCGGTCTGCTGCCCGAACCTGGCCCGGTAGAAGCAGCGCCCCTGCCAACAGCTCTCTACGATTCAGTTTCAAAAGTCAATCCTTGCCGAAAGTTGCATAAAGCGCGCCGACTTCGCTGTAGTTATCAAACCATAGCCAGGCGAACTGAAGATCGCGGTCTGGGACTTCGAATCCGCAGTCACCAGAAGTGAGGTGTTCGGAATGGAAAGGTTTGTATGATTCAACGCGTTGAAGGCATCCATCCTGATCTGCATCGACATCCTCTCTTTCAAGCGGAAACGACGGTTGATGGAGAAATTCACGTTGGCATCTCCGTGGTTCCGGATCACGTCACGTCCCAGTGTCCCCACTGATGCGGGTAATAACATCTTGTTCACACTGCCCACGGTAAGGAACAGCGGTCCGGTGGGCGATAGCGGAAACTGCGGATCACTGGGCGGGCGGAGATATTGTATGCCAGTGCCGTTGGTAACTGCCGCGGACGCGTAGAGCAGACGGCCGTCTCCAGTAAGATCAGGCCGCTGCTGGATCACATCCGGATACAGGTTCGATTGATAAATCGTGGAAGGCAACCCCGTCCGCGCAGTGAAGATCGCACTGATGGCGATGCCGCGTAAATACTTCGGACCCAGCGAGGTAGTGTATTGCGGTGCCAACACCAAAGTATGCTTCCGGTCAAAGACACTCACGGCATGATCCAGATTGCGCGCAATCTGCGGGAACTGACTGTCCAGAGTCCCGTTTGGCTGCGTGTTGGCAAAGGTTCCGCTGCCATCATCAGTGGATTTCGCAAAGGTGTAATTCATCTGGAATGAGACCGAGTTGGAGATCTCCCTTGTGGCCCTTACCTGCAGGGAATGATACTTCGAACTACCCACATTGGTTACGGCATTCCAACCGGAAGAAATGGTGGGAAATGGCCGGTATTGCTGTGTGGAAACATTGTTCCCGGTGGCATTGACCAATTCACCGATCGCAAACGATGGCAGCGCATTGAACCGCAACGCCAGCGGAAGATGTACGTCGTGATTTCCAACGTAGCTAAGATCCAGCACCGTGCCGCGGGCCAGTTGCCTCTGGATGCCGAAGTTCCACTGCATGATCGTGGGCAGATGGTTCGTCTCCGCATACTGCGAATTCGAAGGCACCAGAGGGTTGGAGACCGTCGCTGCCGCCTGTGCATCCAGGGGATTCTGATAAGCCACCGCACTCAACGGCATGCCCTGCGCCAGAGTAAACGGCTGCGCAATTCCCTTGCCGGCGCTGTTGAATGTGGCTGTGGCGTTGAACCCCGGCATCACAACATTCCCGCCCAGATTGGAGAACAACTGGTAGAAGAACATACCGAATGCAGAACGAACCACCGTTTTGGAATCCAGCGCATATGCAAACCCCGCCCGGGGGCCGAAATTGAACAAGGGCGGATGCAGCCCCAGACTCGCATCGGAATTTCTGCCCGCAACCAGCAGCTTGCCGGTAAAGGGATCCACCCGGGAGTACACGCCGTTCGCCGTTGTCTGCGGCGCTTCATAGTCCTGGCGCAAACCAAGGTTCAAGGTGAGTTTACGGCTGACCTTCCAATCATCCTGCAGGAAGAACGCCAGGTTATAGTTGCGCCTTGCAATCTCAGGCTGCGGCACAGCATAAGCAGCATTGGTAATGGCGCCGAATAACAGATCAGCCAGGCTGTTGATGGGGCTGCCGCTGGTGGACGACGGCGATTTCAGATTTCCGTTGAAGTTATAAAGACCCGCGTAATTGCTGTTGCCGTTGAAGTTATTGTACTGATTCTTCCGTAACTCCATCCCGGCCTTGAGGGAGTGTGTCCCGCGAATCCAGGTCAGGGCGGGTGCGAACTGGAAGATGTTATCCACCGGCGTCTGCCAGACATTGTTCTGCGATCCCAGTGCGGCCCATCCGGTCATGGTGATCATGGGTGTTGCCGCCAGCGGAGACCTCTGGATACCAAGCGTTTGAGCAACATCCACGCCAAACGATGGGGGCAGCGCCGCCACCGTGCTTCTGAGATAGCTGAAGCGAGCCTCGGCAAACAGCGTTGGTGTCAACGGCTTCGTCAGGCCCGCCGCGCCGATCCACTGTGTCGTCTGGGATTCCGGTGAACCGGGGTTCAGCGGACCGGGAATCGTCTCAGGCCGCGGGGTATCTGCCCAGTCATGCGTGAAGCGCAGCCACAGGGAAGTGGATTTGCCCGCGGTATGATCCAACCGCGTCGTCAGGTTATTGGTATACGGCTGTTTCGACACATTATTGATGTAGTTATTCGCCGCGATACCGGTGCTTGGGTCCAGGGTGCCAGGGGAATCCGGTGCGGGCAGCAGGTTCATAATTTTCACCGCCGCCGGGTCCAGTCTGCTGACTGGAATCCGATTGCCGGGCAAAGGTACGTGAGTCGATGGATCTGCCACCACCACGCTGGAAGAAGAGAAGTCTCCACTCCGGAAGGCCAGCCCGGGAATCGTCGAGATAGGTGCCCCCGGAACTGTCTGGCGTGTGGTCTCATAGTTCGCGAAGAAGAAGGTACGGTCCTTGCCACGATACACCTTGGGCAGCCAGACCGGACCGGAGAAAGATCCGCCGATTTGATTTTGCCGGTTGGGAGGCCGCGGTGTTCCCCGCAAGTTATTGAAGAAGTTATTCGCGTTCAGATCCTCATTCCGAAAGTATTCGTATACCGCGCCGTGATAAGTATTAGTGCCGGAGTTTACAACCATGCTGATTGTGGCCCCTGCAGTCCGCCCATACTCCGCTGAATAGGCGGATGTCAGCACCTTCACTTCGCGCACGGCATCGGGCGAAGGCAGATGGCTGATGGCCCCTGTTGCGCCTCCGAACACAGAGACCCCGTCGATGGTGATTTCGCTCGATTGCGACCGGCTGCCGTTGATCGAGTACTGCGAAGAATCGACCACCGTCGGGTCATCCCCTGTGGATACCCCCGCCGAGAGCGTGATCAGGCTGAAAACAGCGCGGTTGGCCATCGGCAGGTCCCGCACTTGCGCCGGATTGATCACCAGCGCCATGGAGGAAGTCTCGGTCTCCAGTTGCACCACGTTCTCGCCCGTGACCGTCACGCTGTCTTTGATTTCTCCGGGTTGCAGCACGGCATCAATCCTGGCGCGCTGGTCAACCTTCAGGTCAAAGTCTTTGATCTCCGTCTTGCGGAAACCCTGCAATTGAATCCGGATATCGTACTGCCCCACAGGCAGCAGCGGAGCCAGATACTGACCGCTCGAAGCCGTCTTTCCTTCCCAAACCGGGGTCTCCGTTCCAAGCCGCAGTATCGTGACGGAAGCACCGGGAACCACGGCACCGGAACTGTCCGTAACGGTGCCGGTGATCACGCCGGTGAGGTCCTGACAAACTGCATGACTGGCCGGCAGACCGGCCAAAACCAAAAGCAACAGGGCTCTCTTCATAAGGGGGACTCTCTTCTTCGAAAAGCGCACAGGCCGCCGTCCGTTGTGCGCGAGTTCCTGAAAAGCCGCACAGGCGCGAGGGCCGCGCCCGCAATATCAATCAGTAACGCAGCGTTCTGCCGGCCCGAAGTCGTCCGTTGTGCGGCGGTTCCTGAAAAGTGAAACAGTCTGGCAAGTCAGCGGGGCGGCAGCGCGGTGGAGGAAGGCACCGGCTTCCCGTCGATGGTCTTCGGCTCCATCAATTCTGTGCGCGTGCCGTCGGCGTCAAACAGGTTTAGTTGGCGCTTATGGTTGGTCCCCGTCTTGATCTCAAGCGGGCGCTTGTAATTCTTGACGGCAGTCCGCTTCTCCAGATCAGCCTTCGCTTGATCCATATCCGTCACCTCAAGGCAGATGTGGTTGAACGAGCCCATGCGGGCCAGCGACGGCGTTTCGTCGTAGAGCATGAATTCGATGTAGTCATTGCCTTCCGGAACGCGCATGTTCACCCATTCGAGAACTTTGCCTTCCTTGCTGCCGCGCCAAAACTCTTTGAACCCCAGCAGATCGCCATAGAACTTCATGGAAGCGTCGAGTTTCGCCACGGTGATTCCCACATGCGCAATGCGGGTGGAGATCCGGGGCCCATCCAGAAACTTCCCCTTCTCCCGGCGGGTGAACCCATCGGGCTCATACTGCACAATCTCCACCAGATGGCCATCGGGGTCTTTCACCATGAAATTGGAGTTCAGCGTACGGCCCTTCGGTGTCGTCGCCGGCACCTTGATCCCGTTCGCCGCCAGATACAGCCGCATGGCTTCCGCGCTTTCCACTTGAATCGCGATGTGCGCCAGACGGTCCGTCTTCGGCTGCTTTTCGGGGAAGAGTTCGATGTACTGGTCCTCATTCACCTTGATGAAGGTGAGCGAGAGGCTGCCGTCCGGATTATCCAGCTTGAAGGGCTCGCCAAACCCGAGCAGCCCTTTATAAAACGCTCTGGCCTCTTCAATGTCGTGGACGTAAAGTCCCATGTGGGCAATCCCCAGGATTTTGGGGCGTTCCTGGGAAGCACCCGATAACGTGGCACAGGCCAGCAGCAGAAGCAGAAAATGTCTCATCACGCTCCTGACTTTATGCCCAATGCCCCCGCTGCCGGAAGTACAAAACTGGCTGTATAACGTTCACTGAACGTTCAGCGCACTATGTAAGTGATTGATTATTCGATCACTGGGACCCGGCTCATCGCCTTGTGCGTCTCATACACCGCGTTCATGGCAGTCTCTGCATCCACACCGCAACGGACCACAATCTGGTAGGCACCGGGAAAACGTGTATACCCCTCCTTGCGGAAGCGCTCCTGCATCTCATGCAGACCTGCCGTGGAGCGGAAGAACTCCAGCGCTGCCTGCGCCCCCGGGCTCCCCATGATCCCGGAAAAGATCACCGTCCGCTCCGGTCTGGGCCGTCCCGGCTGGCTCGGCAGCACCGTGATCAATCCATAGACCGTGCTGTAACGGGCCGTCTGCGGGTCACGCCTGGCACGATACACCGGACTGCCCGGCACCAGCCGCTGCCCCAGAACTTCTTCATTCGCCTGCGTGTCGAACCAGATCGAATAAGGCGTGACCCGCAAGACGCGTGAGGCATACGCCGTATAGCCGGGCGCACCAATCACCAGCAGGCCATTCTCATGGATCGCCATGGGCCGCACGGAAGGCTCCGGCACCGTATGATACGTTGCGCCCGCGCTGCCGATCAAAGTACCGGCCGCCAGCGCCGCCAGCGAATCACAAAACACCGCATAGCCACGCGTCGGGAACATGTAGACCGGGCCGCCACGCTCATCGAGCTTCAGCCCCCGGTACCACTGCTCCACCCAGTTCGGTGCCGGTTCCAAAACGTTGCCAAGCGGCTTCACGCCTTGTTGGGAGGGAATCGCCCGGAGCACAGGAGGCGCTCCAATGAGGATCAAACTGTCGTTCCCCCGCTCCAGCAAAGGTCCCCAGGCTTCCCGCACCACGGGATCAATCGCGTCCGTCCGGAACTGACCGTACAACAGAAACAACACCGAAGCCAACAAGGCACCCGCAGCAGCGGCCGCGCACAACCAACGCCATTGCAACCGGGGCGCAACGGCCGGCGGGACAGGAGAATGCTCCGCGACAACCGCACCGGGCACGAACACCGGCCGGTAACTGCCCTTGGGCAAGTCAATCCGCAGCTCGGCGCGTGGCGCTTCCTCGTCGTAGTATTCTTTCAGCTTCCGCCGCAGAGCATGCGCGCGGCTCCGGACACTGGAATCCTCACCCGGAGCATAATCGGCGGGCCGGTTCAGCGCGTTGGTTGCGATGGAATACTCCGTAATCTCCGCACCGCGCCCGTCCAGTTCCAATTCGCACAAGTAGCGGAGGAATTGAACCAACTGTTCCGAGCGGGAAAAGGTCCGGCTCTTGAGTATTTCCTCACAAGCCCGCTGCTTCGCCGCACGGTCTGTCATGAGGTTCCCCACAGTCATCCGCCGATTATATCGTTTGCAATTCCACATCCTGTTAGAATCTGGGGCTATGCGAAGTATTTGGATGAAAGTCTCCGCGGCGCTCCTGGGGCTCTGCTTCTCCTGCCTGTGCCAGACAGTAACGGGCACTCTGGAATGCCGCGTGACCGACGCTTCCGGCGGCGTGCTCAGCGGAGCCGATGTGTCCGTGAAGAGCGACGATACCGGACTCACCCGCGCGGCCAGAACCAATCAGGAAGGTTACGCCCAGATCACCTTTCTGCCGGTCGGTTCCTATCAACTGACTGTTGCCGCCAAGGGCTTTGGCACGCAGGTGCGCAACGCGCAAGTCGACCTCAACAGCGCCCGCACATTTCACGTTCAACTCACGCCGGCATCGGTGGAATCAACAGTGACCGTCACCGCTGAATCGCCGTTGATCGACACCAGCCGCGGCGAGATCGTGAATAATATTGACTCGAAGACCATTGAAGACCGGCCACTCTCGTCCCGCAATATCCTGTCGCTGGCGGAAATGATTCCGGGCTTCCAATCGAGCGGCGGCTACAGCGGCGTGAATAACCCCACGCTGTCCAGCGGAAGCTATGTCTCCTTCAATGGAACAGGCACGCGGTCGGCTTCCTTCCAGATCGATGGCGTGAATAACGATGATTCCTCCGAAGGCCAGAACCGGCAGAACGTCAACATCAGCGCCATCAAAGAAGTGCAGATGCTGACGAATACTTATGCAGCCGAGTTCGGGCGCGGAGCGGCGGTCATGCTGGTACAAACGAAGTCGGGCACCAACCAGATTCACGGCGATGCCTATGAGTTCCTTCAAAATGAGAAACTCGATGCCAATACTTTCTTTGGCAACGCAGCCGGCACCAAGCCCGATGGAACACTGGTCTCACCCCGCGCACCCATGCGCCGCAACCAGTTCGGTTATACCGTGGGTGGCCCCATTCTCAAGAACAAGCTCTTTCTGTTCCACTCCTTTGAAAACACCAAGCTGATTCAGTACTCCACCATCACCCGTTATCTCTTCTATGACAAATACCCGCTGCAGGCCGGCACCTGCACTCTGTGCGTCAACCCCGCGGACCATCCGAATATGCAGGCCGACATGGCCTTCCTGCAAAGCATTCTTGCCAGGTTCCCGAAAGTCCAGCCCAACGCCCCAGCCGTTTGTGATCTCTGCTACATCGAAGAGAAGAACTCCAAGTTCCCGGATTCCGACTACAGCGGGCGCCTCGATTACATCCTCTCCACCCGCGACAGTGCCACCGTGCGCTATCAATACAGCCGGAACATCCGGCTGCCCGCGCAGATCATCGACGGCGAAGCAGCCAACCAGAATCACAAGCAACAAAACGTTGGTTTCACTGAGACCCATATGTTCACGCCAACCACCATTGGCGAGTTCCGTCTCGGCATCGGACTGCGCACCACACTGGTGGATATCGCCGGCGGAGACCAGACGCCCATCGTGAGAATCAATAACCCGACCGCCTACACCATCACGACGCTCGGCAGTGCGGGATCTTATCCCATTCACCGCTATCAAACCGACTATCAATACGTCTACAACCTCTCCCGCGTCCAGGGCCGGCAGACTTTCAAAGCCGGTATCGATGTTCGCCGCCAGCATCTGGATGATCTGGCGGACAATTACTCGCGCGGCTACTGGACTTTCGCAGCCACCTCCGGCTACCAGGGTTATGAGAACTTCCTGCGCGGCTATGAGACGGATTTCCAGAAAGGCTACGGCAACTTCACCACTTATAACCGGCTGGGAGAAGTGAATTCCTATCTGATGGATGATATCCGGCTGTCTTCCACGCTGACACTGAACCTCGGCGTACGCTGGGAACGCGTCTTTACGCCCTATGAAGTCAGCGGCAAGGTGCAATACAACTATTCCGATTTCAACGGCATCCAGCCACGTTTCGGCCTTGCCTGGGCACCCAAGCCCGCAGGTCACCTTCTGCAGATACTGACCGGTGGACAGGGCAAGACAGTAGTGCGCGCCGGCTTTGGCACGTTCAACACACGCATCTTCCAGTCCGTCTTCTCACAATCCAATATCAGCCTGCGTTCGCTGCCGCCTTATGGAGCATACCGGGATTTCGGTGCCACCTTTAACGTTGCTGACCCGTCGGGTGGTTTTACTTACAACCCCAACACTTACAATCCCGGGCAGATCACTTACACCGAGGTGGATCCCGGCCTGAAAATGCCCACCATTCAGCAGTACCATTTCACCGTCGACCGGCAACTTCCCGGCCAAGTGGCACTGAGCATCGGCTATGTCCGCACCAGAGGCATTGGTCTGCTGCAGAACCAGATCTTGAACCGCGCGGAGTTCCCCTTCTACGGTTCGAACGGAGTTGTCTATAACAAGATCGACCCAAACCCGGCAGATACCAATCCTCCCACTGGTTACATCTCTGAAACACAACCCCGCATTAACCAGCGGCGTCCGGATTCCCGCTACACCAACGTCTACTATATCTCCAACAACTCCTGGAGTTACTACAACGCCCTGCGCGTCACGCTGGTGAAGCGGCTCTCGAATAACTTCTCCGCCAATGTGGCTTATTCCTTCAGCAAGTCGATTGACACAGGGTCGGATGTATCGGCGGGTTCGGCGAGCACGCCACTCACGGAAACAGCCTCCGCGGCCACCAACCGCGCGTTGAGCGATTTCGACCAGCGGCACCGCATCAACATCAACCTGACCTATCAGACGCCCTGGTTCCGTCACTCCCGGCAATTCCTGCGGCAGGCGCTCTGGGGCTGGAACCTCAGCACAAACCAGACCTTCGCCAGCGGCAACCCCTTCACCGTGACCGCGGGCTATGATTACAACGCGGATGGTGTCAGCAATGACCGGCCGATCTTGTTGAATTCGTCCTATTACGGCGTCTCGGTCGATAATGCCCGCACCAATCCACAGACCGGTGTGCAGCGTTCGGTCGAACAACTCCCGCTCTCTGTCTTCTATCCCATGGTGACCACAACGGCCGCGTCGCGTCCCTTTGACCCGGGCGGTTCCGGTGCAGGTTCCATCGGGCGGAATACTTTCTTCGGACAGGGCCTGCTCAACGTGGATATGGCACTGATCAAGTCCTTTCCCCTGCGCGAACGGCAGAACCTGACCTTCCGCGCCGAGGTCTACGGACTAACTAATACGCCACACTTCGCACTGCCCACGGCAAGCGTACTTAGTTCTGCATTTGGACACATCACCGCGACTTACAGCCCGCTGAACTATGTGGGCGCTTCGCGCAGTGACGCTTCCGCCCGGATCATCCAACTGGCGCTGCGGTACGTGTTTTGAGCCAGGGGGCCGGAAGAAGGTTCCGGCTACCCTGCGCGCTTCTTCATCATGGCGTCAAACGTCGCGATTAATTCCTCCTGCGCCGCTTTCTTGGCCTTGCGCAGGCTTTCTTCGAGCAGTTCCCAATTGTCATTGATGAAGGCCTTGTCCTCCTCTGTCTTTTCGGACATGGCCTTCTCATAGCGGTCCAGATTGAGCCGCCCGGTCAAACGCGGCCAGTATTCCTCGCGGAAGTATTTGGCCCCCAACTCAACCAGGCCCTCCTGCACAGGCTGCGGCAGCGACGCGAAGTTCGGGACTCCCTTGGCAATAGATTGCATCACACCCTGCAGTAACTGTTCATGCGTCATTAGCTGTGTATCCCCGGCGCTTCCTGCCCCAGACTCTCCACATACTCGGTGTAAGATCCCAGATAGAGGCGAGGCTGTTTCTCCCGGCCGGTTTCGCCACCCAGTTCCAGCACCCGCGACCCCAAGCCCTTCAGGAACATGCGGTCATGCGAGACGAAAATCATGGTACCTTCGAAATCCTTCAACTTCTCCACCAGCATTTCCTTGGTCGCAAGGTCAAGGTGGTTCGTCGGCTCATCCAGGACCAGAAAATTCGGCGGATAGAACAACATCCGCGCCATCGCCAGCCGTGACTTTTCGCCGCCCGAAAGCGCGCGGATCTTCTTATCCACGTCATCGCCGGAGAACTGGAAGGCACCCGCCAGCGACCGGATCGCCCCCACACTCTCCGCCGGAAAATCCTTCTGCAACTGCTCAAACACCGTCAAGTCAGAATCCAGCACATCCAGCGACTGCTGCGCGAAGTACCCCATGGTCAAACTCGCGCCCAGCCGGACCGAACCTGCATCCGGTTGCGTCGCACCCGCAATCATCTTCAGCAGCGTTGACTTCCCCGCCCCGTTCCGGCCCATCACCGCCCAGCGTTCACCGCGCCGCACCGTCATGCTGAAACCGTCATAGATCGTCCGCGGACCATAACTCTTCTTCAAGTCCTCACAAACTGCCACCAAATCGCCCGACCGCGGCGGCACCTTGAAATCGAACCGGACCACAGTGCGCTTCTTCGGCAGCTCAATCTTTTCGATCTTGTCCAGCGCCTTGATGCGGCTTTGCACCTGCGCGGCCTTCGCGGCATGGGTCTTGAAGCGTTCAATGAAGCGCTGTTCCTTGGCAAGCATCGCCTGCTGCCGCGCAAAAGCGGCCTGCTGATTCGATTCCCGAATCGCGCGCTCCCGCTCGTAGAAGTCATAATTGCCGGAGTAGCTGATGATTTCGCCCGCATCAATCTCCGCGATCTTGTTGACGATCCGGTTCATGAACTCACGGTCATGCGACGTCATGAGCAGGCTGCCCTTGTAATCTTTCAGGAACTGCTCCAGCCAAAGAATCGACTCGATATCGAGGTGGTTCGTCGGTTCGTCCATCAGCAGGACGTCAGGCTTGCCGAGCAGCACGCGCGCCAGCGCCACACGCATTTTCCAACCGCCCGAAAGCGCGCCAACATCGCCGTCAATCTGGTCATCCGGGAAGCCCAACCCCGCCAGCACTTCCCGCGCCTGGGCTTCGAGTGTGTAACCGCCCAGGTGTTCGTACTCTTCCTGCACCTCGCCGAAACGCTCCAGGATCTTGTCCATCTCATCGAGCCGTTCGGGGTCCTCCATCGCGTTCTGGAGTTCGTTCAGCTCATGGTGCAGTTCGCCTGCGCGCCCGCTGCCCGCAATGGCTTCATCGAGCACGGAACGGCCCTGCATTTCCTCCACGTCCTGGCGGAAATAGCCGACCGAGACCTTCTTCGGAACCGAAACGTTGCCGTCGTCCGGAAGCTCCTCGCCAATGGCCATGCGGAAAAGAGTAGTCTTGCCCGCGCCGTTCGGCCCCACGAGGCCAACTTTTTCGCCGGGATTGATCTGGAAGGAGGCGTCGACAAAAACGAGTTGCTTGCCGTACTGCTTGTTGATGTTGGAAAAGGAAATCACGCTATTACCATCAAACCATTTAGACTCGGATTGTGGCACGCGGGTGGGAAAGCAAGTCGGTGGAAGAGCAGCAGCAGGCGGCTGAAGAGCGCAAAGCCGCCGCCGGCAGGGTCGTGCGCACGGAGGCCGAAATCGAACGGCAGAAGAAGCGGGAAGCGCTCGAATTGACGAAAGTTCGTGTGCAACGGGACCTCGCCGCGGCGGTGAATGAACGCTACAAAGCGCAGCTGCGGGCGGCGCTGGCGCATTTGGAGCGGCAGTTGGGGGAGTTGGGTGTCACGGAGTAGGGTTGCCTATCGCAAGCAGACTGATTGCCGTGTTAGAGTTTCGATAGTCGATGTTGACATTCCTGTTTTGGAATCTGCACGGCAAGCCACTGGTTGATTTGGTAGCCGATGCCGTCGAGGAACACGACGCCGATATAGTCATTCTTGCTGAGTGGGGTCGCGACAAATACCAGTTCGTCGACGCCATGAACCGCACTGGCCACCCGGGATTTTTACCCGCCCCGATCCTCGCCAAGAACCTGTTCATAGCCGCCCGTTTCGATCCGGACTTCTGCATGCCAAGGCATGATTCGAGCCGATTCTCAATTCACTCGTGGAATCTGCCGGCAAGGCAGGAAATCACAGTTGTAGCAACGCACCTTCCCGGCAAGATGTACTGGAGTGACAACGACCAGATGTTGGAGTGCACGCATTTGGCAAAAACCATCAGGCATTGGGAGGAAAGGGCGGGCCACACACGGACAATCATGATCGGTGACTTCAATATGAATCCCTTTGAACCAGGAATGGTGGGGGCCATCGGCTTGAATGCGACGATGGCGCGACGGGTCGCCGAACGAGGTCATCGCACTGTCCAGGCAGAGAGGTATCCTTTTTTCTACAACCCGATGTGGAACCTTTTCGGAGATGCGGCGGGCGATACATGCGGAACTTACTATTACGATTCCCCAGGCCATGTCAGCTACTTTTGGAACGTTTTTGATCAGGTGCTTCTGCGACCGGAAC
Organism: uncultured Acidobacteriia bacterium; assembly: GCA_903923395.1. Classification (GTDB taxonomy): domain Bacteria; phylum Acidobacteriota; class Terriglobia; order Bryobacterales; family Bryobacteraceae; genus BOG-234. The sequence continues at coordinate 45,132 of CAIXXM010000085.1, forward strand.
TTCTACCGTTTTTCCATCCTGGTCATGCGCGGGTGCTGACGGAGATCAAACAGACTAAACTAATTAAGGGCGATGGAAGGCCAGATGAGACCACTGGCTCAGATCATCTCCCTCTGATTGCCAGACTTTCGTTGTAAGGAGAGAGCGATGCCCATTGATTTCGACAGCACAGAAACCCCTGATTTGTGGCCTGCAACGCTTGATCCAGTCCCGGAAAAAGCCCCGGCAACGATCCTCAAAGAGCAGGCATCGGCACTTGCCCGCAAAACACAGTGGAAGTTACGCGGCTCAGTCGAAACTGCGGTAGGCAGGCACGGGTTTACGCACACGTTTCAAATTATCGTCCCGGCGCTACAGGACTATACTTACGACCTGTTCGTTGTATCCCATGGGCTCGAGTTCTATCCAGTGAAGGTTGCTGATGGAGGGAGCACAAAAGAATTGAAAACTGAAGCTGAGTTCCTCGACTGGCTTGGGGGCCAATTCAGGTCACAGCAAACGCTGCACGTGATCGGTTCGCTTTTGAGACAAGTGGCCTGAGAACTGCAAATCACCCCAGCAACTTCTTCACCACTTTTCCCTCAACATCCGTCAACCGGAAATCGCGCCCCATGTAGTTATAAGTCAACCGTGTATGATCAAACCCCAGGCAATGCAGCAGCGTCGCCTGCAGATCATGCACGTGGATCGGGTCTTCCTCAATATGGAAGCACAAATCATCCGTCTTCCCAATTACCGCACCCTTCTTCAAACCGCCGCCAGCCATCCACATACTGTAGGCCACGGGATGATGGTCGCGCCCCGCGCTGTAGATATCTGACGGGTTCCGGACCTCACACATCGGTGTCCGTCCAAACTCCCCGCCCCACACGACTAACGTATCCTCCAGCAAGCCCCGCTGCTTCAGGTCTTTCACCAGCGCCGCAGCACCCTGATCCGTCGCATCGCAGTTCTTCTTCAGCTTGCGGTTGATATCACTGTGGTCATCCCAGCTGGCGTGCATCAACATCACGCAGCGCACCCCACGCTCCACCAGACGGCGGGCGAGCAGACAGTTTGTACCGAAGGTCTTGGTCGTATCGTTCGTAATCCCGTAACTGTCGAGCGTCTCCTTCGACTCCTTCGAGAAATCCAGCAATTCCGGCGATGACATCTGCATCCGGAAAGCCAGCTCATAAGAGTTAATCCGGCTGGCGATTTCCAGATCGCCGGTCTTCGCCTCATGCTCCTCATTGAGGTCTTTCAACACATCAAGAGTCGCCCGTTGTGTATCTTTCGAAACCCCTTGCGGATTCGATAAGTACAGAATCGGATCTCCACTGCTGCGGAACGTCGTCCCGGAGTAACTGGAAGGCAGAAAGCCGCTGCCATAATTCGACGCGCCGCCGCTGGTCCCGGCACCAGAACTCAGCACAACGAAGCCAGGCAGGTTCTGCGATTCACTGCCCAAACCATACACCACCCACGAACCAAGACTCGGCCGGCCCACCTGCGTGGAACCGCTGAACAGCAGTAACTGCCCCGGGTGATGGTTGAACGCATCGGTGTGCATGGAACGGACCAGCGTAATATCATCCGCAACCGTGGCCAGATGCGGCAGATAGTCACTGATCTCCATGCCGGACTGGCCCCTCGGCTTGAATTCGCGGCGGCTCGCCAGCACCGCGGCCGTCGGCTTGATAAACGCCAGTTGTAAATTCTTGGTAAGTGACTCCGGCAGTGGCTTCCCATCCCACTTCGATAACTCCGGCTTTGGATCAAAGAGATCCAACTGGCTGGGTCCACCTTCCATGAACAGGAAGATGATGTTCTTCGCCTTGGGAGCAAAGTGGGGCTTGCGCGGTGCCAGCGGATTGCCCAACTGCCCTGCCCGGCCCTCCTGCTGCAACAAATTTGCCAGCGCCATGGTGCCAATGCCACCCGCCGTGGACCGGAAGAACTCTCTGCGCGATTGGATAGCTCTGAAGATTCTCTCGTCCATGTTCCGCTACTCCCTGGTAATGAATTCGTCGAGGTTCAGGATCACGCGGCAAACCGCAACCCAGGCAGGTACACCGCCCGGTTCCCTGGCCGAAATGCCCGCCTGCTGGTCGTAATATTTCGCGAGCCGCGCCGTCTCTTTCTCCGTCGGCACCCGGTTCAAAGCCAGTGTGAAAGCCGCCTGCAGCCGGTCCGCAAACAAAGGCGCAGCTTCCGTGCGGTAAGCCAATGCCTGCGCCGCCTCAAAGAAGACCGGATCATTCAGCAGATTCATCGCCTGCAATGGCGTATTGGAAACCCGCCGCCGCGTACAGGCCAGCGTGGAATCGGAAACATCAAAATTCACCAGAAACGGATACGGCGTGGTCCGCTGGTAATGAATGTAGAGCCCTCTGCGGTACTTATCCCGGCCCGGGCTTTCCACCCATTTCTTCACCGAATAACCCAGTTCCGCCACACCTGCGGGCTGGAACGGCTTGATACTGCGCCCGCCGATATCTTCATCGAGCAGCCCACTTACAGTAAGTGCCTCATCCCGCAGTAACTCCGCGGGCAGACGCAGACGGCCCTGCCTCGCGAGCAGGATATTCTCCGGGTCTTTCGTTTCCAAATCTTTACGGGTTGCCGAAGACTGCCGGTAAGTGCGGCTCATCACAATTTCCTTCAGCATGGCCTTCTGACTCCAACCCACACGGCGATACTCGGTGGCCAGCCAATCCAGCAATTCGGGATGCGAGGGCTTGTCACCCTGTGTGCCGAAATCCTCAGAGGTACTTACGATGCCGCGCCCGAACAGTTCCTGCCATAAACGGTTCACCGCAACGCGCGCCGTGAGCGGATTGTCTTCCCGCAGCAGCCACTTCGCGAAATCCAAACGCCTTGGCATCGGCACATTCGCGGCAGGCAGAAATGATGGCGCACCCGGTTCCACACTGGCACCGACGGCCTTGTAATCCCCACGCAAAGCAATATACGCCGGACCGTTCTCCGGACGGTCTTCCATCACTGGCGCCTCAGCGACGGGCACTTGCAGCTTTTCCACCTCAGCCAGCTTGGTTTGGAATTCCTTGAACTTATCCGCCGCCGGTTTATCCCCCTTGAACAGAGGCCCCGCGTTCCGCAGGAAGCGGTTCTGGATCCGCAGCGCATCTTTCGGCAACCGTTTGGCAGGTTCCGTGAAGAGCACACGCTCGGCATGGTCTACACCCGCACGTATCTCCGTAACCTGGAAATCCCAGTCCAAATCCACACCAGGCTTCGTCATCGCACCCCGGATGATGTCTTCCCACTTCGCCTGCAAGGCCGCGATGTTGTACTCCGCCAGCAGCGCCGCGCGCTTCTTCTCATACTCCGGCTTGCTGCGCAGATACGGACCCAGCTCACCCGGCAGCGGCGCATCGATATTCACCTCATCGGAGCCATGAAAGTAAGCTTCGATGCGATAGAAATCCTTCTGCGAGATGGGGTCGTACTTGTGGTCATGGCACTGTGCACACCGGACCGTGAGTCCCAGAAATACTGTGCCTGTCGTGGCCGTGCGGTCGATCAATTGCTCGAAACGCGCTTCTTTGCGGTCCACGCCAGCTTCCCGGTTGGTCAGGGTGTTGCGGTAAAAACCTGTCGCGATCCGCTGGTCCACCGTGGCGTTGGGCAACTCGTCCCCGGCAATCTGTTCGGTGATGAACTGGTCATACGGCAGGTCGCGGTTGTAGGCGCTGATCACCCAGTCCCGGTAGCGCCAGGCCCAATCCCGAACCAGATCCTTCTCGTAGCCATCGCTGTCCGCATAATGTGCCAGATCCAGCCAGTAACGTGCCCACTTTTCCCCATAGTGCTGGCTGCCGAGCAGCCGGTCCACCACTTTCTCGTAAGCCGATGAGGAGGTATCCGCCAGAAACGCGGCAGTCTCCGCCGGAGTCGGCGGCAGACCGGTCAAATCCAGACTGACGCGCCGCAGCAGCGTGCGCTTGTCTGCATCCGGGGAAGGTACAACTTTCTCTTTTTCGAGCCGGGCCAGCACAAAACGGTCGATCTCGTTCGCGGGCCAATCCGTCTTCGAAATCACCGGTGGAGCGGTACGCTTGGCAGCCTCCCAAGCCCAATGGCGCGGCCTTGACGCCGAAGAGGGCCACACCGCACCTTCCTCGATCCATTTCGTCAACTTCGCAATCTGGTCCGCCGTCAGTTTCGGACCCGCCGGCGGCATCACACCACCGCTCTCGCCCTTGACCTTCGCGAGAATTTTGCTCTCCGCCGGCTTGCCCGGCACGATGACGCGGGCGGCGGAATCCTTGTCGTCGAAGCGAAGTCCAGAGAGGTGGATCTTTTCCCCGTGGCAAGCGATACAGCGCTGGTCGAGCAGCGGCTTGATCTCGGTGGCAAAATCCACCGACGCAGCCATTCGGCCAGCCAGACAGAAGAAGAGGGCGATGCGCAGCCGCATAAGCCCTCTATTCTATGCCTTTTGCTTACTTCTCAGTGAGTGCGGCCACACCGGGCAGCGTCATGCCGGAGAGGAACTCGAGCGAAGCGCCGCCTCCCGTGGAAACGTGCGTGATCTTGCCCGTGACGCCAGCGCTCTTGATCGCCTTCTCGGAATCACCGCCGCCGACCACCGAAACCGCTCCAGAGTTCGCCACGGCAATCGCCAGGGCCACCGTGCCTTTATCGAACGGAGGCATTTCGAAAACCCCCATTGGGCCGTTCCAGATGATGGTCTTCGCCGAACCGATCACCGCCGCATACGCTTCAATCGTTTTTTCGCCGATATCCAGCGCCATCGTGCCTTCGGGAATCTCCGTGACGTTCTGATACTCCGCGCCAGCCTTGAATTCCGTGGACACCGCATGGTCCACCGGCAGCATCAGCTTGTCGCCATACTTCGCTTCCAGGGAACGCGCCAGCTCCAGCTTGTCGTTTTCCACCAGAGACTTGCCTGTGGGCAGCCCCTGCGCCTTCAGGAACGTGTAAGCCATCGCGCCACCGATGAGAACCTTGTCCACCACCTTGGCCATGTTCTCAATCAGTTCGATCTTGTCAGAAACCTTCGCCCCGCCAATCAGTGCCACGCAAGGCCGTTCCGGACTGGTCACAGCCATGCCCAGATACTTCAATTCCTGATTCATCAGCAACCCGGCCGCAGCCTGCGGCACGAACTGAATCATGCCCACCGTGGAAGCATGCGCGCGGTGCGCCGTACCAAACGCGTCATTGACGTAAACATCACACAGCTTGGCCAGCTTCTCTGAGAATGCTGGATCATTCGCCTCTTCCTCTGCATGGAAACGAAGATTCTCCAGCAGCAGCACGCCACCGGGAGCAGGCAGCATCGCTTCCACCTCCGCACCCACGCAATCGGGCGCCAGTGCGACGGGCTTGCCCAGCAGTTCCTGCAGCTTCGCCGCAACGGGCTTCATGCTCATCTCCGCATTGAACTTGCCTTTGGGGCGGCCCAGGTGCGACGCGAGAATCACCGCGGCACCATGTTCCAGCGCGTACTGAATCGTGGGCAAAGACGCGCGGATTCGCTTGTCACTGGTGATTTCCTGCCCGCCTTCCGCGAGAGGAACATTGAAGTCAACACGGATGAAGACACGCTTCCCGTTCAGATCGAGGTCTTGGATCGACAGTTTTGCCATGGGTGAATTCCCAGCCTAGCAAAAGCTACCGGACTTCACTCATCAGGCCACAGAGATTGCCCTCGGAATCCTTGAAGAACGCCATCCAGAGTTCGTGATCCGGCATCTTCGCAATCATCCGCGCATCCTGCTCGAACACCACGCCTTTGTCCCGCAAGTTTTCGACAGCAGCGTAAATATCGGGCGTCTTGTAGTACAGAATCGACGAATACGCCGTACCCGTGTTGCTGGTGCTCAGCATCAGCCGCACGCCGCCACAGTTGAAGAACGCCATCCCCCCCGCTTCAAAGAGGAATGGAAGTCCTACTTTGTCCCGGTAGAAAGCCGTCGCGCGAGCCACGTCAGTCACAGTCAATGCAATCTGACCGATTGTCAGAGATGCCCCAAGCATGGCAGAAGAATAACACTAGTTCAGGACTTCAGACCAGTTGGATTTTTCAAGACCGGCTGCAGATGGCAAGCACGGTACGCACGGTACAAAGCACCGAGCGAAGGGCTGTGCGCGGGAGCGATGCAGTTCGTCCTGCCATCCAGTTCCACCAGATCCTGAAATCTGTCCAGCAGAATCGCGCTGCCGAAAACCCCGCCGACATACGCCACCTGCAAGTGGTCCGCAGGCTTCCACAACTGGTGCTTCACCGCCCCCGCCAACAGAGCCAGTTCGTGGGCAGCGCGTTGGAGAATCTCCAGCGCCACCGGGTCACCCTCTTCGGCAACGCTGCTCACCAGCCGCGCCAGAGTAGCCACACGCGCACGGGGCCAGTCCGTGGTGTAAAAGCGGTGCAGCAGTTCATTGGCATCCCGCGCTTCGCCCGCCTCCAGCAGAACCGGAGTCAGTGCCGTGCGCGCCCCCCAGCCTTCATGCTCCCGCAGTATGGCCCGCAAGGCTTGCCGTGCCACATCGAAGCCACCGCCTTCATCGCCAAACGCGAAGCCCCAACCGCCCGCGCGCGCCGTTTCTCCCGCGGCATTCGCACCAAACGCAATCGACCCCGTACCGGCAATCACAATGACACCCGCTCCGCCGGACATCGCACCGGAAAGTGCGATGGCGGCATCGGTTGTCACCTCCAGCCATTCCGCATCGATCAACTCCCGCAGCAACCCCTGCTTGTCGTCGGGGCCGCCGCTCATCCCGAGACATGCGGCGCGAAACTTTGGCTTGCCGCCGCCCAACCCCGCACGGTGCGCCGCCTGCGCCAGACATTCCCCCATCACACGCCGGAACTTTGCCGGACCTTCCGCAGCCCCCACGTGGTTACACGGCCCGGACGCCGCCCAGCCGATGATGTTCCCCGCCGCATCCCCGATCACCGCAGTCGTGCTCGACTGCCCGCCATCCACGCCTAGAAAATATTCGCTCATTGGATTTCGTATAACCGCGTTCTATTCCGGTCCGCCAGTTGCCTGAGTCCCCAGGCTTCCGGATGCGGATAAATATCCTTCGCCAAAGGATGATCGTATTCCACCAGCAGATACCCGACGCCGCGCGCCTGCACTGCTCTTGTGGCATCGCGCCGCAAATCCGCCGCATCCGGGGCTTCCAGCTTCTGTATCTCGCCTGGAAGAGCAATGCACCCCGAAGCCCAGCACCGTTGCGCCTGCAGGGTCACCTTCCATTGGTCATGCGAACAGTGGACTTCCATGCGGTCCACTTCCACCTCATACCCCAAATCCAGTTCCCAGTACATCCCGGGCCGGATCGTTTCCCAGGTCCTCCAGCGGGTGGCTGCATTCCGGTCGATGGCGAGCCCGGCATCCCAGCGGTTCGGCTTCGACGTGGCGTGCCAGACCGGAGTCCGCTCCAGTTCTTTATCTCCCAGGAAGAGCCGGACTTCCCCAATACTCCAGGTATCGTCCTTGCTTTCCGCCGTCTGCACCAGGCGCAACCGGCTGATCTTCTGCTTGGGAAACGCCGCGCGGAGATTCCAGCTGGGATGCAGCCCTTTATCCATGGCCGTCATGAGAATATCCTCAATCAACTGCCCTTCCGCGGAGTTCTGATTCACAATGACGTCACGCTTCGTGTAAGCATCCGCGGTGACTGAGGTACTCCAAACCCGGCCGCCATCCCGGACTTTTTCATCCATTTCGCGGGCAATCAGGATATGTGGAATGCGGAAGAAGAGAAACGCATCGGAATCCTTTAGCCGCAGCGCCTCTTTCCATGGCACGCTGTGGATCTGCCAGCTGCCTGCGGGGTCGCGGTAACTATCGATCACGCGCGGCCAGGCAAGCACCGCAGCCAGCATGATGGCCACAACCGGCACCACGGGCAACGACTCCAAGGCCATGGCAATTCCCAGCGCCGCGAATGGCAGCGCCGGCAACAGAAAGCGGGCACCAATGTTGCCCGGGTACGCCAGCATCATGCAAACCATCGCCACCAGACACCAGCGCCCGGGTTTGGATTTCCAGTTCAAAAACACAACCGGAGTCAGCAGGAACAATGGACCCAACAGCCCCCCGAGATCACCTCCCACAGTCACCAGCCACGGAAGCGACCGGAAGCTGGTCAATCCGTAATTCCGGAAATACGCCAGGTATTCCTTCTCAAAGGAAAGATGAATGTAAGGATTCGGGAAATAGGCGTTGAAGAAAGGAGAAACAGGATTTCCCAGCCACATCCAGTTCTTGATCAGCCAGGGCAGTCCCAGCAGTCCGGCCAAACCGGCAACGGGAAACACGGCCTTCCACCGGCCACGGAAGAGGATCACCAGCATGGCGTAAAGACCCGCGCCAAACCCTGTGAACTTGATGGCGAAACAGAACCCCGCCAGCAAGCCGACCGGCAACAGGAGCCGGTCATCCTGCTCTTCCCGCCAGATTTCCAGCAGATAGAACATGGCAAAGGCACTCACCGCAAGCGCCACATCGTTATAGGCACTTACCCCGTCAATGCCTGCCATGGGAGAGAGGTAGAACAGCATGCCCGCGCACATTCCCGCCACCGGCCGCCCAATCCGCTCCCCGTACGAGCGCAGCAGCCAGGGGCTCGCCAGCAGGAAACTGCAATGCACTGTGGCCGCCGCCGAATGACGTCCAACAGCGAAGGCATATAGGAATAACATCTCCGCCCCCTGCGAGAGCGCCGAGTACATATTCGTCGTAATCCGGTGAAACCCGTGTTCCCGGAAGTAACGCGCGACCAAGCCGAGGTGGTACGCCACGCCATCCGGTCTGATCTCCGGTGCCAGTGAGTTGGAAAGATAAATGACCGCATACCCGGCGAACGCAACCCCAAATGCAATACGCAACGCCCGTGGACCCGCAGCAGGACCGTGCTCCCCCTGCGCCTTCCGGTCCCGCCAGGCTAATCCCGGCGCAGCCAGACCCAGGACGAGAAACACTTCCGTCCGCGCCATGCCAGCCGCGCAGAGCAGGAAGACAAGAAGACTCAGCAGTGCTGCGCCAGTGAAGGCTTCAAGCAGCCATTGCTCATTTCTGCGAAGCCGGATTCCCAGACGTGCAAACAGAACGCGGCCCAGCGCCCAACTCGCCCCAACCGTGAGCGCGGCACCCGCAACAACTGAAAGTACGTGTCGCAAGAGACCTACTTGGCGTCAGTCCGAACGAACCCGGCGCGGCTCATGATGAAAGACAGCGGGTGGCCCAGAGGATCCGTGGCGGATTTATCGGTCTCCACGCGGATGTAATTCATCCCCGCGGGGGCCAGCCACTCCTCCGGAACCGGCTTCTTCCAGACGTAATTCCCGTCGTGGTCATAATGAAGCTCGTCGGCTTTGTTGTTATTGACGAAGACCGTCAGTGTCTGCGGTCCTGTCTGATCCAGAATCGACTTCGCGATCGCAAATTCCATCTTCGCCGACCAGCCGGACTTCGAAGGCAGGTAAAAACGGACCTCGACTTTCGGAAATGCCCAGCGCCAGGCCCCGCTCATGATGTCCCCGCTCAAGCCCGATGCAATGTGAATCGATGAACCCGGCTGGCCGAAAAACGCATATGGCCCCATCAGATCTGCACCGAACACGTCCATCGGTTTCCGCTCCACGGGAGGCGCGTACACGTCAGGTGGACCGCCGCAGGCAGTGAGCAGGAGAGCCGCGAATACCGGCAATAAGAGCAGTCTTGGCACGAAATAGCGAGTATGCCACACGCCGCCATCCATCCACACCACCGGCCGCACAGGACGAAAGAAGCCCCAATCCCGCATTTTCCCTGTACGGAATAAGCAGTGAATCACGAGTATTTTTTGTGCATTCACGGAATTGCCGGTGCGTCTGGTGCTATCCAGCACAGTGAGTATGCCATACTGCTCAACAAATGTCTTTCCTGCTGGAAGTAATTGCTTCGTCTTGCGAGGACGCTCTGGAGGCCGAACAGGGCGGCGCCGGCCGGGTGGAACTTTGTATTTCCCTGCAGCAGGGCGGACTCACACCGCCGCTGGCGATGGTGGAAGAAGTTGTTGCCCGCCTAACCATTCCCTGCCGCGCAATGATCTGTGAAAATCCCTCTTATCTCACGCCTGATTCCGCGGAATTGAACAAACTGATCACACTAACCAAGGAAATCAGCGCACTGCCTATCGACGGGATCGTCATCGGATTCGCCACCCCGGAAGGCCAGTTGGACCTGAAAACGCTCGAAACGCTCGCCGATGCAGCCCCCGCCACCCGAATCACCTTCCACCGCATCTTTGAAACCTTTACCGACCCGTTCTCTGTCTTGAAACAGCTAAAATCATTCCAGCAAATTGACCGGATTCTCCTTTGCCGGGCCATCTGGAACCGCCTCGCCATCGCCGCATCTCCGGTCCGGCTCATTGCCGGTGGCGGACTTCGCGAAGAAGATTTCCGCTACCTCTTGCAAAACACCACCATCCGGGAATTCCACACCGGCCGCGCGGTGCGTGACGACGGCAAGGCGGACGGCAAGGTGCAAGCCCTGCTCGTCCGCCGGTTGATTGAAGCGATCCAGGCCTAAGAAGCAACCCGCGCACAACGGACCCGCCGTGCGCTGAGCAAGGCTTACTTCTTCACCTTGGGCTGCGCTTTCTCTACTTGCAGATTATTCGTGACTTCCCCGAAACTCAGATTACCGGAGGCACGAATACCCGCAATATTCTTTGCCATTTCATTGTCCACCACACCTTCCAGCGTCACGCGGCCGTTGTCCACCAGAATGTGGATGGAAGGCAGCGTCCCCGCGCCGTAGCGGGACAACACCGGATCCCGGTAGATCGCCGTGGCAATCTGCCGGCGCAGGCGGTCATCGAAATCCGAAAGCGGCGCAACCTTCAACTCGTTGTCGACCGCTGTCACACCATCCACATTCGCCAGAATCCGGCCGAGTTCGGCCTTCTTGTAGGGCTGGCTCACCTCGCCCAGCAAAGAAACACTGCCGCCCTGCACGCGGAACTTCACGTCATCGAAGATCGAATACCGGGGATACATCCGGATCTCATGCTGGATCTTCTTCGTGATCTCGTCGTCAGAAACCGGAACTCCGGACGTCTTGGCGGCGGCGCACCCGGCAATCGCCACGGCGGCCAGCACTGTGTTGCGAATCCATTTTGCGTTCATTTGTTGGCACCTCCAACCTTTCACTACGTTGGATGGGCCGTAGAACATTCAGGTGACAGGTGCAAACGTAAAATTCTTTTTACGTTATTGCTGCGAACGCGCGCGGGTTATCGCGCGTCTAATGCTTTTTGCGATTCCCAGGGCATCCCATTCCTCATCGCCCGCCCACATCACATCAGGAGCTTCTTTGCTCTTGGCAATCCTCGGCGTAGTTGCCCGGAAACACCAGATCAAATCATGGTGCAGGTGAAACGGCTCCTTCTTGCGGCCGGGAATCCCATGCACATCCAGCCCGGCAAGGAACGGCGTGAACGTCACGTCGAGTTCCACGGCGGTCTCTTCCGCGGCTTCCCGCCCCGCCGCCGCTTCCAGCGAGATATCGTTCTTCTCCACATGCCCGCCCGGCAGCAGCCACCGCTTCAACTTGTGATGGTGCATGAAAAGCACCTTCGGCTCATCGGGGTGCAACACCAGTCCGGTGCACGTGATATGACCGGGCTTGAACTGGTCCCGGGAAAATGGCGACTCGGTTTCATCGAGAAGCATCAGGGTCAGTTCCCTGCTCTTCTCCGCCAGTCCGTCGTCACCTGGATCGAACTCCAGCACCGTGCGGACCGCATCGCCAATGGTAAAAAAATCCTTCATTTCGCTTTGTACACCCAGTAGCGGGAGTTTTCGTAGACCTTGCCCGCCGCCGGCACTTCATGCCCGGCACTTGTCACAATGTAGTCTACCCCGAGCGCTGCGTAGTGTGGACCATCCGTCTGGCGCATCGCTTGCCAGCGGCGGTGCCACTCCTCCGCGAACGCCGGAAGGTAGTTGACCTGCCCGCCGCCCTTCCAATCCACGTAAACAGCCCGCAGAGCCTCCGCGCGGAAGATTCCAGGCGCGTTCGCTTTGCCGTTGTCAGCAAACAGAAAGACTGCATCCCGCGGGGTATTTTTCGCAGCCCAACCGGCCAGGTCATCGATTACCGCAGCATGCATCTGCGGATACAACACCACCGTTGCGGCCATCACCCAATACGCACCAGCCGCAGCGGGGATCAACCACAAGTGTCTCACAGCAAGCACCAAAACGCCGGTAAGGCTCAACCAAACCAGAGCATGGATTGCCGTCGGGGGGCGGAAGAGATTGGTGTGCATCGGCAGCAGCACCGGCACTAACATCCACAGAAATGCTTCCGCGTACTTGCGTTCCCGCACCGCGACGCAGCCCGCGGCCGCCAGCAGCACGCTACCAAGTGCCGTGATGAACAGCAGAGCCCGCATGGGTTGGAGTTGCGGCAGCAGCGCCCACTTGCCAACGTTCAGCGTCAGAAACGTCGACGGCACACTGAGCAGCGCCAGCACCGGCAGTCCATAGGCGAAGGCACGCAACTCCTGCCGCACGGGCAAACGCCGCACCGCCAGCCAGATCAGAAATGACAGAAACACATACTGCGGCAGAAACTCCAGCCACCAGGTGTCGATCCAGTTGTAAGCAGCGCGCATTCTCTGCAAGGCTTCGAGCGCGGGGGGCAGAACAGCGAAGAAGTGCTGCGACTCCGAGCCGCCGGTTTCGAACTTTGCCACGGCAGCCAGCACAACAACCGCACCAGCTACAGGGGCCAGCGCCTGCCAGCGCCGGTGGCCAAGGTAAATCAGCAACACAGGCCAGACCGTGGGTGGATGGATCAAGACCGCAGCAGCTGTTGCGAAACCGGAGAGACGCCAGTTTGCCCGCGACGCGAACCCTACAGCCAGCATGAGCAGTGGAAATGCAAACCCGCGCGGCACGGCTTCGTATTCTACCGTGAGCACTTCCGGCCCCTTCGCCGTCGCGCCCAGTGACCAGAGCAGCACCAGCAACAGAGCGGGGCCTGTCTCCAACCCCAGCGACTCCGCAATCAGAAATACGCCCCAAAGCCCAACGGCACGGAAGACGATCTGCAACCCGTCCAGCACCGGTTCCAAGCCCAGCCCGGTCAGCTTCACCAGTCCCAGCGTCAGTTCATCGTAGAGGGTGAAAGAAACATGCGGGTGCTCGACCAGAATATCCCTGGACAGCACCTGAGGATCGCGCAGATGCTCCAGAATCGGGGCGTAAATTTGGGTATCCTGCTGGAGCCACGTGTGCCCTGGAAAAACCTTCCAGGAAAGGAAGCTCATCAGCAGCAAAGCCGCCGCGATTGCGGCCCGCCTCATTGCGCCGGAGTCTTCTCCAGTTGCTGTTTCGTCCAGATCCGTTCCGGTGCCAGTTGCAGTGCCTTCTGCAGTTCTTCGCGCGCCTGGGCGTTCTGCTGCTTCTTCTTGAGCGTCATGCCCATCCAGAGATGCGCGTCGGCATTTCTGGGGTCCAGGCGGATCGCTTCCTGCAGATCTTTGATCGCCACGTCCGGCCCGCCGCCGAAGTTGGCCGGCAGGTAGTAATTGCCTACACCGCGCGCCAGAAAGGCCTTGGACGACTTCGGGTCCATCGCAATCGCTTTATCCAGCGCTTCCTTGGCCTTCTTGCCGTAAGTGAGAACGCCCATGATGGGATTCGCTGGAATCACCTGCCCGCAAAGTGTACCCAGCAGACGGTAGTAATCGGCCTTCTTCGGATCGAGTTGGATGGCCTTTTCGATGTGCTTAATACCGGCTTCAGCAAACCGCTGGGAACCCTGCTTATCCCGCAGTTCCATCGCCACTTCCGCCGCATAACTCTCCGCGGCAGCAGCCCTGTACCAGGCTTCCGGACCATCCGGCGCGCGCTCGGCCTGCGTTTGCAGCGCCAGCGCCGCCTTTTCCAGACCCGGGCGGTCCTGCTTGTCCCGCAGCCGCTCCAGATCATCCGCCGCCAGCAGTGCCAGCGGAAGGGCACAAATCAAAATCAATTTCTTCAAAGCTGAGCCACCTTTCGCTGGATCGTCAGATAGTAGACGCCCATCAGGACCAAAAGGATGCCATTGACTGCAAGCACGGATGGCGCCGAAAAAATTGGAATCAGGCGCCCGGTGAGCAGATTGCCCATCGGCATGCCCCCGCGGAACGCGACATTGTACACGCTCATCACGCGTCCCCGCATGTCATTGGACGTGATCAACTGCACCAGCGAACTGATCATCGCGAACGCACCAATCAACACCGCGCCGGACATAAACAAAAGCGCACAGGTCAGAATCACGCTCTTGGACAGCGCCACGCCCATGATCCCGATGCCCAGCAAAATCAACATACCCAGTGCGATGCGTCCCTTGCGCTGTACGTTCCCTAAAGCTGCCACAATCAGCGCCCCGGCGATCGACCCCAGGCCGGAACAGGCCAGCAGCCACGTGTAGGTCATCTCATTGCCGTGGAAAATATTCTTCGCAAACACCGGCAGGAAGGTAATCATCGGCACGCCGAGTGCCGTCATGCAGAAAGCAATCAGGATCAGCTTTTCCATATGGCGCGACCGGATGAATGAAACACCCTGCTTCATCCCCGTGAGAATCGATTCCCCCGTACGCGGCGGATTGAAATCAATCTTCAGCCGCAACAGCGAAAAGATCACGGCGACGAACGAGAGCGCATTGAGTCCGAAGCACCACGAAGCCCCCACGTAACGCAAGGCAATGCCGCCGATCACAGGCCCGATCACCCGCGCCACGTTGAACTGTATGGAGTTCAGCGCGATGGCGTTCTGCAGATCCTCCTGCTTCACCAGACTCGGCACCAGCGCCGAGTACGCCGGGCCGCCAAAAGCCTGCGCCGTACCCACCACAAACGACAGGGACATGATGTGCCAGACCTTCACGGTTCCGGTGGCAATCAGAATCGTCAGAATGATCGCCGACGTCATCTGGATGAACTGCGAGACCAGCAGCAGCTTCCGCCGGTCCATACGGTCGGCGATTACGCCGCCAATCATCGAAAACAGGAAGATCGGGATATCTGCCAGAAAGGCATTCAGGCCAAGAAGAAACGCGGAATCGGTGAGTTGCAGCACCAGCCAACTCTGCGCCAGGTTTTGCATCCACGTGCCAATGCTGGACGTGCACGCTCCAAACCAGAGCAGACGGAATCCGGGATATTCAAAGGCCTTGAAAACTTTCTTGAACAATGTCTTCAGGCCGCTCTACGGCAGTGGCTTTTCCCGCTGGATCAGATGAAGAATATTGCCGTCCGCGTCATTGAAGAAGACCAGGCGGTTGCCCTGGGTAGTAAACGGCTCTCCCAGGAACACCACGCTCTTCGCTTTCAAGTGCGCATGGGCAACGTCGAAATCGTCAATCGCGATCGCAAGGTGCCGGATGCCCGGATCCTTGAAGTTCGCTGACGTTTCAGCCGTCTTCGGGCCCGATGCCGGAATGATCTCCAGCATGGAGCCGTTAGGCGCCTTCACGAAATAATTGCCTGCGTAGGAAAAGTTGATGTGGAAGCCGAGATGTTCCACGTACCAATTCGCAAGCTGCTCGGGGTTGGGCGATGCAATCGCGGTGTGCTCCAGACCTTGGAACATAAGCTCCGATTGTAGCCTAAGAGATTGACCGTCCCGCGCGTATACCCGATTCTCGATACTGCAACCCTCTCGAAAGCAGGAGTCGGCGCACTTGCCGCCGCCCGCGCCATGCTCGAAGGAGGCACGCAAATCCTGCAATTCCGGCACAAAACCTTCTGGTCGCAGGAGATTGTGGATCTTGCCGGAGAAACCGCCGAACTCTGCCGCCAGTCCGGTGCGACATTTGTCATCAATGACCGCGCGGATTACGCAGCCCTGCTCGGGGCGGGCCTCCACGTCGGCCAGGACGATCTTCCGCCCGCCAGTGCCCGCAAACTCATCGGCACCGCCCCCCTCGGCTTTTCGACCCACAACCCGAAGCAATTCGCCGCCGCACTGGCCGAACCCGCCGATTACCTCGCCTTCGGCCCCGTCTTCCCCACGCGCTCCAAAGAGAACCCGGACCCCGTCACGGGCATCGAAATCGTGCGACAGCTGCGCCGGATGACCGAAAAACCCCTCGTCGCCATCGGCGGCATCACACTCGAACGCGCTCCGGAAGTCTGGCAGGCGGGGGCCGATGCCGTCGCGGTGATCTCAGATCTGCTGGGCGAACCCTGCTCACCCGCGTCGATTGAAGCCCGCACCAAAAGCTGGATCGCCGCCGCCCGCAACCGCGCCTAAGCCGTCTCTATTCACACACCTGCGACAATTCGCCCCTTTTGTGTTATCTTTCCCCTTTGCTGTTTCCGCATGCCCTCCCAGCCGCGGGCCGTCATTTCCATTGAAAAGAAAGAAGGTCATTGCACTTGAACCTTTTTGCAACCAAGCCGCTGTCAAGAATTCTCGCCGAGAGTGAAGCCGGCGAACACCAATTGAAACGAACACTGGGGCCATTGAACCTGATCGCCCTTGGCATCGGTGCCATCATCGGCGCCGGTCTGTTCGCGCTCACCCCGACCGCGGCGCATGACCATGCCGGACCAGCGGTCGTCTACTCGTTCATCGTCGCCGCGCTCGGTTGCTGTTTCGCCGGCATGTGCTACAGCGAGTTTGCGACCATGATCCCCATCGCGGGTTCCGCCTACACCTATGCCTACGCCACCATGGGCGAACTCATGGCCTGGATCATCGGCTGGGACCTTGTTCTGGAATACGCCGTCGGTGCTGCCACAGTCTCGGTCAGTTGGTCGAAATACCTCGTTCGTCTACTCGGCACTTTCAATATCGTCATTCCCCCGCAGTTCACGCATTCGCCTTTTGAAACAGTGGATGGCGTCACCGGCATCGTCAATCTCCCGGCCATCTTCGTCATCTGCGTCATCTCGCTGATCTTGATCCGCGGCATTTCGGAATCGGCCACAGTCAACGGTCTCATTGTGATCCTGAAGGTCACCATCGTCGCGATCGTCATCGGCATTGGCTTCTCGCATGTGATGCCGGTCAACCACACACCCTTCATCCCTGAGAACACGGGAACGTTCGGCGAATTCGGCTACAGCGGCATCATGCGCGCCGCCGGCGTCATCTTCTTCGCCTATATCGGCTTTGACGCGGTCTCCACTGCCGCCCAGGAAGCGAAGAACCCCAAGCGCGACATGCCCATCGGCATCATCGGCTCGCTGGTCGTCTGCACCGTTCTCTACGTGCTCTTCGCCTACGTCCTCACCGGCATCGTCAACTACAAGGAAATGAACGCCACGGCCATCTACGAAGCTCTTCACCGCATCGGGTATGACTCCATGGCGACCGGCGTTGTCATCGGCATCCTCGGCGGCTACACGTCGGTGATCCTGGTCATGCTCCTCGGTCAGAGCCGCGTGTTCTACTCCATGTCCCGCGACGGCCTGCTTCCCAAGATGTTTTGCGAAGTGCATCCCAAGTTCCAGACGCCCTGGCGGTCGAACCTGCTCTTCATGGTCTTCGTCAGCTGCTTCTCCGGCTTTGTGCCGCTCTCCAGCCTGGGCGACATGACCAGCATCGGCACGCTGCTCGCCTTCGTGCTGGTCTGCATCGGCATCATGGTGATGCGCAAAACGAACCCGAATCTGCCCCGCCCCTACCGGACCCCCTTCGTTCCTGTCGTTCCCATCCTCGGCATCGTGGTCTGCTTTGCCATGATGGCGTCACTCGACAAAATGACGTGGATCCGGCTCGTTGTGTGGCTCGCCATCGGCATGGTGATCTACTTCGGCTACAGCGCGAAGAACAGCCGCCTCGTCACGCATCCGGAGAAGAAGTAAGCTCGTAAGAGTGCCCCAAGTCATCACTGCAACCAGCCTCGCCGGTCTCAAACTCGTCGCAAGCGGAAAAGTTCGCGACGTCTATGAGACCGGCGATTCTCTTTTGATCGTCGCCACAGACCGCATCTCCGCCTTCGATTGCATCCTGCCCCAGGGCATCCCTGGCAAAGGCCGCGTCCTCACGCAGATGTCTCTCTTCTGGTTCGACTACCTGCAGGTGCCGAACCACCTCATCAGCGCCAGCGTCGACGACTACCCCACCGAATTGCAACCCCACCGCGACATCCTGGAAGGCCGCTCCATGCTCGTGAAGCGCTGCCGCATGGAACCCGTGGAATGCGTCGCCCGCGGCTACGTCTCCGGCTCCGGCTGGAAAGACTACAAAGCGACCGGTACCATCTGTGGCATTCCCCTGCCCGCCGGATTGCAGGACAGCAGCCGTCTGCCCGAACCCATCTTCACCCCGGCCACCAAAGCAGAAACCGGCCATGACGAAAATATCCCCTTCGCCACCGCCGCCCGCATCATCGGTGAAGAAACCGCCGCCCGGCTCCGCCAACTGACCCTGGATATCTACAGCCGCGCCGCAGCCCACGCCGAGACCTGCGGCATCATTCTCGCCGACACCAAGTTTGAGTTCGGCTGGCACGACGGCCAGTTACTCCTCGCCGACGAAGCACTTACCCCTGATTCTTCCCGCTACTGGCCCCGGGACACTTACTCCCCCGGCGGACCCCAAAAATCTTTCGATAAACAGTTCGTCCGCGACTATCTCGAAACCCTGACCTGGGATAAGACGCCGCCCGCCCCGGACCTTCCCGCCGAAGTAATTGAGAAAACCGCCGAGAAATACCACGAAGCTTACCGCCTCATTACCGGAAAGATACTCTAAACTTTCATGCCTGATTTCAATTGGCTGGACTGGCTGTTATTACTGATCCTGGCGGTATCTTCCCTCAGTGCGCTGCGAAAAGGTTTCTCACGCGTCATCATCGGGATCGTAACAAGTATTGCCGCCATTGTGCTCGCCATGTGGTTCTACGGCCTCGCGGGAGCACTCTACAGCACCTTCACGGATTCCGAAAATCTTATGAATTTGCTGGGATTTATCACCGTTCTTGTTGTTGTTTGGGTTACCGGCGGCCTGCTCGGCTGGATCATTCACCGCTTTCTCAGCACCGCGGGACTCTCCTGGCTTGACCGTTTGCTCGGCCTCGCCTTCGGTCTCATCCGCGGCATTCTGGTCTGCATGGCCATCCTTACCGCCTATATGTCGTTCGGCCCGAAACCGGAAGAGAAGACCATGCCAGCGGCAGTGCTACACTCACGAATTGCGCCTTCGATTCTACAAGCTTCACGTTTGTTCGTCGCCATCGCACCTATGGACTTGAAGCAGAGCTTCCAAAAGCACTACTCCGAGGCCGAGGCCGTTTGGACCAATCCGCTCAAAGCCACAAAGAAACCGAAGACCGAAGAACAGTAACTGCACATGAAAGAAAAGTTCGACGCACTCATTGACCATTTGGTAAACGGCGGTTTCTTCATGGAGGAAGCCGTCGAGATTCTGGAGAAGGGCATGATCGAGCGGGCGCTGTCCCGCACGAGCCAAAACCAGTCGGCCGCTAGCAAGGCGCTGGGGATTCACCGCAACACACTGCAACGCAAAATGGTGGAGTATCAGATCGACGGAAAACGCCCGCGCCGCAAGCAATCCGGTCGCGCCGGTACACGAACCGCAGCATCCAAGCGGATCGCTTCCTGAACCATGGCACTGCTTGTTTTCGACCTGGACGGGACGCTCATTGATTCAAGGGAAGATCTCGTCCAGGCCGTGAACGCCACGCGTGTTCACATGCAGCGCGAACCCCTGGATGGTCTCCTGATCCAAAGCTATGTCGGCAATGGAGCCATGGTCCTGATCCAGCGTGCCTTCGGACCCGAAACACCGCCGGCAGATATCCAGGCCGCCCACGATTTCTTTATCAGTTACTACCGGCAGCATCCCCTGGATTTCACCACGTTATATCCCGGCATCGAAGCCGCCGTGGATGAGTTATTCCACGCCGGTCACAAACTGGCGATCCTCACGAACAAACCGCTGGGAATTACCCGCCGCATTCTAACCGGCCTCGGCATGGCTGAGCGCTTCTTTCAGGTCTACGGCGGTGACAGCTTTCCAGACAAGAAACCAGATCCCTCCGGGTTGCTGGCACTGATTGCCGAAGCAGAAGTTACCCCGCAAGATACCTGGATGATTGGTGATTCCGCCGTGGATATGGAAACCGCGCGGAATGCCGGAGTAAGAAGTTGCGGCGTGACCTGGGGCTTTCAGCCGGAAACCCTGCATAAGTTCCCGCCGGACCTGTTAGTGGATCACATCAGCAGCTTTGTTACTGCTGTTTCTTGAGAGCCGCGTAAAAAGCCAGATCAGTCCCGGTAAGCATCTTGGTCAGGAAGATCATCTGTCCGGTGTGCATCGCAAAATGCTCCACCACATGGAAGACCGCCTCCACACCGGTAACATCATAAACCTGCACATGATACACAGCGAGTAACTGTTCCGCCGTCCGGCTCTCTATCACAGCCACCGATTCTTCCACGGCACGGTGTAAGTGAGCCAGTAACTCCGCGATGGACTTGCCGCCCTCTGCCGCGAACTCGGCATCCCGGTCGCGGGCATCCGGTTGCCCGCCAAGCGTGGCCACAATCCATTGACGGATATTCCCGCTCAGATGCAACACCAGGTTGCCAAAGGAATTCTCATTCGCACTGCCGCGTGCCCAGATCTGTTCCTCTGTCAGCTTGCCGGAACAGACCACAATCCGGCTCTCAAACTCGCGCAGCTTCGACACCGCGAAGGATAGAAACTCTGGAGTAATATCCGCCATCTAGACCGCCAGTTTCCCTTTCAGCATCATCTCTTTGAACACAAACCGGGCTTTCACAATGAAGCCACCCGCCCGCAGCGTGAATAGAACGTCTTTATCCTCCGGCACCAGCTTTGTCTCCGCGCGCGAAAAACGCATCACCAGACTGCCCGAAGCCTCGCGCTTAATGTCATTCGGATGGAACACCGCGCGGTCTTTCACTTCCAGATTGACCGTAGCCCGCATATCTTCCAGCATTGCAGCGCGCTCTTCCGGTGACGCATTCCGCATCTTCATCGTCGGGAACCCACTCACGGAGATCACGTAATCCGGGGTCTCCACATTCGATTGCCGCAACACCGCACGCATTGGCTCCGCGGAATCCCACCGCACCGTGCAGCGCATATTGCCGTAATCCTGCATCTTGTCACTCCGGCCAATCGGCACATTCTGCACCGGCGGCAACCCCGTCGGCTGCCCCCCGCGCACAGGCGGCGGACCACCCATGCCATTCCCGCCCGGTCCACCTTCCACGGTTCCGCCCTTGATGTTTGAGGGGTCCATCGCCAGAATGGCCTCTTTGGCCCAGGGAGATTTCGTGAGGAGCCGCTGCACTTCCTCGTCGGTCCAGTCCGACGGCTGTTTCCGTTCCCAGAAATCGCCCTTGCCGAACGCCAGCAGTGGAAGTGGCGCAAGCAGGGGAAGCACGAGGAAATTGCGGCGCGGAAGCGGGATCTTTTCAGTCTGCATCTTGCTGCTCCTCAGTTTTTCATGACGCATGCAGCGGCGCAAACGGTTCCGTCGAAATCCCCGGTCACGTTCTCCCCGATACAATCAAACTACATGGCAAAATTAGGATTCCTCGGACTGGGCATCATGGGCTACCCCATGGCCCGCAACCTCATTCAGGCAGGCCACGAAGTCAGCCTCTGGTCCAACACCCGCTCCAAAGCGGAAAAGCTCGCCGCTGAATTCGGCGCCACCGTTTGCGATACCCCCGCGGAAGTGGCCGCACAGGTCGAATGCCTCTTCCTCTGCGTCGGCGACACCCTCATGTCGGAAGAAGTGATCCTCGGCGAAAACGGCATCATCGACGGTGCCAAACCCGGACTCGTCGTCGTCGACGCCTCCACCGTCGCCCCCAGTTCCTCCAAAGCCATCCACGGCGAACTCCTCGAGTACGGCGTCAGCTTCCTCGGCGCCCCCTGCACCGGCTCCAAACCCGGCGCCGAATCCGGCAACCTGACCTTCATGATCGGCGGCGAAGAGTCCGTCTTTGAGAAGGTGCGCGAATACTTCCTGCCCATGGGCAAGCGCCTTTATTACTGCGGCGGACCCGGCATGGGACTCCACGCCAAGCTCACCCAGAACCTCATCCTGGCGAACGTCATGCAGGCCTTCAATGAAGGCATCGTCCTCGCCACAAAAGCCGGCGTCGACCCCGCCCAGATGCTCGAAATCCTCGCCAACTCCGCCGCCCGCACCGGACTCGTCGAATTCAAAGCCCCCTACATTCTGAAGCGCGACTTTGACGCCAACTTCTCCCTGAAGTGGATGCACAAAGACGTCGGCCTCATGCTCGATTCCGCCCAGGAACTCGACGTCCCCCTGCCCATCACCGCCCTCACGCGCCAGATGTTCCAGGCCGGCATCTCCAGCGGCCACGGCGAAGAGGATTTCTGCTCTTCCATCAAAGTGATGGAACAGTGGGCCGGCGTGGAAGTCAAAACAAAGTAGATCGCCGCCTGCCCGGGAGCAATCCACATTACCACCAGCCGTATGCAAAACTTCCTGGCCTCCGCAGCCCTCCTCGCCGCAGCCGCGTTCACCCCACCCGCCCGCGCCGCGGAGGACTTCACCAAGTTCCAACGCATCGAACCCCAATACATCGCCGCGCTGGGCGACCCAGGGGCCAAATTCGGCACCGGCGCGGAAGCCTGGGGGCTCTGGAGCCAGGACCCCGGCCCGCGCGGTTGCAAACTCGACCGCTACCCGCAACTGAAAGCCACTGGCGGGGTCACACCCGCCCAGTGGAAGTTCGACGCCAAGGACTGGTGGCTCGAAGAACACGGCCTCATCATGGAGAAGCCCACCTTCCCCCTGCCCCCGGGCAAATACCTCGTCACCGGCGACCGTGAAGTGACCACAGTCCTCACCATCCACCCCAAAGACAAATCCGGCACGCAGCGCTGGGAACTCGCCAACGGCGCGACCCTCTATGACGTCACCCACCTCGGTTGCCGCTCCGCACGCTACACACCGGCCACTTCGAACAACCAGTGCTCACCCGCGAATGCTCCGACCACTGGCTACCCAATCACTCCGGGTAAGACGATGCCCGCGGTGAGTGGTTGTAACAAGCAGGACTACACCGTGCTCATCGTCATCGGACTACCCGAAAAGCACTAACCGGCCTGCTCCATCTGCGCCACAATTTCGGCCAGCTTCTCGAAGATCTGCCTCCAGCCTTCCAGTTGGCCACTTTCCTTCGCGCTCTCCATCGGCTCATTGCCGGTAAATGTGAGCCTGGTCTTGCCGTTGCCCAGATCCTCAAACGTCACCACATCACAAGCATCTTCAATGGCCTCGTGTTCTACACCGTAAGCCGAAGCATCCACCTTGTTCCCCTCCGCATCGGCAAAGTACATCGACGAGACGATCTTTTCGTACGGAACGATCTCGTGATACTCCCCGCCATTCCAAAACTCCTGCCCGTCCGGCGTCCGCATACAGCAAAGAAACTTCCCCCCGACCCGGAAATCGATCTTGCAAACCGGCGCGGTAAACTCCTTCGGCCCCCACCACTGCATCACGTATTTCGGATCCGTCCACGCCTTCCAAACCAATTCACGCGGGGCGTCGAACACCCTCGTGATCACCATCCGCTCTGTATTCTGCGTCATTCCCAGCCTCCAATTTCATTCGCTGGACAACCTCTTCCAGCTTGTCAAAACTCTCTTCCCAGAAGCGGCGGTAGGAGAAAGCCCAATCGCTGACCGCCCGGATCGCCTCCGGTCGCAGCGTGCACACACTCTCCCGCCCGCGCTTCGTCTTCACCACAATCCGCGCCCGCACCAGGCAGGCAATGTGCTTGGAAATCATCTGCTGCGAAATCGCAAACGGCTCCGTCAGTCCATGCACGGTCGCCGGACCCTGCGCGAGCCGCTCAATCATTCGCCGCCGTGTTGGATCAGACAAAGCGGCGAAGGTTGTTCCCAATTGATCCACAACCATATAGTTGTGGATTGGAGCAAGGAATGTCAAGCACGAGGTGCTACTATCCAGTAACCAGGAGATTGCCTTGCAGAGAAACGCCGCACTTTCGATAGCAATTTGCAGCATGAGTTTCATACCCGCGATCATCGCCGCGCGCCGCAGAAAGCAGCTCGGGCTGCAGAACAATAACAAGCGCGTATTGATGGTGGTTCTCGCCCTGCTGTCCGTGCTGACGGCGGTTCTGATTTGGCTGGTGCTTCGGTCGTGATGCGACTCGGAACTCCACCGTGTCGGCATTGTCCGACTCCGGCTCTTCGGTTCCGTCGCACTCTGGTGGCTCAATTTGACAGGCAGTTATCCCTGATCGACGTGATCGGGATCGAGAACCCCGCCGAAGGATAGTTCAAACTTTATCCCGTTTGGGACATTCGCATCGCGGGCCGGCAGGCGGTTGCAATCGGGAGAAGGACAAGTCTAGGGTAAATAGTGCGACTCGTGGACCTTAATCTGCCATACCCCCGCTTGCATCCCCACTTCGAAGATTTCCATGAAATGCAACGAACCTTTCGGGCCGGTAAAGGTGGAATCCACCTGGACGGCGGCATAGTAAGGGTGCACGAATCGGATATTCGTAATCTTCCTCTCGGTAACACCCGCGCCAGGATTGGCCCAAACTATTGCGATTTGCCGGCGCCCCTCTAACACAGGATTGTCGAATGACTTGAACCGCGCGTCTTCCGCGTAGGTCCGTAACATGGCCTGGCCGTCTTGGGCATTTCTTGCGATGGCGAAGTCTGTAATCAGTTTGCGGACAGAGTCTTCACTTGTCTTCGTCTGAGCTGCGAGCGGCAAGGCGAGAGCCACGCAAAGGACTACAATTTGGATCATTGAGATGCTCCGTATTATGAGATGAGGCTACCACAAAAAGGGCAGCAACACCCCTCGGAAAGGTTCTCGTCAAAAAGAAGCTTCACAGAGCAACTCGCCTGCCCATATGGGCGGCGAAGTCATATACTTCTGGAAAATCTTCCGCCTCCAGATCCGGATAGTCATCCAAAATCTCCTGCTCGGTCATCCCCGCCGCAAGCCAGCTCAGCACATCCCCAACAGTGATACGAAGTTCACGCACGCAGAGTTGACCGGACCGCTTTCCAAGCTCAATTCTGATTCGGTCCGTCATGCGCAGAGACTACTATCAGCAGGGTGAAGTTACCCAAAGGATCCCCCACCCACCCGTAGCGTCACTCCCACAACCGCGACACCCCAATCTCTAAGCTGCCTGGTCGTTGTCGTTCAGCCGTATCGGAACTTCCACGCCATCCTTGAACCGCGCGGATAACACCAGTTCGCCGTCCATCGCCTCAATGAATTTCCGAAGCGTGCCCACATATAACTCGGCACGGCGCTCTGTCTTGGAAACCTCTGCCTGACTAACCCCGAGCAATTCCGCCATTGCTTCCTGGGTAAGTCCCTTCGCCTTCCGCAACTGAACAAGATGTAGTTCTTCGGCAAGACCGCGCCTTCCGACTTCGATTGCATCGCGGGTTTCCGGCTTCAGCCCGGCCTTGATGTCCGCCCATTTGCGGGTTTTCATATGTTTCCTTCTGATTCCAATTCCCGCACATACTCGTCAAAGAGAAGGTCTGCCTTTGGGATGTTTACCTCGTACCACCGGTTGTTCCCCGTCTTACCCCCCGATCTGCACCTCGCCATATCCACCCGGTGTCGTGGCTTCGATCGCCTCACCGATTTGAGTAATTCCCGCCTTGACCCGGTCCCAGTTATTCGTACTCAACACCAGCACGGCCATTTGTCGGCCTGTCAGGTTTTGCTGGTAGGTCAACTCCTGATCTGCCGTAATGAACAAGTCAAAGCCCGCTTCTTCCGCCGCCGCCAACAGCGCCCCGTTTTTCAGTCCGGACCATCCCTGATACCAGGTCGTAAAGACCGCATGGCCACCGTCGATCAGCAACCGCAGCTTTTGCGGAACACTTTCATCAAGCATGATCTTCATCAGACTCTTGAGCGTTCCAGTGCACTGCGCGCGGCAAAGTCCAACACACTCTGAATCTGTTCGCGCGTCACATGGAAGTTTTCCAAGACCTCATCCACCGGTGACGTCTTCAAATTCTCGAATATCGCCGCAACGGGTACCCTCGTCCCCCGAAAAACCCATGCGCCGCTCACCTTGCCGGGGATGCTTTCCACAACCGGGCATTGTGACCAATCGAGATGACTTGCCATGACGCACACTCCTCTCCTCAGGTTATCGCGATAGATCATTAGAACGCCCCCACATGCTAAAATCCCACAGGAGCAAACCCCAAAGCATGGCCGCCCCCGTCGCCATACGACTACTTCCCAAAGCGCGCCTGCCCTTGGCCTGCGCCCTCATCCTCAGCGCCTTCCCCGCCCTCGCCGCGGACCCGACCGACCCGCACAAAGTCGAAACCCAGGCCTTCTTCAAAGCCCGCGTCACGCCCTTCCTCAACACCTATTGCATCGCCTGCCACCAGAACAAAACCCCCACCCGGGGCGGCGTCAACTTCTCCCCCGCCCTCAAAGACCCCGGCCATCCCGGCTTCGCCGAACAATGGAAAAAAGCCGGCGCACGCGTCGCTGCGCATGACATGCCTCCCAAGGCCATGCCCCAGCCCTCTGACGCCGACCGCGACATGTTCGCCGAATGGCTCACCAGACTCAAATACCTGAGCGTCAAAGACCCCGGCCCCTTCGTCATCCGCCGCCTCACCAAAACTGAATACGGCAACACGCTCCATGACCTCACCGGTGCCGACCCCTCCATCGTCGACGGCCTCCCCGACGAAGTCAGCGGCGAAGGCTACATGAACTCCCTGTCGCCCATCCAGCTCGAACAATACCTCAAGATCGCCGATAAAGTCGTCACCCAGCTCACCTCCCAGAAAGCCCCAGCCGCAACCGCCACCCGGCTGCGCCTCTTCGGCAAGCCGCCCGCCAAACCCACCCGCGAAACCGCCCGCGAAGTGGCCATCGCCCTCGCGAAGAAAGCCTACCGCCGCCCGGCCCCCCCCGCCGAAATCGACATCCTCCTCGCCGCCTTTGACTTGGGCAAGACCAAAAACCTACCCTACCAGCAATCCCTCCAGCTGATGCTCAAGGCCGCGCTCATCTCCCCCCAGTTCCTCTTCATCACCCCCGTCGAATCCGGCACCACAAGCGGCATCGTCCCGCTCGACGATTACCAGCTCGCCTCGCGCCTCTCCTACCTCCTGTGGTCCACCATGCCGGACGCCACGCTCATGGCCCTTGCCGACAACGGCACCCTCCACCAACCCGCCGTCCTCGAAGCCCAAACCCTGCGCCTGCTCAAAGATCCCCGCTCGCGCGCCCTGTTTGACGGCTTCGGCGCGCAGTGGCTCGGCGTCGGCAATATCAAGAAGCAGGTCTTTGACCCCGCCCTCTTCCCGCAGATGAACCCGCAACTGCGCACCGCCATGTATGACGAAGCCCGCCTCTACTTTGAGAGCATCGTCCGCGAAAACCAGAGCATTGTCCGCTTCGTCGATGGCAACTACACCTATCTCAACGCCTCCCTCGCCCCCTTCTACGGACTCGAAAAATCCGTCACCGGCACCGCCATGCAGCGCGTGACCCTGCCCGACGGCAACCGCGGCGGCGTCCTCAGCATGCCCGGCGTCCTCGCCGCCAACTCCCTGCCCACCCGCACCAGCGCTGTCAAACGCGGTGTCTGGGTGCTCGAACAGATCCTCGGCCAGCATGTGCCCTCGCCCCCGCCCAACGTTCCACCCCTTGACCAGCAGGACCAGTCCGCCATCAAGAACCTCACCCTGCGGGAACGCACCGAACTGCACCGCACCAACCCTGTCTGCGCCAATTGCCACAAGATTTTGGACCCCATTGGTTTCGGTCTCGAAAACTTCGACGCCATCGGCCGCTGGCGCGAACGTGACAGCAACGGCAAGCCCATCGATGCTGCCGGCGAACTGCCCGGCGGCGAGCATTTCTCCAGCCCCAAAGATCTCAAGGCCATCATCGCGGGCCGCACCGATGCCCTTTCCCGCAACATGGTCGAGAAACTGCTCGCCTACTCCCTCGGCCGCCGCCTCGAAGGCTACGATGAAATCGTGGTCGATAAACTGGTGCAGGACGTCGGCGCGGATGGCTACCGCATGCAGACCCTCATTAAGAGTGTCGTCACCAGCTACCCCTTCATGAACCGCCGGATCGGCAGAAAAGAGGATCTTCGATGACCCGCAACACGAAAATCAACCGCCGGACCTGCCTCAAAGGACTCGGCGTCTCCCTCGGCCTTCCCATCCTGGAAGCCATGGGCTGGGCTGACACGAAATCCTACAAACCGCCCGTCCGCCTCGGCTTCATGTACATGCCCCACGGCGTCATCATGAAGCAGTTCTGGCCCGCCGATTCCGCTAGCTTCCTCACCGCGCCCACGCCCGCGCTCGAAGCCCTCGCCCCTGTGCTCGACCAGTGCCTCATGATCAAAGGCATCTCCGGCGTCCCCATCGCCCCATTCAACGGTGCCCCGCACGCCCTCGAACTCTCCACGTGGCTCACAGCCATGCTGCCTGCTGCGGATAAGCGCGCCGAAATCCATATCGGCATCTCTGCCGACCAGATCGCCGCTAACCACTTCGGTGCCTTCACCGCACTGCCGTCGCTCGAACTGGCCACCATGCCGCAGACCCACAAGGAGAACCAGGAAGGTCTGAACGAGGGCTACTATTCGCACTGCAGCTACCGTTCGGCAACACAGGCGCTCCCCGCTGAGGTCAATCCGCGCAATGTGCTCTACCGTCTGTTCCAGAAGCAGGAGCAGGGCGGCCAAAACAAGCCCGAAACCGCCGCCGTCAACCCGCTCGACCAAAGCCTGCTCGATATCGTGCTGGGCGGTGCCCGCGAACTCCGCCGCACGCTGCCCTCTTCCGACCAGCAGAAGCTCGACGAATATCTCGACAGCGTGCGCTCGGTGGAACGCCGCATCGCCGCCATCGAGTTCCGCCAGAAACAGGCCGCGCTCGAAAAGGCCGGTCTGAGCCCCAGCAAACACAGCGCTTCAGATTCCGCCCCCATCGAGATCAAGATCCCCGAAGGCGACAAGCGCAGCGAGTACATGCAGGTGATGTGTGATCTGAATGTGCTGGCCATCCAGACCGACACGACCCGCGTCAGCACCTACATCGGCTCCACGCCGAACGGCATTTCGTACCCCGAGCTTGGCTTCAATGACCAGCACCACTCGCAGACCCATCACAATAACGATCCGGTCATGGTGAACAAGGTCGCGAAGATCACGGCGTTTAACGTCGCGCAGTTCGCCTACATGGTGAAGAAGATGCACAGCCTCAAAGAGGCGGACGGCACGCTGCTCGACAACTGCATCATCATGTGGGGTTCCGGCCTCGAAGATGGCAACACACACACCCGCCAAAACCTGCCGTTCATCATCGCCGGCAAAGGCGGTGGAGCCATCAAGACCGGCCGCTTCCTGACAGACGTGAAGGGAAACCAGGGCGACCTGCTCACCACCATCCTCGCCTGCGCCGGGATTCCCATTGACCGCCCCATCGGCATCGCGACGAAACAGATCAATGAGATCAAGGCGTAGCACGAAGAGCGCAGTCTGGTTTCGCTCACGAGCACTCACTGCCGCCAGCCTGTCAACCCTCTCGTTCGCGCGTCTTCCAGGCGCGCGTTCCCTAACCCACTTGCTCCCCCTCTGTGGCGATCGACATACTGCGGTGGAATCTCACCCCTTAGCTAAGGCAGAACGCTGCCTCCAAACTCCTATTGCATGACGTCCCCGGCTAAGTCCTGAACAACCCTCCAAACCTGGCAGTCTTCAGTGGACGGAGATGCGACTCGGGCAGCAGGAAAACAGGCTGGATATCAGGAAATGGGAGTACGCTCAAAATCCGTGTCCATCCGTGTGAATCCGTGGCTCAATCCACGTTCGATCCAACTTTTTCTTCCCCACAGAATCAACCACTTACCCACCCTCATCCCCTCCAGCCCCAAAATCCCCAGCTACCCTCATAGCCGAAAGGACCCACCTGCACCATGAGCAAACCACTCTCCCGCCTGCAGCTTCGCGCCAACCGCCTCAATGCCAAACTCTCCACCGGACCCAAAACCCCACAGGGCAAAGACGCCGTCCGAGCCAACCTCGAAAAAGCCAACGCCGCCCGCCGAGCCGCCAAACGCCATTTCTTCATCCAGGCCACCGCCCGCACCGAAGACGAAACTGACACCCTCCAAATCCTCCACGATGAAGCGATCCGACAACACAAACCCGCCAACGACGAAGAACTCCACATCGTGGAAGAAATCATCCGCAACCAGATGAGCATCTGGCGCTACGTCCAGGCCCAAAGCGACCTCTTCACTCAGCTCGCGGACGAAGCCGCCCTCGCCGGCCACCCCACGCCCCAGTCCCGCGCCCACCAGCAAGCCGCCGTCCACCCCAGCTACCTCGGACTGGACAAACTCATCGCCCGCTGCAACCGTCTCCGCAGCCGCCTCTTCGCCGACCTCCGCCTCTGCCGCAAACTCCAAGCCGAATCCGCCGCCAACGCCCCCCTGCCCCAGCCCGAACCCATCGCCGAAGACCTGATACAGGAAATCATCCAGCACGTGGAACACACACAAAACGAAAAAAATGGTAACCCCGCTAACACTTCCTTTATGCGGCGCTCCTTTGCCCCCCTCCGCAAACCCGAAACCAACCCGCCAGACACCCTCGAACCCGCCGCGTAATCCCAACCACAGAGCAACCGTGCGCAAGCCTCGAATCACTCCCCGCGTTCGCGCGTCTTCCAGGCGCGCGTGCCCAAGCCCAAACTGCCCCCCTCCGCCGGTACC
>CAIXXM010000086.1 GCA_903923395.1 uncultured Acidobacteriia bacterium
GGGGCTTGGTTAAACCAGAGAAACTCATTGCTCAACGCCGGACCCAGATTGCGCGCGGCTTTCGGGTTCGCGGCTTTCACGCGGTCAAAGGCTTCGGGCTCCAGGTTGCTCATGATCTGGAGTTCGCCCTTCAAGAAACGGGAAATCTCAATCTCCCGGTTTTGCTGGATATCAATCCGGATGGAATCGAGTTTCGCGGGAAACGGGAAGTTCGGGTTCTTTGCCAGCTTCACGTAGGAAGCCGGCTTGTACTCCACCACGGAAAATGGTCCGGCGGCGGCGGAAAACTGCTGCCCCGTCTTGGCGGGGATAATGGCCAGGCCGTCAAAAACACGGTCCAGGGAAGGCTTCGCCGTGTCATAGCGAAGCGTGATGTCGCGGTCACCGGAGACAGTAATCTTCGGCGCAGCCTTCTCCTGCCGCAGTTGGTCGCCCAGTTCCGAAGCCTGTTTGGGATCGAGCGCCACCAGCAAAGTCCGTTCCACATCCTTCGCGGTCAAAGGAGTGCCGTCTGAGAACTTCAAACCGGCGCGCAGATGAAACTGGATACCCTTGCCGCCATCGGTCACCTTCCAGGTTTCAGCCAGCACGGGCTCCACGGCATCCGTGGCGCGGTTCACGCGAATCAGCACGCCGGCCGTGAGGTAGCGGATGGTCTCGCCGTTTTCCTCCGTGGTGTGCAGCGGGTCAAAACCTTTGGGGTCCCCGGCAATGCAGAAGCGGAGTTCTTTGGTGGCCGCACCCTGCAGCAGGCAAAGTGTGGTCAGGGTGAGGGCTGGAATGGTGGTGCGAAACTTCATGAAATCCTCTGCGGGCGGTTGCCGAGAATCTCAAGACATACCATGACGGCAATCAGAAGACCAAGTGGTGCGAGTATGGCGGGGTTTGCCTGAATTCTGGACGGGTATTGGAGTTCCATCAGCATATTGCCCCAGGAGGGCAGCGGTTCCGCGACGCCCAGCCCCAGCAGGCCCAGGCTCGCTTCAGACAGGATATACGCCGGGATGAGCGTGCGGAACTGCGCCAGACATACCGCCCGGAGGTGCGGCCAGATCTGCCGCGTGAAGATCCTGACCGCGGGGATGCCGGAGGCCCGCGCCAGCAGCAGCCAGTCTGAATCCGCGATGTCACGCATGGTCCCGGCTAAGACGCGGCCGGGATACGCCCAGCCCGCCACCCCGATCAGAGCGAAGGTCAACAGGATGGAGGTTGCCGGGCTGGTATTCAACGGCAGCACGGCCCGCAGCAGGATGAACGGGAAGATCCACGGAATCGAAAGCGTGAGCGTCGTGAAGATGGAGAGCGGGAAGCGCAGCAGTTGGGACCGCAACGGCGCGAGGGTCGCAAGGAGCAGGCCCAGACAGATGGACGTCAGCGCGGCGGCTGGCGCAAGAACTGCGGAGATCGCCGTCGCATACAGCAGCCGTGAAAACCGGTCGCGGCCCAGTTCATCCGTGCCAAGAGGGAACTCGCGGCTGGGCGTGGTGCTGATGGATTCGCGGAATGGCTCGTCGTAGCGCTTGGGGGCCAGCCACGGCGCAGTGAGCGCGCACAGCAGTACGAGTGCCAGAACCAGCTGTGCAACGCGTGTAAGAGCCTTCAAGCATCCTCCCGCGCCACAAGCTCGCCCGCCGTGTGGATTGTGGCGACGAACACCGTGACCACCAGCGCGATGGCACTCAACAGGGGCATGTCTCTGGAAAGGGCCGCCTTCCACGCCAACTGGCCGATGCCGGGATGATCACAGAGAGCCTCAATCGGCACGGCGAAGCCAAAGGCGATCACGCTGGCGATGCCGAAGAGGCTCGCCAGTTGCCCGGAGGCCAGTTGCAGGAAATAGTGAACGCCCAGCGTCCCCCGGCGCAGACCTCGGGCCCGGGCCGCAATCAGCAGATCGGACTGGGAAA
The DNA here is from genome assembly GCA_903923395.1 of uncultured Acidobacteriia bacterium. Classification (GTDB taxonomy): domain Bacteria; phylum Acidobacteriota; class Terriglobia; order Bryobacterales; family Bryobacteraceae; genus BOG-234. The sequence continues at coordinate 1,908 of CAIXXM010000086.1, forward strand.
GACTCTCCAGCAACACACGCAGCGTGCCATAGAGCCGGGGCACCAGCATGATGCCAACCGCCACGGTCAGAGGAGCGTCGGCGTAGTAGAAGAGCAGAGCGAAGACGGAGGGTGGAACCGCCAGCAGCACGCCGGTGATGGTGGCAGCGCCCGCCCCCCACAAAGGCCGCCGGAAATGGACCGTGAGCGCAGCCAGACTGAACGCCCATAGCCAACCGGCGGAGGTGCCCAGCAGGACAAGCCGCACGGTCGCCGGAGCACGGTCCGCCAGCAGATCGCCAATGGGCTGCTGAAAGCTTTGCGAAGTTCCGAAGTCTCCCCGGAGCACCCCCCCGAGATAATGCACGTAGAAGCGCAGCGGGTTCGATTCCACCGCCTGCCGTTCGTGGATCGCACGCACGGTCTCCGCGCTGAGTCTTGGATCCAGGTCTGTGGAATCCACACCATAGCCTGGCGAGTAGCGAACCATGAGGGCGGAAACCAGCCCACTGAGAGCCGTCACGGTCAGCACCGTCAGCAGCGCCAGCCAAATCCGCCTCGGACCCCCCGCAATCATTGGGTGATAACAGCGACAGGCTCGGCAGGCAACATCGGAATACGGTCCTTCTTCCGCAGGTGCTTGCTCTTGTACATCCGCCGGTCCGCTTCCGCCAGCAGTTCCTCGGCATCGGAGCCATCTTCCGGATACGTGGCCACGCCAACGCTCATGGAAAGATAACTCGCTTCAGGCGTGGTGGTGCCGGCCGCCAGAGTGATTTCACGCAGCTTGGCAATCTTGCCTGAAAGATCTTCCGGCACGAAGCCCGGCAGCAGGAAGACAAACTCATCGCCCCCCATCCGCGCCACATATTCCGAAGGACCGCAGCCATCACGGAAGCCATCCGCGACCAAACGCAGTACTTTGTTGCCGGCCAGATGGCCAAAGCGGTCATTGATCTGCTTGAAGCCATCCAGGTCACAGACGATGACGGCGAGGTTGGTACGGGCCCGCTGGGCGCGTGTCAGTTCGGTATCGAGGGACAGCCAGAGACTGCGCGCATTGGGCAGATTCGTCAGGTAGTCCGTGGTGATGGAGGTTTCGAGCAAACGGTGCGTCAGAGCATTCTCAATCGCCAGTGCGACCTTCGAACTGATGGCCAGCAGGATACGCAGATTTTCCTTGCTGAAAGCATCGCGCTCCGTCCGGTAGAGTGCCAGCACGCCGAGGCAGCCATTGATGCCGTTGAGCGGCACCGCGAGCGCTGAACGCAGGGTGCTGTACTTCGTCGGGTCATTCATGTACCCGGCTTCCACGGAGGGATTGCCGTTGAGAATCGGTTTATTGTTCTCCGCGACCCAGCCGGAAAGCCCCTGTCCCAGCGGAATTTCCAGTGAAGTAAACAGCCGCAGGTTCTCCCCGCTGACATATTCAGGGATCAGCCGTTCATCCCGGCGGATGTAAGCCGCGATGGTTTCATACGGGATGAGCCGCTTCAACCGGACACCGACGAACGCGAGCGCCTCCTGCAGGCTGAGCGAATTGCCCAGATCCTGGGTCAACTCGTAGAGCATCTGCGCTTCCTGCGTTGCGGCGGCAATCGACGAAAGAGGATCACCCGTCGTGGTGGAAGCCGCATTTTCCTCAGCCGGTTCCGCCGATTCCGCGAAGCCCGTTGCCGGAGCCAGACCGCGGGCGATCTTGATGTCCATTGAGAGCTTCATCTTCTCGCCGCCACCACCCACCGCCATCTTTTCCAGCTCAATGTAGCGGCGCTTCATGATGTCGACAATTGCGGGGTCGAAGCTCTTGCCGGATTCCGAACAGACAATATCCATCGCCTGATCGAGCGGCATGGCGCGGCGATACTGCCGGTCTGAGGCGAGCGCATCGAGACAGTCCACGATGGAGAGAATCCGTGCTCCAACCGGGATATCCTCTCCTGCCAGTCCGAAGGGATACCCTGAACCATCCCACTTTTCGTGGTGCGCGCGGACGATGGGAACCACCGGATAAGGGAACTTGACCTGTTCCAGAATTTCCGCTCCAACCACCGGGTGGATCTTCATCTTCTCGAATTCTTCCGGCGTCAGTTTGCCGGGCTTCGAGATGATATGTTCCGGCACCGCCAGTTTGCCGATGTCATGCAGCAGCGCCGCCGCCTGCAGCGCATCCAGTTCATCCTGCTTCAGGCCCAGTTCCTTGCCGATTTCAACCGCGTAGATACGGACGCGCTGCAGGTGGTCATGCGTCGTTGTGTCCTTCGCTTCAATGGCGAGCGCCAGGGCTTCGATGGTCCGCAAATGAAGACCGGCAATATCTTCCACATGCTTTTTGTCCTTCTCAATGCGGTCGAGATACATGCGGTACGCGCGGTAGATGAAGTAGACCAGAGGAAAGAGGACCAGCGCGGCGTGCCAGGTTTGCTGCTTGCTGAGAACAATGATCAGCCAGGCCACCGAAGCGGCCGTCAGGTGATACGGAAGCACCCAGAAGTAGGTATCGAACCACGTCTTGTAGATCGCCTTGCGCTCCGTGAGCGCAATCACGCCAGCCACCAGCACCGTGTTGACCACGAAATACATGCAGCAGGCCAGGCCAATCAGCAGCGGATGGGTGTCACCCAGAATCTGGTTGAGTCTGCCGTGGAAGACCCAGTGCGCCGCCATTACAGCGAGGGCGATGGAACAGGTGCTGAAGCCAATCTGAATCAGCTTTGGCCGGACCTTCGGGCGCCACAAGCACTGGATAATTGTGCCAGCCACCGCCAGGACGATCGACTCCGGCAGGCTGAACTGAACAATTCCGACCAGGATGAACAGGAAATTTACGGAGAGCGTCGCCGTAACCATCGGCAAACGGACTTTCAGGCCCGAGGTCAGAGCAGTGACAAAGAAGTAGCACCAGAATTGCAAAGACGCCGCCGACGAGAAATGGAGCATTTCCGCCGCGAATCCGAGCATTCCAGCGAGAAGAATCAGCGCGATATATAGCTTTGCCCTAAGTGGCATTTGACACTGCTGTTGTCATCTATAGCACGATGCCGGGCAACTCTGGTAGCCCGGAAAAGTCTTCCGCCCGGATTGAGAGGTTTACTCAGTACAGTTGTTCTGCCAAAATGGCACAGAAGCGTTGGTCCCCCGCTGACAGATAGACGTGGATCAACCAGTTTTTGAATTGGCATCGGCGATATTTCTTTGAGAATAAAGGGCACAAGCACGCATGAGCAGCGAACGCGACACGAGTGACGAATTGGCGCGCCTGGGTGTCAAACCACCCGCGAAGGCCTTCTCCGTCATGTCTGACCCCGCCCCAAAGCTGGAACACTTTCAAGGCGTGACCGCCGTTGTGGCGTCGCAGGTGATGCGCAACATCATGACCGTGGCTGCCCGCGTTGGCCGCACCAATTCGCCGGTTCTGATCACCGGCGAGAGCGGCACTGGAAAAGAGATCATCGCGCGGGCCATCCACCAGAATTCGCCGCGTGCCTCACGCCCGCTGATCGATGTGAACTGCGCCGCACTGCCGGAACACCTGGTGGAGAGCGAATTATTCGGCTATGAAAAAGGTGCGTTCAGCGGCGCGGAGAGCATGAAGCCCGGGCTCTTTGAAGCTGCCAACGGCGGCACACTGTTCCTGGATGAAATCGGCGAAATTGAAGCTCACGTTCAAGCGAAGCTGCTCCGCGTGCTCGATGGCCAGCCGCACTTCCGCCTGGGCGGCACGCGCAGAATCACAGTGGATGTGCGGATCGTGGCGGCAACCAACCTGAACCTGGAGGAAGCGACCAGCACCGGACGCTTCCGTACCGATCTTTACCACCGCCTGGACGCCTTCCACATTCACGTCCCGCCACTCCGTGAGCGCACGGACGACATTGTGCCTCTGGCTGAGTTCTTCCTCCGCGATACCGGGCTTTCGCTGAGCCATGCCGCCAGGACACGCCTCTTGAAATATTCCTGGCCCGGCAACATCCGTGAACTCCGCAACGCTCTGAACAAGGCATCTGTGTATTGCACGGGGGCCGAGATTCAACCTGAGGATCTCCCGATCGATATCCACGCGGGGAAAGTGCCTGCGGCTGACGGCTTCTCGCTTGACGGCATGGAGCAGAAGACGATCCTCAAGGTGCTGAAAGAAACCGGCGGCCACCAGCAAAAAGCCGCTGATCTGCTGGGCATCTCCAGACGCACTTTGATTCGTAAACTCAAGCTCTACAGAACAGTGCCACAAACCACGCGCTCCGAGCCGGCAGCCTGACACGATGAAGCATTTTACGAACCTGAAGCCTCCCGCTGCCATTCCGCCCGTCCCCCAGCGCCTCGAAGACCTGGACGTGCCGGAGTATTTGGTGCTTGATCTCGCCGTCCGCCATGTCCACATGCGCGGGACGGTGACCATTCACATGCTGGCCGAACTGCTCAAACTGCCCCCGGAACTGGCCGAAAATATCTTCCGCCGGTTGAATGAGCAGCAGTTGCTGGAAGTGCGGCGCATGACCGGCGACGACTACATCTTCTCCCTGAGCCCCACCGGACGGCGCCTGGCTTCCGAGCGCGCGGCGGTAACCCGCTACGTTGGTCCGATCCCCGTCTCCCTGGCCCGTTACACCGCCACCATCCGCGCACAAGCCGCCAACGTGGAAGTTACCAGAGAATCCCTGCAGCGCTCCTTCTCTGACATCGTAGTCACGGATGCCATCCTGGACGATCTTGGACCGGCCCTGATCTCGCAGCGTTCGATATTTCTCTATGGCCCCAGCGGAACCGGCAAGACCACAATCTCCGAACGGCTGATGCGCGTCTTCGAAGACGCCGTCGCGGTGCCGTATGCCGTGGAAGTCGATGGCCAGATCGTGACCGTGGCAGACCCCTCCGTGCATGAAAAGGTCCAACTGGACGGCGTGCATGCCGATCCACGTTGGATGCTTTGCCGACGCCCGTTTCTCGCGGTGGGCGGGGAATTGATCACCACCATGCTCGACCTGACCCGTGACGAGGCCGCGGGCACCTTTGTGGCACCGCTCCAGATGAAGGCCAACAACGGCATCCTGCTGATTGACGATTTCGGAAGGCAGATGATGTCGCCGCGCGATCTGCTCAACCGCTGGATTGTGCCCCTCGACCGCCGCGTGGACTTTCTCTCTCTCGGCAGCGGCGGCAAATTCGATATCCCGTTCGAGCTGCTGGTGGTCTTTTCCACCAACCTGGAACCGAATGAACTCGCCGATGAAGCCTTTCTGCGGCGCATTCCGAACAAGATCCTGATTGGTTCCATTGAGCCGGAGGCCTTTGACCGGATCTTCGAAATCGCCGCCCGCGGGCTGGGCCTGCGTCTGGAACCCGCCGAAGTGCCGCTCATGCGGGAACTCTGCCTGGCGCACAGTCCGGACCTGCGCCCGTGCTATCCGCGGGACATCTGCCAGATCGTGAAATCCATTTGCCAGTACGAACGGCGCGGCCCCGAAATCACCCGTGCTGCGCTGGAGCGTGCCGTTGCGACATACTTTGTATAGACAGTCGTGCCACGCCCAGAACCCAGATTCCGAGTTGATTTCCCTACCTACCTGAACTGGCAGGATAAAAAAGGGACTGTGCGCCGGGCCGGAGCCCGTTGCGTGGACCTTTCCGCCTCCGGTGCGAGAGTAGAAACGCGCGACCCGCTGGAGCTTCGGTCGATGGTGCTGATGACCTCGGATCAATTCGGCCGCATGGGCAACGCCACGGTCCGGTATTGCCGCAGGGAAGGCATGAAGTATGTGGTCGGGCTGCAGTTCAGCACTGCGTTTGGTCTCAGTGACCCGGTGCGGAAAGCGGCCCTCGACAAGGTTCTTCTCAAGACGGCAAAAACAGATGCCGAAGTACCATCCGGTGTAGAACCGGCAAATGAAGCAAACCAGCCCGAATGACCCCAGCCTCTCCGCACTGGCCCTGAGCTTTCTGCGCCTGGGGACGCTTGCCTTTGGGGGTCCTGTCGTCCATCTGGCCATGATGCGCCAGGAATTTATCCACCACCGGAAGTGGATCACCGAACAGCAATTTCTTGATCGTCTGGCGCTGGCAAATCTGATTCCCGGACCCAGTTCCACAGAAGTGGCGATTCACATCGGCTACCTGAAAGCCGGCTGGAAGGGACTGCTGCTGGCCGGCCTGTGCTTTATCTTCCCGGCATTTCTCAGCACTGCGCTGCTGGCGATGCTCTATGTGCAGTTCGGCAGTCTGCCGGAGACCACGAAGATACTCTCCGGAGTGACCCCGGTGGTTGTCGCGATCATTGCGCAAACGGTCTGGGGTATGGGACGAAGTTCGTTGAAGAGACCCCTCGATTGGGCCATCGCCGTCTTTGCGCTGACGCTTTTCATTACAGGCCTGGGTCCGTTGCCTGTCCTGGCGCTCTGTGGGGGAATCTCTTTCGCGGCCGCGCGCCTGCCGTCCCCGCAGAAGTTATTTTCGGTCGCACCAGTGACCATCTTCCTGACTTTCGCGAAGATTGGCTCGCTGATCTTCGGCAGTGGCTACGTCTTGCTGGCATTTCTGCAGGAAGACATGGTCACGCGGACGCACTGGTTGACATCGAAACAGCTGTTGGACGCCGTAGCGGTGGGCCAGATCACGCCCGGACCCGTCTTCAGCACGGCCACCTTTCTCGGCTATCTGCTGGGCGGCTGGCCCGGTGCCGTTGCCGCCACCGCGGGAATCTTCGCCCCCGCGTTCGTCTTCACCGGACTCAGCGGACTGCTGATGGACAAGCTGCGAAAGTCAGCCGCGGTCGCGCAGGTACTGGCCGGTGTGGGAGCAGGCTCTCTGGCGCTCATCGCTTACGCCGGAGTTTTCCTCGCGCGCGCCGCAGTGACCGGTTGGTTCACGGGCGGAATTTCCCTGGTTGCGGCGGTACTGCTGTTCCGCTGGCGCACCAATACTGTCTGGCTGGTGTTGTTCGGAGCCGTAGCTGGCTTCCTCGCGACTCTGATTTAGGTGCTTGTTGAAACGCTCCTAGACAAAGACCGTCGAGATATCCACTGGCGAGCGCAGGCCTTCCACCACCACAATGCCTGTTTCCGTTACGTGGTAATGCTTCTTGTCCTGCTCCAGGTCATACCCGATCACAGTATCCGGCGGCACCTTCACGTTCTTATCGAGAATCGCATTGCGGAGTTTTGCGCGGCGGCCGATATCACAGTTGTCCAGAATGACGCAGTTCTCCACCGTGGCCCCGGCATGCACCTTCACGCCGCGTCCAAGAATGGATTCCTTGACGCTGCCGCCCGAAAGGATGCAGCCTCCGGAGACGATGCTGTCAATCGCTTCACCCCGGCGGTTGTTTTCGTCGAAAGCAAACTTGGCTGGCGGGTCGGGATAGCTGGATGTCCGCAGTGGCCATTGCCGGTTGTAGAGATTCAGCGCGGGCTTCACGGAGCGAAGATCCATGTTGGCTTCGAAATACGCTTCGATGGTACCGACGTCGCGCCAGTACACGGGCTGGTCCCCTGGCTCGCCAGGGATCTTGTTGCTCTGGTAGTCGTAGGCATAAATGGCCTGCTGGTCCGCTACCAGTTTGGGCAGGATGTCCCGCCCGAAATCGTGCGTGCTGTCCACATTGGCGGCATCTTCCTTGAGCGCCTGCAGCAGAGTCCGCGTGGAGAAGATGTAATTCCCCATGGAAGCGAAGACTTCATTGGGGTTTCCGGGAATTGTCGGTGCGTCCGGGTTCTTTTCATGGAACGCACGGATGCGGTTTTCCTCGTCGCACTCGATCACGCCGAATTCGTGGGCATGTTTTTTGTCGACCGGAATAGCCGCGATGGTACAGGCAGCGTTGAGATTCTCGTGGAACTCCACCATGTGAGCCACGTTCATACGGTAGATGTGATCAGCGCCGAAGATCGCCACCACGTGTGGATCGGCCTGCTCGATCAGGTTGATGTTCTGGTAGATCGCGTCAGCCGTGCCCTGATACCAGGTTTCCCCGGGAGAGCGCATCTGCGCCGGCACCGGGATGATGAACTGGTTTTTCAGCAAGCCGCCAAATTGCCAGCCTTCGCTTAAGTGCTGCAGCAGGCTCTGGCTGCGAAACTGTGTCAGCACGTAGATCGAATAGATCCCGGAGTTGATGAAATTACTGAGAACGAAGTCTACGATCCGATACTTGCCGCCAAATGGCACGGCCGGCTTGGCGCGTTCTTTCGTTAAAGGATAGAGCCGGGTTCCCTTGCCGCCGGCCAGAATGAGTCCAAGCACCCGCAATCGCATGTCGCAGCCATTGTGACAACACCCGTATGCAAACCGCAAGGAGATTCTAAAGGTATGGTAATTTCACCGGTATGAAACGTTTGTGGATTGCCGCGGGGTTATGTGCTGCCTATGTTGCAGGACGGGCTGATGTCTCCCGGGACCTTCGCCTGGAAAACGCAAGGGTCAAGGTGACCGAACTGGATTACGAGCCCGGCAAGCCGCGCGAGAAGTCCATCCGGCCCTCCGATCAGGTCATCGTCTTTCTGGATGATTGCCGCTACGAACGGATCGACCCCGACACCGGCATGAAGACAACCCGCGAACGAAAATCCGGCGATGTGATCTGGCACAACAAGGGCGAAGCTGCACCAGTGCTGACCAATACAGGGAACAAGACTTACCGGACGCTTGTCATTGAATTGAAGTAGCGCACAGACCGCCGTTCGCGGCACCAATCGAATCACGGAACTGACCAGCCGAAAACTTGGGTTGCTACGCGTTGAGCGTGCTCTGCGAAACCGTAATAGTAGCGTGACGCTTCAGGATGACTGGCAGATTGGTGGCGAATACGCTGCGTGCCACAACCATGTCACAACCAGCATTCTGCGCCTTGATCTTCAAGTCAGTGTTCACGTGCGAAACGAAGCCAACGGTGCTGATGCGCTTGGTGGCGGGGTCCGCCTTGATCTTTTCAATCAGGCTGACGTGATCCACCGCATCATAGTTCAGATCAAAGAAGACCACTGATGGCTTGTCTTTGAGCTTCTCCATCAGAGTTTCGCCATCTTTGACGAACTCCACCTGCATCGCGAACTTTTTGGCTGTGTCGGAAATCTTGACCGAGAAAAACAGGTCGGTCATGACTGCCAGGATCTTTTTCACCTGTGCGGGCATTTGTTATCAGTTTGTGGGAGAAATCCGATGGTAGCGCGTCGGCTCAACCACACGCAACCGGGCTACTTCCGGTTGCCTTCCGCGATCGTCTTCTCGAGGATCTGCCGCAGGTTCTTATCCTGATCGCCGGTGAACACCGGATCATCGCCCTGCACAATCGTCCGGATCATACCGTTTTTATCGATAAACACCAGCGCCGGCATCATGAGGTTGTCATCGACAGGCAGATCGAGGAATTTCATCAGGTAACGGCGGTCGTCATACCCGACTGGAAATGCTGGATGGAACTGCTTGTCGAAATCGCCCAAATGCAGCGACGCCATATCCTCAATCGCGGACCCCAACACTTGCACTCCCTTCGCGGCGTAGTCCTTTTGGATGGCGTTGAGGATGCCGGTGGTCTTCTGGCAGTGCTGGCAGTAAGTGAGGATGAAGGCGACGAGCAGCGTCTTGCCCTGGTACTGGCTCAGCCAGGTGTACTTCTCCGGTCCGGTCTGTATGGCGAAGTCGCCAGCTTTTCTGGGCAGTCCGGCGGCCCCGAGAAGAAGGGCGGAAGCAACTAAGAGGGCGGCAATTCGGTTTCGCACGCCTAATTTTCGCACGGGAAGATCAGGATTGTTTCGGTGCTTCCGCGGAGAAGGCTTTGGTGCGGCCATGGACTGGATCGTGGCGGCCTACGTGGCACGCCTGCGCGGGTGGGTCACGTTCGCTGTCAAGATTTTTTCTGAACGGAATCAATAGTTTCCAGAGAACTGTGCCGAAGTTCCCGCCTTCCGGCGAATAGCTTGAAGGTGGCCCAGGGCAGCTTTCATGGCAACCCGGCCAGAACGGATAGACGGTCATGGATAACCCCATCATCATCATCATCATCAATTCCGTTCTGTGATGTAACCCAACACCCGACGCGTGCACAGACGCGTACCACCAACCCAACGCCGGAAATACTACCGGCACCCGCCAAGAGCGGTCCAGGTCTGGTAGACTTCGAATGGCGGCACAGCTTGCAACCGCAGGCTGTCCATTCGAAGTCCGCCAGCCAGTCTCGTGTTCTCATTCACGAAGTTTGGCGCGGTCACTGGTTCCGCATTGACCGTGTTGGCGCTCGTTAGCATTTCCTGGCGCCCAGCTCTTTCTTCTGACATCACCACCCCGAAAGCCGTCGAGCGGTTTGAGGCACAGTACACCCGCGCGCTCAAACTCTGGTCGGCATCGCAATACGTCGAGGCAGGCATTGTTTCTGCACGGGCGGCGAAATACGCCGAGCAGCAGAAACTATACCGGCAGGCAGCCAAAGGCTGGCACCTTTCCGCTTCGTGTTCACTCATTGACCTGCGTCTCAAAGATTCACTGAATCAGTTCCAGCATGGGATGGAATTCGCCAAAATCTCAAATAACCGGTCATTGGAGGTTGCTTATCACGCCAACATTGCCGCTGTGTACCATCATCTTGGGAACGCCCCAGCGGCGCTGCTCTCGGCGACGCAGGGCTTGGCGGCGGTCGACACGGGTACCCCTCCCGCCTATGCGCCCGCACTGAAACTTCAATACGCGCACACCTTGGCCGTGTTGCACCGGTTTGGGCAGGCGCTGCCCGCTTTTCGTGAAGCAATCACAGCATTGGAAGAGAATGGCGACTATCGAAATGAGCGCTTGAGCTGGGAACTCTATGGCTCAGCCGCACTCGATGCCGGGGACTTTCGCCTGGCCGAAAAGGCGCTGAGCCGGGCAGTCTATTTGGCGGGAATCTACCGGATTGATGACTACTCCGGAGTGTTGTCCAAGTTGGCAAGGCTGAGAGAGCTGAACGGACAGCCAGGACAAGCCCGCAGCCTCTATGACGCGGCCGTCCGTTCCACTCCGGCAGCAAATCCCCGGTGGCTCGCCTACGCCGACCGTGGCACATTCCGGCTGGCGCAGAACGATCTGCGCGGGGCTTACTCCGATTTCCAGTCCGCCCGGTCGCTGGTCCACGTTCTCCGTGAGGAAGTTGTTCCCAATGACCAAGGCAGGGTCCATTTGGAAAACGGACTTGCCAGAGTGGCAGATGGCTTCATTGATGCGGGCAACCGGCTGGCACTCTCCGCCGGCGGCCAGGAGTATGTCGCGGAGACGTTTGATGCCGCGGAACATTACCGCTCCCTCACGCTCGCAGCACTCACACCCGAAACAGCAGATTGGCGCAGTCGCCTGCCCACCGAGTACTGGGATTTGCTGAGCCAATTCCGGGCACTGCAAAGGGAGGCTTATTCCTCCAATAGTTCCGCCGCACGGTCCAAAGCCGACGCTTTGCAACTTCGTCTCAGCCGGCTCGAAGCGGATTCCGGCAATGACCGCAAGCTCTCTGCCAGTTCCGCACTGCAGTCTGTGCGCGAAGCCCTCGGGACGAACGAAGTCTTCCTGGGCTTCCACACTGGAGAACGGCAATCCTGGCTCTGGACGGTATACCAGGGCCGCGTGCGCGTCTACGCACTCCCCCCTGCCGGACAACTAGAGAAACTTGTGGGCCAGTTCCGCGAGTCCGTTCGCCAATCGAGCGGCTACCGGGAGACCGGCAACCAGCTCTTCCAAGCCCTCTTCGATCAACTGCCGAAGGAAATACTGCAGGCGCGGCGCTGGCTTCTGGAACCGGACGGGCCACTCTTTGACCTTCCGTTCGCCGCTCTCCCCGCGCAAGACGGCGAAGGCTTCCTCTGTGAACGGGTCGCGCTGCAGTTTTCACCCGGTGCCAGCCTACTCCGCAAAGGAAAGAGCCTCGCCAACGCGACCTTTCTGGGCATCGCCGACCCGGTTTACAACGCAGCCGATCCGCGTTTTCATGGCAAGTCAGGAAAGGCGGCGCTGGTGCTGCCGCGCCTACCCGCAAGTTCTGGTGAAGTCAATGCCTGCTCCCGGCTCTGGCCCGGCCCCGGTACCAGGGTGCTCGCGGGTCCAGACGCCACGAATACCAATCTACTTGCGGCGCTCAAACGGAATCCGGAGATCGTCCACTTTGCAACCCACATCATTTCAGCCCCGGGCGAATACCGCTCCGGCTTGATCGCGCTCAGCCTGGACGGCAAAGGGGATATGGATCTGCTCGGACCCACCGAAATCATCGCACGGCGGCTGGATGCCGAACTGGTGGTGATGAATGGCTGCCAGTCCGCGCAGGCCCAGAAGGTGCCGGGTTCCGGACTCATGGGCTTAACCCGGGCCTGGATCGCGTCCGGCGTCAACAACGTGCTGGCCACGCAGTGGGATGTGGCCGATGGAGACAGCCAGGCTCTTCTCACCGCTTTCTATTCCGCCCTGCGGGAACAACCGGCCGAAAGTCCCGCTTATGCATTACAACGCGCACGGGTAGCGCTACTGAGTGACCCGGAATTCAGAAAAAGGCCATCCACGTGGGCAGCGTATTTCCTATTGTCGAGGACATAAATATCCGTCCGGCACTGGTACCATCTCAAGCAGTGCCGAATCAGGACGAATTCGACTTCGCGGATTCCTCCGGCGAAGAAGAGAGCGCAGCGGAAGCGCCGCTTTCTCCGGAATGGGGGGACATCGTCACACGTGTGTCCGCGGGAGACCCGACTGGACTCGGAGACCTCTACGCAATCTTCGGCAAAGGCGTCCGCTGGATGTTCATGCGCCAACTGGGCGCGGAAGAACTCGAAGACCGCGTCCATGATTGCTTCATCATCGTTGCGCAAGCCATTCAGAATGGCGAATTGCGGGAACCCGAACGCCTGATGGGCTATGTCCGGACCATCGTCAAGCGGCAAATCGCTGCCCATATCGAAGGCATGGTCCACCGCCGCCGCACCGAAGCCGATTTCGAAGACACCATGCCGGGCTTGTCTGACTTTTCCGACGACCCGGAGCAGGTTCTCTGGGAACAGCAGCGTGCAGAGATCGCCCGCCGTGTCCTGAAGGGAATTCCGAAGCGCGACAGGGAGATCCTCCGCCGCTTTTACGTCGATGAACAATCGCAGGATCAGATCTGCAGCGAGATGAACCTCAGCTACAATCAGTTCCGGTTGATGAAATCGCGCGCGAAGAAGCGGTTTGGTGAAATGGGCAAGCGCCTTGCTTTGGGGATAGGCCGCCGCCTGGGCGGAAAGTAGTACCCCCAAGATTTTTGCGGAGTAGTTGAAATTCTGATGAGAATTTTCCGCCGGACGCCCCACTAAACAACCAAGGAGCGTTTGTGAAGTACTCAAGACATGGCACCAGCGAGCAACTGGAGCTGTATGTCCTGGGAAGATTGGACCCAGGAGACAGCGACAAGCTCGAAGAACACCTGCTCGTCTGTGAAACCTGCCAAAAACAGGCAGATCAGATGCGGCATTTCGCCCTTGGCATGCGCGAAGCACTGCTCGAAGAACCGGTTTATCAGGAAAAGCCTGCAACAGACTGGTTCGGTTGGCTGCGGCAGCCTTCGTTTGCGTTCGCCACGGGATTTACCCTCGTATTTTTGATTGTTCTGGGCGTGGTGTATACCCGCTCTGGGAGCCGGGATTTGTTGCCGGCTGCTGCCATCCAGCTCACTGCCATGCGCGGTGAGAAGACTGGTGCGCCGCGTGCGAAACAACTCGACATCACCCTGCTGGATGCCCCGTCCGGCCGGGATCCCTACAAGGTGGAACTGGTGGACGCGACCGGTCACAACATGTGGACCGGCTCCGGCCAGACCTCGGAAAAGGGAACCCGCGTATCCATCCCCGTCGCCTCGGCCGACCCCGGCGACTACTTCCTGCGGCTTTACGGGCAGGACGGCACATTGATTCATGAGTACGGTCTTCGGATCGGCAAGTAGCTGGTAATTCCGGCGTTCGTTCAAAAGGCAATGGCAACTACAACTTCCACCGCCGTTCAGGTCATCCCCGCTGAGCTGATCGAACGCCGGATCTGTGTGATCCGGGGACAGAAAGTAATGCTCGACAGTGATTTGGCCGGGCTGTATCAGGTCCAGACTTTTCGCTTGAATGAAGCAGTGAAGCGCAACATCAACCGCTTCCCGCAAGATTTCATGCTCCAACTCACGCACGAAGAGGTGGAATCTTTGACATCGCAAATTGCGATATCAAAACCCGGCAGAGGCGGAAGACGGTCACTCCCTTACGCATTCACGGAACACGCCGTCGCGATGCTGTCTTCGGTTCTTTCGAGTGACAGGGCGGTGGAACTCAATATTCTCATCATCCGGGCGTTCGTCAGGCTTCGGGAGTATCTGGCCAGCCATGCGGATCTGGCGCAGAAAGTTGCCGAACACAGCGCCCATATCGATCACATCTATGACTGCCTGCACCAGTTACAGGATCCGCCCCTGGAGCAGAAGCAGCGGATCGGCTTCATCGCAGAGATTCCTTAAGCTTCGCCCTGTAGTCTTCAAAGGCCTGCCGGCCGCTTGCGGTGAGCCGCAGCAGGGTGCGCGGCACTTTTCCACGGAAGGTCTTCTCCATCTGCAAATAACCCGCTTCTTCCAAACGGGTCAGATGGCTGGAAAGTGTGCCCTTGTTCATTTCTGTCTCATGAACCAGGTACCGGTAGTCGCACTCTTCCAAACCAGAAAGCAGAGCGACGATCATCAGGCGGCCCGGTTCGTGGATGACGCGGTCGAGTTCCGCAATGGCCCGGAGCTGCCCGTTCACTCGGCCCCCGCCGTCAAAGCCCTGGTGGCCCGCAAGTAAAGCCACAGAGTCACGAAGCCGGATAGGAACCAGCCGCATGCCGTGAACAGCATAGCCGGGCGCGACCATTGTTCCACTCCACCAGGTACCAACGCAGCCATCAACACCAACCCCGCCAACATTGCAGCCGCGGCGAAGGGCTTCCACGGCTGCCTGCTCCGATAGCGAATGGCAAACACGGCATAGGGAAACGCAAAAGCGGCCGCGAGCAAGATCCGCACCGCCAGTGAGGCTGTGTCGGACCGGCTCAATCCTGCCACGGAAGCAAGCAAGGCAGCGGCCACAGAGAGTCCAACCACGAACAAAACCCCATTCCTGAACTTCCCTGGCAAGGCGCGCCGTGGTGCAATGTAGCCGGTTCTGGGGTAGGTAATGTACTTTCGCACCATTCTCCTCAGCCATACCCCGAACAGCATCGGGAGGGTAATCACGCCCAGCATCGCCAGGAGATAGCCGGCAATGCCCGGGGGCAGGAACCGCATGAGTTCCGGCAGATAACAGATGCACGCAGTCCCGGTCAGCATCAGACCGAAGTAGAGATCGAGTGTGCCATCCACGTTTTCGTAAAGCGCGGGACGGCGAATGATTTCCTGGAGCGGGTCAGACATGAGCGCCTCCTCTGCCAATAGTTTGCACCGCAAACCAGTTGGCGTCAAGGACCAAAAACGGTTTCATGACCCCGAAAACCTCTTCGCGTCAAGAGTCCAATTCGCTCTCAAAGCGGAATTCGGTACCTCTCCCCGCCGGACGGAGGCAGAACGCTTGCAGGTCCCTGTGTTGCGGCAGCCGCAAAGGAAAGCCCTTCATCTCACCGGCGAGCGCGGCGTCTTCCGCAAGTTGAGCAACTTTCGCGAAGAGTTCCACCGCATCCAGGCCGAGAACGGAGGCAGCGTAATACAAACCGGCCAGGCACATGATCTTGTCCCGGATATCCACTTCCTGCGGCACCAGAGTCAGCGCAATCAAACCCAGCCGGACCAGTTCAGGATCAGCAGCCCGAACGGCCAGCACTGGCGCGAAGGAAGCGAAGCGATACCACTCTCCGCCAGGAACCATGGAGGCTTCCGCAGCAGAAACCGTCCCCGCCACGAAGCCCCGGCACAGTTCTTCAATTTCCATTCCTCAAAACACCCGCCTGGTCAACCTGGCCACATTGAACTTCGCAGTATCCGCCACGGCCATCACCGCCATCACGCCAGCCTGCACCGGGTCAGAGACCACCAGATCCGCCGCATCCGGCACGCTCCCCGCCATATTCAGGCTGATCACCAGCAGACCCAGCGCCCGGACCTCCAGCACCGCCTTTTCGATATCCCCGCCCATCAACGCCCCGGCCAGCACCAGCGCCTTGGCTCGCGAAAGCCTCGGCACGGCGCGCACGGCATCCGCCAGTTGCTGTTCCCCCACCAGCGGAATCGTATCGATCGAGATATGCTCGCCGCGGATGTTGTGACGGTCGGCTTCCACAATCGCACCCAGCGCCACCTGCCCCACCTGCGCGCCGCCGCCCATGATGATGATTCGCTTGCCGTAGATCCGCTCCATGCTGTTGACGGTGTTCAGGCTGCGCACCACGGGCAGTTCCCGCAGCGCCATCAGCATCTCATCCCAGTTCGGCGTCGTGATTTCGAAGAAGATCCTGGCACCCTGCGCCGTGTTCTCAATGATCGACACGGACCCGATATCACCGTCATGCGCTGCGATCACGCCGCTGATCCCGTGCAGAATTCCCTTGCCCGCGTCGGCCTGTATCAAAAGTCCATGCTTTTGGTCGTCCATCTGGAATATCATCGCAAGGTGACCCGCCGCGAACTGTTTCTCCGCTCTGCCGCCGTTCTGGCTGCCTCCCGTATGCAGGGAGCCAAGAACCGCATCACCAAGTCGAATATCAGCGCCATCACCGACGAGATCGGCAAGACGCAGGCGGACGCCATCGCCTTCGCGAAACAATACGGCATGGAATGGGTGGAATTGCGCGGTGTGCCCGAGACCAAAAAGAATTTCGACTCCCTTCCCGAAGCCGAGCTGCGCCAGCATGCCGCCGACCTGAAAGCCGCCGGTCTCAAAGTCAGCTTCCTCAACACCGGCCTGTTGAAATTCACTTGGCCCGGCATGGTCAACCCGCGCCAGCGCCCGGAGACGGACGCCCAAAAAGCCAAGCGCCTCGCTTCCGAACAGGCGAAATGGGACAGCCGCCTCACCGATCTCGAACGCGCCCTCAAAGCCGCCAACATCCTGGGCGTCGACAAGATGCGCATCTTCTCCGGCACACGCGTCGCCGAGCCGGACACCGTGCTCCCCTACGTGCAGAAGACCGTGGAAGAAATGCTGCCGCTGGCGGAGAAATACAAGGTCCGGCTGCTGATGGAAAATGAGAACTCGCAGAACATCGGCAAATCCAGCGAATTGAAACCCCTGATGGACCGCATCCCCTCCAAGTGGCTCGGCTTCAACTGGGACCCCCAAAACGCCCATCACTTGAACGAACTGCAGTTCCCCGATGGCTACAAGTCTCTGCCCTTTGACCGCATGCTCAATGCGCAGTTCAAAGCCGTGGGCCTGCTCGAAACCAAAGAAACCCTGCCGTGGAAGGACATGCTGCTGGCCATGCAGGCCGATGGCTACAAGCACTGCATTGGTCTTGAAACCCACATCTTTGACGGCACTCTCATTGAGAAGGCCCACGCCTCCATGCAGATCATCATGAAGATGGTCAGCGAGCTGAACTAGCCATGAGCCGTTCCTTTCTGCTGGGTTTTGGGGCCACGGTTATTGTCATCGCAACGCTCGCCTGGTTCGGCTACTCCTCCACGCGCGGCAACCATCTGGAGCCCACCGGCAAAATCGGGAAGGTCCGCACACAGAAGCTCGACGACAACGTTGTGGCTGTGATTTACGATTTCAAGGTCAAGAATGATTCCGACCGCGGGATGATTGTGCGCAGCGCCGAAGCCAGGATCGAAATGCCGGACGGCACCGAAGCAACGGGCCTGAACCTGGCGGTCAGCGATGCCCCGAAAATCTTCGCGGCTTATCCCGGCCTGGGGGAACAATTCAACAAAGTCCTGCCCGAACGCGGCGTGATTCCGCCGCATTCCGAGACCGATTGGATGATTCTTTCCCGCTTCGAATTTCCCGCCGATAAGATCGACAGCCGCAAGCGGGTGACCCTGACGCTCGAAGACATCACCGGCCCAAAGCTGGTTCTTGAAGCAAAGTAGTTGACTTTGTCGCAAACTTCCGTCTACGATCTGTAATACCGCTGTGGCCAGGGTGTGCCGCAGCCCTTCTCTCTGTTGACCGCCCGATTCCCCGCCGAATCTGTTCGTGAACCAAACCGCCGGTATTCAACCGGCAGACCGGACAGGATTCATTATGGCGATACAGAAACCCAGAACAAGACTGATTAATTTCCGCGTTTCCGAAGAAGAGTATGATCAACTGCGTCAGGCGTCCGAAAAATCCGGAGCCCGCAGCTTGTCGGATTTCGCACGCTCCGCAATACTCCATTCCTTCCACGGCAACGGAAATGGCGGCAGTGCCGCGATTGATGATATTGACCGCAAAGTTGTGGAAATGCAGGACGTGCTCAGCCAGGTTCTGCGTCAATTGCACCCCGCTGTCATTGCGAAATCAGAACACGCTTAGTTGGCCGCACAGGCGCGAGGGCCGCGCCGCAATACCCGACTCGAAGCGGGACGGTGTGGCGGCTTGTTCCTCAGAAGGACAAAAAAGCAGCTGCGGCACCGACGACACCGCACTCTCTGCCCAGCGCCGCGGGAACAATCGAAATCCCGGCGGCGTTGGGATTCAGTGTGCATGCCGGAGTCTTGCGCCGCAGCGGCCCGAACAGTTTTTCTCCCAGCTTCGTCACTCCGCCCCCCAGAACCACCACGCCCGGATCAAACAGAGTCATCATAGACCCCAGCCAAGCCGCCAGCATGTCAGTAGTCTCTTCCATCAGTTGCACCGCCGCAGGGTCTTCCAGCGCGGCCAGTTCTGAGGCATTCTGCACCGAAAAACCGGCTTCTCTGGCCCGACGTAGAATCGCAGTTCCGGAAGCCAGCGCTTCAATGCAACCGCGCACGCCGCAGCGGCACACCACGGAACTTCGATAGTCCACACTCACGTGCCCCCCTTCGGCCGCGGCCCCATGAGCCCCGTGGAACACCTTGCCACCGCTCACCAGACCTGTGCCAATGCCTGTGCTGAGAGTCGCGTAGAATACTGGATCAAAACCCGCGCCCGCACCGAAACGGGCTTCCGCCAATGCCGCCGCGTTCGCATCGTTCTCCACCCGGCACGGCAGGCCGTACTTCCGGGCGGTCTCATGTGCCAGTGCAATATTGCGCCATCCCGGCAAGTTGGGAGGATTCGCCACCACGCCGCTGATGGGGTCCAGCGGCCCTGGCGCACAGATGCCTATCGCTTCCACCTCCGGCCCCAGCATCGCAGCAATCAATTGGTCGAGTTGCCCCCGGGAAACCTCATAACCCTGATCTGCCAGCGTGGGCACTTCGCGGCAGTGCGTTACTTCTGCCTTGGCCGACACCAACCCTGCCGCAATCTTCGTGCCGCCCAGATCCACACCCAAAATGGCCATACAGGCACCTTAGCGCACCACGTTAGAATGAAGCCAACATGTCTCAAGCCCGCACGTACCAAAGTGTTGACCAGTATGTTCAGGAGAACGAACCGCGTCTCCTCGAAGAACTGAAGGAATTTCTCCGCATTCCCAGCATCTCCACTCTTCCGGACCATAACGCCGACACCCGTCGTGCCGGTGAGTATGCTGCCGCGAAGCTCCGCGAAGCCGGACTGGAGAATGTGGAGCTCATTGAAACTCCCCGCCATCCCCTGGTTTACGCCGATTGGATGCACGCCCCCGGCAAGCCCACCGTGCTTTGCTACGGCCACTTCGACGTCCAGCCGCCTGACCCGCTGGAGCTCTGGGAAACGCCGCCCTTCGAGCCCACCGAACGCAACGGCAACCTCTACGCCCGCGGCTCAGCCGATGACAAGGGCCAGATGTACTCCCACATCAAGGCTTTTGAAGCGTTGCGCGCCGTCCATGGCACCCTGCCGGTCAACATCAAAGTGCTGCTCGAAGGAGAAGAGGAGGTGGGTGGTCTTTCCGTCGCCGAGTACGTGGCGAAAAACCCGGAAAAGCTCAAAGCTGATGTCGCTCTGGTCTCAGACACGGAAATGTATGAGCCCGGCCTGCCCACGCTGAACGTCGGCCTGCGCGGCCTGGTTTACATGGAGATCGAAGCGCGCGGCCCCATGCGCGACCTCCACTCCGGGCTCTACGGCGGTGCCGCCCCCAACGCTGTCTTCGGCTTGATCGAACTGCTCTCAAAGGCCAAGGATGCCGACGGCCACATCCAGATCCCCGGCATTTACGACAAAGTCGAACCGCCTTCTGCCGCCGAAAAGGACAGCTGGACCCGCCTGCCTTTCGATGAAGCGGAATATCTGAAAAACGAAGTCGGCTCCACGGCTCTAACCGGCGAACCCGGCTACTCCGTCTTTGAACGGACCTGGGCGAGGCCAACGCTCGAAGTCCACGGCATTGCTGGCGGCTTCACAGGTGCGGGAGCCAAGACCGTCATCCCGGCAAAGGCTGTAGCCAAAGTCAGCATCCGGCTCGTACCGAAGCAGGAACCCGAAGAAGTTGTCGCGGCGGTGAAAGCCTTCGTCGCTGCGAACACGCCCAAGGGCATCGTTTGCGAAGTGCGGGTTTTGAGTGCCGGCCCCGGCTTGATGGTGAATACAGATCACCCCGCCATCCAAGTGGCAGCGCAGGCCTTCAGCAATATCTTCGGCAAGCCAACCGTCTTCACGCGCTCCGGCGGCTCCATCCCCATTGTGGGCGATTTCGCGAACCATCTGGGCATCCCCACCATCCTCATGGGCTTCGGACTGCCCGATGATGGACTCCACTCGCCCAACGAGAAGTACAACATCCGCAACTACTTCGACGGTATCCGCACCATCGCCCACTTCTTCGAACAATACGGCCAGTAAATGCAAAGGGCCGGAGTGGCGTTCTGCCACTTCCGGCCCTTGCAAACACCTGTGAATCGGAAGCCGGAAACTACTTGGCGTTCTTTTTCGGCTTCTTGGTTTCCTTCTTGCGGTCCATGCCTTTTGCCATAGAAAGATTCTCCTTCCCTTATATCCTGCCAGAAAGTTTAGCGTGAGGGTGAGCTTTGTCGTAAACCCGCATTAAATCAGCCAAAGCAACCTGTGTATATTTCTGCGTGGTGGAGAGCCTCGCATGCCCCAGCAGTTCCTGAATCGACCGTAAATCCGCCCCGTCACTCAATAGATGCGTGGCAAAAGCATGCCGCAGTGTGTGCGGATGGATCGATGAATCCCCGGCCACATTCACCGCATAAAAGTTCACAATCTTCCGCGCCCCGCCTGCCGTTAGGCGTTTGCCCCAGTGGTTCAGCAGCAACGGACCAGTGATGGGGTGCTCTGGTGTGAGGTACGTGTCCAGCGCCTCGGCGGCCTTGCTGCCGTAAGGCACCTGCCGCATCTTGCGGCCTTTGCCCCGTACGCGGATCCACTTCTCTGTGCGGTCGAAATCTTCCACATTCAGCCCCACCGCCTCACTGATCCGCAAACCGCAACCATAGAGCAGTTCAAACATCAGCGTGTCGCGCTCTGGATGAGGCCGCTCATACCGGTCTTCGGCCACGCCATCCACCAGCGCATTCGTAATCTCCGCATTCGGCACCGGCGGCAGTGTCTTCGGAGCCTTGGGTACACGCAACAACCGCGCAGGGTCGCGCGCAATCAGCCGTTCTTTCGATAAGAACTTAAAAAATGCCCGAGTGGACGCGAGCTTGCGGCGGATGGTCGCGGGTTTTTGTTCGCGGTCGTAGAGATGGGCCAGCCACTCCCGCAACAGCAGTAAATCGATAGCGGCAGGCTGCGGCGGTGTCTCCCCCTGCGGTGAAAAATACGCGATGAACTCATCCAGATCCGCCCCATAATTGCGTATCGTGTGCGGCGAATCATTCCTGCGCACAAGGCTCTCCAGAAATGCATCCACCTGGCGCCGGAGTTCAGACATAGGCCCCGAGAAACTCCTCCATGGCGGCAATCGCACGGCGGCAGACCTGTATCTGCCGTTCGCGCCGGTCCTTCGGCGGATTCTCCAACAGCGGCAGCAGGTCAAACGCAATATTTGCGGGCTGATAATGCTTCGGATTCGCGTGCGTAATGTAATGGCACAGTGACCCGAGCGCTGTCTCCCGGGGAAACGGCCGCGGCTCTTCCCCGCGCAACATTTCCGCCATGTGGATGCCCGCCGCCAAGCCCGTCGCCATCGATTCCACGTAGCCTTCCACCCCGGAAATTTGCCCCGCGAAGAAAACGTTCGGCTGCGTCCGCAATTGCAGCGCTCCGGTCAATAGTTCCGGTGAGTTGATGTAGGTGTTCCGGTGGATCTGCCCATACCGCAGGAATTCGGCATTTTCCAGCCCGGGAATCAGACGCATGATCCGCTTCTGCTCCCCGAACTTCAAATGATTTTGAAAACCGACCAGGTTGTAGCTGTCCGCCCGCAGATTCTCCAGACGCAACTGTACCGCCGCATAGGGGCGGCGTCCCGTCCGCGGATCAATCAGCCCCATCGGCTTCATCGGACCGAAGCGCAGCGTGTCATGCCCCCGGCGCGCGATCTCTTCAATCGGCAGGCAGGCTTCGAAATACGGCGTGTCATTCGGAATGTGCGATTCCACATTCTGCGCCGCCATCAACTCCTCCACGAATCGGTCATACTCGGCCTTGTTGAAAGGACAATTGAGGTAATCATCCGTCCCGGCAAGTGACTTGTCATACCTGGAAGCCGCGAATGCGATGTCACGATTCACCGTCGTCGCATCCACAATCGGGCTGATGCTGTCGTAGAAGAAGAGCCGCTTCGAACCCGTGAGTTCCGCGATCTGTTGCGCCAGCGCATCACTCGTCAGAGGGCCCGTTGCCACAATCACCGGACTGCTTGTCTCCAGCGACTGCACTTCCTCCCGGATCACTTCAATCCGCGGATGCGCTTCGATTACTTTCGTGACTTCTTCCGCAAATACGACGCGGTCCACCGTCAGCGCCTGGCCGCCGGGAACCTTCGCCACATCCGCCGCACACATGGAGAGCGAACCGATGCGCCGCAGTTCCTCCTTCAACAACCAGGAGGCCGAGGGCTCCGCGTCACTCTTCAGCGAATTACTGCAAACCAGCTCCGCCAGACGGTCTGTGAGGTGGGCATCCGTGGTCCGCACGGGCCGCATTTCATAGAGCTTCACGGAAAACCCGCGCTCCGCCAACTGCCACGCGGCTTCGGTTCCGGCGAGCCCCCCGCCGATGATTTGAATTGTTTCTCTCAAACTATTTCTCTGCCACCATCCGGTAAACTTCGCGCTTTGACAGGCCGCGTTCTTTGGCCACCGTCTTGATCGCGTCCATGCGTTCCACACCAGCCGCAATCATGTCGCCCACGGCTTCTTCCACGGTGCGGTCTGAAACAGCGACGCCCTTCGCGATCAAGATCACGAACTCGCCGCGCACCATATCGCGCGCTTTCAGATTCGCTGCAATTTCACCCGCAGTACCGCGAAGCACCTCTTCATACATTTTCGTCAATTCACGGGCCGCCACAACCTGGCGGTCGCCATAAGTCTGCTGCACGGCTTCGAGCGATTCCACCACCCTGTGCGGCGCTTCATAGAACACCAGCGTGGCCTCTTCATGCAGCAGTTCGCGCAGCACTTTTTCCCGCTGCATCGCTTTTGCCGGCAGAAAACCACCGAAATGAAATTGATCCGTGGGCAGGCCGGACACCACCAGCGCCGCCAGCAGCGCCGAGGCGCCGGGCAAAGGCTGTACGGTCACGCCGGCATCCACCGCTGCTTTCACGATGCGGTAGCCGGGGTCAGAGAGCAGCGGCGTACCTGCATCGGAGACCAGCGCGCCTGTGTCGCCGTTGAGCAAGCGCTCCACCAGCTCTGCCGCGCGCGCTTCTTCGTTATGGTCGTGATAACTGACCGTCCGCGTGCCGATTTCGTAGTGCTTCAGCAGCCGCCCCGTCGTGCGGGTATCTTCACAGGCTATCCAGTCGGCTTCTTTGAGGACACGCACCGCGCGGTACGTCATATCCTCCAGATTGCCGATCGGCGTGGCCACCACATACAGCAAACCGGGCATAAGCAGAGTATAGTGGTCGTTCATGAAGTCCCGACTCATACCCTTCATTGCACTGGCTTTGACCACCACCCTGTCCGCCGCCGACTGGACCCCGATGTTCAACGGCAAAGACCTCTCCGGCTGGGAGATCATCGGCGACGGCTTCTGGCAATTCATGCCGGACGGCACCCTATTGGGCGAGCGCCGTCCCTCCAAAGACGAACCGGCCAAAGGCAAGGAATCCTTCACCCGTGCCGAATACCGCGCCTGGCGTGACAACCAAAGCTGGCTCTACACCAACCGCAATGACTACGGCGAATTCGACCTGCATCTCGAATTCTGGACCCGCACCATGGGCAACAGCGGCGTTTCCCTCCGCGACCCCAGCCGCGCCAAGTACGGCGTCACCATCCCCGCCGACTTCACCAAGACCCCTTCCAAACTCGGTTACGAGATCCAGATCAACAACCAGTACCCCGACCCTCACCCCACGGGCAGTATCTACGGCTTCGTCGATGCGAAGGTCGGTTCGCAGAAGGACAATGACTGGAATTCCATGGACATCGAGTCGCGCAATGACATCATCCGGGTCAAGCTGAACGGCGTCCTCGTTGCCGAACACCCCGGTGATCCCAAGCGGCCCAAGACCGGACCGATCGGGCTGCAATTGCACGATCAGTTTTCCGTCATCCAGTTCCGCAACGTCAAGATCCGCGAGATCAAGTAACAGCGTTACTCGGCTGCGGCGATGGGGATCACTTTCACGTTCGGCGTCACCGCCACTGAGCTAACTATCCCCACCGCCCCCGGCACCATTTGCACCAATTGCGCCACCGACTGCGCACTGGGCATGGTTTTCGGTTGGTTCAGCGCTTCCCCTTTGAAGGAGGCATGCAGGAATGTGGACGTATAGTCCGCCTCCGTCAAGCCGCAGAAGTGCTGCAGCGCCGCCTTGCGCTCCGGCTCACCCGCAGGACCAAGGTAAAGCTCCACGTTCCCGCCACCCGGCCACTTCATCATCTTTCCCAGAAGGATCTTCTTCAGCTGCGCCCGGCTGATCTCCGTCATTGGGTTCGATTTGTTGACGATCACCACAGGCTCGCCCGCCCAGGCGCAAGCCACCACAAGGAACAGCCCAAGGCATCTGGATAGAACAGTTTGCAGTTTTCTCATGACGTCGCTCCCTGGCTTTGGTTAGAATGCGAACGAGATTTGCCCCGTCAGGCCATTTGCCACACCGTAGCCTGTGCGGTAAGTGCGGTCATACTGCACTTTCAACGCGGCGAACTCGCCGACTTCAAAGCGCATGCCCGCCAGGGGTCCGCTTCGCCGGCCAATACTGCCGAAGATCGGGTCCTGCCGGTTCACATTGAGGTACTCGTAACGAACGAACGGCCGCACACCGTGCAGACGTTCGGAGAACTCAGAATAGAAACCGGTGTTATGGATCGTCCTGCCGGTATTGAGCAGATTGTTGCTCACCACCACGGCTTCGTTCAGGAACTCCACGCCGGAGCGGTCATAGGCAATGTACGCAGAAGAGACCGTCTGGCCCATCTTCGCGAAACCCGTGGGATAGAGCCGGTCCTTCAATACCGAGCCCCCGATCTCCACACCTTCCAGCCATTCCGGCCGCGCAAACAGCGCCACATTCACAGATTTCCGGTTGTTTTCATCAAAAACGTTCTGTACATACTCCGCCGTCGGACTGTTGGAAGTCCGCCCATTTCCAATTTCGACCACCCAGTTCAAGCCCAGCTTGCCCGAGGGCAGTTTGCCATAGGCCGAAACGCCAACGTTGTGGATCGGCAGAATGCCGCCACCATCCTCGAACTCAAACATGAAGGGCCGCGCCACACTCGTCTGGAAAAAGGACCCGTGGTGGAAGGCGGTGTTGTAATAGCCGATCTTCTGGTGATAGCGGCCAAATGCAACGTTGAGGTACTCATTCTGCCGGTAAGTCGCCAGCAGTCTTTCAATCTCAAACCCAAAGGAATTCGTCTGTTTGTCTCCCGCGATCACGCTTTCCGCCAGCACACTCCAGTGCTCAGAGATCTTTGAGGACATGAACAGATCAAACTGCCCGAGGGTGAAACTGTTCGTTGTCCCCTTTTGGTCCGTGGCCCGGTACGAGAAATCTGCAAAGCCGCGGATGTCCATGCGCGGACCGGCAGACATCGCCCCGTCATGCCCGCTATGGCCAGCCATCGCAGGCATCGGTTCCGCAACCGGAGCGGGCGCGGCCACTTCCGGCGCAGCAACCGGTTCAGCAGGTTTTGCAGGCGCTGGGCCCGCCAGTTTCTGTTCCAGTGCCTGGATGCGCGCTTCACTCTCCGCCAGGCGCTGCAGCAACTGTTCAATCGTCGGCTTGTCTCCCTGCGCAAAGAGAGATGGTGCCCCCGTAACAATCAGAAAAATCGGTATAGTTCTTTTCGGTAGTCGTGTCACGACAGTCTTATCGGAAGAATACCTATGGGACTTTAGCCCTGCAGCGGAGAAACTTTCGGCGCGCTATCTCGGACCAATTTGGTCCTAGCTCTTGCTACAATGAATTTCATACACTGATATTTGCAACCGAGTTGCAAGTTTACGGTTTGTAATTCTGATGACGCAGCATCCTTCCAATACCGGCTCCGCGCTCCGGCCCCTCTCTGCTCTGCAGACTGGCGAGAGAGCCGTGATTTCCTGCCTGGATGCCCCCGCGGAAACCTCAGACTGGCTGATGGAAGCGGGCTTCCTGCCCTGCGCGCCAATTGAATTCCTCTACGCCGCTCCCGGCGGTTCCCCGCGGATTTATATCGTGGACGGCACGGAAATCGCAATCCGCAAGGAACTGGCCGACACCATTCGCATCGGGTGCCTCCGGTGACCGCCATTGCCACTTCAGTTTCCAGCCGGACTGTCCCGCGCCTGGTGGCCATGGCCGGCCCGCCGAACTGTGGTAAATCCACGCTTTTCAACCGGTTGACAGGGCTCCGCACCAAAATCGGCAACTACCCCGGCGTCACCGTGGAACAGAAGCGGGGCTGGCTCAAACTGAATTCCACAGCATTGATTGAACTGGTCGACCTGCCCGGCATCACCAGCATGAATGCCCGCATGGAAGATGAGAAGGTCACCGTCGATGTGCTGCATGGCCGCATGAATGGCATGCGCCGGCCCGACTCCGTGCTGCTGGTTCTCGACGCCACCGCCCTCGACAAACACCTCGCCCTGGCGGCACCCATCATCTCCCTCGGCATGCCCGTCATTGTGGCCCTGAATTTTGCCGATGAACTGCATGACCGCGGCGGCACGGTGGAGCCAGAAGCCCTCCAGGCGCGCCTCGGGGTTCCCGTCACACTCATCAGCGCCCGCACCGGAGAAGGCGTTTCACAACTGCAGGGCCTGCTGGAAGCGACTCCCGAAGCACCACCCCAGCGCGTGGTGGAACTGCCCGTCCTGAACAACATCACAAACTGCCGCCGCTGGGCTGCAGAAACGGCCGAGACCGCCAGTTTCCGCCGTCCCTCTCCTCCTGCGTGGACCAGGAAGCTCGACTCAATCGTCCTCCACCGCATCTGGGGACCCCTCATCCTGCTCGCCGTGATCCTGGCCGTATTCCAGTTGATCCCTGCCATTTCCCAACCCGCGCAGCAATGGATCAATGATGGCGTTACCGCTGCGGCTGGTGCGCTCTCCCGCCTGCTGCCGGAATCCCCCGCCAGAGCGCTGCTGCTCGAAGGGATCCTCTCGGGCGTCGGTGCCGTACTGGCGTTCCTGCCGCAGATCCTCGTCCTGTTCCTCTTCCTTGGACTTTTGGAAGATTCCGGCTACATGCCCCGGGCGGCCGTCATTGCGGACCGCACCATGGCCCGCTTTGGACTGCAGGGCCGGTCGTTTATCCCGCTGCTTTCCGGCTACGGGTGCGCCATTCCAGCCATCATGGCCACACGCAGCATCGCCGGCAAACGTGACCGCCTCGCCACGATTCTTGCGATCCCGTTCATGACGTGCTCGGCGCGCCTGCCGGTCTACACACTCATCATTTCCGCGTTCGTGCCAGCCCGCGCAGGGTTTCAAACCATGGCGATGATTGGGCTCTATCTGCTCGGCATGGCGGGGGCGATGGGAACGGCGCTGCTGTTCCGGGCCACGGCCAAAAAGGAACTCTCCCACTTCATCATGGAGATGCCGCCGTACCGCTGGCCTTCGCCGCGCTTCCTCGCGCTGCAAATGCTCGATCGCGCGCGCGTGTTCCTGAAGAAGGCGGGCACAATTATCCTTTCGGCCTGTGTGATTCTTTGGTTGCTTGCCAAGCTGCCGATGCACAACGGCCAGTTTTCGCCCATCGAGCACAGCTTTGCGGGTATGGCGGGGAAGGCGATGGCCCCGCTACTCGCTCCGCTGGGCCTCAACTGGCAGGTGGGCGTCGGCCTGCTTACCTCACTGATTGCGCGCGAATCTATCGTTTCCACGCTGGGCACTCTTTACGGTATGGAGGGTGCAGCGCCCGGGCAACTGCAAAACGCACTTCACCACGACATCACCACGGGAGGCGCGGTCGCTCTGGTCATTTTCTTCGCCTTCGCCTTGCAGTGCTTCAGCACCATGACCGTGACGCGCAAAGAGACCGGCTCATGGAAATACCCCATCGCACAGTTCTTCTATATGGGAACTCTCGCCTACTTCGCCGCCTGGGGCGCCAAAGCCATCACCGACGCCGCCCACCTCTAAACAATCCATAAAGAATCGGTGCCAGGCACCAATTCTTTATGGAATCTTGAAATTCTAGGGCTGCGGCGCGAGGCCCTTCCGACCTGCCGACCGCTTCGTATTCAGCACAGCTGCAAAGGGCCGGAAGCCAATCCCTACAACCCGGTCATCGCCTCCAGCCTCTCTGGATACCGTTCCCCGACCACTGCAATCTCCGCTGCCGCCTCATCCATCTGCCGCAGATCCTCAGCAGTCAACTCCAGGTCAACCGCCCCCAGATTCTCTTCGAGGCGATCCAGTTTCGTCGTCCCGGGAATCGGCACCATCCACGGCTTCTGCGCCAGCACCCAGGCCAGAGCCACCTGTGCCACCGTCGCCTGCTTCTTGGCACCAATGTCCGCCAGCAACTGGATCAACGCCTGATTCGCCGCCAGCGCCTCTTGCTGGAACCGGGGCAACGTACTCCTGAAGTCCGTCTTCTCAAACTTCGTGCCCGCGTCCATCTTTCCGGTAAGAAAACCCTTGCCCAGCGGACTATACGGCACCATCCCGATGCCCAGTACCTCCAGCGCGGGAATCACTTCCTTTTCCGGCTTCCGGGTCCAAAGCGAATACTCACTCTGCAGTGCCGCCACGGGATGCACGGCATGCGCCCGCCGTATGGTGCCAACACCAGCTTCGGAAAGCCCAAAGTACTTCACCTTGCCCTGTTCCACCAGCCGCTTCACCGCACCCGCGACTTCCTCGATTGGCACGGCGGGGTCCACGCGATGCTGGTACAGCAGATCAATCACGTCGACCCGTAACCGCCGCAAAGACCCTTCGACTGCTTCCCGGATATGCTCCGGACGGCTGTTCAAGGCCGGCAGCGATCCCGACATCCCCCGCGGATCCGCACCCGGCTGCAAGTTGAACCCGAACTTCGTCGCAATCACCAAATCCTGCCGGAACGGTGCCAGCGCCTCACCCAGCAACTCCTCATTCAGATACGGTCCATAGACTTCCGCCATATCGAAAAACGTGACGCCACGCTCCACGGCCGCATGCAGCACCGCCGTCATTTCCTGCTTGTCCTTCGGCGGGCCATACGAGAAACTCATGCCCATGCAGCCCAGACCCAGCGCCGAAACTTCCAATCCGCTCTTTCCCAGTGTTCGCTTCGTCATACCTTCACCCTAAGACAAGCCCCTGCCAACGGGGTATCCCAATCCTGCCGATTCCTGGCCTGATCCTCTTGCCTCACAACTTCTGCTCCCCAATACCGGCTATCCTGCAAGCATGCAGCGCACGGAACTGGCCTCCAGAATTGCCTTTTACACCGGACAGTCAACCAATCTGACAACCGCCATTCCCGGACTCACTCTGCACCGCCGCACCGCCCCCACCGCGCCCTGCTCCATGACCTACGAACCCGGCATCACCGTCATGGCGCAGGGCCGCAAGCGTGTCGACCTCGGCCAGCGCACCTTCCTCTATGGCAATTCGAACTACCTGTTGACGGCCATTGATCTCCCCATCGTCAGCCAAATCCTGGAAGCCAGCGAAGAATCCCCCTGCCTGGCGATGTCCCTCAAGCTCGATATGGCAGTGATCCGGGAAATCCTCACGCGCGAGGAATTACTCGCCCCACCGCATGCCGCCGGCACCCCGGCAATGGCGACCGGAGCCCTCACCCCGGAACTGCTCAGCGCCTGCTGCCGCCTGCTGGATCTGCTGCAAACGCCCGAAGATATCCCGTTCCTCGGCAGTCTGATCCAGCGCGAGATCATCTACCGGATCCTCCGCGGACCCGAAGGAGCACGACTCCGCGCCATCGCCACTCTGGGAGACCAGAGCCACCGCACCGCCAGGGCAATCCAGTGGCTGAAGGCCAACTACACCAAACCCTTGCGCGTGGAGGATCTGGCCGGTCTTGCCGGCATGGGTGTCTCGACCCTGCACCACCATTTCCGCCAACTCACGGCGATGAGCCCACTGCAGTACCAGAAGCAATTGCGTTTACAGGCCGCGCGCGGCAGAATGCTGCAAGAGGGACTCGACGCCGCAACGGCGGCCTTCGAGGTTGGCTACGAAAGTCCCAGCCAGTTCAACCGGGAATACAGCCGGTACTTCGGACAGCCACCCAAGCGGGATGTACGCACCCTGCTGTCACCCGGCGCACCGGTTGTGGAAGCGTTCCATCAGGCTGGTGCCTGGGCTTCAGAACCGGGCAACGGAATTTCCATTCCCAACTCCCGCATTGTCTCGAAGTGAAACTGGAGCGCCTGCTGAAAATTCTCCCGGTTTTGCGTCATTTTAGACCTGCCTCTCTAAGCCCATAAATACCTAACCCGCCACCGTGGCCACGCAGCCGATCGAGAGCAACAACCCCTTCGGCAACGGCACCTGCATCGTCATCCGCGCCGGCGCATTCACCAGCACCGTGGTGTTCATCACATGCTCGAACCCGCTGCCACCCGCGCGCAACACGCCCGTCTTGATCCCCGGAACTTCGATGACCTTCTTCTCAGCCATTTGCTGATCATAATCCGCCGTGGCCCTGCACCCAAAGCCCTCCCCTGCCCATCCAAATCATTGCCCCGCCTGCATACACCACACCCCGGGGTGATAGGCTGAAAATTCCATGCATAACGTAGTAATCATTGGCTCCGGCTGCGCCGGCAACACCGCTGCGATCTACACCGCCCGCGCCGGACTGAAGCCCCTCGTCATCCAGGGCCGCGAAGCCGGTGGCCAGCTCTCGCTCACCACAGAAGTAGAAAACTTCCCCGGCTTCCCCGAAGGCATCAACGGCCCCGACCTCGTCGAGAACATGAAGAAGCAGGCCGAAAAGTTCGGTGCCGAATACATGCATGGCGCCGTCATTGAGGCCGATCTCTCCCAGCGCCCCTTCCGGCTCAACATCGAAGGCGACTGGATCGAAACCCGCACCCTCATCATCGCCTCCGGTGCCAAGGCCCGCTGGCTGGACCTACCCTCCGAACAGAAGCTCATCGGCCACGGCGTGAGCTCCTGCGCCACCTGCGACGGCTTCTTCTACCGCGAAAAGGAAATTATGGTCATCGGCGGCGGTGACTCCGCCATGGAAGAGGCCAACTTCCTCACCCGTTTCGGCCGACGCGTCGCCCTGGTGCACCGCCGGGACAGCTTCCGCGCCTCCAAGATCATGCTGGAACGCGCCAAGGCCAACCCGAAGATCGAATTCATCATGAACACCGCCGTTACGGAAGTGCATGACGTGGAACAGAACATCGTCACCGGCGTCACACTGAAGAATCTGGTCACCGGCGAAACCTGGCGCAGGGAGGTCGACGGCCTCTTCGTTGCCATCGGCCACATTCCCAACACGCAGGTCTTCGAAGGCCAGCTCGATCTCGATCCCGACGGCTACATCGTCTCCCACGGCGGCGCGCGCACCAACATCACCGGCGTTTTCCATGCGGGCGACGTGCAGGACCGCGTTTACCGCCAGGCCATCACCGCCTCAGGCGCCGGCTGCATGGCAGCTATTGAAGTCGAACGTTTTCTGGAAGCAGAGGGTCACTAAACTCATGATTGAACGTCTCAGCCCCCCGGGCGTACCTATACCCCGCGGACCATACTCCCCCGCCGTCAAGGCAGGCGGCTTCCTGTTCGTGGCAGGCCAAGTGCCTCTCAACCCCGCCACCAACGTCATGGTCTCCGGCACCATTGAGGAAGAAACACGCCAGGTCCTCGATAACATGAAGGCGATCCTCGAAGGTTGTGGCGCTTCCCTGGCAGACGTGGTCAAGGTCGGCGTCTATCTCAAGGACGGCAAAGACTTCGCGGCCATGAACGCCGTCTACGCTGAGTATTTCGGAGACGCCAAGCCCGTCCGCACCACCATCGAATGCGGCTTTATGGCGGATATCAAAGTCGAAATCGACTGCATCGCCTACAAGCCGTAACTTACTCACCCGACTTACTCCTCCCGGCGGCCCCGTTCCCATGGGGCCTTACTCTCCCGCCGTAGCGCACAGGCCGGCGTTCGCGGCACGACTGCATCGCCTGCACCGTTTAATTCCCCTCACTTTCCCGTTTAAGCCCTTACAACTGACCCCGGCACTGATATATAATCCAGCAAGCCGAGGGTCAGTCAAAAATGAAACATTTCAGCCGCGCATTGTCTGCGCTTCTTCTCCTTGCCACGTCTGCACTTCTTGCCAGCGCCCAGTCCACCAGTGGCGGCGGCACCATACAGGGCACAGTTAGAGACATCTCAGGGGCCGTTCTACCCGGCGCCAAAGTCACCATCACGCACGTCGAAACCGGAGAAGTAAACAAACTTACCGGCAATGCGGAAGGCTACTTCATCACGCCCCCCGTGAAGATCGGGCGTTATAAGATCCGCGCCGAACATGCTGGCATGAAGGCCTGGGAAAGCCAGACCACACTCGAAACCGGGCAACTTCTCGAAATCGATCCAAGACTCTCCCCCGGCCAGGTGACCGACACCATCGAAGTTGTGGAAACCATCCCGCTCGTCACAGCAACTGACCCCACCGAAGCCAGCACACTCGACGCCAAGCGCATCGGCGAACTTCCCATCAACGGCCGTAACTTGAATTCCCTGCTCGAAGACGTTACCCCCGGCGTGGAACAGGTCATCGATGTCAACGGCGGTGTCCGCACCGGCGGCCTCATGGTTTACTCCACGGAATTCGTGCAGGACGGCGCCCCCGCCAATAACCGCGAATTCGGCGGCTCCATGAACCAGCAGGGTCTGGATTCCATCGGCGAAGTCCGCGTGGAAACCAGCACCTCTTCCGCGAAATACAACAGCCCCACATCTGTCATCGTCACCACCAAGAGCGGCACGAATAAGATCCATGGCTCACTCTATGAAACCGCACGCAACAACGCCTTCGGTGTTGCCCGCGCCCGCCAGGATATCTCCTTCACCGGCCCTTATCAAACACCGAAGCTCATCCGCAATGAGTTCGGTGGCACCATGGGTGGACCCATTTACATCCCCGGCCTCAACATCAAAGGCAAGCCCCTCTATGATGGACGCAACCGGACCTTCTTCTTCGTCTCGCGCGAAGGCACGGAACTTGTGCAGGGCCTCACCAAGACCTTCACCGTTCCCACTGTCGCCATGCGCGGCGGCGATTTCAGCGGCTTGCAGGACAGCCTCGGCCGTAACATCATCCTCTATGACCCCGCCACCTCCGCATCGGCCAAAACCAGCAGTGGACTAACTTATACCAACCGTACGCCCTTCGTCGGGAACATCATCCCCATCAGCCGCGAATCCCCCCTCGCCAAGCGCATCTGGGCCGATACGCAGTTACCCACCGACATCACCAATCCCCTCGTCGCGCCGAACTTCCAGACCAGCGTGCCCACGAATGGACTGCCGGTGCTCAGCGATAACCCCACCACCATCCGTCTGGACCACCGCTTCAACTCAAACAATAACTTCTTCCTCAAAGTCAACGGCGGCATGCGTCACACCAGCTTCCAGGGAACAGGCAGCGGCACTGGTGCCCCCACCATCAGCAAGGACGCCAACATTACCTTCCTGCCCATGGATGCGATCTCCGCCTCTGCCAGCTGGACCCACGTATTCTCCCCCACTCTGTTCGTGGAAACCAACATCGCCAAGACATGGCAGGCTACCCAAACCATCACCGGCGTGGAACAGAAGAACTGGGCGGCTGATCTCGGCCTGCCGAATCCATACGCGGCGATCGGCTGGCCGAACATCACGGGCGTGCAGTTTGAAACTTACACCGAAGGCGATAACCGCCGCGGCCTGCACTCCCGCATCACCACCGCCAGCCAGGCATATTCCTGGATCAAAGAAAAACACACCATCTCTTTCGGTGGCGGTTTCTACCGGGAAGCGCAGAACTTACTGCCCGATGAAGGCGCTATCTCTGGCTCCGCCAACTTCAGCAGCCTCGGCACGGCTCTCATGAGCTCCACCAGCGGCAGCAACCCCACGGCGGTTTCACTTACCGGCAATGACGCGGCAAACTTCTTCCTTGGCGACGCAGCCACTTACACCGCCACACTTACCCGCCCGGTGATGCACCTGACCGAACAGGACTATAACCTCTACATCCAGGACAACTGGCGCGTCTCCAACCGCCTCACCCTCTTCCCCGGAGTTCGCTGGGATGGCTACGGCGGCTTCACGGAAAAGGACTACCAGTTGAATTCCTTCGACGTGAAGAACCACGCGCTCATCCTCGCGCAGCCCCTCGATTATTACTATTCCCGCGGCATCACAACTCCGCAAATCGTCAAAGTCTTCCAGGGTGCCGGCATTAAGTTTGAAAGCGCCCAGGACGCAGGCATTGACCCGCGTATCTTCCCGAAGCACATGGCAGATTTCGGACCCCGCATCGGCTTCGCCTACCGCCTCTTCGATGGCAACAAGCAGATGGTCCTGCGCGGCGGCTATGGACTCTATATCTCCAAACTGCCGATGCGCTCTCTGCTGGCTAACTTCTCCAGCCTGCCGCCTTTCCGTGCCAGTTTCACTTACCAGCCGAACAGCTCTTCCACCAGCCCGGACGGTATCGCCAACTGGCTGCTCCGTAACAACCAGATCTACACAGCGGGCCTGAATTCATCGAACGCGGTGGATCTTAACAGCCCGAACTCCGTCGGCGTTGGCAGTACCACGGTGTATGGCCTTTCCACCAACTTCCCGGATTCCAAGGTTCACGAAATGAATCTCACTCTGGAGAAGCAGTTAACAGCCAGCTTCGTCGTCCGCGCCACTTACTCCGGAAAGTATGGTCGCGATCTCGACCAAGTCGCGGAACTCAACCAGGCACCTACGGATTATCAGTACTACAGCACCACGCTGGCTCCCAAGGTTACGGGCACTTACTCCAGTGTGTTCAACCGCCCCTATGACAACACTTCCTATGGTTCGGTCCGCATCGTCCAGAAAACCGGCATGCTGAACTCCCAGATGATGACGCTGCAACTGGAGCGTCGTTTTAACCGCGGCCTTGGCTTCCAGCTCTTCTACACCCTGACCAATGCCAACCGGCTCGCGGGCAATACCTTCCGCGACGGCATTTACTATCCGCCCAGCGCTTATGCACCGGGTTCTGTCCCGACGGACTTTGATGCGCTGAATAAGTTCGAAAACTACACCCGCGACACCGCCGTTCCGCAGCACCGTGTCCGCTGGAACTGGTTCTATGACATTCCCACGGGGCGCGGCAAGCGTTTCCTCGGGAACGCGCCGAAGTGGGTCGATCAATTTGTTGGCGGCTGGAAACTCTCCGGCAACGGTACGGTCGTCAGCAGCTGGTTCGCCCTTCCCACCGATAACTGGGATCTGCACGGCAACACCGATATCCAGATCTACGGCACCAAGTACCCCATCACGGATTGCACCCAAACCCCTTCCACAGCCACTTCCAAAGCGGATGAACGCTGCTATGCCGGCTATCTCTGGTTCAATGGCTATATCTCCAACAAGGTGATCAACAGCTATCTGCCCAATGGTCTTCGGAACGGCATCTACGGCCTTCCCTCGGATTACAAGCCCGCCGATACGCCCATCATCCCCTGGCCCGCGGGCGGTAAATCCACCGACACGGGTTCCGGCGATTACGATACCAACGTCGTCTATATCAAATTGAACAACGGTACGATTCAGCGCGTTTCGAAAGATACATTCCTGCATCCCTGGCGCAACCAATACCGCCTTGGACCCTTTAACTGGAACCAGGACGTATCTCTTTCGAAGAGCTTCACCATCAACGAAAGATTCACCTTGCGCGCCAACGTCGATGTTTTCAATGTATTCAACCTGCAGGGCCTCAACACACCCAGCAGCAGCACCGGCATTGTAAGTCTGCAGAACAGCTACGGCGGCTTCGGCTTCCGTCCGCGCCAGTTACAACTCAGCGCACGCTTGCAATGGTAGCGGCGGCTTTGTAAACAAGCCTTACGCACACTTACGTACCTTTGCACTCAAGACCCTGCGCATGCCCCCACAATGGGAGCATGCGCAACACCCTTGACCCCCTCTTTGGACTGACGCGGCGCGCCCTGCTGCTCTCCGGCGCCGCCGCTGTGTCCGCCTTCCGCGCCCTGCCCGCTGACCCCGCCTGCACCCTCACCACAGAGCAGGAAGAGGGCCCATACTACGTTCCCGCCGCCCAGTTCCGGAAGAACCTCGTCGAAGATAAAGCCGGAGTCGCGCTGCGCCTGCGTTTTCGCGTGGTCAACGCGCGAACCTGTGAACCACTTCCCAATGCAGCATTCGATATCTGGCACTGCGATGCGGAAGGCGTCTATTCCGGCTTTACATCGATGGGCTCCGGCTTCGGCGGGCCTGGTGGACCGGGTGGACCGGGCGGGCCTGGTGGACCGGGTGGTCCCGGTGGTCCCGGCGGCATGCGCGGCAGAGGGCCCGGTGGACCTCCACCCCCACCCAACCGCGGCGCGCGCAATATCGATCCCACACGCTTCCTGCGCGGCGTGCAACTTACAGACGCCTCCGGAATCGCCGAGTTTGAAACGCTCTATCCAGGCTGGTATCAGGGCCGCACCATCCACGTCCACATGAAGGTGCACCTCGCCGGTACCGCGAAGGAAACCTATCAAGGCGGACACGTTTCCCACACCGGCCAGGTCTTCTTTCCTGAGGACATTACCGAACGCATCGCAGCCCTGCCGCCGTATGCGAAAAACGCGCGCGTCCACCGCACCACGCACGCGGAAGATCACGTCTTTACCAGCCAGCATGGCTCCGGACTCATCACCCGTTTGGAGCGTTTGAAGCGCAATGGTCAGGATGCCGACGGCTTCCTCGCTTCCATCACACTCGCTGTCGATCCAGATGCCACCCCGGCACCCACAGGTCCTGGTGGCGGCCGCGGTCCCCGCGACAGAGGATAACGTCATAGCATAGGGGAGGTGCGCCCACTCTTCCTGCTCCTCGCCGCTGCGGCCGTTCTCGCCGCCCAGACTCATAAGACGACCCATGTTATCTGGGTTATGACCGATGGCCTCCGCTGGCAGGAGGTCTTCCAGGGCGCTGAGTTAGCGCTCATGACGAAGCAGAACGGCGTGGCCAACCCTGAGGAATTCAAGCGCCAGTTCTACCGCGATACACCGCAGGAATCCCGGCGCGTCTTGATGCCGTTTCTATGGGAAACCATCAGTAAGCAGGGGCAACTTTACGGAAACCGCGAAGCCGGCGCGGAAGCCTATGTTACGAATGGCATGAACTTCTCATATCCCGGTTACAATGAGAGCCTCACCGGAGTTCCTGACCCGCGCATCAACAGCAACGATAAGAAATACAACCCGAACACGACGCTCCTCGAATGGCTCCACAACAAGCCTGCCTACAAAGGGAAAGTCGCCGCTTTTGGTGCCTGGGATGTATTCCCGTGGATCTTCAACGCACCACGCGCCGGATTTCCCGTCAATGCAAGTTATGAACCTTTCGACAAGCTTCCCGGGAACTCAACCATCAAACTTCTGAATGAACTGAAGGCTAATTCCCCGCGGGATTGGGAAGACGAATGCTTTGACAACCTGACCGTTGAGACGGCTCTTGAATACCTGAAACAAGCCAAGCCGCGCGTGATGTACTTATCCCTCGGCGAGACCGATGAGTGGGCGCATGCCGGGAAGTATGCCGAATATCTCCGCTCTGCCAGACGGGCCGATCAGTATCTGAAACAGCTGTGGGAGACGCTCCAGTCCATACCCGAATACCGGGGCACAACGACGCTGATCTTCTCACCCGACCATGGCCGCGGCACCGGCCCGGAGTGGCGGAGTCACGGCCAGAAGATCAATGAGTCCAAGTACATCTGGATGGCATTCCTCGGCCCCGATACCCCCGCACTTGGGGAGCGGAAGAACATCTCCGCAGTGACGCAAAATCAACTCGCGGCCACCATCGCACAACTTCTCGGCGAAGACTACCGTGCCGCTGTTCCCGCAACTGGTGGCGCAATTCAGGAAGTGATCCGCACCGCGGCGAAGTAGAATAGGACCGCCGGTGAATTATCCGCGCTTGGAAATCCGGCGCAGATACCGTCGCCCCGCCCGGAAAGCAACAAAGGCAATACCAGTAAGTGCATAAGTGCCCGGCTCCGGCGTGCCACTTCCGGCCGTCCAACTGTAAGTCTCGCCATAGTCACCGCAGCCAGTGGGACAGACATCCCAGGTTCCACCGCTGAATGTTGTGAACTGACCACCCGATCCGGCACTAATATCCAGGTTGGAGTATCCCGAGAGTCCAGCCGGCAAACCGCCCGTGACCGCAGTAACACTGCCCGAAGTAAGTGTCATCCCGGCCGGAAGCAGGTCCGTGGGGTAGTAGACGAAGCTGATAAATTCATCAATGGTAAGAGCGTCGCCGGGTGTATAAGTATCGCTGACCGTGAGCAACCCCGTCCCCGTACCGCTGCAATCGCCACAAATTCCCGTGAAGGTGAAGGTTTCAATCCCCGAAGCTTTCGCCGTCGAACCTGCAAGTGATACCAACCCCGCCAGCATCAACAATCCCGCGCTTTGCTTGATTCCAAACATCTCA
The DNA here is from genome assembly GCA_903923395.1 of uncultured Acidobacteriia bacterium. Lineage (GTDB taxonomy): Bacteria > Acidobacteriota > Terriglobia > Bryobacterales > Bryobacteraceae > BOG-234. The sequence goes on from CAIXXM010000086.1 coordinate 41,118, forward strand.
ATCACTCCTCCGGCTCTGAGAGTAGCCCGCCCGGTTTCCGGCGTCAAAGCGGAAAAGTACGGTTCTATACTTCGCGAAAATTTTCTCTTGACACCCAAACAGTTCTCGCCCTACAGTAGGACCGTACTAGTTCAGTAGCACAGTTAACCCAAAGCCCAATCCGAATGCTTTTCAAACCCGATCCCGCATCGGGCGTGCCCATCTACGTCCAACTCATGGACCAGGTCAAACACGCCATAGCCACCGGCGCCCTCCGCCCCGGTGAGCAACTGCCCGGCATTCGGCGCGTTGCAGTGGAGCTTGTCATGAATCCAAACACCGTCGCCAAAGCTTACCGCGAACTGGAATACGAAGGCATCATCGAACTCCGCCATGGTGCCGGCGCCTTTATCGCAGAACAACAACCCACCGGACGCGCCGCGGACGTCACCGCCAAAGCACTCCCCGTTATCCGCGAGGCCATACAGTCGCTCGAAGCGCTCGGCTTGCAGGAAGACGAAATCCGCCGGCTCTTTGAAGGGGAACTCCTCCGCCTGGGCGCTGGCACAAAGACAGCCGGGAGCCTCCAATGAACCTCATCGAAATTAACGGCCTGCGCAAGCGTTACAAAGACGTGGAAGCCCTTCGGGGCTTCGATTTGAAGGTGCCCGAAGGCACGGTTTGCGGCTTTCTCGGCCGCAATGGCGCGGGCAAAACTACCACGCTGAAGATCCTCCTGGGGCTCGTTCGACCCAACGGCGGCAGCGCGCAAATCTTCGGTCTGGACTGCACGGACCCCGCACAGAGCGTTCTCATCCGCCAGCGCATCGGGTTCGTGACAGAGAACAAAGATCTCTATCCGTATATGACCGTCGGCCAGACCCTGCGCTTCACTGCCGGATTCTTCCCCAAGTGGCGCCATGATCTGGCCGCCAGGTATCTTAAGCTCTTCGCTCTGCCGGAGGACCGCAAGGTAACCAAGCTTTCCAAAGGCAACCTCTCGAAGCTGATGTTACTCCTCTCCATGGCCCGCGGCGCGGAGTTACTGATCCTCGACGAACCCACAGATGGCCTGGACCCGGCAGTGACCGAGGAAGTGCTGGCCGCCCTGGTCGATCTTGCGGCGCAGGAAGGTGTTGCAATCTTCTTCTCCTCGCACCAGTTACAGGAAGTGGAACAGATAGCCGACCGCGTCTGTATCATCCACGAAGGCCGTGCCGTGTTGCAGGAGGAACTGGATGAACTTCGGTCCAGTTACCGCCTTATCCAAATGGTGGTGGAGCAGGGCATTGAAGACTCGGCACTCGCCTTCACCGGAGTTGAGAAGATCAACCGGGAGGGCCGTGTCATCTCCGTCCTGGTTAGTCAAAATGCGGAGCAAGTTATCGAAACGGCCCGCGCGCGGCAGGCGACTTCCATCGACGTCCGCCCCGTTGGACTCAAAGAAATCTTTCTAACTGCAGTGAGGACACAAGCATGATCTGGTACAAAGCATGGCTCGAAACCCGTTCCCGTCTCGCGTGGTCGTTCTTCGTCCTTGGGTCGATGGTATTTCTTCACCTCGCCTCGGCGCCGCAGTTCATCGCCAAAGCAGCGCTGGACCCGGACCGTGGCCGGTTTGAAGCCTTCGTACAAAGCTTGACTTCCGCCGCCCCACACTCTCAGGCCCTTTACACAGCGGAGTGGCAGATTGGCTTCTTACTGATCAGCACAGTGATCGCTCCCACTATGGGCCTTCTCATGGCAGGCAGCGGTATCAACACACAAACCTTCTATGGCATGCGCCAGGGGGTTCATCCGTCTATGATCTTCACGCTCTCCTTGCCCGTTCGCCGCGGCCAGTGGCTTTTGACCCGTGGCGGGCTCGGTGCGATCCAAACAGCGATCCTTGCTCTGCTTCTGGTTTGCATCCCGCCTGCGCTAACTCCCGGTTCAGGATATAGCTGGAAGTTATCCCTTGTCGCGTGGCCCTTTCTGACTCTGGGCACCATGGTGTTCTATTGGTTCTCCGTCTTCGTTGCCACTTTCCTGGATGAGCTCTGGCAAGGCTTGGTGTCCTTAACCATAATCGGAGCCCTCGGTGGCATTGCAATCAGCGGCTTTGGTGGAGGAATCGGCTGGATTAAGTTTCTCATCGGAGGAAGTTACCTGCTCAGCGGGAGCATCCCCTGGGGAGGTATCTTGCTCTCCCTGGTCCTCAGCGGCATTTTCTTCTACGCTTCAGTAGCAGTGATTGAACGGCGGGAATTCTAAGTCAGGACTCACCATGCAAGCCTTCCGTTCTCTCATCTCTCTATTGCTCCTCGTCGCATCGTTGGGCGCGGCTGCGGAAATCTTTCACGCAGCCCCCGGTTTCACGGTTTCCATCTTCAGCTCCTCAAGGACGAACTGACTCATGCAAAAGCAATGGCAACAAATCAGGACGATGTTCATCACCATGTCCATCGGTGCCGCTTTTGGCTTCGGAACTTTCTGGCTCATGAAGCCAGCTCTGCAAGCCATCCCCAGGCTGAGCAAAGCCGCTACGCTCGCGGAGATTGCCGTCGTCATCTTCGCCGCCTTCGCCTTGATCCTGCTTCATGAACTGGGCCACCTCACCGGCGGTCTTCTCGTCGGCTTTGAATTCTCTTTCGTCACCACCGGCCCCCTGCGTATCTATAAGCAGGATGACCGAATCCACATCTCCTGGAATAAGTCCTTCGAGTTATGGGGCGGCATCGCGGCCTGTTATCCAAAGGACTTCCAAAACCTCCGCCAGCGCATGTTCGTCATGGTCGCCGGTGGCCCTGTTGCTTCTCTTCTCATCGGTGCCATCCTCTGGTTTTCCGCACCTCTCGCCGCTGCGTCATGGCTCCCCATCATCAAGGTACTCGGGGCCACCTCTCTCGCACTGGGCATCGTCAATGTAATCCCCATGCGCAATGGACGCTTTCAAAGTGATGGCGGCAAACTCCTCACCATTCTGCAAGGTGGACCTGCCTGTGACCGCATGATCGCAATCACCACGCTCGCGGTGCAAATCATGGATGGCATCCGTCCGCGCGATCTGCAACCTGCATTGATCGCCATGTTACAACCCGTCAAGGACCTTACCGCCGAAACCTTCGGGGCGGCCTTCCTCGTCTCGCAATATCACTTCGACAAAGGCGATTACACAGCAACCGCGGAGATTCTGGATCACATGCTCGCGAACGTCAGCGCCTTCGCGCACTTTCAGCGCCCCTTCATCTATCTGGAGGCCGCCTTCTGGGAAGCCCGCATGCGGAACAACCCCGTGAAAGCCCGCGAATATCAGGAACTGGGCAAACAAGTCCCCCCAGGCCTCATCAAAGAACGCACCTTTCTTTTCACAGAGGCTGTCATCCTGCAAGCCGAAGGGCGCTTAGCCGAAGCCGCCGCAATCGCCCGTAGAGCGATCTTTCTCCCCGCCACCTTCGGTGCCGTTGTGGAAACCGAACTCCTGCAGCAGATTTCCTCCGCAGCGCTATCCTGATTCTGTGGCAACCGCACAGAAGCCCCCCAATAAATCGGTAAACTGGCCGCTGATGCTCGCCTCGGCAGCCTTCGGTTGGCTGGCCATGAGCCGGGCCACGACCTATTTCAAAGAGATTCCGGATAACATCGCAGCCTGGGAAGTCCCCATTCTGCTAACTTCTCTGGTCCCGGTGATCTGGATCGCCATCCTGATACACGAACTCGGCCATCTTGCCGGCGCGAGAGCGGTTGGCTTCCGTTTTCTCTTCCTTGAAGCCGGGCCGGTCTCTGTCCACCGAATGGAAGGCGGGCTCAAATTCACTTGGGCCAAGAAACTGGGATTCATGGGACGCGTCGCCTGCTATCCAGCGGACTTCGATAACATCAACTCCCGAATGATCTGGTACATAGCTGCCGGGCCAGTTGCCTCTTTGCCCTTTGCGCTCCTGTTCTGGCCAGTCTTCCTGCAGTTGCCCGCTCTCTTCCAACCCCCGGTGGCACTGGAAATCCTGGTATCCGCACTGATCGGCGTCTTTGCCGCGTTGCCGTCCCGGAATCGGGGCCAGTCTTCGGATGGTGGGAAAATCCGCACTCTGCTGCAAGGCGGTGCCGCCGCCGAACATATGACGGCAGTGATCCTGCTTACCTCCCAGTTAATGGCCGGAACCAGGTGCCGGGATCTGTCGCCGGATCTGCTGGCAAGACTTAGCCCGGTCGAAGAGGTCGACCCATACTCAGCCGTGACTTTGATGCTCCGCTACGGACACGCCCTTGATTCCGGCGACATTCCAACCGGCCTCGCACTGTTGGACCAGTTACCGCGTAACCTCGACTGCCTCTCCGCCCGGCAGCAGGCCTGTATCTATCTCGATGCCGCCCTGCAAGAAGCGCGTCACCGGAATGACGCAGCACAGGCCCGCGCCTGGTTGGCCAAGGTACCTGCCAAACCATCCTTTGTCCGCGAGCGTTCCCGCATGTTATCTGAAGCCGCAATCCTGCGCGCCGAAGGCAATGTCGAAGGCTCCCGGTCTCTCGCCTCGCGCGCTTTGGAGTTAGAATCCCCGGTCTACGCCATCAACGAAACAGAACTTCTGAAGGAACTTGCCACCTAACCCCGCACCAGTTGCAATAACTTCTCCCCCGCCGCATCCAGCGTTTCGAACTTCTTGCAGAAACAGAACCGCATCTGCTGCGATCCGGCCCCGTTGGCATAGAAACTGGACCCCGGCACACCAATCGCCCCAACGTGGTCCAGCAAGTGCCGCGCGAACGCAAAGTCATCCGCAAAGCCGAACCCGGAGATATCCGTCATCACGTAGTAAGCACCCTTGGGATCAAAGCACTTGAACCCGGCGCTTGTCAGATGACTGATAATCCGTTCCTTCCGCGCCGCATAGTCCCCCGATAAGTGCGCAAAGTATTCATCCGGCATCGCCAGAGCCTCAGCGCTCGCATACTGCAGAGGCGATGCCGCACCCACAGTGAGAAAGTCATGCACCTTCCGGATGGTATCCGTAAGATCCGGCGAAGCAGCCACCCAACCCACACGCCAGCCAGTAACGGAGAACGTCTTGCTCATGCTGTTGACCAGGATTGCCCGGTCACGCATGCCCGGCATCGTGATGACCGGGATATGTTCCAGTCCGTCATAAGTGATGTGCTCATAGATCTCATCGGTGATCACCAGCGCATCAAACTCCTGGCATAACTCCCCGATGTAAGTCAGCTCTTCCCTCGAAAAGACCTTGCCCGACGGGTTATTCGGCGTATTAATAACAATCGCCTTCGTCTTCGGCGAAAACGCGGCCCGCAGTTCCCCGCGGTCAAACGACCAATCCGGCGCGCGCAACTGCACAGTCTTCCGTATGCCGCCGCAGAGCTTGATGTCCGGATCATAATTCTCATAGAACGGCTCAAACAGGATGACCTCATCCCCCGGATTCACCGTCGCCAGCAGTGTTGCCGCCATCCCCTCGGTCGCGCCGCAGACCACGGTCAGTTCGCGCTCCGGGTCCAGTTCCAGCGCATAGTGCCGCTTGTACTTCGCCGCAATTGCCTCCCGCAGCGGCTTGGCACCCCACGTGATGCTGTATTGGTTCTGGTCCGCATCCAGAGCGCGCTTGGCAGCTTCCTTCACTTCCGCCGGAGCAGGAAAATCCGGAAAACCCTGCGCCAGATTCACAGCCCCGCGCTGGATCGCCTGCCTCGTCATATCCCGTATCACTGACTCCGTGAACCGGCTGGTGCGAACGCTGCGGAACCGTTCCCGCAGCAAAGTTTCCGATGGCATTTCCATGACAGACATCAGCTACGAGCGTAACGCGTCTTCACCCAACGGCCCAAATCCGTGGAAAAATAACGCCATACAAACAGGAACAGGAAGCACCCGCCATACATCAGCGGCTCTTCGATGTCAGACTTCACCAGAAACAGGTAATGCACCACACCCGCCACGCAAGTCGCGTAGATGAGCTTGTGCAGCGTCGCCCAGTTCTTCTTGAGCTTCCGAATCCACCAGTTCGTCGAAGTAACCGCCAGCGGAATCATCAACACAAAGCCCAGCATCCCGGCGGTAATGAATGGCCGCTTCACCGTGTCTTTCCACATCTCCGCGACACTGAAGTTCTTATCCAGCCCCAGCCAGATCATCAAGTGCACAAAGCCGTAGAAGAACGCATACAAGCCGAACATCTTCCGATACTTGATCAGATCTGACCACCCAAACGTGCGCCGCAACGGCGTGATGACCAGCGTCGCCATGAGGAAGCGCAAAGTCCATTCGCCAGTGGCATGCGTAATCTCTTCCACAGGATTCGCCCCCAGATCATTCCGGTAAAGCTCCACCGCCAAATACAACAATGGAACCAGCGACAATGCGAACAGGTACGGTTTGAGTTTTGCGATCACTTGAAATCCTCTAAACTAAATGGTTAATACCCTATGCTGATACGGAAGCCCGACGATTTACGCTACTCCGAAGTGACACCACGCGCGCTCTTCCTGGACCGCCGTGCGTTCCTCGCCAGCCTCCCCGCTGCTCTCCTCGCCCGGGAAGCCTTCGCCGCCAAACTGCCGGACGTCCACCCCAGCCCGCTGAGCACAACGGAGAAACCCAACACCTTCGCTGAAGCTTCCAGTTATAACAACTACTACGAGTTCGGCACACGCAAAGACCAGCCCGCCAAGCTGGCCACCGGTTTCAAAACCAATCCCTGGACCCTTTCCGTCGAAGGCATGGTGAAGAAATCCCTCAAGCTCGGCCATGACGATCTGCTGAAAGTCGCCCCGCTCGAAGAGCGCATCTACCGCCACCGCTGCGTGGAAGGCTGGTCGATGATCATCCCCTGGATCGGCTACTCCCTCAGCGCCCTGCTCAACAAATTGGAGCCCACCGAAAAGGCCAAATTCGTGGCCTTCGAAAGCTACTACGACCTCAAACAGATGCCCGAAGCGCCCAGCGCCCACATCCCTTTGCCCTACGTGGAAGGCCTGCGCCTCGATGAAGCCATGCACCCGCTGACCATGCTCACCGTCGGCATGTACGGCGAAAATCTGCCCCCGCAAAACGGCGCACCCATCCGCCTCACCGTACCCTGGAAGTACGGCTTTAAAGGCGCCAAATCCATCGTCAAAATCAAACTGACCGACAAACAGCCGCCCAACACCTGGAACATCATCAATCCGCCCGAGTACGGCTTCTACTCCAACGTGAACCCCAACGTGGACCACCCCCGCTGGAGCCAGGCCACCGAGCGCCGCCTCGGCGAATTCACCCGCCGCCCGACCCTGATGTTCAACGGCTACACGCAGGTCGCCAGCCTCTATAACGGCATGGACTTGAAGAAGTTCTACTAACGCTCCCGATACAAACTGGGCCTTTGCCCTTACCCCGCCGCCCGCATGAGCCGGTCCCGCACGCCTGCCCACTCCGGCTCATCCGGCGGCATCTCCACCCAAACCCAATCCACACCCATCGCATCAATCTCATGCAGTGCGGCATACAGCCGCGCCGCATACGGACCCGCCCCCGGAGGCATCTTCTCCAGCGTCAGCTCAAACCCCGTTCCGCCGGACGGCTTCTCGCCCATCACCAGCCGCGTCCTCGGACTGTAATGCTTATGGTGCTGCCCCGGTGATTCCGCCCCGGTACCAACCTCCACCGGACCAATCACCGCTTCAATCTCCGCCCGCGTCACCATCCCCGGCCGCAGAATCTTCGGCACCGTATCCGCGAAGGAAATCACTGTACTCTCGATCCCCACTTCGCAGATTCCCCCATCCAGCACCATCGGGGCCAGATCGCCCAGCCCCTGCCGGACATGTTCCGCCGTCACCGGCGACAACTGCATGAACCGGTTCGCACTCGGCGCGGCCAGCGGCAAACCCGCCATCCGCAACAACTGCAATGCCACCGGATGTGCCGGAATCCGCAGCCCCACGCTCGGCAGCCAGGCCGTCACAATATCCGGCACTTGCGCCACTTTCGGCACCACAATGGTCAACGGCCCAGGCCAGAACTTCCGTGCCAGTTGCTCCGCTTTTCCCGGCCATACCGATGCCAGATCCCTCGCCTCATCCAGCGTTGCCACGTGCACAATCAGCGGACTCGTGAGCGGCCTGCCCTTCACCTCGAAGATATGGCTCACCGCGATCGGATCAAGCGCATTCGCACCCAGACCATACACCGTCTCCGTCGGAAACGCCACCAGGCGCCCCATCCGCAACAGTGCCGCAGCTTCTTTAATCGTCGAGGTCATCTCCGCCTTCGCCCGCTGTCTTCCCTGTCTTCCGCCACACCAGGAAAGCGTGCATCAGGCTCTCCATATCCCCGTCCAGCACACGGTCAACGTCGCCGATACTGAGCTTCGTGCGGTGGTCCTTGATCATGCGGTAAGGTGCCAGAACGTAGCTGCGGATCTGGCTGCCGAAGTTGATCTGCAGCTTGGTATCTTCCGTCTTCCGGCTTTCCGCACGCTTCTTTTCGAGCTCAAACTCATAGAGCTTGGCGCGCAGTTGCTTCATCGCCGAATCCCGGTTCTTATGCTGGGATCTTTCGTTTTGGCATTGCACCACAATCCCGGTAGGAAAGTGCGTGATCCGGACTGCCGAATCCGTCATGTTGACGTGCTGTCCACCAGCCCCGCCCGCGCGGAACGTATCGATCCGCAAATCGCCTTCTTTGATGTCGATCTTGATCTCATCATCAATCTGCGGGAAGACGAAAACCGACGCGAACGACGTATGCCGGCGCGCATTCGCATCGAACGGCGAGATCCGGACCAACCGGTGCACCCCGATCTCCGCCTGCAGCAAGCCATAAGCATTCGGGCCGTTGACTTCAAACGTGGCGGATTTGATCCCCGCGCCGTCACCCTCCAAACGGTCCGTGACCACAGTCTTGTAGTCATTCCGTTCCGCCCACCGCAGATACATGCGGAGCAGCATCTCAGCCCAATCCTGCGATTCCGTCCCGCCCGCGCCCGGGTGTATGGTCACAATCGCGTTGAGATGGTCGTTTTCATTCGAAAGCAGCATGGCCGCTTCCAACTTGCCCAGCAGCGACGCATACCCCTTCATCCCCTGTTCGATGTCACCCAGCACATCCTCGCCTTCCTTGGCGAGTTCAAAGAGCGTATCGAGATCATCTGTCGCCGCGGAAACCTGCCCGGACTGGGCCACGGCCTCTTCCAGCCGCTTCCGGTCCTGCATGACCTTCTGGCTCTTCTCCGGCTGCGACCAAAAGTCGGGGTCATTGATGACCTCTTCCAGCTTGGCTAGCTCAATCTTCTTCTTGGGGGCGTCAAAGATAGCTCCGGACGGCAGTAGCCTGTTCACGGAGCGGCGCGTATTCGCGTTCAAGTTCGTCGAGTGTCATTCGTTTGTTGCTGTTTTCAGTTTATACGGAGCGGGTGAAAAGGGTGGACGAGGCACGGCACCATCCCTTACCCAAACAGCAACGCCAGCGAAATCTCCGCCGGACCCGTCAGCGCTCCCGCAGCCTCTTGCGGCGCGGGCGAGCCGGGGTGGTAATTCCAGGCGCGACGCGCCACAGGATCCACAACCCAGCAATACGGAACACCCCACTCGTGATAGGTTTCGCATTTGGAAAACAGCTCACCCGCCCGTTGTGAAGGAGAAATGACCTCCACACAAAGCAAAGGTGCCTGGTCAAGAATGCCGCGGTACCAGCGCAACGTTCCCGCAGGGAGAACACAGACATCCGGGATGAGAACATCATCGCCATGACGGACGCTCAATTCCACCCTCGTCCGCGACCGTCCGAAAATGTTCCGAAGCTGATAAACCAGTTCAGTTTGAATATCCGAATGTTCAGATGTCCCCATGGGTTTCGGCCGCAGTTCTCCAGCTATCAACTCGCACTCCTGGCCGAAGGACATGTTCAGATAGTCCTCAACGGAAATGCCGAGTCGCAGAGTCGGAGTCATAACTGCAAGTGTAACGCCGAATTCTCCGCCCAGACACACAAAGAAACCCTAAAGAATCGGTGCCTGGCACCATTTCTTTACGGAATTTTTATACACCTACACCACCAACATGCAATCGCCGTAACTGAAGAAGCGGTACCGCTCCTCCACCGCATGCCGGTATGCCGCCAGCGTCAAATCCCGCCCTGCAAGCGCTGCCACCAACAGCACCAGACTCGTCTTCGGCAAATGGAAATTCGTCAGCATCGCCCCCGTCTTTCGGAACTCGAACCCCGGATAGATGAAAATCTCCGTCCCCCCGCTCAACTCCCCCGTCGCAGCCGCCGATTCCATCGTCCGAACGCTGGTCGTCCCCACCCCGATCACGCGCTTCGCCCCCTCAATCTTCGCCCAATTCTCCGGCGTGATCGAATACCGCTCCCGGTGCAAGTTCTGCCCCGCATACTCATCGAATTCCAGCGGCTGAAAGGTCCCCAAACCCACATGCAGCGTCACCTCCGCCCGCTCCGCCCCAGCCGCCGCACAACGCTCCAACACCTCTGGCGTGAAATGCAGCCCCGCCGTCGGCGCCGCCACTGACCCCCGCTCTTTCGCATACACCGTCTGGTACCGTTCCCGGTCCTCCAGACGATCCTCCCGCTTGATATACGGAGGCAGCGGCATATGCCCCAAACGTTCCAGCGACCCATACAAATCCGCCGTCCCGGAAAACCGCAGCGTACGCTCCCCGCGCTCCCCCCGGCCAGTCACCTCAGCCCGCAAAGTCTCATCGAAGGAAATCACCTCCCCCGACGGCACCTTCTTCCCCGGACGCACCAGCGCCTTCCACTCCAGCGCATCCCCGCTCACCGGCTCCAGCAGCAGCACCTCAATTCGCGCCCCGCTGCTCCGCGTGCCAAACAGCCGCGAAGGCAGTACACGCGAATTATTCACCACCAGACAATCGCCCGGATGCAGATACTCCGGCAAATCCCGGAACATACGGTCCTCCCAGCGGCCCTCATCCTTGTGGACCACCAACATCCGCGACGCCGCACGATCCGCCAGGGCCTCCTGCGCAATCAACTCCTCCGGAAGTTCGTAATCGAAATCCGACAGCCTCACGCGTTCTGCAGGGCCTCCAACTCACTCCAACGGTGGAACAACGCGTCCACTTCCGCCTGCGCCGCATCAATCTCCGCCAGCGCCGCCGTCAGCGTCTTCGGATCCGTGGCAACTTCCGGCTTTTCAATCCCTGCCTTGGCCCTGGTCAGACGCTCATCCGCCGCGTGGATCTTCCCCTCAATCTCGTCCCACTCGCGCTGGTCTTTATACGACAGCTTCTTCTTGGGAGCAGCAGGCGGCGGCGGGGCCACCACGGCTTGCGTCTCCGCCTTCACCACAGCCTTGCCCGGCTTGGCCGCCTTCGGCTTCTTCACCTGCGAGGCTGCTTCCCACTGTGCCAGTTCCGCATAGAACTCCGTCGCGCCCGTACCGTCAATCGCCAGAATCAGAGACGACAAACGGTCCAGCAGGAACCGGTCATGCGTCACCAGCACAATCGCGCCGGGGAAATCCGCCAGATTGCCTTCCAGCACTTCCAGCGTCGGAATATCCAGATCATTCGTCGGCTCATCCAGAATCAACACATCCGCAGGCTGCAACATCAACCGCGCAATATGCACCCGCGCCCGCTCGCCGCCCGAAAGCTGTTTCAATGGCAGCTCCAGCTGATCCTGCCGGAACAGAAACCGCGCCGCCCAGCCCGCCACATGCTGCGGTCGCCCGCGGAAAATCACCGTATCACCCGAATCCGCCAGCGCCTGCTTCAGCGTCTGGTCCATGTCGATCTTGTCGCGGTTCTGGTCAAAATACGCCAGCTGGATGTTATCCGCCCGCCGCACTTCCCCGGTATCTGATTCCAGTTCGCCAGTCAGAATCCGCAGCAGCGTGGTCTTGCCGCTGCCGTTCGAACCCATAATCCCGAGCCGCACGCCCGGCCCCATCATGAGCTTCACATCCTCAAACAGCACCCGCCCACCCATGGATTTGCTGACACCCTCACAGGTGATCAGCCGCTTCGTCATCCGTCCGCTGGCGGTGAAATCCACTCCAGCCGTGCCCTTGACGTTGCGCTGCGTCACATCCGCCAGCTGTTCCTGCAAATCCTCGGCATCCTGAATCCGCGCCTTGGATTTCGTCGTCCGCGCCTTCGCCCCGCGCCGCAGCCATTCGATTTCCCGCGCCACCAGATTTTCCAGCGCTTCCTGCTGCCGCGATTGCGCCTTCAGGAACTCAGACCGCTTCTCCAGAAACTTGCTGTAATTCCCGCTTGCCGTAAAAAGCCCCAGCGGATAGGAGCGGTTGATCTCCGCCACCCGCGTCGCCGTATTCTCCAGAAAGTACCGGTCATGCGTCACGAAGACTGACCCGAACGGCGCGTTCGTGATCATTTTTTCGAGCCACAGAATGCCCTCCACGTCCAGATGGTTCGTGGGTTCGTCCAGCAGCATGATGTCCGGCTTCTGCGCCAGAGCCACCGCAATCGCCAGTCGCTTCTTCCAGCCGCCCGAAAGCGATCCAGCCTCCACCCAGGCATTCTCAAACCCCGTCTTGCTCAGGATCTTCGCCGCTTCCAGCTCTGCATCGTCGCTGTCCCCGGCCGCAGCCACCACAATATCCATCACCAGCGCTTCCGGATCAAACACCGGGTCCTGCGGTACCAGCGCCATACGCGCGCCCTTGCGCATCGCGATTTTCCCGGCATCAGGCTTCGTCAACCCCGCCAGAATCGAAAGAAACGTGGATTTTCCAGCCCCGTTCGGGCCAATAATGCCCAGCCGCTCATCATCATGCAGACTGAACGAGATATCAGAGAATACAGTGCGTGAGCCGAACGACTTTTCAATCGACTCACAGGTCAATAAGACTGCCATTTTCGTTGTGTTTTTATGCTTCCTGCAGGACCGGCAAGAGTTCTGAGCCGCCCACGGTAAATTCTGCTTCGGGCTCTGGTTCGTCGAGTTTCAAATACCGCGTGTCGAGCAACCGCGAATGGTCCACGCGCCCCATCGCCCCCAGGATGTTCTCCTGCAAATGCGGATAATCCTGCTGCCACTCCGCGAACGTGTCGCGAATGCTCCGCCGCACCGTCCCCGTCTTCTGCGAACAACCGCACGGGACGACCGTAACGCCCTTGCTCTCCACGAACCCGCGCGTAATTTCTTCGTTCACCAGCACCAGCGGGCGGATCAGCCGGAAATCGCCTTCCTTGGACCAGGTCACCGGAGGCAGCGCACTCATGCGCCCCGTGAACATGATGTTGCGGAAGAGCGATTCACAAAAGTCATCGGCGGTGTGGCCCAGCGCGATGACATTGCAATTCAGCTCTTTTCCGATCTGGTAAACCGCACGCCGACGGAACCGGCTGCACATATCGCAGCCATGGTCAGGCTGTTCTTCGAGCAGGTCAAAGGAGGCCTTGTCTTTGTAATAGGTCCACTGGACACCGAGGCTCTTTATGTACTCCCCAATAGGAGCGACCGGAGCGAGGAACTTGCCCTGCTCAACGGTGAATGCCTGGACCGTGAAATCGATTGGAGCGCGCTTTTGGAGCAGGAGCAGGGCTTCGAGCAAAGTGACCGAATCCTTGCCGCCGGAGACACCGACCGCAATCCGATCCCCCTCGCGGATCATCTTGAAGCGCCCAACGGCCTCGCCAACCTTCCGCAGTAATGCTTTTTCGAAGTCCACTAGAGTAATTCTAGCGTGTCAGCGGGATTTTTCGATGTGTTTGAGGTAGGCGCCGGTCAGTAGCAAAGCGGAGCCGATGCGCCCGATACGGTCACTCTGTCCCAGTTGTCTGCCTGTGCACTCGCGGATAAGTCGCTCATCACATATCCTCCGGCATCAATCCCGTCTTCTTTGCAATCCTGGCCATCATTTTCGGACCCAATTCCTGCCTATCGTGGAACGAGAACGGGTAGTCAGGCCAGCCATCCCGCTTCAAAATCTTGTGTGATCCAACGGTGCGGTCATGCCGCCATCCGATTCGCTGTGGCGCGGCAAGTACGCGTCGCGCTTTGGCAGAATGCCATAAACTCATGCAGCCAGATCAAATGTGGCAGCAGCACAATCCGCGGGCAGTTCGCCGTGAGCGATCCGGTCCGCAACAATCTGCCGGGCGGTACGCTGCGCCCGCTCGACCGCATCCTGCTCCGACTCGCCGTACAACAGGATGTTCAGCTCCGGCACCTCAGCAATCCAGCGCCCATCAACCTCGCGTTCCAGTTCGATTGTCAACTTCATAACCCAATATTACGCCGATTAATGCCGCTCAGCCGCGCGAAGGAATATGTCTTGTTCGTCAGCGTTCGGATACATGGCGCGCAAGTCTGCGATCTGCATCCTCTCCTGCAATTCGCGCAACTCAAAGCTCCGAATGTCAGCGCGATTCTTCGATGTGTTTCAGCCGGGCGTCGAAGACTTGCTCCATCCGAAACATCTCAGACCGGAGCAAATCGCGGGTATCGAGAATTTTGCGGTCTGTGTCGTCAAATCGCCGGTTCACGTCAGCGCGGAACTCGGAAAGCCGGACATTCATATCTCCCAGCCGCGAGTTCATATCCCCCAGACGGGCGTTGTTTACAAGGATGCCGATGACAACGGCGATTGTCGGAAACGCAACACTGGCGAGTGCGGTCACGAGTTGGGCGTCGAATACCATGCCTGCACTCAATCTACCAAATTGCGCGGCAATTCGAGGCATACAGTCTTGTCTAACGCCAGATGAGCCTGAGCGGTGGGAAGAGCATGCTGGGGATTGCTGATCACCTTGAAAGATGAAGACCGATTGAGCCCGGGCGCGATTCCATGCCGGTGCGCGACATTATTCTCTAATGCCGGACCGCTACCAAATCCGAGCTTAAGACTCAAGCCTGGAGAAAGAAGGTTAGGGACCACTTGAGGGCGAAGGATTGGTCAAACCTCCGAATCGCAGAATTCTTTGAGCGACAAGACAATAGGGAAGAGCCTTATGGCTTCTAGTCCAATTCTATCGGGTATGAAATGAAGTCAACCTGCTCACCCCTACCAGATATAATCCTTAGCCAACTCCCGCTTGTCATACCCATCCAGCACATGCACCACCCGTAACTTCTTCATCGTCACCGGCGATAACTGCCCAATCGGGATATACACAATGTTCCGCCCAAAACGGGACGCGATGTTCCGGAAGATACTCCGCGGCGGTTTCGCTGCCACATACACCACAAACTTCTGCAGCGAATAATCCAGACCGGCAAGTAACAACCGTTCCGCCTTCGTCTCCGCGAAATCATAATCCGGATCCGACCACACATCATACATACGCCGCGCCGGCAGACTCATCAGAAACCCGCCATACTCCGCACGCCCAATCCCCGGACCCACCATATGTTCAAACGGCGGCGTCGAGTAATAGGCCATGTCGCTCTCATTTTGATGTTCACCGAGCCAGGTCGTCATATACTCATAACGCCCATCGCGGTCCTCATCAAAAATCACCACGACGCTACCCACATCCCCATGCGTCTTTCTTTGATTCCGCACATAGATCTTCCCCTCATGCCAGTTCCGGATCGTCTCCCGCAAATCAATCCCGTCCAGCAGGGAAGTAGTAAATGGTTCAATCGTCGAACGCTCTTCAGAAACCGCGCTCTTGCCCTTCTTCTTGAGATATCTTCCGAAGTCCTCAATGATCAAATCTTCCGGAGGATAAGAGCAGATGCTCGCCCCGTTGAGTTCCTTCGCCCACTCACCCGGAACCTTCTCTTTTTTGCGCTTCTTAAGATTCGGAACCCCCATACGCCGCTTCATACTCGGCAAACGCCGGCGCAAACGGATACGGCGGGTATTCATCCAGATCTCTTCGCCGGAGATATTCACTGTCTCCAGATCATTCTCCGTCTGCTGATTGGCGTAGCGGGTTGCAGTTTCCCATAAGTCCCAGGCATAGTTCTCATCCACAATGCCGCGGGCCGCCATGGTCAGATCGTGTAGCGTCGCAGCCAGCATGTGGTCAGTGAACGCCAGATTCGCACTGTATCTGGCCAGCTGCACACGCTGCCAGCCATGTAACTTCTCACCGGTGTTCAGCTCATAAGAAACACCGGCTTCTTTGAACAAACGCATCTGGACCTGCAGGCGGTCAATGCTCTGGTGGTCTTCCAGTTCGCTGCGGTATTCCTCATACCGCTCCTGCAGATATGGATATTCAGTGAGGATTTCACCCAGGCAATCCGGATGCGGATTGATCAGCGCAATGCCCTCGCGCAGCCGCCGCTTCGGCTCCATCTGCGGCTCTTCCATCGCATCCAGAATTGGATCGAGCAGGTTCAGCGAAACAACAGCCAACACTTGCGCGGAAGGGTCAAGCCCCTGTAACTTCCAGGCCACACCGCGCGCATAACTTTCCATCTCCTCATTGCGCTCCTGCGGGTGAAGCCGGTAAGCTTCCACATACTGCTCAAGCGAAATCGTCCGCAGCGCGTAAGTGTCCGGATAGGAGTCGTATAAGTGCGGGCGCTCACTGGAGTCAGGGTCCGCGAAGACAAGATCTGCGTGCACTTCGCCCGCCGTCCGGATCGCTTCCACGAAGGGATCGCACGGTTCCACAGGCACATATACGGCCTGATCATCTTCTTCCTGATCCTGCAAACCCGAACTGCCCAGGGGCTTGTGTTTGTACTCCGTGTCGTTGTAGAAGATGACCGATATCTCCGGCAGCCGCCGGACAGCATCCAGATACACTAACTCCAGCGTATCCGGCAGTTCCACCACCACGACATCCGGGCATTCTTCAATAATCCGGCGCCGCACTTCGGCCGCGAATTCCATGCGCCCGGGCACCACCGGCAGATAGTGAATCCTGCCGCGCTTCAAGCTCCCCGCAACTTCAGGAAAGAATGATCCGGGATCTGCGGACATAGCGCAGCGCCTCCTCACCCAGCGTTTCGGTCAGGGCAGTTTCGAGTGCCGTGCGTTCCTGCTCGGCTGAGGTCGCCAGGCTGCGCAACTTCAAGGCATAGCGGACAATGTTGATCCCGTCACGCACACTATAGCGTTCATCCGCCGCATGCGCCTGTTGCAGGAAAGCCGTGACATACTCGAGCACGCTGTCTTCCGCGAACGGAATATTCTCCCGCAGGATCTGCATTTCTTCCTGCTGCTCCGGAAAGTCGATCAGGATTTGCGGCTGCAACCGCGAGTGAATGTACTCCGGCAACTCGAACGTGGAGGAGTCATCGTTCATCGTTGTCACCAGGCGGAAGTTGTCATGCGCCTTGATCTTGACGCCGGCCACAACGCTTTCCACATAGCGGCGGTTATCCAGCAGAGGAGCCAGACTCGCCCAGCTCTTCTCGCTCATGCGGTTGCCTTCGTCAAGGATCGCCACACCGCCCGTGATCATGGCTGTCAGCAGCGGACTCGCCACATAACGCAACTTGCCGGCACCCTCAATCACAGGGGAAACCAGCAGATCTTCCGGCCTGGTATCCAGCGTGGCCTGCATGATGTAGACATCACGGCCCATCCGCTTCGCAGCGGCATAAGCCAGCGTGGTCTTGCCCACACCCGGTTTCCCGATCAACCGCGGGTTCATCGGCAGGTCCTGCTCAGAGATCACAAGCCATGCCGCCAGCAACTGCCGCATATACTCTTCCTGGCCTACCCAGCGGACGTTCAGGACGTCGGGGTGTGCAAGGTGCAGCGTGACGCCTTCGATTTCAACTTTCATTTGTCTTTTAATTGTAGCGGTTTGCGGAGGAACCGCTCATTGCAAACGGCAGAACGGGTCGCCGACGACGATATTCTGCCAGCTCAAGCCGGGAATCGCCATGTAGAAGCTGTCAGCGAGATTGCGTCCGGAGTAGTAGGCGGGCAGGACGAAATCGGGTCTCGCGATCAAGTGGAGAAACGGTTCATTCACATGCCCGGTGCCGCCGGTGGCACCTTCGTGGATGTAGTCAGCCAGCAGCGTTTGCGGTTGTCCGGCGAAGAACGTAGACGGGTTGTCTTTGTAGCTGCCGATATTCCACTTATCCGGCGGGCGCGCGAACGTGCGTGCGTTCGTGGAAACGAACTCGCTGACAATTGCCCCCGGCAGCCACTGGAATCCCAGGAAACGGTCATGGCGGTCGAAGTCATTGGAACCCCAGGCCGCATAGGCAATCACGTCCTTGATGCCTTTGAGAACCTTCGGAGTCTCATCCATCACAAGCCGGTCCGGAGGGATCAGCAATGAGGCGGCCCGCAGCCAGTGGTTGCCGTCCGTGGCCTCATTCGCGCGCAGGTCGATCACAACTTTGCCCCGGTTCTTCGCGATCAAAGCCTTATCGATGATTCCTTTGGCTTCCTCCAGACTGTAGGCAGCGATCCGGGTCACCATGTACATGGGGAACTGCGGATGCGTGAAGGGTGCATCGCGCTGGCGGAAGTAGGGGTTCGGGATGATGCCATCCAGGGGCAGCGTTGCGCCCTTCAGTCTCTGGTAGAGCAGTGTAAGTTCGGAATCCACCGCCCCGCCATCGTTCTGTAATCCCGTCTTCACTCCGGTGATCTGCAGCGGAACCCCCTGCATCATCACGATGTAGAGAACCTTCTCCTCCAGATGACGGGTGCGAAGGCAAACTCCCACCGGCTTCTCAATTTGCAGAGTGTAAGTTTTCCGGTCAATGACTTCCACGGGCGCGGTATCAATGGTGCATATGTTGGCCGCGGGAATCGCGCGCTTCCTGGCGTAATATTCGCCCAACAGTTTCGATGACGCCGATTGTTTGTTCACAACCACCAGCACTTCGGCGGGTGTCTGCGCGCAGGCGCCAGCCACGATCACAAACAGAGCGGAAATGAGCAGCCTTCGGGTCACCAGGCTGTCCTACGCAACCACGGCGAGGGCCACCGCGAGAATGCAAGCTCCGGTCTCAAAGAAACCAATCCTTTTGTGCATACACCTGATCGTAACTGGCGAAGTTTCCGGATGCAATCAGCGGCTTTGCTAAACTACAGGTCACATCGGGGAGTAGAACGGCGGAATAGCGGTTTTGCGGAACCGCAACAAGCATGGATTTCGATCAGCTTCACACATTTCTCGAGATAGTCCGGCTGAAGAGCTTTTCCAAGGCCGCCCAGACGTGTTATCGCACGCAGCCCGCCATAAGTGCGCAGATCCGCCAACTGGAGCAGGAGTTGAAGTCGGAGCTGTTTGAGCGCTTCGGCAGCAGAATCTCTTTGACCACCGCTGGTAAGATCTTCGCCGAGTATGCCGAACGCATGCTCGACATGCGGCGTCAGGCCCAAAATGCGCTGAACGAACTGGAAACAACCCCGCGCGGCGAATTGGTGATCGCTGCGAATGAAGCGACTTGCATGTATGTTCTGCCCTCCGTTTTCGCGGAATACAAGCGGCAGTTTCCCGGTGTGCAATTGCAGGTCAACCGCTCCTACGGCTCACGCGTAGTGGAAGCCGTGATGGAGAATGTGGCGGATTTCGGCCTCACCCAGTTGCCCGTGCAGGAGAAGCGGGTCCAGATCGTGGACATCTACCGCGACGAAGTCCGGGCCGTGGTTCCGGCGGATCATCCGCTGGCGGACCGCCCCCGCCTGTTCTGCGAAGACATCATTCCGTATCCTCTGCTGCTGCCCCAAAAGGGCATGACGCGGACCCGTCTGAACGCCTGGTTTGAAAAGGTGGCTGACGATATTCAGATCTCGATGGAACTCGATTCCACGGAGACCATGAAGCGGTTCACCATGGCTGGGTTGGGGATCTGTTTCCAAGCCGGTGCCAACTGCCGGGACGAGGTGGCGGCTGGATTCCTGAGGACGATTCCGCTCGGTCCGGAACCCATGATCCGCAGACTTGGTCTGATCTACCGCAAAGACAAGGCTCTCTCGAAGGCCGCACTGGGCTTCATCGATGTGATCCTGGGACAGTTCGGCGCTCACTTGCCGCTCGCCTCCGCCAGCGGTGCGGCGGCTCCGGAAATTGTCGCGTTTTCCTAGGGCCGGTTTACCCCATGACTTGCCCCCGCTGCCGGATTGAGATCGAGTTGCACTTGAGGCAATGCCCGGCGTGTGGACTTTCCATCATGCGGTCCGTCTCCGGTGTGATGAAGACTTCCACTGTGCTGATTGCGGCTGGCGACGGGCATGAGTTCTTCCGATCCGTGCAGGATGTTCCCCAGCCCCTGCGGCAGAAGCTCATTGAAAGCACGACGGGCACCAACAGCGGAACGATCGTGATCGCAGACAGCGAGGGACGGCGCCAACTCTCACAGGCGTTATTCCAGGCCAACGGGGAAATGCCGCAGCCGGCAAGTGCAGCGCGGCACAAACGCCTGACTTTTCTCGCCTGGATGGGTGTGGCGATGGTGCTGACACTGGCCGGTTTGTTCGCTGCCTTTTTTCCTATGCGCTGGTAAGTGGTTGCATCTGCTAAGACTATTGTCATGGCAAAGGCAATTGTTTTTGGCGCGAAGGGCCAACTGGGTGTGGAGCTTTCCTCAGAACTGACCAGCAGAGGCTACGAGGTATTGACGTTCCCGCGGGGCAGTCTGGATATCACCAATGCAGAGGCCGTGGAGATCGCAATCGCCGGAGCCGCGCCGGATTTTGTATACAATGCGGCAGCCTACAACATGGTCGATGTGGCGGAAAAGGAAGCCGCGACCGCCCTGCAGGCGAATGCCCTGGGCGTGAGGAACATCGCCATGGCCTGCCGCCAGAGTGATGTGAAGCTGGTGCACTTCTCCACGGACTATGTCTTCGACGGCACGCTCGGCCGCCCTTATGTGGAGGAAGATGTGACCCATCCACTGGGCGCTTATGCCGTGTCGAAACTGGCGGGCGAACTCTTTGCGCAGGCCTATCTCGATGACCCGTTGATCGTCCGGACCTCTGGCGTCTTCGGACCCGGGGCCTTGCGGACGGCGCGCGGCAACTTCCCGGAAGTGATGATGCGCCTGGCGCGGGAAGGCAAACCGCTGCGTGTGGTGGAAGACCATGTCGCTTCCCCCACCTATGCCCCGGCGCTGGCAACCAAGGTAATTGAACTTGCCGAAGGCGGCCACCGCGGCATCTTCCATGTGGGCGGCGGCGAACCGGTCTCCTGGTTTGCCTTCGCGAAGATGGTGCTGGACGCAGCCGGACTGCAAGCTGACCTGCAGCCGGCCGATGCGCGCGAGTACCGCACCGCGGCGAGGCGGCCGAAATATTCTGCGCTGGAGAACAAGCGGCTGGCCACTACCGGCCTGGCGCCAATGCCCCCGCTGGCCCAGACAGTGGCGGATTACATGGAGAGCCGCAAGGCGTATCTTACGTAGCGGGCTTTCGAGGAATGGCGCAAAGCGGGCACAGTGAGCGCTGCGTCGAAACCCGGAAAACGCGCGCCAGAATGGCGCACGAACGATCCAGGTGCGGGGAAACGGACCGAGAGCGGCAGTGCGCGCGCCAGAATGGCGCACGAACGACCCAGGTGCGGAGTAACGGACCGAGAGCGGCAGCGGGCGA